>JAEZXR010000011.1 GCA_023419605.1 Bacillota bacterium | reverse complement strand
GAAAAGCTGTTGAACCTCGTGGTGAAGCAAGACTTGATACTGATATATTCTACGATATTATGAACTTAATGGGATATAGCTGTGAAAGAAAAAATGCTGAAGAAATAATGGATGAAATATCATCTGTTACACCATCATTTAGAGGTATAAATTATAGAAGACTTGATAGAGGCGAAACTTTACAATGGCCTTGTACAGATGAAAACTCTCCAGGAACTTATATAATGCATAAAGATGGTAATTTTGCTAGAGGATTAGGATATTTCTATCCAGCACAATACAGAGAATCTCAAGAACTTCCTTGTGATGATTATCCATTACTTTTAGTAACAGGACGTATGTTATATCACTATAATGCAGGTGCTATGACTCATAGAACTGAAGGTATAATGGAAGTTGCAGGAGAATCTTATATCGAAATAAACAAAGAAAATGCAGATAGACTTGGCATAAAAGATGGAGAAAAAGTAAAAGTTTCATCAAGACGTGGAGAAATTGAAACAAAAGCTGTTGTAGGCGATAAAGTTTCAGAAGATGAAGTATTTATGACATTCCACTTCCCAGATGGAAATGCAAACTATGTAACAAATGGAGCCTTAGATAATTTTGCAAGGATACCAGAATATAAAGTATGTGCAGTAAAAGTAAGTAAAATACAATAATTAAATATATGAGGATATGCCTAAAGGTGTATCCTCTTATATAAATAGGTGAGGCTATGAAGACTAAGGTAAAGATTAAAAGATATGAAAATAATAATTTTACATATATGGATGATTTAGTTTTAGATGAATATAAATTAGATATATATTTAAATGGAGAAAAATTTATAAAATTATTGACGATACCTGAAAAATTAGAAGAACTTTCGGTAGGTTACCTTTATACACAAGGAATTATAAATTCAAAAGATGATATAAAAAGTATAGAAGTTGACGTAGAGAATCATAGATTAGATATTTATCTATATAGAGAATTTAAAATACATAACGGTGATATATTATCTGATAGTGGTGACTTTAATATAAACTTAGGAAAGAAAAATAGAATATTAAAACCAATAAATTGGAAGCCTGATTTTATTTTAGAAAATATGAATAATTTATTAAATGGTACTAAATTATTTTCAGACACAGGAAATATTCATACGGTTTTTTTATCATCAGAAGACAAATTTTTAATATCTGCAGAAGATATAGGAAGGTTTAATGCCTTAGACAAAGCGATAGGTGAAGCGATTTTAAAAAATATTAATCTTTCAAACACAATAGTATATACAAGTGGCCGTATTCCAAGCTCTATAGCTATGAAAGTTATAAATGCGGGTATTCCAGTTATAGTATCTAGATCTGCACCAACTTCAGAGACTCTAAAATTGGCAAAAAAACATAATCTTACAGTGATAGGATTTGCCAAGAGAGATAGAATGAACATCTATTTACAAGAGGAGGATAATATATGAAAAAATTAGGTAATTTTATTTATGCAATACTAGCTGGTGCATTCATAGCTAGTGGTGGAGTAATAAATCTATTGATGGAGAATAAAGTAGTAGGAGCATTTTTATTCTCAGCTGGATTATTTGCAGTTTGTACATTAGGGTATAATTTATTTACAGGAAAAGTAGGTTATTTTTTTGATAACGATCCAAAGACATACACACCATTTTTACTTTTAGTATATGTAGGTAATTTTATAGGTGCGTATTTAATAGCAATGATAATTAAGGGAACTAGACTAGCGCCTGCAGTTTTAGAAAAAGCTAGTGCAGTTAGTCAAGTTAAATTAGATGATACATATTTAAGCTTGTTTTTATTAGGATTTATGTGTAACCTATTTGTAGTGTTTGCAGTTGAACAATATAAAAATAACCCACATTCAGTAGGAAAATATTTAGGTATTGTATATGGCGTAATGATGTTTATATTATGTGGTTATGAACATAGTATCGCAGATATGTTTTATTTTTCAATGGCAGGAGTTTGGTCAAGCCATGCAATAATTTGTATGCTTGTTATAACTCTTGGTAATATAGTGGGTGGAGTAGTAGTTCCAGGATTGAAAAAATTTAAAGAAAAAACTGAAAGAGAATAAATAAATTAATAAAAGAGGTAGATTATAATGTTGACAGTTAGAGAAGCTCAGGCAATTCTTAAAAAAGAAATTATAAAAGGAAACGATATATTAGAGGTTGGACTATATGATAGTTTAAATATGGTTTTAGCAGAGGATATATATTCTCCTATTAATGTTCCTGAGTTTCCTAAGTCAGCAATGGACGGATACGCAGTTAGAAGCGAAGATTTTTCTGATGGAGAGTTGAAAAAACTTAAAGTTTTAGAAAAAGTAGTAGCTGGAGATTCAAAAGATATTGAGCCTTTAAAAAATTCCGCTATAAGGATTATGACAGGAGGGGAAATTCCTCAAGGTTATGATGCCATAGTAAAACAAGAAGATACTGATTACGGTGTCGATTATGTAGATATTAGGAAAAATCCTAAAAAACATGATTTTTACTGCCCTAAAGGTGAAGATATAAAAAAAGGTGAACTATTATTAACTAAAGGCACACAAATTAAAAGTGTACACTTAGGACTTATAGCCAGCGTAGGGTTGGATAAAGTTAAGATAATTGAACCTATTAAGGTATCTGTTTTGTCTACAGGTAGTGAACTTTTACTTCCAGGAATGGAATTGTTGAAAGGACATATTTATAGTAGTTCAAACTTTATTATGGGCGGACAATTAAAGCAAGAAGGCATTAATTTATTGGACTCATCTGTGTGTAAAGATGATATCGAGACTCTTTCTACAGAAATTTTAAAAAGATTAGAAAAAACAGATGTACTTATAACT
>JAEZXR010000060.1 GCA_023419605.1 Bacillota bacterium | reverse complement strand
CACTGGCAGCAGCCCCAGGTGGAAATGGACGGGGAGATGAAGGAATACCCAAGGATTGCAGGCATATCCTCCTTCGGGGCTGGCGGAGGGAATGCACATATTATAGTTGAAGAGTATGTTCCCAGGCTCAAAGAACGAAAACCGGAAGAGAATCCTGTGATCATCGTACTGTCGGCCAAGAATGAGGAAAGGCTTAAACAACGGGTTCAGCAATTGGCTGCTGCAATCGACGATAAGGAGCTTGCAGGCAATATCAACCTGGAGGATATGGCCTATACCCTCCAAACAGGGCGTGAAGCTATGGAAGAGCGCCTGGCACTCATTGTGAGTTCCACGGAGGAGCTTTTACAAAAATTCAAAAGCTTTGCAGAAGGACAGACGGATATAGAGGACCTATATCGCGGACAGTCGAAGCACCAGAGGGATACTTTCGCAGGCTTGGCTGCCGATGAAGAAATGCAGGAAACTATTGACAAGTGGATTCAACGCAAAAAATACGGGAAGCTGGCAGACTTCTGGGTAAAAGGTCTTGCGCTGGATTGGAATAAGCTGTACGGAGAAAACAAGCCGCACCGTGTCAGCCTGCCCACTTATCCATTTGCAAAAATTCGCTGTTGGGTATCCGCAGCCCGTACCGAAATCCGCCTTGGGCAAGCGGAATATAAGCTGCAAGACACTCATGGCTGCTCTCAGGAAGATAGTGAAATACTGACATTTGAAGAAGTGTGGCAGGAGCAAGCTTTAGAGGAAACCTTATCAAAAGAGATAAAAACTGTGGTTTGCTTTGCTTCAAAGGCAGAGACCCAGAAAACAATTGTGGATACGGTGCAAAGGCTTTATCCGCAGACAAGGATGATTTTTATTTCACAAGGCATAACCTATCAAAAGCAATCCCAACAAAAATACAGTATCTCCACAACAGAGGGCGATACCTATAAAAAAGCTTTTGAAAGCATTGGAGAAGATTATCCTGGGGTAAATGCCCTGTTATATTTATGGGCTCTTGAGGATAAAAGCCGCATAAAGGATATTTCATGCATTGCATATATTTTGCAGGCAATGGCCTGTGCAAGGATATATCCTGCACGGCTGCTGCTCGCTGGAAAATATACGGATGAAATGGAGCGCTGTTATGTCGAAGCATGGATCGGGTTTGAACGTTCTTTAAAAATGGTGCTTCCCGGCGTTTCGGTATCGGTGATTTTTCAGCAGGCTTCAGATAAAAATTCAGCTATCGAAGTAGATGCCTGGACGCAAAAGCTCTTGGGTGAACTCCAAGCCACAAATGCCAAAAGTGCTCTTTATAGGGATGGAAAGAGGCATATATGCCGTATCAGAAAAACAACCCTGCAGCCAGGCGGCAGTCTGCTAAAGAGGGGGGGCACTTATCTTATTACAGGAGGCTGCGGAGGGCTTGGACTTCTATTCGCAGAATATCTTGCCAAAACAGAATCTGCCAACCTAATCCTAACGGGGCGATCTCCAATAGATACCATAAAGCAGGCAAAAATCAAAGCGTTGGAGGCTTTGGGAGGGAAGGTTTTATATGTTCAAGCGGATGTCTGCGATACGGAGCGTATGAAAGAAGGCTTAATCCGGGCAAAGGCCGATTTCGGAGGAATTAGCGGCGTAATTCATGCAGCCGGACTTCAGGAAAACCAAAGCATTTTGGAAAGAGACATACAAGGGCTCCATGCCGTTCTAAAACCGAAGATTGATGGAACCATTCTTCTGGATGAACTGCTTCGGGAAGAAACGCTTGATTTTATCTGTTATTTTTCATCCTCTTCAGCCATTCTGGGGGATTTTGGCTCCTGTGACTATGCTATAGGCAACCGGTTCCAAATGGCCTATGCACATTACCGGAATCAACAGCACCGTCAGGGGAAAACGGTTGTCATCAACTGGCCCTTGTGGAAAGATACCGGAATGGGTGCCGGTGATGGCGAAAGCACAAAAATGTACCTGAAATCCAGCGGCCAACGTTCTTTAGAAGCAGAGGAGGGAACTGCGGTATTTGAACGTATATTGTCGCAAAACAATATCCAGCATCTGGTGCTAGCCGGACAGCCTACCAGGGTGTACCGATTCCTGGGCATGACACAGGAGGATATTCCCACGGCATCTCTTATGGCTCCGTCCTCTCCGGACATAGGAAGAAGAGCGGATATGGAAGAGCTCAGTGTAGAGCAATGTATAGAAGAAGATTTGAAAAATTATATCGGGCAAATACTGAAAATATCCATCCATCAATTGGATATAGAACAGAACCTGGCTGATTATGGCTTTGATTCCATCAGCTTAGGTGAACTTGCCGGTTTATTAAGCCGCCACTATAGTATTGAGGTTACACCTTCGTTGTTTTATGCCTATTCTACCATTGAAAAATTGGGTCAATATTTCTTAACCAAGCACCCGGAAGCCATTCAGGCTTTTTATAAGGAGGGAGTAGTTAAAAAGGATACTCCGCAAGTAAGACCTGCTGCGGATGTCGGAGCTATTCTTCAAGAGCCACCAAGGCCTGCTTTTGCAGCAAGCGCTGCGCCAGGGAATGCAGACCAGGCTCCACAGAGTGTTCCTGAGCCTATTGCCATCATCGGAATGAGCGGGCGTTTTCCAGGCGCATACACAATAGATAAATTATGGTATAATTTGAAGGAAGGGAAAAATTGTATTACCGAGATTCCTTCCGACCGTTGGAATTGGCGGCTCTATGACGGCGACCCCCATAAAGAGGACGGAAAAACCAACTGCAAATGGGGAAGCTTTATAACAGAAATCGATAAATTTGATCCCCTGTTTTTTGAGATTCCACCCAGGGAAGCAGAGCTTATGGACCCGCAGCAGCGTTTGTTTTTGGAAGAAGCATGGCATGCTCTGGAAGACGCGGGCTATATGGGAGAAAAAATTAAAGGAAGTTCGTGCGGAGTTTATGTCGGTGTGGAAGAAAGCCAGTATAAGGACCTGTCAGCACAAAAAGGAATGGTTAATAGCAATCAAAATGCTGCCTTGCCCGCACGCATTGCCTACAAGCTTGATTTGAAGGGACCGAATTTTGCACTTACGGCAGCGTGTTCCTCCGGACTGGTTGCCGTCCATCAGGCTTGTCAAGCCTTACGTCAGGGAGATTGTGATATGGCTTTAGCCGGGGGAGTTAGTCTGATTGTTTCGCCAGCCATGTACCTGGGCTTAAGCAAAGCGAATATGCTTTCTTCCGACGGAAACTGCCATGTATTTGACCAGCGCGCCAATGGATTGGTACCCGGTGAGGCAGTGGCAGTTGTACTGTTGAAGCCCTTATCAAAAGCAGTGCGGGATAAGGACCGAATTTACGGCTGTATTAAAGCAAGCGGGGTCAATTATGACGGTCAAACCAACGGCATCACGGCTCCGAATCCATTAAGCCAGCAGGAATTGATCCAAAGCATTTATGACAAGTACCATATAGACCCCACAGGGATTCAATATATACTTACCCACAGTGTAGGGGCAAAATTAGGAGATTCCATAGAGCTTCAGGCATTATCCGGCGCTTTCGGCAAGTATACGGATAAGCAGCAATACTGTACCCTGGGCTCGGTCAAGCCTTTAATTGGACACACCTTTGCTGCCTCCGGAGTGGTTAGCTTAATTTGCATGCTAATGGCGATGAAGGAACAAACGCTCTTGGCTCTACATAATTTTGAATCCCCAAATGAGTTTATAAATTTAAATCAAAGTCCCTTTATCATACACAAAGAAAACAAAAGGTGGATACCTGAGGAGAATCGTCCGAGAAAAGGTGCCATCAGCACCACAGGTATCAGTGGGACCAATGCCCATGCGGTTATTGAGGAGTATATCCCGCAAAAGGAAGAAGAAATTCAGGTAGATTCTTCCATGTACCTCCAAGTAATCGTTTTATCGGCCAAAAGTTCCGAACGTCTACGGGCGGTCGCGGAACAAATGGTGGATTTTCTTACTAGTGATGCCGCGGCTAATGCACGGCTTGCAGATATAGCATATACTCTGCAAATAGGCAGAGAAGCCATGAAAGAACGTGCAGCCATAATTGTTTCCAACAAGGAAGAGCTGGCTCGCAAGCTGGAGGTTTTTTGCTCTCTGGCCTCAAAGGATTTATCAAAAGAGTTGATTTTTGTGGGCAGTACAGGTGCATTGAAAACAGATAAAAAAGAAGGCCGGGCTGTGGTCCAGACTTTCCTGAAAGAAGACAATCTGGAACAATTGGCGGTTCTGTGGGTAAAAGGAAACGCTATCCCCTGGGAGCAATTACACAAACATACTCCTGTACGGAGAATTGCTCTGCCGACATACCCGTTTAAAAGAAGAAGATGCTGGATAACCCCGGACCCGTCCGGGCAGTCCCAGGTGAAACCAATAGCAGTGGCAGCCGGTTCAAATAATGAAAACAAAGCGGCGGAGCTTTATAACTATAATGCGATGAATAAGAAAACGGAATTTCAAGAAGAGTATTTGACATTTTGCCCTTTTGAACACAAAATTCCAGGGTTCTCCATGAGCCGGGTGATTTTAAATCCTGAATTATACCCGGAGGAAGTGGAGTTAGTAAAAGCAAAACAAATTGAAATGCGGCAGGTTCTGTTCTACAAGGAGAATTTTGGCCGGATCCGGACCGTACTTGATTTTGGCTGCGGGCACGGAACCGACGTCATTCAAATTGCAAAGCTGTATCCTCATATCAGGACTTGCGGATTTACGATTTCTCAGGGCCAGGCGGAACTTGGCAGTGAGCGGATCAGGCAAATGAATCTAAGCTCTCAAGTGAGAATTTTAAATAAAGACAGTGCACAGGATCCTTTCCCGGGACATTTCGACATTATTATGGGAATCGAAGTGTGCTGTCATATTCGCAATAAGCAGGGATTGTTTGCAAACATTGCCTCTGCACTCAACAAAGACGGAAAAGTATTGCTAATGGATTTTATCGCAAATTTGCGGGGGCCTATTGAAGACCCCAACATTGGAATCAGCATTGCGACAAAGCAATCGTGGGTGAATATACTGTCACAACATGGACTGATAATTGAGGAAATTATCGATGTTTCCCCGCAGGTTGCAAACTATCTTTATGACCCGGAGTGTGAAAAAAATACAAGGGATTTGCCGCAAGTAGCCCGGAATTCCATACAAAACTTTGTGAACAATTCAGTCTCTCTTCAAAAAGGCTGGATCAGTTATTGCCTATTTAAGTTGAGAAAGAATGTTATCTACAGTGAAAAAGAGCTTATGGAATATAACAGTAAGGAATTGTCTTGCATGACACCCTACATAAAAGCTTTGGAAGAAATGAGAAATAGCAGTTGCGTACCGTATCCTCAGCACAGAGATGGTTTGCGGAAATAGTACGGATCAGTTTAAATCAAAGAGGGGGATTTTACTATGTGCAGTCTGAATGCCGACAGTCAGTTCCGACAAGGGGAAGAAATCATTATAGGAATAAAGGAAGATTTGACAGAGATTCTTATGGCAGTTATGGGATTACAAAGAGAAGAGCTGGAAGAAATTGAAACATTTAAGGAACTAGGGATAGGCTCCATCCATGCAGTTGAGCTGACAGAGGCAATTAACGGCAGATTCAATGCGAATTTTCCTACAAGTGTTATATTTGAATTCAATTCCATCGACGCCCTGGCAAAGTATGTGGCAGAGGCTGTCCCTGTGGATTTTCCACCACAGAAGCAGGATGAGGAGTGGTCCCATACTCTACCGGCGGAAAAGTACGCTGAAGAAAGTGAAATTACTGAATATAGGGTTGAAATTCCATCTATAGAAGAAAAGATCCGCCCCGCTGCTTTGACTGAAGATGAACGCAGAGAAATGGACGATGTTGCCATCATCGGCATATCCTGCCGCTGCGCCGGGGCTGGCGGGCAGGAGGAGTTTTGGGACGTTGTAAGCAAAGGGAAGGATTGTATTCAGGAAATTAAAAACCAACGTTGGCTTGACTTTATAAGACTCAAGTATCCAAATCCCATTCCTGCCCGGTATGGTGCAATGGAAGGAATTGAGTGTTTTGATCCTTTATTCTTTAATATATCTCCCAAGGAAGCAGAATTAATGGATGTGACACAGCGGATTTTGCTAGAAGAGTGTTATACGGCATTGGAAGACTCCGGGTATGCATCCGATTCCCTGTGCGGGCAGTCAGTAGGGACATTTATCGGAACTATGGGGGCTCCAGCTTTGCATGACTTTACCCATCTGTCATTATTGGGATCGGATACCAGTATATTGGCTGCCCGAATCGCCTATTTTCTGGATTTAAAGGGACCTGCAATGGCAGTGAATACCGCATGCTCTTCCTCGCTGGTAGCTCTTGACATCGCCTGCAAGCAATTGAAAAACGGAGAGATTGACCTCGGAATTGCCGGGGGAATCACCGTATATTCACATCCGGCGGCGTTTATCGCCATGCAAAATGCAGGTGTATTGTCACCTACGGGAGAATGTCGTCCTTTTGATAATGCAGCCAACGGTATTGTTGTGGGAGATGGGGTTGGCATTGTTATCTTGAAAAGGTTAAGGGAAGCAAAACGGGACGGAGATTATATATATGGGATCATACGGGGAAGCGGCACCAACCAGGATGGCCGCACATCCGGCATTACCGTTCCAAGCTTCCTGTCTCAAAGCCAATTGGAGGAAACCGTTTATAAGAAAAACAATATTCACGTAGAAGACATCCAGTATATTGAGACGCACGGTACGGGAACCAAATTAGGAGACCCTGTGGAAATCCATGCGTTGAATCATACCTTTAAAAAGGCTACCTCCAAAGAACACTTCTGCGCAATCGGTTCTGTGAAAGCAAATATCGGACATACAACAGCGGCAGCGGGAATATTGAGCATTATTAAGGTCTTATTGAGTATGGAAAACAAGCAAATTCCTCCTTCCATACATTTTAGCAAAGAGAATGAACATATCGATTTTAAAAGCAGTCCGTTTTTCGTGAACACCTCACTGACGGAATGGCCGGCTAACAGCAGGAGAGGTCGTTTGGCTGCCGTCAGCTCCTTTGGCTTCAGCGGTACCAATGCACATCTTGTAATTGAAGAAGATAAAGAGGAACAAATTGCATCGACGTTTCAGATTACAGAGTCAACGCCGGGTGTATTCGTTCTTTCGGCCGGAACCCAGAAAGGGCTTCAGGCGTATGCAAAAAAAGTTAAGGAGTATATAAGTTCACATAAAGATATTTCGCTTGCCGATTTCATGTATACATTCCAGGTTGCGAGAGAAGGCATGTCGCACCGTCTCGCGGTTGTTACAGGCAATAAGGAAACATTGCTGGCACAACTGCAGCAGGTTGCAGAAGGCCATATGACAAATTCATCAGAGCGATATATTGGAAAGGTTAATAGAAAAGAAGGCATGAATATCGACGACACGGAAGAGGGTAAGGAATTTATCCGGAATTTACTAAAAAACAGGAGGGTAAAAAAATTAGCAGAGCTTTGGGTTAAAGGCAGCCGGATTGAATGGGATACACTGTATCCCAAAGGAACTGTCCGGCGATTAGCTGCTCTGCCTACCTATCCTTTTGCCCGAGAGTATTACAAAATACCCGAATTTGCTGCTGAGCCAAGCTCAACCATAACAGCAGCGATTCATCCTCTAGTGCATCAGAATACCTCTGACCTATGGGAGCAGCGTTTCACCTCAACTTTCACGGGGCAGGAATTTTTTCTGAAAGATCATGTCGTAAAGGGCCGGAAGTTTTTACCCGGAGTAGCTTACCTTGAGATGGCAAGAGTAGCAGTGGAAATGGCGACGCAAACTTCAGAAGAACAAAGGGGAATTCAGCTTAAAAATGTAGTTTGGGCCCGCCCTGTTGTTGTTGGAGACGAAGCTGTACAAGTTCATATAAGTCTTTTCCCCCAAGGTAACGAAGGGCTTGCTTATGAAGTATACAGTCAAGGCCTTGTGTCCGATTCCATACCTGTAATACATAGCCAGGGAAATGTTTTGCTATGTCCGGTTTGTAAGGTTCCAGATCTCGATTTGACTGCTATACGCTCCCGGGCCAGTGCGAATACTTTCTCTTCTACCGAGTGCTACGAGGTTTTTAAGAGAATGGGTATCGATTATGGTCCGGGCCATCAAGCCATAGAAACGTTATATGCCGCTGAAGATCAGGTGCTGGCAAAGCTTTCCCTGCCTTCGGATCTATGGGATACAAAGGAGCAGTTTGTTCTTCATCCCAGTTTGATGGATTCTGCTTTACAGGCATCCCTGGGGTTGATGCTGAGCCGCAATGCTGCGCCATGGGAGAGTCAGACAGGCCTTAAACCGGTTCTGCCCTTTGCCCTGGAAGAACTTACCCTGTACAGTCCCTGCACACCCGAGATGTGGGCATGGGTTCGCTGCAGTGAAGGCAGCAGAGCGGAGGACCCGGTACAAAAGTTGGATGTGGATTTGTGCAACAAGGAAGGTAAGGTCTGCATACGGATTAAGGCCTTCTCCTCCAGGGTATTGGAAGGAGAGGCCGGAGCGGACGGTGCTTTGAAGGATACCTGCACCTTGCTGCTGACGCCTGGCTGGAAGGAACAGCCGGTACCCCAGGAGCCACCCATGCCTGCCTATGCCCGGCACCTGGTCCTGCTTTGCGAGATGGAAGAAGCCTTGCAGCAAAGTATAGAAAGCCATATACAAAGCGTACAGTGTATTCATCTCCAATCAG
>JAEZXR010000058.1 GCA_023419605.1 Bacillota bacterium | reverse complement strand
AAAAAGTAAAAATATATATTAATTTTTTTAAAATAAAAAAATAGACTAGAAATTCTAGCCTATCTCAAATAAAAAGAATCAGGCAATGCCTGATTCTTTTTTATAAAATTACTTATTTACAGCTTCTTTTAATGACTTACCAGCTTTGAATACTGGAGCATTTGATGCTGGAATATGAATTTTTTCTTGTGGATTTCTTGGGTTTCTACCTTCTCTTGCTTTTCTAGCTCTTGATTCGAATGTACCAAAACCAACTAATTGTACTTTTTCACCTTTAGCTAGAGTTTCTTCAACTGTTTTAATAAAAGCATTTAAAGCTTTTTCTGATTCAACTTTTGTTAAACCACTTTTTTCTGAGATACTTGTAAGTAATTCAGCTTTGTTCATTGACTATCTCCTCCTATAATTTAAGTTGCATTAATTGCAAATAATTATTCCAATTAATTTTGATATGTCTAAATCCGTTAATTTCTCATAACGTTCAAATAGATTATACCCAACTTATGCGATTTTTTCAAGCTTTTCTTGTGTTATTTACTATAATCTTCCATATTTTACTATGGATTTTTATTTAGTTTCTTCTTTAGTTTCTTCAGCAGGTTTTTCTTCTTTTTCTTTAGTTTCTTCTTTTTTATCTTCTGCTTCTTTAGTTTCTTCTTTTACTTCTTCTTTAGATTCTTCTTTTTTATTATCGTCTTTAGCTTCGTCTTTTTTGTCTTCTTCTGTTTCAAGTTTATCAACTTTTAAGCCTTCAGCATTTTCAAAGATTCTAGCTTTCATTTCTTTTTTAGTTTTTTCTAGTTCTTTTTGAGCATTTTCTTGGATAGTTGTAGTTTTTATTTCTTCAGTTATCTCTTTTTTATAATCTTCATCAAATTTTGCTGGATCTTCTTCTTTTGAGTTAAGTTTGATTATATGATAACCAAATTCAGTTTCAACGATATCTGAAACTTGGCCAACTTCTAATTTTTCTAATGCTTTTGCAAATGGTTTAACCATTTTTTCTGCGTAGAAGTTACCTAGATTTCCACCGTTTTCTTTACTTCCATCTTCTGATTTTTCTTTAGCTATAGCTTCGAAATCTCCACCATCTTTAATTTCTTTAAGGATAGCTTCTGCTTCTTCTTTTTTAGCTTTAAGTTCTTCACCTTTTAGTTTTTGACCTGTTTCATCGGTATTTTTTATAAGTATATGACTTGCATTATACTCAGTGTATTTTTTCTTATTATCATTGATTTGTTTTTCAATCTCTTCGTCAGTTGGTTGATATTTTTCAACTAATTTATCGTTAAGACCAGCCATCAATAAATTTTTTCTGATATTCTCTTTTAAGTCGTCAACACTCATACCATCTTGTTGGATTATTTGGTTGAAAACTTCTTCTCCACCAAATTGAGCTTTTATTTCTTCTAATTTTTCATTTACTTTATTTTCATCTACAGTTACACCGTAATCTTCTGCAAGTTTTTCCATAACTTTTGTGTTGATTACTTCTTGTGTAGCTTGTACTTTTGCTCTGTGTATCATTTCTTTACCTTGGTCGGTAGTATCATTGAAAAGAGCGTCGCCACCATATTGATTTTTTATCATTTCATATATTGGTTGAATATCGTCAACTGTAATATATTCACCGCTAATAGTTGCTACGGCATCTTTTGGTTTCTTTTGACATCCTGTCAGCACCATACTTATTGATAGCATAGCTACTAACATTGCTAATAGTCTTTTTTTCACTATAATTCCTCCTAGAAAATATTATACTATATAATTATATATCATTCTCATTTACTTTCAAGTTATTTAAAACTTGTAAAAACTCGATTGGCTCTTTTAAATTTTTTCTTTCAAATGCTAAATTTATACTTGGTTTTTGTGATAAGTCAAAAGATAATTTGCCATTAAAGTTTTTAGTTAAGTATGAGATAGTATTTATATCAATTAAATCTTTGTCTTCAAATTCAAATCTTAAGTTATTGGATTTCTCTTTTATTCGGCTAAAACCTATTTTACCAGCTAAAGATTTTATTATAGCTATATCCATTATATTTTGAACGGATTTAGGCAAGTCGCCAAATCTATCTATAAGTTCTTCGACTAAATCACTGTATTCTTCCTCATCACGAATAGATGCGATGCGTTTATACATATCAATTTTTTCATTGGTATCTGTGATATAGTCATCCGGTATATATCCGTCTATTTTTATCTCAACAGATATATCCTCAAGTTTTGTTTTATTGTCTTCTAAAGTTTCACCCTTTACTTCCTTTATAGCTTCTTCAAGAAGTTTTATATAAAGGTCATAACCTACAGATGCTATATGTCCATGTTGACTTTCCCCTAGAAGATTTCCTGCACCTCTAAGCTCTAAATCACGCATGGCTATTTTAAAACCTGAACCAAATTCTGTAAAATCTTTTATGGCCATAAGTCTTTTTTCTGCAATTTCTGTCAATGCTTTATTTCTCTCATAGGTAAAATATGCAAAAGAAGTCCTATCGCCACGACCAATTCTACCCTTTAATTGATACAATTGGGCAAGTCCCATTTTATCAGCATTATACACAACCATTGTGTTAACATTTTGTATGTCTAGACCAGTTTCTATAATAGTTGTAGATAGAAGTATATCAAATTCTCCATCTATAAAATCCATCATAACATTTTCCAGGGCTCTCTCTGTCATGCGTCCATGAGCTATATCTATACTAGCTTCTGGAACTAGCTTTTGAAGCTCTGCTCGCATTTCATCTATTCTCTCTATATTATTATAGACAAAGTAGATTTGTCCACCTCTATTTATTTCTCTATAGATGGCATCTCTTATTATCTGAGGATTATACTCTAAGACATAAGTCGTTATAGGAGACCTCTCCTGTGGCGGGTCGTCTAATAAACTCATATCCCTTACACCAGCTAACCCCATCTGTAAAGTCCTCGGAATAGGCGTTGCTGAAAGCGTCAAGACGTCTATATTTTCTTTTATAATTTTTAATTTTTCTTTATGCTTAACTCCAAATCTCTGCTCTTCATCTATTATAAGAAGGCCTAAATCTTTAAAATTAAGCTTATCAGAAAGAAGTCTATGTGTACCTATTACTACATCTATTAAACCTTTTTCTAAGTCTTTAAAAATCTTATCCTGTTGTTTTTTTGTTCTAAATCTTGATAACATCTCGACAGATACAGGATAGTTTTTAAATCTTTCGACAATAGTGTTGTAATGTTGTTGAGCAAGAATAGTCGTCGGAACTAGAAAAGCAACTTGTTTTCCGTCCATTACGGCTTTAAAGGCAGCTCTTATAGCAACTTCTGTCTTTCCATATCCTACAT
>JAEZXR010000103.1 GCA_023419605.1 Bacillota bacterium | reverse complement strand
TTGGTTGTAGGAGACTCAATTATACCAAAAAAGAGGGGGTCATTGTTTTTTTGTCTCAAAAAAACTTGAAACCCTTGATAAATAACATTTTAGGATCTATTTGAAGTGAAATAGATTTACACAAACTACAAATAAAAGGAGGATGTTTCAATGAAAAAAAAGCTGTTACAAGCTTTTAGTTCGGCACTTGCTATCACCATGGCTGTTACGATGTTTTCAGCATGCAGTACAAAAAAGGCTGAACCCCAACAAACCCCACCTGCTACAACAACTGCAGCAGAGAAACCCTATGAGATCGATTGGTTGGCTGCCATGGGTACAAATGCCCCGGTGGACCCGGCAAAAGATCTAAGCTTGAAGGATGCAGAAGAAGCATTGAATGTAAAGTTTAAGATTGAAATGGTGGATGTTCAGCAGTATGGACAAAAGTTGGGTCTTCGAATCGCATCAGGAAGCGTGCCGGACATCGTCCGAATCGAGAAAGGTCTTTCTTTGGACGATTACAGGAAGTATGCAACACAGGGGGTTTTCGCAGACATAACTACGATGGTCAGTCAAAAGGATACCCCGAACATTTTGAAATCCATTGATCAGAGTGTTTTGGATAAATCCAAGGTGAAAGGCAAGATATACGGAATCCCTTATAACACAGGCCCGGGAGCAGGCTACCGATTTGTAACCATGTACAGGAAGGATTATTTGGACAGCATCGGAGCAAAGCCTGCGAAGACCCTGGATGAATACTATAACCAGCTGAAGAAAATCAAGGAAACAAAACCGGATGTAATTCCTCTCGGAGCATTTTCTTCAAGCCTGGGAGAGCAGCGATATGCCAACAATTCCTTTGACCACGTGATTGGCGCATTCGGAGTAACACCCGGCTACTTCTACATGAATGGCGATAAGGTGGATCAATATGACATTAGTCCGAAAATGAAGGAAGCTCTGGCTTATCTGCAAAAAATGTACAAAGAAGGCCTCATTGATAAGGAATTTGCTACGCTGAAGGAACCAAACTTAAAGGAAAAATATGTTGCAGGGAAAGTATTCTCCGATATTTCCTGGTGGACCAATCCAAGTCTTTATGATAAGGAAATCGAAATCCTCGAACTGAAAAAGCAAGGAAAATTGGATAAGGACGGCACCATCAAGGAAGACCTGGACGGAGCACCCTTCAAGTATATTGATTTTGGGCAGGTGCTCCTGGGAAGCGATGGGAAGGCTGTAGCCGGCTTTGGTTCAGAGTTCGGCACAATCACTTGTATCAGTGCGAAAACCAAGGACGTGAAGCGCGTACTCTCCATCATCGATAAGGCATGTACGGAAGAAGTAAATATGCTTCTGAACTGGGGTAAGAAGGACCGGGATTATGTCATAAAAGATGGCAAGATGGATGGAAGCATCAAAGGCGGCGTAGATCCGAAAACCAATTTATATGCCGACGGTTTCCACAGAAGTGTGGGATTCAGCCTGGCACCCAATATTAAAGGCGTGCCCAGATATATGGATTCCCTTCAGTTAAGAAGAAGCAGCCCGATTCAAGCTTCACTGGGTACACCGGGGCAAATCGCCGATGCCGCTGCATTCCTTGTATCCGATACAAAGACGACAAAATTCAAAGAATTATGTACATTACGTGATACCGTGTTCACACAGATCATCATGGGCGCAGACATCGGCAAATTTGATGAGTTTGTGACCAAGTGGAAGGCCCAGGGGGGAGACGATATACTCAAAGAGTTAACGCAATCCTATAAGGAACAGATGGGAAAATAACATAACGAAGGAAGAGACCGGGAAGGTGGTAGCAGAAACTACTGCCTTCTGTTCTCTGCTTTGAAGGAATAAGGAGGAATCCAAGGAATGTTTAAAAAAGTGATTTGTTTTGCTTTGGCATGCGTGATGCTCTCCGGCATTTTGCTGCAAAGTTTCAGTGTATATGCGCAGACAACGGCGGGAGATGCAACATTTTTGGCAGACGATTTTGAATCGGATCTCTCAAAATGGAATAATCCGGGGGGATGGGTCCTTGAAAGGGATACGGCTGCTTCCGGCAGCGTTGCCAAAGTAACCGCAGCCGTAGGCGCAACCCCCAAAAATCTGATTGCGAAAACCTCCATCATGCCTGAAACCACCAGTGATTATGAGTTTGGTTTTTCGGCAAAGGCAGATGATCGGTTCCGGGCCATCATCCGGTATAGCGGTTCCGGCAGTGCAGTAAATTTCTATTTTTTTGAGTTCAAAGCCGTAAATAAAGTGGAAATGTACAAAAGTGTAGCGGGAGCTGCCAGCATCATCGGCCAACAGTTTGACATATCCAAAGTAATCAGTGGCTTTAACCTGACTTCCTCCTGGCATGATTATCGCATTGTTGCGGAAGGAAGCCAATTTACCCTCTACATAGATAACCAACGCATCACTTCCTTTGCCGACAGTTCATTTTCAGCGGGCGTTGCCGGAGTGAGTGTAAAATCGAGAGATACAGCAGCGACAGTATGGGTCGACAATGTAAACGTTACTCAAGTTAAGGCTGGAGGATCTACACCTACTCCTACAACAACTCCTACGGCATCTCCGACACCTGCTTCTACCACGTCACCAACACCGAATCCCGTCAACAGTTACTCCAATAACTTTGAAACCGAAACCGTAGGCGCAGCACCAAGCGGCTGGAAAGTAAACAATAGTGCTGCTTTCGTTGTGAAACTGCCGGATGGAAACCAAGTATTTAACCTGAACGGAAAGTCAGCAGGTCCTAACTTAACAGCGCAGTTAACAAATTCGGATTTCATCAGCATGGATAACTTCAAAATCAAGTTCAGAGCAAAATACGAAAAGCAACCCGATGCACCGGACTATAACGTCTGGAGATTGCGATACAGAGCGGTGGATAGCTCCAATAACAACTGCCTCGAGTGGGGAACCCATAACTCAAAATACTTTATTATGAGGAAAACAACGCAGGGGGGTAACTATTATCTCGCTAACTATGTAAAGTCGTATTTGAACGAATGGCATGAATATGAACTGCAAATCGTAGGTGTAACCCACAGGCTGTTCATCGACGGCGTTGAAGTGGCATCCGCCGATGACGCGGATCCATTACGGCTGGAGAAGGGGTATATCGAATTTGGTACCGTATACGGTATTAACCTTTTTATTGATGATATCAACATAGAAAAACTGCCGGTTCCCTATGTATATATGCTGCAGCCGGTCGGTGATTTTTCCGGGCTTTATTCGGTCCAGGAGGTACCCGGGCTGGATGTGGAGATCTCCAGTGGAAATACGGCGCATAAGTATACTGTAAAGTATGTAGTGACGGATGCAGAAAATCGCGCCATAAAAATGGCGGAGGGAGAAAAACAGTATACTCTGGCTGCTTATGAGAAAAAGTCGGAACAGATACTCTTCACTCCCGATATTGACCGCATCGGAACCTATGATGTAGCAACGGATTTCTACGTGGATGACATTAAAATCCCGGAGAAGTCAAAAAACATGCGTATTTCCGTAGTGAACCAACACGCTCCCATAGGCGCTGTAGACCTGGACATGGAGAGCAAATTCGGGTTTAACACCCATTATAAAACCAACTGGCGTGATGATATCATTGACGGCATGAGAAAGACCGGAGCCCGTCATCATAGAAGTGACATCAGCTGGCAAGCCGTGGAGACTGCAAAGGGAGTATACAACTACAGCAGTTTTGATGAGGCCTTCAACAAATTAAAAAGTTTTGGCTTTAACCAGATTCCTATTATGGATATAAAGTCCAATGATAAATACCAACCGGGAATTGCTACTTCTGCAGAGGCATTGAATGGAATTACCAAGTTCGTGGAAAATACCGTAAACCGTTACAAAGGGCAAATCCGGCACTGGGAAATGCCCAATGAGCCGGAGCTTTTTTTCCATCCGGGTTCCACCTACGTACCATCTGAGCTGGTAGAGATGCAGAAAGCTGCCTACATCGGTATGAAGAAAGCCGATTTGGATTCGGTATTGATTGCAGGCGACCATACTTCCAGTGTTTTAGCTGTTCTTCCCAAAGAACTGGAATTGGGGTCCTATGATTATAGTGATGCCTATTCCTACCATCCGTACATTTATGATGCGATGCCGGAAAGTAAGCTTCTTACCTTCATTAACGGCGTAAAGAATCTGGTGAACGCTTATGGCGGCTGGAAGGATTATTATCTGACAGAAGGGGGATGGCCTACGGCAAAAGCCGGATACCCCTCTGTTTCGGAAGAATTCCAAAGAGACTATATTGTACGTTCCTTCCTGATCGATATGACAGTAGACCAGCTAAAGGCATGGGAATATTACGATTACAAAAATGATGGAACGGATGATAACCACTATGACATCTTTTGGGGAATAACAGACAATGATGGACGGCCCAAACTGGCCTACAATGCAGTAAACAATCTTATGACCACTCTGGACAAGGTGCACTATGTAGGGCGGTTAAATACGGGAGATCCTCTGGTAGAGGCTCATGTATTTATCAAAAACTACCAGCCTGTCATTGCAGCCTGGAAAAAGATCAGTCATAAGGATAATCCTGCCGTAGTTGCCCCAACATCGGTACTGGGAATTTCAGTAGAAAACGGCCCGGTAACCGTAAGGGATATCAATGGCAACGAAAGTACGGTGAATGCAGTAGGTGGTGTGGCTAATATTACAGTTTCCGGATCTCCGGTCTATATTTTCGGTGCAGGAAATGCGATCATTTACAGTTCTGCCACTATATTGCTGGGGGACAAAGTCCAGGACGCAAAACTGAAAATGAATGCTGCCAATAGCAATACACAGGAATTGGATTCCATTAAGGCACAGGTGGATGCTGCATTGGTGAATCCATCCTCCGCGCTAAAGGCAGAAGAACTTGAGCAGGGGATTACAGCGAGTTATACACTCATGAAAACCATGGCTGGGCAAATCAAGAGGGGAGAAATCGACAGAGCCAAGGGCTATGTGGCTATGGAAGCCTTATATAATTATGCAGAAGGCATATCCAAGGTGCTGATTCAGGTCAAAGGACAGCAGGGTATGAATGCAGCTTCTGTAGTATTGGATTATACGGCCTCTGTCAATGCTGCCGAAAGTGCTTACCGGGCTAAAATCGGACCCAATGGAATCATGCCGGTATCTACAGCGGCTGTAATGCGGTCCAACCGGTATGGGCGATTGGCAGAAACAAACAAGGCACGGGGAGATTATGCGGAGAGTTATGCATATAACCTGCTGGCCAGAGAATTTGCAGGTGTAGTCACCGAGATGGTTGCATCCGAGCCGGTCAAGTCTGTGGCAGTTCTCTTAAATGTAACTCCCGGTTCTGCTGCGGGAGAAGCAGGGTATGCCAACATTATTATCGTATCGTTGACCAATAACTCGAATGCAGTTCAGCAGGCGGTATTCAATGTAGCCGTACCCGAAGAATGGAAAACGGTACAGGGAAATAACGGAACTTTGAAAGTTAGCATCGATCCGGGGCAAACCGTCAATCGTACTTATTCCATCCAAATTCCGCAGGATGCACCCAAAGGCAAATATACCGTCGGTGTTACTGCGTCCGTAGGCGGAGTGAACGTAAGCAGCCAGGAAGTTACTATTCAGGTCAGTGATGCCATTGCGGCCAGGGTGCTTCCAGTAACAAAACCGGTGACAGGGTTGTCAGAAATTACGGTGGAACTGAAAGGAACTTCTGCTTACAGTAAAACCGGAAAGGTAATCGTTAAGGGACCGGACGGTAAGGAGCTGCGCCCTATAGGGACGGATACCTTCCAGGACTTGAAACAGGGTCAGGTGGCCACTATGACCTTTGCATGGGATTTTCGGACTGTCCGGGAATTTAACGAGTATGTTTGCCAGCTTGTTGTTATGGATACCACGACCCATCGACCCATTTTCAGCGATGATCACGCAGCGCTGGATTTCAATCTGATCCAAAAGGCTGGCCGGATGAATCTGGACGGTAACCTCGCAGACTGGAAGGATGCTTATCCTGTTCATATCCGGGGAGCGGCAAGAAACAATACCGGTATCCACGACAGCAGCAACCTGGAGGCTGTGGCCTACACCAAGTGGGATGAAAACAGCTTCCATATAGCAGTGGAAGTAACGGACAATATCCATAAAAACTCGGAAGATGCTTCAAATATGTGGAAAAACGACTCGGTGCAAATTAGTTTTGACCCTCTCGATGATAATGGAGACATGTATAAAGCGGATGACATGGAATGGGGATTTTCCATGAATGACACTGGTGAGCATTTAGCTTTCGTATTTGCATCCACAGCGCCAAACCCCAATGGAAATGTGACAGGACAGGTTCCATTCCGTGTTGTCAGGGATGAAGATCGAAAGAAGACGTACTATGAGATACAAATTCCCTTGTCCCTGATAAAGGATATGAAGCCGGAGTTGAACCAGAGCATTGGTTTCAATGTAAATATTAATGATGCGGATTTCCAGAATGGCAGGGATAATTTTATCAACTGGACAAAAGGATTGGGAGATTCGAAAAATCCCGGGCTCTATGATGGATTTATATTTATTGAGGAAGCTCCACCGGTGGGAGGTACTTCTCCGGTTTATTCAGTGACTGCAGTGGAAAACGCTCCGGTTTATACAACCGGGCAAACTGTCCATGGCATAAAAACCTTTACGGTTATGGACGGCATATCCGGTATGAAATACTTCAAAGTCACCGCAACACCCGTACTGCCGCATTCAGACGATGAGACCATTATCTTCACGCATTGGAGAAATGGGGTACAGGAAAATATCAGCATCTCAGTGACGGATATTGATGCAGGAGCAGATACAGCCATCGCAGGCTTTGCGGTTCAACCGGGAGATGTGGTTACAGTGTACGTAGTAGACCGGATTACTGGAGCAGTGGACTCGAATCCGGTGGTTTTACAGTAAGATGCTTTGTGTCAGGGTACAAAGGCGCTGAAATAAGCGCCGCCCTGGCAGGAAGGAGAAAAAATCTCCTCTCGGTAAGAGGCATTGATTTGAGGAAAGGGGATAAAAGATGAGGGATTTATTACACCCTGGAAGAAAAAATGCAAGCAAAGGGATATCGATGCTGCTATTGATTTCATTTCTGTCTATTATGCTCATGAGTCCGATTTTGGCAGGTGCGAGTTCGGCCATTACTTTACAACTGGACCGGAATATGGCGATGCCTGGAGATACAGTCCATATTTCAGGAACGACGGAAGCCCAGAAGTGGGTATCGGTCAAAGCAGTGGACAGTACTGGAAATATTGTTTTCTACAATGCGGTGAAGTCAGGAGACGCAGGGAATTATTCCGATCAATGGAAGATTCGAAAAGACCAGGCAGAAGGGAATCTTAGTATTGTTGCCGGCTGCGGAATGAACATAGTGTCCCGAACACTGACGGTTGGCCCGACAACAGAACCAACACCAACACCGGAATCTACACCGATGCCGACCTCTACACCAATGTCTACACCAACACCTTACCCGACCTACGAACCGCCAACGGATTCGTCTACTGTAGATCAAGGAAACGAAGGTCAGCAGGTGATTACGGAAGAAATGCTGGAGCGGATGGTGAGAGAAAGCCAAGGTGCCGATGCCATACAGATTGTCGCAAATGCGCAGGCGCGAGAAGTGGTAGTACCTTCGAAGATCACAGAAGTGGTGGAAGGAAAGAATCTTCAACTTTCAATACAGGATATTGTAATAAGAATAGATCCAACGAACTTGAAGCATATGATAGCAGCTTCGGAAAACAACACCAACAAGAAGACAAATTTGGTTGTTAAGGTGAATGAAATCCCGGATGTAGCACAAAAAGCAGTTCTTTCCGACTCTCCGAAGCCCGGTTTGCAGGTAAAGGCCGCCAGGGACGCTGTGAATATCCAATTGGAGCTGCAGGCACAGGAGGAAAACAATAAAATTATACAAACTTTCGTAAAACCTGTTGAGGTCGCACTTCCCTATAACGCAAACGGGTTGAATAAGGAATTGCTGGGTGTCTACTTCTACCATAAGGAATCAGGACGTTTGGAATATGTGGGCGGAGATGTTTCCGAGACTTCAGGAAAAATTACTGCACGGGTGAATAGAAGCGGTACCTATGTGGTAGCTGAGTATAATCGTTCCTTTGCGGATGTCCCGGAAAACCACTGGGCGTATACTACGCTGAAGATCATGGCAGCCCGGCATATCGCCCAGGGTGTCGATGGTAAAAACTACAATCCATCCGGACAAATAACCCGGGCCGAGTTCACAGCACTGATTGTCAAGGCTTTGGGACTTAAACCTTCCACCGGGGCAACTTATTCGGATCTAGGAGAAACAGACTGGTACACTCCCTATATCTCTGCCGCTTCAGAAGCGGGGTTGATAAAAGGCTCACCTTCCGGAGAATTTTTACCCAATGAAACCATAACAAGAGAACAGATGGCCGTCATTCTGGTAAGGGCTTATGAATCCATTACAGGAAAACAAGCTCCTTCTTCCGGTGAACACTTTAAGGATCAGGATCAAACTTCCGATTGGGCAGATGCGTATATTCAAGCTGCCGCCGGTATGAAGTTTATGGTGGGAAAAGGGGATAATTCATTCTTCCCATCCGACAATGCGGATCGTGCAGAAGCAGCGCAGGCACTTTTGAACATGCTCCGGAATCAGGATGTTCGTACAGGTAGTAAAAGGTAAAGTATGAAACAGGAAGGGGAAAACAGAATGGAAAAGTGTAAAAGAATCTTCACAAGCCTATTAGTAGTACTCTCACTTCTGACGGGAATTCTGCCTGCTCCCGGTATAGCTTCTGCCGGCTCGGGTATGGGAGTGCCTGCACCGGAGAATTTATTGGCTGACAGCAGCTTTGACCCAACCTTTAGTGATGGCAGAGATATGTTTAGTGGCGGTGGAAATGGAGGGTCCAAAGGCATTATCTCCGTCAATGGAAACAATGCCATACAGTTCCGTGATTCCACTACCAATGGAACGGAAACGGTGGGTACAGGATATTTTTATGATTTTAAAAAAGGAAGAAAAGTAGTAGATCGAATCAACGAAATCTATAGCTTGCCTGAAGGCAGCGACCCGGTATACTTTTACTTTGAGTACAAACTGGAGCGTACGGCTGCCAGTAATTATCTTAATGCAAAGGATACAAAGGTAAGTGTCGAGTTCACACCCAATGATGGGAACGTAAATAATGTTCCAAGACCTCGGTTTCCAACGACAGAAAACACCATTACCACTACCAGCGCTTATACGAAAGATGAACCTGCGGGAGCAGAGGTTATGGAACTGATCAGCTGCCAGGATATAGCCTCCTACCGCTTTCAGATCATACCCAATGGGGGGGCTAAAACCATTGATAGCCTGAAACTGAATTTTAAAGTCCGTGTGAGTGATGTTAGAGGTACTGATGAAGCCTATGCGGTGGATGATATTGCACTCTATGAAGATCCCGCCAACCCTACCGACCTGCAGTTGAATTCTGCAAACTATACGCTGCAAATGGGGGGAGAATCCACCCACAGTACGGTAGTAACAGCTGTTTATAGAGACGGCGGCACCCAGGATGTAACTTCCCAGGCAAAATACTTTTCCTCCAATACCGGGGTCGCTACTGTCAATTCTATAGGAACTATCCAGGCTGTAGCGCCGGGTACGGCAACCATTACGACGACCTTCGGAGGTAGAATAACACAGGCTTCAGTGACGGTTCTTCCCGATCCGGGAACCTTGCCGGACCTGGTAGTGACCGACATCACCTGGTCTCCGGAAACACCAAAGGAAGGTGACCTTTTAGTTTTCACTGCCGTGGTGAAAAATCAGGGTAGTGTCGATGCCGTGGGAGGCTCCGGCAATATTGCCTTTTATGTGGATGGAGGGGCCACTTCGGTAGCTGCTGCCGCCTATAACAGCACAATACCGGCTGGGGCTACCGTGAATGTATCCGCCGGCAGTCCATGGATTGCACTGTCCGTAAGCAGTGTGAAAGCAGTCGTTGACAGCGCCAGCGCTATCACAGAGAAAAATGAACAGAACAATGAATATACAAAAAGTATAACCGTTCAGCAATTACCTTCCAATCCGGATCTGGTGGTCACCGATATTGTGTGGAATCCATCCAGTCCAAACCCAGGAGATGCAGTTTCATTTACAGCCAAAGTGAAGAACCGGGGAACAACAGCAACGATAGGAAGCTTCCAGGTTGCCTTTTGTGTGGATGGCAATAGTACACCCGTGAGTTTGGGCGACTTCAGCGGCAGTATAGCACCGGACCGGACCGTGAACGTAACCGCGCAAACGACCTGGACGGCTCAGCCTAACCATCACAAAATCACAGCAACTGCAGATACAAATGATTCCATTACGGAAAAGATTGAGTCCAATAATGATTTCTCCAAACGGATCATGCTGACTGCCGCGGAATTAACAAAGGTGAATGGAGCAACAAGGGCCGGAGTCACTGCTACCGCAGATTCCAAAAGCAGCGATGCCATCAAGGCCATTGACGGGAGCTTGGATAACCGGTGGGATTCCGCAACGGAACCTGCCACACTCACCATTGACCTGGGGCAGGCTTACCGGATTAATGAGGTTGCTATCAGTCTGGGTTCCGGCTGGACTTCCGGACGGAAGGAAAAGTTCACCCTTAGGGGAAGTGTGGATGGGTCCAATTTCTTTGAACTGTCACCGGCTACAGAGTACAGCTTTACCGGGGCGGATTACAGAAAGACAATATCTTTCAATACAGCAAAGGTGCGATGGGTACAGATTTACGGAGAATACAACACCGATAGTCTTACCCGGATACAGATTTGTGAAGTAGACGTTTACCAGGATCCGGAATACATGGACGATAGTACAAGAAAGCCGGATTTGGTTGTAACAGGGATTACGACAGTACCTGTGGGAAACCTTTTTGAAGAGGATGCAGTTCTGCTTTGTGCTACTGTCGGCAACCGGGGAATCGGAGACTTTACCGGTAAATTGGAGGTTGCTTTTACCGTGGCGGGAAGCACCCTGTATGGAAGCGTTGAAAATGCAAAACTTGCCGAGAATGGTTCCATAGCGGTTTCATCCAGTACTCCATGGACTGCTGTAGCAGGATCTTCCGTGGTCACAGCAGTTGCCGATGCGGCCAATACCGCCGACGAAACTGATGAAGGAAACAATGCATTCAGCAAGAGCGTCAGTGCTCAAAGTGCAGCGCTGAAACCACCGGCGCCATGGAGCTTCCATGATATTGGAGCTGTGGGAACACCCGGTATGGCAGTACATTCAAACGGTGAATTTACTGTCAGCGGATCAGGCCTGGACATCGGTGGAACCTCCGATCAATTTGCCTATCTGCATCAGAAGGTGGGACAGAACCATTTGTTATCTGCCCGGGTTGTCGCACAACAAAATACGAATGCATCCGCCAAGGGGGGACTTATGTTTAGAGAAACCCCAGCGACGGACAGCAAGTATGTGGCGGTGCTGGTTACTCCCGCCAACGGGGTAAAGCTGCAGTATAGAAGTGCCACAGGCGGTACCACTACATCCAGGGATTTGGTTGCGAGTGCGGCCACCTCCTTGCCCCTGTATCTGAAGCTGGAACGAACCGGATCTACCTATACTGCCTACAAGTCAAGTGATGGTGTGAACTGGGGGGCGGCCCTGGGAAGTTGTACGGTGGATATGGCGACAGAGATTGAAGCTGGTTTGGCAGCGTGTTCTCGTGTTAACGGTGTAAGTGCCGTGAAATTCGATCGGGTTCATGTGGAAGAAATTTTATTGGAAGATATGGCTGTCAGTGATATTAAATGGTATCCAGCGAATCCATTACCGGGAGAAGAGGTTACGTTCCGGGCAACCGTCAAGAACGTGGGAAAAGTTGCTGCTCCGACGGTGAGTTTACCAATAAGGTTTACAGTGGTTGACAAGGAGAAGAGTGCCGAAATCGCTACAGCAACCTATACAGGTTCTCTGGCAGCGGGACAGGAAGAAGTCGTGGAAGGTACCGGTAAATGGAATGCGGTGTACGGTACCGGTGCGGTGTCAGCAATGATATCCGAAGGCAGCGGAACCGGGGATAGCAGTAACAATACGTTAACAGAATACATCGTGGTTAAGCAGCCGGGGGAAGGAACCTCTGAATTTGATCAGCGGGCGGATACATTTCTGAACCTGGTAGCAGACAGAGCTATTATTCCGGGAGATGACAAAAGGAAGAAGCTCTATTATGCCATGGCACGATTCAAACAGGGAATTGATATTTCTTATGCGATCCAGCTGGTAACAGAGGCGAATAATGAAGGAGCAGACATGTTCTTCCACTGGGCTAATATGGAATGCTACAGCCGGTATGGACACCTTTATCCTCAAGCCCTTAAGGATAAAGTAAAAGCCAAAGCTACCAGTGGTGTAGACTACCTGGCCCTGGGTACAACGGAGAACCATTACCTGATGTACCATACAGCAGGATATCTGGCTGCACAAGCCTGGCCGGATGCGACCTTTTCCTGGACACGAAACGGCCAGAACATGACTTCTTCTGCACAGCAGTTGAAGGAGGACTGTAGAGTATGGTTATATAACATCATGGATGAGTTTGTTAGAAAGGGAGTAACGGAATATGATTCCACTACCTACCTAACATTCTATACCAATACCATGCTGTCTCTCTATGACCACGCCACAGAACCGGAGATGAAACAAAGGGCAAAAATGACCATGGAGTCGGTGTTCACCAGCATGGCGGCAGAGTGGGTGAAGGGCTACTATGTTTCCTCCACATTGCGTGACTATGTGGTAATGCAGTCACCGGAAGAGCCTGCTGCAGCAACGGTGCTGGGATGGCTGTATTTCGGTGGGGTTCGTATGCCTACCCTGTTTACGGTTCCTTCCGGCCAAAAGGATCCGGAAGAATTCTACAGTGTACTGAATGCCTGCTCCAGTTACCGGCTGCCGGACATCATAACAAGAATAGGAACCGATAAGAGTATCCCTTATGTGCAAAAGGAAAATAATTCATGGGGAAATCCAAAGCAAACCTATATTAACAAGGTCTACGGTGTAGCAAGTCAATATGATGGAAATGGAACGCTGGCATGGTCCGATGATACGCGTCGGTGGATGGTTCGTTGGGTTTCTCCCGAGAAGGGAAGTACTTTCTTTATCACACATCCACAGTTCTCCGAAAAATATAATGGTGCAACCAAGTATGAACAGGTGGTACAGAACAAAGGACAGCTGTTGACGGTGTACAATATACCGGAGAATGATCCCAGACCTTACATTGAAGGACCTGTATCCAGTTCTGCTTTTATCAAAGTGATTGAAGAAGACGGATGGGTATTCTGCCATGGGGGAGATATGCTTCTGGCCTTTAAGACTATGAAGCCTTACGTCTGGGGAGAAGATAAAATGATCAATGCGGTAGCCCATAAGACCATAAGGAGTAATTACACGAAAAATGGAGTTTATGTGGATACAGCACTTACGGAAGAGTTCATGGCAGCAGGGGAAGATAGCCTTTCATCGGCAGAGCGGGCAGCAAATGAACTGGCACGTTTTGCAGCAGCGGTGAAGCGCGGAACTATCATCGATACTTCCCGTCTGGAGGATGCAAATCCTGCTGTTTCAGTAACTACACGCTTGGGTAAGGCCATGAGCATCACCTACTGTGGGGAACGTGTGGTAAACGGTGTAGTACAGAATTATACCTCCGGTTGGCCCACTTTTGATGGACCCTATATGCACCAGGATTACAACGGTAGATATTTGCTGCTTCAGCATGGAGGAGAGGCTCGTCAATATGATTTCTCCAGTTGGACAGTAGCAGTGCCGATGGATTTACCGGATCTGGTGGTAGCGGATATTATTTTTACACCGGAAAAGCCTAATTCCGGTGAATGGGTAAACATGAAAGCTGAAGTCAGGAATCAGGGGTTAAAGGCCATTGAAGCGGGAAGGATGAAAATAGCATTTTATGTGGATGGAAGTACAGAGCCGATATCTATAGTGGAAAGTTCTTCGGTCATGGATGCCGGTGAGACCCTCCTTATTTCTGCCGATGCTTCGTGGAAGAGTACAGGTGGAGACCATGTGGTAAGGGTGGTTATCGATACGGATAACACAGTAACAGAGTCAGATATGAGTAATAATGAAAGCACAAAAAGTTTCCATGTTGATTCTGTACCGGTGATAACGCATACTCCCATTAAGCAATTTGTGAAGAACCGGGATACTGTAATTGAAGCGCAAATTGTAAATGAACTCCTTGTTACTGCTAGTGTGTATTATCGGTATGGAAACAGCGGTGCATTTGTTGAAGCTCCCATGACGAAAGGAGAGGGAGATGTGTATTCAGCAGCGATTCCCGGCTCTGATGAAGACCATGTAAGTTATTATATTCAGGCGGTGAATTCCATAGGAAGAAAAGCAGCGAGTCTATATGTCGACGACTTCCAGGATACAGAGTACAGCTACAAGCATTGGAAGGGTATTCCGGCAAACTGGGATCTTTACGGTACGGATAGTAATGGATATATCACAACCAAAGCGGATTCTACAAGGATTTTCACCAATATCCAGGATGGTAGCGCTTTGAAGGATTATGAGATCGAAATGAAAGCAAAGTTTGCAACACGAACAGCCACTGGGTATGGAGAGTTCTATCTGCGGGCCGATGATGCCAATGATTTTTACGCAGCGGAAGTTAGGGTGAAGGATAATCAAACGGTGACGCTGAAACTGACATACTGGAAAGCTGGAGTTTATGTTAAGACGCTGGTTCAAAAGGACAAAGCCTTTGATCCCACACAATGGCATATGTATAAAGTCGGAATTAAAGGAAATAAGCTTACCTTCTGGATTGATGGAGTAGAAGAGCTGAGTGCGGCAGATGGCGAGAATTTACTGGCTTCGGGTTACCCAGGAATGAAGTCGAGGCTGATAGGCATGCAGGTCGATGACTTCAAAGTGTATACCACCGCGGATGCTGTGGAAGGGGTACCTCAATATGTTGTAACTGTAATTGCTGATTCGGCTTACGAAAGTGGCGAGACTCCGGAGGGAATTAAAACCATGACGGTAAAAGAAGGAGTCCATGGATTAAGGTACTTTGGAGTCAATGTGGCGCCTGTAGCAGAACATCCTGGGAAGGAAACTGCTGTATTTGTTCTTCAAAGGAATGGAGTTACAGCGGCAGTGAATGCAGTCCAGGCAGACTTTGACGGAAATATCCATAAGGCAACAGCTGGGTTTAACGTACAACCGGGGGATGTTGTCAAAGCCTATATAGTGGATAACCTGGCTAACGACGCAGATGCCGTAATTCTACAGTAAACTCCAGTAGAGACAAGTCACTCGCAGATTTGGGTTCTGCGGTATACTTAACCCGGGAGATGGACAATACAAGATTGTTGCCCAGCCCATAGGGTGATAACCTTTTCAGTATCAAGTAATTATGGTATACTATCTGGCAGGAGGCTGTGGAAAATTAGTTTCTCCAGCTAGAGCGCACCAGGGGGATGATTCTCCAGTTTCACATAAATTCAAGTGCAACTGAAGAAGCGTCCCCTTGCTTCGCTTCTGTTGTACAAAGAATTGTCATTTTTCACATCCGCCTCTAGATAGGGTCCAATGGAGGAGGAAAAAATGTATAAACTACTCATCGCAGAAGATGTTGAAATCATCAGGAACATGCTGGTTCATACCATGGATTGGGTATCTATAGGTGTAACTGTATCCGGTGTCGCTGAGAATGGCAAGCAAGCCTTGGAGATTATAGAGAAGGAAACTCCGGATATTCTGCTGACAGACATCCGCATGCCTTTGTTGGATGGATTGCAGTTGATTAAAGAAGCGACGAAGCGGTATCCGGGGATCAAATGTGTGATACTTACGGCTCATGGTGATTTTGAATACGCCAAGAGTGCGATCAAACTGGATGTTGTGGATTTTGTCCTAAAACCCATCAATACGGATGAACTAAGTCAGGCCATTCAAAAAGCGAGAAATCTCCTGGAAGAACAAAAGCAGCAGCAGATCCTCCGGGGGATCGTGAATGAAAAATTCCGTAATCTCAATGAGCGTGAGGATGTAATGAAGCTGCAGGGTAGTATGAAGAACAAGAAGATTATAGAGACTGCCATGGATTATATTAAAGCACACCTCCATGCCAGCATTCCGGTAGAAGATGTGGCTGATACTGTTAATCTGAATGCAAAGTACCTTACGACCCTGTTCAAACAGGTAACGGGAGAGAGCATATCAAAGTATATCGTCAAATGCAAGCTGGAAAAAGCAGCTGAATTGCTGAAAGATCCCGGAATAAAGGTATATGAAGTATGTGACAGAGTGGGCTACACGGACCAGAACTATTTTAGAGATATTTTTACCAAACATTTTGGTGTAAGTCCTTCCGAATATAAGAATCGAATTCTATAATTTCAAGGGGAAAAATATGCTGAAGCGCATGAACGACAAGGCAAGTCTATATAGAAAAATCGTTATTCCTGTATTTGTTATGCTGATTTCGCTGATTGGTGTTTTTTGCATTATATCAAGTACAATCATAATAAATATGCAAAACAAGCAGACCCTGGCCATGGTGGAACAATCCATGGGGTATTCCCATAAAAACGTAGCTACACAATTAAATAGCATTAATAGTTTTTTATCTACTGTCCTGCTAAACAGTGATATTGAAAACATACTGGACCAAGGTCCCATCAGTACGGAGAAAGCCGTCAGCGATTATTTCAGCCTCTACAAAAACCTTGAAAACATGTCGCTTTTGAGCTTGAAAACGGATTACGGTGAGGAAGATCAGGGGCAGGTTTCCTACATTACATCGGTGATTGTAGATGAAAACAGTCCTTTATATGGAATTACCAATTCACAGTTTTCGGTGCTTCCGGGGCTTTACAGCAAAAAGGCAGTGAGCGATAAAGCATGGTATCAGCAGATCAGTCAAAATGATAATCAAAGTGTATGGTGGGTAGAGGAAGTCAGTGGACAGAGCTATATTTTTTCTGCAAAACAGAAAAAAAGTATACGGAATGGAAGAAATATTGGAATTGTAACACTGGCTATGAATACCGACAGTATGAAAAATATCCTTGGGCGAAAGGTGCTGGAAGACACAGGACAGTTTATTTTATTAGATTCGGAGGACCGGGTAATTTACAGTGACGAAAAGGAATTTCTTATGGACCTGAGTTCCGAGGAATATGTGAAGCGGTTGAGTGGCAGGGAAGGAGTTCTAATACAACCAGTAAATCATATTGATCAAATTATCATGTATAAGACTTTTCAAAACGGGTGGAAGCTGTTAGCCATGGTGCCGGAAAAAAGTGTAAAAAGATATACAGGAACCATCCTGGGGATTGGTTTTCTTGCTGGATTCCTATCCATACTGATTGCAGGCATCGTAATACGGAGATCTGCCAACCGGGTATCCATACCCATCAAAAACCTGGTGGGCGCCATGAAGACTGTTGAAGTGGAAGGGTTCAAAGGAAGTCTGGTGCAGGAAGTCCAAATTAATGAAATTGATGAACTATATAAAGGCTATACACATCTCCTGAGGAAGATACAGGAACTGATACGGGATGTATACGTTAAAGATATTGATCGGAAACAACTGCAGTTGCATCTGCTCCAGTCCCAGATCAACCCGCATTTTCTGTACAATACCCTGGATATCATCAACTGCATGGCGTTATCCAAAGGGGCGAGGGATATCAGTACCGTGGTAATATCTCTGGCGGCAGTGTTTCGTTTCGGCCTGAACAAAGGAAAGGATTTCATAGCGTTGGAAGATGAGCTAAAGCAGGTACAAAGCTATTTGGAGATTCAGAAGCTGATGCGGTCAAACCTTGAGATTGAATTCCATGTGGATGAGCGCTTAGCAAAAGCGAGGGTAGTAAATTTGATCATTCAGCCTTTGGCGGAGAATGCCATCATACATGGCTTCAAAGACCATGAAGGCGGCTGCAGGATCGAGATCGGTACAGCCCTGGTGGACCAGGAAATAGTGATACGGATTACTGACAATGGTTCCGGTGCAAATGTAGAATGGATGAATAATTTACTGCGAGAGGAGTTAAAGGAGCCCTCCAACAGTTATGGAGTATTGAATGTGCATAAAAGGATTCGGCTTCATTTTGGGGATTCCTATGGATTGCGCTATGTCCCCGTAGAATATGGTACCTGTGTAGAGATAAGACTGCCTCAAAAACACGATATGTAAGGGTAGGAGTGTGAATCGGACTGAGGATAAAAATCTGAGATTTACCCCCTGATTTTTAACCTTATCCTAGTGTACAGGACAAGTCAAAACGCCTATAATTCTGTTGTAAGGACTCTCTACAGCAGATAATAGTTATCTTGAGGGAGAAATTACGGATGAAGAAGTATCGGATAGCTTTACATTTTGCTCTTGTGCTGGTAGTGACTGTTGCTATTCTGACCTCCTGTAATTCTGAAGGGAACTGGAGGGCGGAGTCAAATTCAAACGGTTCGGAAAAGGAGGAAGAGGAAGCTCCCTACGTACTGAACCTGCTTTCCGGTGCAGATCCCGCCAGACTCATTACCCCGGAAAAGGATATTCTCACCCGGGAAATGGAAAAAAATTTAAATGTAAAAGCCAATATCGAATATATTGATGTTCAACAGTATGCACAAAAATTAAGCCTGAGAATTGCATCGGGTAATGTTCCGGATATTGTAAACTTTACCGGGGTAACGGGAGTTACACTGGATGACTATAAGAAATATGCGGGGCAAAATATACTGGCAGATATAACGCTGTTACTGAATGAAAAGGAGACCCCAAGTCTTTGGAAGGAGTTGCCTGAAGAGATAGCTGAGAAAGCAAAGATGAAGGGTAGAATCTACGGGATCCCTTATAACACCGGACCAGGGGCGGGATATCGATGGAATGTCCTTTACAGAAAGGATTTTCTGGACGAAATGGGTATGCAGCCAGTCAGGACCCTTGAAGAATACTATGCTCTTTTGAAGAAAGTAAAATCGGTGAAATCCGATGTTATACCCTTGGGAGCCTACGGCAGTTTGGGGGATCAAAGATTTGCCGGCAATTCATTTGATCATATCATCGGAGCATTTAGTGTACAACCCGGTTACTTCTACCTGGAAAATGGCGAAATAAAGGCCTATGATATACACTCCCGCATGAAGGAAGCCATTGCTTATATAAGGAAGCTTTATCAAGAGGGGCTGATTGACAAAGAGTGGGCTACCATGAAAGAGCCCAATCTCAGGGAAAAATTCATCTCGGGAAAAGTCTTCAGTACTCTGTCCTGGTGGACGAATGCCAATCTTTATGATAAGGATATCGAAATATTTGAACTAAGGAAACTTGGAAAGGTATCGGAAGCTGAGGTGCTTTCAAAGAAAAGCCTGGAAATGGAGAGATTTAACTATGTTTCGCTGGCACAGGTTCTTACAGGCAGTGACGGTAAAAATGTAGCAGGCATCGGCTCGGAATACACCGCCATTCGAGGGATCAGCGCCAGGACAAAGGATGTAAAAAAGGTCCTATCCATTTTTGACAAGGCCTGTGTACCGGAAAACAACCTATATGCAAACTGGGGCAAGGAAGGTAGAGATTACCTGGTTAAAAATGGGAATATGGATTCCTCGCTTCAGGGACAGACGGATTCCAAGACCCAACTGTGGCCGGATGGGTATTGCAGGGACTTTGGAGCCCTAAGCCTTGCGCCCAATATCATGGGTGTGCCAAAGTACAGGGAAGCCCTTCCCTTACGAAAAGCAGAAGGACTTAACAGTTCACTCGGCACTCCTGGGCAGATCAGCGATGCAGCTGCGTTTTTGGAATCCGATACCAAGATCGCCAGAATGAAAGAAATTTACACTATGCGGGACATCTATTGGACACAGATCATCCTTGGCAGTGATATCAGCAAATTCGATGAATTTGTGGAAAAATGGAGGACCCAAGGGGGCGAGCAGATACTTAAGGAGCTTACAGCTTCCTATCGGGAACAGCAGGACAAATGATTTTAAAATCACTGATTCCTCAGGATTTGCGAAAATATAACTTCTACTATAATTTTGCTACACCCTTCATTGAGACAATGGCGGGTCCGCAAAAAAGTAGAAGTAATATTTTCGCTGCACCTTAGAATCTACAGAGTAAAAGCGGAGGTATAATGATGGATACAACAAGTTTAATCGATAGAGTCGTCAAATGTGTAATTAACCACAATACAAAAAGACCTGTTAAAAATTATGGCAGCGTCGGGTATGTGAATGATTACTCGGATCCAACGTGGGCACTGAATATGACCTACTGGGACTGGAGTCCGGGAGTAGCTGCCTATGGAATTTTTAGAGCCTGGAAAGAAACAGGGAATCCGGAATATTACGAATATATGCGGAACTGGGTAAACGGGCTGATGCATAAGGCTTATGGCGTAAAGACTGTAAATGCTACAGCGCCGCTGTTGACTGTGCTGGGCTTGTATGAAGCCGCAGGAATTCCCGATGATTTGAAGGTATGCGTTGACGCAGCAGATTGGATACTGGAGCATGCGCCCAGAACCAGAGAAGGTGGCTTTGAACACACTGTTAACGAAGCAGGATCTGGCTTTTCCGAGCAGATTTGGGCAGATACTCTTTTCATGGCTTGTATTTTTTTGGCAAGGCTTGGCCGAATTACAGGAAACCCGAGATATTGGGAAGAGGCTGGTAAGCAGTTGTACATTCACCATAAATTGTTAAAGGATAAAAAGACCGGGGTGTTCTATCACGGGTGGAACTGCGAGAGCCAGGGCTGGATGTCCGGAGCTCTATGGGGGAGGGCTAATGCGTGGATCACCGCCAGTACTGTTGAGATACTGGAAGAGCTCCCTATGGAATGCAGCGGGAGGAAAGAGATCATCGATTCCCTGCAGGAGCAGGTGGCGGCGTTGAGCAGGCTTCAGAGGCCCACCGGAATGTTCGGCACACTGTTGGACCACCCGGATTCCTACGATGAAACCTCGGCAACTGCAGGCATCGCCTATGGAATCCGAAGAGGAGTACGGAAAGGATATCTTCCGGCGACATTGATGGAGGTCGTATATAAAGCGGAGAAAGCGGTTATGGACAGTATCAATGAAGACGGGGGCGTAGAAGGGGTTTCCACGGGTACGCCGGTCATGCCTTCGCTGGAAGAGTATAAAACCCGGGAAAGATACCCGATCCTATATGGACAGGGACTGGCCCTGCTAATGCTGTGTGAATCCTTAAAAGATTGATTCCGGGAGAAAATAGATGAGTAAAGCGAATAGCAAGGCATGTCCTAAAATTGTATGTATTAAAGGCCGTACAGCAAAGGCGTCCATTCGTACGGAAGGAAGCCTTTGCTGTGCCGAGGTGGTTGAAACCTGCGAAATTTTGGAGTTTGTGAATATTGTCCCTCAAGAGAGTACCGTCGATTTGTTTTTCAGAGGCCTGCATAAAGGCAGGGGCTTGGTAAAAGTGAGAATTGGCAGCGCCCTGTATGAAATTCCGTGTGTTGTCTTTGAGGAAAAGGAATTTTTTCTTTGTATGGTTATTTCCAGTAATGCACACTGCGGATTTGATCCGGAGAATTTATTACGGGGTTGTGATGATGAAAAGTACAGGAATATCATCGGACACGCCTTCAAAAGAACTTGCAGAACATTGGAACCCATCTACCACAAACTAGGTGTTCCCATCACCTGGCTCATAGATCCGGTAGTAGCGAAGGAAGCAAAGAGTAAACTGGAAGAGTGGCATGCGGTCTTCGGAGATGATTACGGTGTAATGCCCACCTCTTATTTTCATCATAATCCATTAAATTACAATATAAACAGCACGCCGGAAGAAACATTGGATTTTCTGAGAAGTTCTGTAGAAGAGGTAGAGCGGAATTTTGACTTCTATACGGAAATTGTTGGTATCGACCAGTGGATAGGAGGCGTCGGAAGCAATTTTGTTAAAGCAGCGGAAGCCATGGAAATGAAAGGAATATGGGGAATCGGGTATGATCATTTTACCTGTGACAGCAGCATGTTTCACCGGGGTGCGCCCTGGGACATGTATAAGCCGGACCGGGAAAATATAAAAATACCCTGTCGGTATGCATCGGACCTATGGGCCTTTCAATGGACCACAAGGGATCTGATCAATACGGTTCATACACCCACAGGACCCAGCGGCTCTGTAATGTTCAGCACGGACCCCGATGATATCCGGATTAACGGGATTATGGACCATCAACAGGATTACTATATACGGATGCTGAGAGAATACAAAGCCAATTTGCAGCAGAATGGTTTCTTTGTGTTTTTGCTGCATCAGGAAGACCATGACACACATCATGAAAAGGATAACCAATACCTGGAGGCTTTTCTCCGACAGGTAAAAGAGGAAGTCACCGTAGCAACCTTACAGGAGATTACTTCCTGGCTGAATCTTAAATACAGTCCCTGTGAACAGCCTTCACAAATGCTGTATCTCAATGACGTGTTGACCTGCCAGGATAAGGTTCGATTCAACGGACCCGTTGAAAAGCCACAGGACTGGGGTAACTATCAGGGGAAGTATCCTCCTCATGGGGCTTTTTACAATAGTGATTATCAAATTTTTTACCAGCAACCCCATCGGAAACCCTACCGTGTTTATAACTATAAAAAAGCCTATGCGATTAAGGAGGTAGACAGCTATCCGGAAGAGAAATACGGAGGTTTGCAAATTTCCGGGGAGGTTATCAGCAGGCAGGAGGGCGGATGGGTCTATACAGCAATCCTGACGGCAGATAGAGAGTATAGGGAATACCCGCTGGTGGTATGGGACATACCTGAAGAACTTGCCGTGAATGTAAAAGATAATAAAAGCGTAGTATGTACAGACAGGTTCATGATTTTGTTTTTAAGATTGGAACCCGGCGAAAATCATGTGTATATCAAGCTGGAGTGAGGCTTGGAAATGGTATGCCCGATGAACTGGGGAGGTAAAACCCGATAATAATGTTAGTGAAACAAATTACAATAAAAATAAAAGTATATGCGTAGATGTTTGAAAAGTCCCTATGCATTTCCTCGAGGAAATGCATAGGGACTTTTTTTTCGTAGGACATAATTAAATATAATCAAAAATAAAGGTATGTCGCTATAATGACTATTCGATGCAATCAATGGGGGATAAGCAGGGCAAATGCCCGCTAAACCCTGGAAACAAACGGTTTGAGCCAAAAAGCAGTAAGGAAATTCAATATGTCGCTTTGGTGACTATGGATTCCAACAGGAATGGGTGGTAGAATCAAGCTATCACTTCAAGGAGGGATTGCATTTGAATCGTTTGGAATATAACATCAGTACCAAACCTATACGGAATAAAAGCAAAAGATCCAGAATTCTTGGAAGACTCGTTGCAGACCGATGGCTTTATGCGATGCTGCTGCCGGGTGTCCTGTTCTTTCTGGTATTTCGATATGGACCCATGCTGGGACTTGTTTCTGCTTTTCAGGATTATCAACCTTTTTTAGGTTTCTTTAAAAGCAAATGGGTAGGCTTGGCACACTTTAAAAGGTTTTTCTCGGATCAGGCATTTTTGATGCTATTGAAAAACACCATGATATTGGCACTTTACAATATCGTATTTTATTTTCCTCTTCCCATAATCGTTGCCCTGATGCTGCATGAAGTAAAGCGGATGTGGTTTAAAAGAACAGTGCAGACCCTAGTCTACATTCCGCACTTTTTATCCTGGGTGGTCATCGCCTCCATTACCTATACCTTGTTTAATGGAGACAGCGGTGTGGTCAATAATATGATCACTTCCACAGGAGGAGCAAAAATCAACTTCCTGTCCAGCGAAGCCTGGTTTAGACCCCTCATCACGGCGCAGGTCATGTGGAAAGAAACTGGATGGGGAACCATTATATTCCTTGCGGCCCTTGCGGGAGTTAATCCGGAACTCTACGCAGCGGCGCAAATGGATGGTGCAAACCGTTGGCAGCAGCTATGGAACATTACCATTCCGGCCATACGAAGCACTATTGTTACATTATTGATTCTAAGGCTGGGGAACTTTCTGGATTCCGGTTTCGAACAGATATTCCTGATGATCAACCCTCTGAACCAGAACGTAGGAGAAGTTTTTGACACCTACGTGTATACTATGGGGATATCCAATGGGCAGTTGAGTTATACTTCCGCCGTAGGATTGTTTAAGTCGGTTGCTTCCTTGATTCTGGTATTGCTGGCGAACAATGTGGCCAAAAAGTTTGGAGAAGAGGGTATTTACTAATACTAAACATGTAGAGAGGTGAAAAAAGTTGATAAAACCGAGTATTGGAAGTAGAGCCTTTGACTGTTTTAATTATGCAGTATTGCTGTTGCTGGGTATCATTTGTGTGATTCCATTCGTTTATGTAGTTTCTGCGTCTTTTACACCGCCGGAGGAATTAATAAAATATAATTTTATACTCTTTCCGAAAAAGCCCACCCTCATGGCGTATAAATATATATTCTCCACCAGTACCATTACCCGGAGTTTATTCGTATCGGTTTTTGTTACTGTGGTAGGTACGATGCTGAATGTGGGAATGACGGCCTTGATGGCATATCCTCTGGCACACAAAAGGATTCTGGGCCATAAGGTGCTTATGCTGATGGTTACCTTTACCCTGGTGTTTAGCGGAGGTATGATTCCGGGTTATATTCTGGTTCAGAAGCTGCATTTGCTGAATACCTATGCAGCACCCCTGCTTCCCTCCGCCATCAGTGCCTTTAACCTGATTATTTTTAAAAACTTTTTCCAGCAGCTGCCGGAGGAACTGGAAGAGTCGGCAAAAATCGACGGATGCAGTGACCTGAGAATCTTGGGCAGTATTATTCTCCCCATTTCAGTGCCCCTGTTGGCCACCTTTACGGTAATCTTTGCCGTAGGACACTGGAATTCCTGGTTCGGCTATGTTCTTTACATTAATGATGCGAAAAAGTGGCCGGTTCAGGTGGTGCTCCGCATGATCGTCGCTTCCGCAAACTCCCAGATTGGAAATACCTTATTGATGAATGAAGATTACACACCGCCGCAGGATATTATCCGGATGTGTATTATCACCATCGCAACGGTACCCATTCTGATTGTATATCCTTTTGTTCAAAAGCATTTTACACAGGGCATTTTGTTAGGTTCGGTTAAAGGGTGAGACTTCAAATTATTACGCAGTAAGAAGCATCATCTTTATATATAAAATAAAAGGAGGTTTTCATAATGGTTAGAAAAATGAATGTTTTTACAAAAATTACTGCTTTGGTTTGTACCGTCGCGCTAGCTACAGGGCTGCTGGCCGGCTGCGGTAAAGGAACTCAAAACGGTGGGGGCACTACGAGTCCGACACCGGCAGCGAATGAGACGAAAAAACCTGTAGAGGTAAAGCTGATTCTTCCTTACAGTGATGAGGTTCCTGCCGATGCTCCGCTGCTGCCGGAATTGAATAAGCTGGCCAATGCCGACTTTAAGATCGAATGGACCCCGATGATATCCTATAATGATAAATTCAATGTATTGATGGCGTCCAATCAGCTGCCGGATGCCCTGGTAGTACCGGACCTCAAGCTGTCGGTGTATGTCAATGGAGCAAGAGCCGGCATGTTCTGGGATTTGACTTCCTACATGGATAAATATCCGAATTTTAAAAATTTCAACCCCATTGTCATCACAAACTCCAGTTTGGAAGGAAAACAGTATGTACTTCCCAGAGAAAGAATACTCAAAAGGAAGCTGGTTGCCTACCGTGCCGACTGGGCCAAGAAAGCAGGCCTGAAAGCACCCGATACCATCGAGAACCTATATGCCATGGCGAAAGCCTTTGGTACCGGAGACTTTGATGGAAACGGTAAAAATGATACCATCGGTTTACTCCTGGGTACCGTAAATAATGAAATCGACTGCTTCGATGCACTGGTAACTGCTTTCGGCGGACCCAACAAATGGGGCGTCAAGGATGGTAAGGTTGTTCCAAACTTTATGACGAAAGAATACATGGACACCATGAAGTGGCTGAAGCGTATGTTTGATGAGAAGCTCATCAGCTCCGATTTTGCCATTACAAAAACCACACAGCAGGTTACAGATTTTGTGGATAAGGAAAAGTCCGGACTCTGGCTGAACTATGGGATTCCCGGAACCGCTGACCCGCTGCTGAAGCAAAAGCAGCAGGCAGATGCCAATGTAAAGCGGGGCGATATCTTTGAGTACACCTATTTGAAAGGACCCGATGGAAAACCCAGAATCCCCGCAGAGGATGGTATGAGCGGCGGTTTTGTTTTCCCGAAACAGACGGTAAAGGATGAAGCGAGGCTGAAAGACCTTCTCAGTGTGTTTGACAAATTACAGAGCCAGGAAGGACAGCGTTTGATTAATAACGGTATCGAAGGCAAACATTTTACCCTATTCCAGGATAAATTTATCAAATCCATTGATGCCAACGTAAATAAAAAGGAAGTGGCCTCTTATGGACAGATGGGTATGAGCGGAAATCTTGCCTACATGGCGGCGGACGATGATATCGGCATGCGGCTGCAGAAAGATCGGAATACCTTTGCTACAACGGACCTGATACCCAATGTGTCCACACCGCTGATGTCCGATTCCTATACCTCAAATAAGGCAAACCTTGACAAGATCATCAATGAAGCGCAGTTTAAGTTTATTATGGGACAGATGAGTGAAGACCAGTTTAACCAGGCTATCGAACAATGGAAAAAATCCGGCGGAGATAAAGCCATCGAAGAATACACAGCAGCGTACGCAAAAGCCAAGAAATAACTGAAGGTGTTGAAACGGAAAAAAGATAGGCGTATATACGCCTATCTTTTTCCTGCAAAATCAATATATAAATCGCGAAAATGATTTTACTAAAGGAGATTTCCATGATCAAAAAACTTTACCACGGCGCAGCCTATTACCCTGAACTTTGGAGCAGGGAAATTATTGACCAGGATATTGTGCACATGAAGGCAGCAGGTATCAATGTGGTCCGCATGGGTGAATTTCTTTGGAGCCGGCTGGAACCGATGGAGAATGAAATCGATACAAGCTTCCTGGTGGAGATGGTTGATTTGTTCTATAGCAATGGAATCGAAACCATCCTGTGTACGCCGACGGTCACGCCGCCCATCTGGCTGACGGACGGAAACCCGGAAACGCTGGTGGTTGATGCCAGCGGCACAAGGATGCATCATGGCGCCAGGCAGCATGTGTGTACCAATCATCCTTATTTCAGAGAACGGTCAGAAATTATCGTCGAACACATGGCGCGGGCCGTAGGAAAGCATCCCGGGGTGATCCTGTGGCAATTGGACAATGAATTGAAATCCCATGTGAGCGAATGCATGTGCGATACCTGTAAGGAGTTGTGGCATGTGTGGCTGCGGCAGCGGTACGGAACGATTGAGAATTTGAACCAGCAGTGGGGCACTCTGATCTGGAGCGAGTTGTACCAGAGCTTTGAGCAAGTTCCTCAGCCGCTGGCGGTACCTTTTCTTCATAATTCCTCCCTGAGTACCATGTACCGGAACTTTTCCAGGGAAAAGATTGCAGAATTCGGAGATGAACAGGCGGAGGCCATACGAAAATTTTCTGACGTTCCCATCACCACCAATGGCAGTATCGGCTTTTTCGTAGATAACGAAAGACTGTATAAAAACCTGGATGTAGCAGGCTATGACACCTATGCAAGCAGTTCGAACTATAGCGCCTACTTGTTCAATGCGGACCTATGGAGAAATGTAAAGAAGGGGAAAAATTTTTGGGTGCTGGAGACCAGTACATCCCATACCGGTGCACTGGACCGGTATCCCGGAGTCCATCCCCAAGGCTATCTTGCTGTAGAAGCGGTTTCTGCCTATGCCCTGGGCGCAGACGGATTCTGTTATTGGCTGTGGAGGCAGCAGAGGACCGGATGTGAGCAGATTCATGGTGCTGTGATCAGTGCATGGGGAAAGCCAACCCTGGGCTATAAGGAAGTAGTGAAGGTGGAAAAGGCCCGGGAGGAACTGGAAGACCTCCTGTTATCGACGAAGTTATGCCCGGCGGAATTGGCAATCACCTATTCGGACAGGGCGAAAACCTTCCTGCTGACGGAGCCCCACAAAAAGCTGAATTATCGGGGAATTATGGGAGATTTTTATACTACGGTGCTGAATACGGGCATTCACCGGGATCTGATTCTGGAAGGAACGGATTTGGAAGGTTATAAAATCCTGATGACGCCCTTCATGCATTATGTGTCCGATGAATATCGTGAAAGAGCTAGGGCTTTCGTTGAGAGGGGCGGAATATGGATTGTAGGTCCCCTGACCGGAGGAAGAACGGAAGAGCATACCATTCACACGGATGCAGCCCTTGGGAGACTGGAAAGCCTGGCAGGCGTTGAAACCCTGTATACATATCCCATGGATGGTACAGGCGGCATGGGCAGCGCTTTTGGAGTAACAGCGCCTCTGGGGTTGTGGAGTGCGGTTTTCCGTCCGGTGCAGGCTGCCGTACTTGGAACGGTGGAAGGAGGGCTTACTCCCGGAGAAGCCTTTGTCACCGAACATCGGATTGGAAGAGGAAAAATTGTCATGCTTGGCTCCATGCCGTTGGGAGAAGAAGGAAACAGGATGCTGCAGGCTATGGTACTGCACTATGCGAAAGAAGCCGGAATCAAGGAAAGGACGGATGTTTCCGAAGGAACTGTGGTAGTTCCGCGCAGAGGAGACGGCTTTACCCTTTGGGTGGTGATTAACATGGACGGAAACGGAGGGACTGTGAGTCTTCCTTGTGCCGGAATGGATGTTCTTGAAAATAGGGTGCTGCCCTCCGGAAAGCTGGAAATCGGCAGATATGAGTACAAGGTGGTTCGTTTGGATGCATAGGGAAACACGAACATTGATTTATGAAAATCCTTTGGCATCGCCGGAGGATATAAGAAATTTTATTCTGGAGGGAAGTGCCAGGCTGTCATTTCCTAACAGAAGACTTCGAATGGAAAATCAAATGGACCCGGGACTGGGACAGAAGGCTAACTTTGTTTTCTGGTGCGACAGGGATTTTCCTTCAAACCTGGAGATTGAATGGGATTTTTGGCCGCTGAAGGAGCCGGGACTTTGCATCCTGTTCTTTGCGGCACGGGGAAGAAACGGAGAAGATTTATTTGATCCGGCGCTTTCCCTTCGGACAGGAGAGTATGATGCCTACCACCATGGGGACATCGATGCTTTCCATGTTTCCTATTTCCGCCGGAAATGGGCAGAGGAAAGGGCTTTTCATACTTGCAACCTGCGGAAGAGTTATGGCTTCCACCTGGTTTGCCAGGGAGCGGATCCCATTCCTTCCGTAGAAGATGCCCTCCCTCCCTATTCCATGCAGCTGAGAAAATGGGGACCTGAAATTACCTTTACCATACAGGGGCTTCCCATTTTCCGGTGGGTGGATGATGGCGCGACCTATGGGCCTTGTCTGGAAGGCGGAAAAATCGGATTCCGGCAGATGGCTCCCTTGGTGGCCGAATACGCAAATTTGAAAGTATTTTCTTTAAAATAAATGAAGTTGTTCATTGGAGGAGATTCCATAATGGAAAATCAGATTGAATTGCAGTGGTTGAATAAAAAGAGTAGAAACAGCGGAGGAAGTACCTGGGGTGTGCCATGGAAGACAGGCGCTCTTCGACAGGGAGAAGCTATAGGCCTTGCGGATGAAAAGGGAGAGCAAGTCCCGGTCCAAAGCTGGCCCACGGCTTTCTGGCCTGACGGAAGCATTAAATGGACAGCCCATGCGGCCGTGTTTGAGAACCTGGGCAGTGGAAGATACTTTATCGGAAAGGAAAGGGGTGTATCCCCGTCGGTATCTTTAAGGGTGGAGGAGAAGGAAGACTTTATCCAGGTTTATACCGGAAGGATCACCTGCCGGATGAACCGCAAAGGGACTTCCCTCATTCGTTGGGTGGCCCGGGGAGAGAAAAGGGTCTGCTCCGATGGTAGACTGGTATGTATTCTCGAAAAGCGGAGGGAATCGGGCGGTAAAACCCATGCCTATGAGGAAGAAACCTTTGAGAGTGAGATTACCTCCGCTGTTGTGGAACAAAGAGGAGAACTTCGCAGCGTGGTTCGTTTTGAAGGAACCCACCGGTCCGGTACGGGAGAAGGAAGCTGGCTTCCTTTTACACTGCGGTTTTATTTTTACGCAGGTACGGATTCCATTCGAATGGTTCATACCTTTGTCTTTGACGGAGAAGCGCAAAAAGACTTTATTAAAGGCATCGGAATGCAGTTTTCAGTTCCTGTTTCCGGAGCCTTATACAACCGGCATGTGCAAATTGCGGGAGACACGGGTTTTTTCAATGAAGCTGCCCGGCTGCTGACCATGCGGAGAAACTACCGCAATGGAGAGTTCTATAAGCTTCAGCTGTCGGGTAAAAAAGTGGAAATTGATCCGGTGGAGCATGCACAGTATCTGGAAATGGTAGAGGACCTGGCGGTATGGGATAGCTTTAAAGTGGTACAGGATTCCAGCGACCACTATCGGATTCAGAAAAGGACAAAGCAGGAATGCTGCTGGATTGATGCTTTTCACGGAAAACGTTCCGGGGGGCTGGTTTTTGTCGGCTCGGAAAATGGTGGGGTTTCCGTCGGTGTGAAAAATTTCTGGCAGAAATATCCCTCTTCCCTGGAAGTAGAGAACCTTTCCAGGGAGGAAGCCTGTGTGAAAGCCTGGTTCTGGTCGCCGGACGCACAGGCGATGGATTTGCGGCACTATGATACCGAGACCCACGTGGATTCCGCTTATGAAGGGTTTCATGAACTGCGCAGTACTCCCCATGGAATTGCCAATACCAATGAGCTTATCCTCCGGTGTTTTGATGGAATTCCGGAGCAGGAGGTGTTGTGGGGAGAGGTAGAAGGGTTGAAATCGCCGGCCTTGTTGATTTGTAACCCGGAATATTACCACGGAGTAAAGGTTTTTGGTGTATGGAGCCTGCCGGATCGAGGGACGGAAGTCAAGGCCCTCGTGGAAGACCACTTGGAGGATTTTCTTCTTTTCTATAAAGAGGAAATCGAGCAACGCCGGTGGTATGGGTTTTGGAATTATGGGGATGTCATGCATACCTATGACCCGGACCGCCATGCCTGGCGGTACGATCTGGGGGGCTATGCCTGGGATAACTGTGAGCTGGTACCGAATATGTGGCTGTGGCTTTCCTTCCTTCGAACCGGACGGGAAGATATTTTCCGGCTGGCAGAGGCATTGACCCGCCATGCCAGCGAAGTGGATACATATCACCTGGGAGAATATGCAGGCCTGGGTTCACGGCATAATGTGGTTCATTGGGGCTGCGGCTGCAAAGAAGCCAGAATCAGCATGGCCGGACTGCACCGGTATTATTACTATCTGACGGCGGATGAACGCATCGGAGATATCATGGACGAGGTAAAGGATACGGATTATGCCACTGCAGTGCTGGACCCCATGCGGGATTACTTCCCCAAGGATCAATATGCGGCGCACATCCGCAGTGGCCCAGACTGGTCCGCTTTCTGCTCCAACTGGATGACCCGGTGGGAGCGCTTTGAAGATACCTTTTATCGCGATAAGCTAATGAAGGGCGTTGAATCTCTGAAGAAAATGCCTTTCGGACTCTGTTCCGGGCCAACTTTCGGGTATTACCCGGAAGACGGCGTGCTGCATTTCATCAGCGAGGATAACTACGCTTATCATATGGTGATTTCCTTCGGTGCCCCTGAAGTATGGATGGAACTGGGCGACATCATGCAGGATGCGAAATGGAAGGAGATGCTGGCACAATTTGGTGAGTTTTATGCCATGGAGGAGGAAGAATTGATTCGGCGTACTGCGGGTGCCATCGGAAAAAGCAATTGGCACTGGCCTATGTTTGCCACCCGGATGGTGGCCTATGCAGCTGCATATAAAAAGGATAAAAAGCTGGCAGATAAGGCCTGGAAAGTCCTTTTAGGGGATAACCCGGATCTGAGGCAAGGGCAAAGGCTGCAGGTCAATAGGACGGAAGGGCTGGAGTATACGGCAAGGGTACGGGAAATTCCATGGATATCAACAAACTGGGTGGCCCAGTGGTGCTTGAATACCATCGAGTGCATGGAATTGATCGGAGAGGAGCTGCCGGAGAGCGTACTTGGATTGAAGGACTTTAATTTGTAATTTGGAGATGAAGATCCAGCCTCCTGTTGGCTGTTCAGCAGCCCAATAAATGAGTTTCTTCCTGAGAAAGAGCTATGATTTAACCCTCACCCTCCGGCTCCCTCTCCCAAAATTGGTAGAGGGGGGAGTGGAAAAAGATCCGAATTTCCCCTTCTCCCAATGTTGGGAGAAGGGGCTAGGGGATGAGGGTTAGCCCCACAAAGCGTTGCTAACAATGCATAGAGGTACAGGGGGATGGGTGGAATTACGAATTGAAGTTAAAGAATGAGAAAGAGGAAAAATAGAAAGGATTGTTACAATGTCGACAAAGGAATTTGACAAAAACCAGCTGGGTACCTATATCGACCGGGTTGCACGAAGAACCATGAAAATGGATTTTGCCTGGGACTGGATGGCGGGTGTTGCTTTTTACGGCGTCAGCAAGGCATGGGAAGTGACGGGAGAGAAGGAGTATATTGATTATCTGGTGCGTTGGACCGACGCTTACATGGAGCAGGGAATTCCTCCCTTTACCGTAAATGCGGTATCCATGGGGCACACCATGATGACGCTATATGATGCAACCGGCGACGAAAAGTACCTGGATGTGGCGGTCAGGAAGGCGGAATATCTGAAGAACGAAGCAGTGCGGTTCGGAGAGGGGGTTTTTCAGCATACGGTATCCCAAAACTATAATTTTCCCGAGCAGGCCTGGGCGGATACCTTGTTCATGGCGGCATACTTCCTGATCCGCATGGGAACAAAGCTGAACAATAAGGAATACCTGGAGGATGGACTGAACCAGTACTACTGGCACGAGGAATTTTTGCAGAATGCCGTGACAAACCTGTATTTTCATGGATGGGATAACCTGAAGAAGAACAACATGTCCTCTGTTTACTGGGCGCGGGCCAATGCCTGGGCAGCCATCACCATGGCGGAGGCACTGAAAATCGTATCGGTGACCCATCCTGCCTACATGAAGATCATGGATTCCCTTCGCGACCAGCTGGCAGCGCTGGTACGGCTGCAAACAGAAAACGGTCTGTGGCACACGGTGCTGGATGACGCCACATCCTATGAAGAACTGTCCGCTTCTGCCGGTATTGCGGCTGCCGTTCAGCTTTATGGAAAGGCGTGCGGCCATAATATTTATGATTCTTATGTAGAAAAAGCAGTAAAAGGAATCCTTGCAAATATTGCGGAGGATGGAAGAGTCATGAATGTATCGGCCGGTACAGCGGTAATGGATGATATTCACGGTTACCGGAATGTTCCGAAGAAACGGATACAGGGATGGGGGCAGGGGCTAACCCTGGCATTTATGGCATCCTTACTGGAGTGAGAGGGCAGGAATGAGATAGGGACAGGAGGAAATCAGCCATCCGGGGACCTGCCTTCCCGGATGGAGAAGGATTTCCGGGACCGACGCGCTGGACAGAGGGGTTCGGGAAGTGTTATAGTTATGAGGTATGGGAAAGCTAACGATAATTACGGCTTTTTTCATGGCCTAATAACAAAAGATAGAGCTTTCATCAATGTATTCAAAGAGTGCCAACTCAAAAACATAAAATCTTCGGTTCTATGGAGAGGAATGTAAAAGTGCATTCCAGGCGGATATTTTTCCGTTTGTAAAACCGTTTATTCTGTCAAATTCCGAATTTGAGTTGGGGGTCCTAAGGATGGGTTGGAGGTAGAAATGAAAGTGCTGAGTTCAAAAATAAAGGTTCGTCTTATAATGATTTGTATCCTTCTCGGAACGATTCCAGCGGTGATCGTCGGTGTGTTTTCATATTTCAAAGCGGCAGATACCATTCAAAACAAAGTGGATGAAGGAAATGCGCGTATTCTGCTTCAAGTGAAAATGTCCGTGGAACAGCTGCTGTTTATTGCCGATCATGTCATGCTGCAGCTTATCGAGTCCCCCACGGTGAGGTCTGCCATGGCGGTGGATATGAAGGGAGATGAATTTCAAACCTTCAGCAATACGGAGACAGTCATTAATAATCTTCCCACAGCGGACATCGGGTCCAGCGGCATTGCCCTGGCAAACTTTTCAAAAGGCTGGGTGATGACCAATACCGGCATCTATAAGTTGGAGGAATATGAGCGGAAAGGTGAGCTGGAGGAATACATGAAAATTCCAAAATCCTCCTTCTGGGTGGATGCATTAAGCTTGCAAAAGCAGGGTATTTCCAATAAAGTAGTGAATCTTAACGGCGTGAGCCTGGTAAAAAAATCACCTATATATCTGACCAATCCCGCAGGCATTGTTGTAATGAGCATTCCTTATTCCCGGTTCAGTGAACTGGTATCGGAGAACAAACGCTTGGGCGAAGTCATGGTGGTAGGAGAAGACGGCTGTGTCATCGCGCACAGCAACCGAGCCATGTGGGGAAAGGATATTTCCGATTCCGTCTATGTTAAAAAGCTGCAGGAAATGAAAGGCCCAAACGGCAAGTTTACCGTGTCCATTGAGAATATTCAGTACAGTGTCAATTATATAAAGTCGGAGTATAACGGATGGAACTATCTTTCCGTTACGTCGCTGGACAGCGTAACGAAAGATTCCAAAGCCATCGGATGGTTCACCCTGTTTGCGTGTCTGACTGTGGTTATGATGGTGAATGTCCTGGCCTTCTTCATATCCGACCGGATGTACACGCCCATCCGGAAATTATACAATCTGGTTATGGGGATTCCCGAGTTCTCCGGAGCTTTTGGAAAGCGGGATGAATTGGACTTGATAGAAGATCGGGTGAACTATCTCCTAAAAGACCAGGCCAAATTGAAGACACAGGTATACAGCCAGTTTGAGCAATTAAAGGAATTTTTCAATCTGAAGTTGGTTATCAGCGAGCTGGATAAAAGCATCATCGAGTCAAGAACCAAGCTTTACAATTATCCGCCGCTGCCGGAGTATGCCTGCGTATGGGTAATACGCATCGATACGCTGGAAGATACCCAGTACCAGGAGAACGATAAGGACTTGATGCTCTTTTCCATCAACAACGTTATTTGCGAACTGCTGGAAGACAGTATTCTCTTAAAGCCTGTTGTTATTGAAGAATATCAGGTAACCATTATTGGAGGAAGCGGATGGTCGGAAGAGCAGTATAAAAACGAGGTCTACGCTTTGGCGCAAAAAGCCCAGACGGTGATAGGGCAGGCATTGGAGTTTTCCGTCAGTATCGGTATCAGCAATCCCTTGCATGATTACCGGGAAATCCACCGGGGGTACCTGGAAGGCATCGAGGCGCTGAAACATCAAATCCTGCTGGGTTATAATGCGATTATTTTCATGGATGATATTCAAAGAAAAGACAGTGTGAAGCCCATCTTCCCTACAGACCTGGAGAAGGACCTGCTGGAAGCCGTGAAGATTTGTGATGATGGAAAAGCCAGGGAGCTCCTCCGCCAGTTTGTCGAGCGGATTTTCAAAGTGGAGACCAGCCGGCATGAATACCAGATTTCCCTGGTTCGGTTGGCGACAGACCTGATTTTCCTATTGAAGGAATCCGGTGAATCCTATAATGCATTGATCCGGGAAGAACAGTTTATCTTTGAAAGGCTCTTTCACCTGAAAACGGCAAAAGAAGTAGAAGCCTGGTTTGACAGGACCCTGATAGATCCCATTATAAAGAGCATAGCAGCGGTAGAGGGAAGCCAGTACAAGAAAATTGTTGAAGATACGCTTCGAATCATTCATGAGGAATATGATACGGACCTGACCCTGGAGGACTGCGCGGCCAGAATGAATTACCACTCCAGCTATATCCGAAGGATTTTGAAAAAGGAAGCAGGAATTTCTTTTAGTGATTATCTGATGCAATACCGCATGGATATGGCGAAAAAGTGGCTGCTGGAAACGGAAATGAAAGTATCGGATATTGCAGAAAAACTGCGGTATAAAAATTCGGAGAATTTTATCCGGTGCTTCAAGAAGGTGGCAGGGATGACACCGGGACAATACCGGGATTCTAATAATCCCGGGCATCAATAAGTAGAAAACGGTGTAAACCTTTTGACGGCTTTCTGCGGAATAAAAGGAAGCTTATGATTGAGCACAAGGAAGAGGGAGATAGGAGCATGAATAACACACTATTCAAGATTTTTATTGCAGGGGATTCCACTGCGGCGGATTATCCGGAAGCGCAGCGTCCTATGGCAGGCTGGGGGCAGATGCTTCCACGGTTCTTTACAAAGGATGTACGGGTGGAAAACCATGCTTCTTGCGGAAGAAGCACGGTGAGCTTTATAAGGGAAAACCGGTTGGACCAGATTTTGGAGAGTATCCGCTCCAACGACTATTTGCTGATTCAATTCGGACATAACGATGAAAAACCGGACGACCGGTTTACGGACCCTCATGGGACCTATAAAATGTATTTGAAAATGTACGTTGACGGTGCCAGGGAAAGAGGTGCCCTTCCGGTACTGATAACGCCCGTAAATCGGAGGCGTTTTGACAGCCATGGAGAATTTTATCTCACCCATGGAGAATATCCGGCTGCCATGATTTCTCTGGCACAAGAACTGGGAGTGCCGCTGGTTGATCTGGAGAAAAGAAGCCGTGACTATTTTGCCAAACTGGGGGAAGAAGCTACAAAGAAATTGTTTATGCATATGGAACCTGGGGAATCCGTCAACTATCCTGAGGGAGTCCATGATGACACCCATTTTTCCGAGCAGGGAGCTTTAGCGGTTGCAAAGCTAGTGGTGGATGGACTGCGGGCACTGGAACTCCCGTGGGTCTCCACCGATTCTGTGGCCCAACGGGCCCTTAACACCTTCGTATGCTTGGATCTTATCGGAGAAGCCCTGCCTGATACGGCGCAATCGTTGGGAGAGTAAATTTGTAAGTGCTGCAAAGGCATCTGTGAATGGACATAAAATAATAGTGAAGCTGCTATTTCCGCCAATTCTAAGGAATTGGCGGTTCTGCATAGTGATTGCACCTTGAGGCACCTGCATATCCATCCTATAATATAGTAGGATGCAATACATCAAAAGGATATATACTTTTCTGTGAAAGGAAACGGTGTGAGGATATGCAAAAAAATAGGAATATAAGTACCTCAACCCCTATGAAGCTGTGGTATAAAAAGCCTGCCGATAGCCGCAAGGGCTGGAATGAAGCCTTGCCGCTGGGGAACGGAAGACTGGGAGCCATGGTCTTCGGCGGGGTTCAGACCGAGCGGATTCAGTTGAATGAAGACAGTATCTGGTATGGGGGCCCTACGGATCGGAATAACCCGGAGGCATTACCCCATCTCCCGGAAGTACGCAGGCTGATTCTGGAAGGGAGAATACGGGAAGCGGAAGAGCTGGCTGCTGTTACCATGTCCGGCATTCCTGACAGCCAGAGCCACTATCAGAACGGGGGCGATTTGCACCTGTATTTTAAGGATTCGGAAATGGAGGCTGCAGAGTATCGCAGAGAACTGGACCTGGAGACGGCGGTAGCCCGGGTGCAGTATCGGCTGGGGGATACAACCTATAGCCGGGAACAGTTTATCAGTGCAGTAGATCAGGTGATGGTTCTCCGGCTGACGGCTGATAAACCCGGCAGCATTTCCTTTCGGGCCATGCTGCGCAGAGGCAAAAGCTTTTTCGAGCGGGTGACTCCAGTGGGAAGTGACACCCTGGTAATGAAGGGAAACTGCGGCGGAGAAAACAGCTCGGATTTCCGTTTTATGGTATCCGCTGTAAATAAAGGCGGAAAAGTCCGAACCCTGGGGGAAAACCTCATAGTAGAGAAGGCGGACTCGGTACTGCTTCTTATAACGGCGGCGACTACCTTCCGTTGGGAAAATCCACAAGAGGCTTGCTCTGCCTATATAGCCAGGGCTAAGGAAAAGACTTATGACGAGCTTTTGACAGCCCATGTACAGGATTACAGGGAACTGTTTCAACGTGTGAGTCTGACTTTGACCGATGAATCGGGTGAAGCCGAACGCAGTCATTTTTCTACTGATGAGCGGTTGGAAAAACTGAAAGAGGGAGAGGTTGATCTTGGGCTGGTAAGCCAGTATTTCCAGTTTGGACGCTATCTTTTGATCAGCAGCAGCCGTCCGGGCACCCTTCCTGCAAATCTTCAGGGAATTTGGAATGCAGAAATGACTCCACCCTGGGGAAGTAAATTTACTATCAATATCAATACGGAAATGAATTATTGGCCGGCAGAGGTTTGTAATCTTTCCGAATGCTGCCAGCCGCTTTTCGATCATATTGAAAGAATGCGGGAGCCGGGCAGAAGGACAGCAAAAGCCATGTATGACTGCCGCGGTTTTCTTGCCCATCATAATACGGATATCTGGGGAGATACGGCTCCGCAGGATATATACATACCGGCATCTTACTGGCCTATGGGAGCTGCCTGGCTGTGCCTTCACCTATGGGAGCACTATGCCTTTACCCTCGATATAAATTTCCTGAGAAAATCCTATGGAACCATGAAAGAGGCTGCGGAGTTTTTCCTGGATTACCTCATTGAAGATCCGAAGGGACGGTTGGTCACCTGCCCTTCCGTATCGCCGGAAAACACCTATATCCTTCCCGGGGGAGAAAAGGGAAGGCTGTGTGCAGGACCTTCCATGGACAGCCAAATCCTGTATTCATTATTTACCGACTGTATTCAGGCTGCGGCGATTTTGGGGGAAGATGCCGAGTTTGCCCGGGAGCTGGAAAAGGTGGTTGACAAACTGCCCAAGCCGGAAATCGGAAAGTACGGCCAGCTGATGGAATGGGCGGAGGACTATGAAGAGGCGGAGCCGGGTCATCGGCACATATCGCATCTTTTTGCCCTGCATCCTGGAAATATGATCTCTGTAACGGGTACACCGGAACTGGCCAGAGCGGCGAGGGTCACACTGGAAAGACGTCTGTCCAACGGCGGCGGTCATACGGGCTGGAGCCGGGCCTGGATTATCAATATGTGGGCTCGTCTGCAGGATGGAGAGCAGGCATACCAAAACCTGGTGGATTTGCTTCGCAAATCAACGCTGCCCAACCTGTTTGATAACCATCCGCCCTTCCAGATTGATGGAAACTTCGGGGGAACAGCGGCTATGGCTGAAATGCTGGTACAAAGCCATGCAGGAGAAATCGCTTTCCTTCCTGCCCTGCCTTCGGCCTGGGCCAGTGGGGAAGTAACGGGACTTAAAGCCCGTGGAGGAGCGGAAGCGGATGTGCACTGGAAAAATGGCAATGCCGTGTCTGCGAAAGTAAGGGCTTTTACTGCCGGTGAGCACAAACTCAGAGCGCCTGCAGGACAGTGCATCGAAAGGATTATAAAAGACTCGGGAGAGGAATATTCTCCGAATGAAGACGGAACCTATACTGTTTCTCTTGCTAAGGGCGAAGGGGTGGAGATTCGTTTCGGTACGGTCTAAACAGCACGGATTTCTACAGGTGAGTACGGGAAAAGCTACAGATATACCAAAATCAAATAGAATAAAACAGATAAAAAGGAGCGCTTGAAGAGGCGCTCCTTTAAAAATATTTTATTACGAATTATTGTGTTCAATATCACTGTAGGCCGAAGGTGCGATACCCATAACCCGCTTAAAGGCCCTTCGGAAGGAGTTGGTGTTATTATAGCCGGTCCGTCTGGAAATCTCATCGATGGACAGGCTGTTTTCGGATAGCAGCTGACAGGCCATCCGAATCCGCATGTTTTCCAGGTAACTGCTGAAGGTTTCTCCTGTTTGTTCCCTGAAAAACTGGGACAGGTAGGATTCCGACAAGTTAAACTGGGAAGCGACGGCTGCAACGCTTAAGTTCCCATCGGTATAATTTTCATTAATAAATTCCAGGATACCTTCCTTCAGTTTTGTATTATGGCTTTTCCGGTTGTTTGCCACTTCCTTGCATATTTGACGGTATGCATCCTTTAACCATTTAAAGAATTTGTCCGGCTGCCCTTTTGATAAAAGAACATAATCCTGGCCGCTGACTTCCGTCTTAAGGCGGGTATCATCCAATAGTTTCGTGAGGGTAGCCTGCAAATCATAAAGCAAAGTGTTTTTTACAGCATCGGAAAGCGTGTTTTTAATGAAGTTCTCTCTGAATACCTTGTCAAGGGCACTCTCCAGTTCACTCCAGCTCCCCGATTTGGCAAAGCTGAGTATTTTTTGCTCCAGATCACTGGAATAGTAGTAGGAATAATCCGTTTTGCGTATATCCCGATACCAGAGCACCGTATCCCCCTGATCCTTGCATTCCTCATAGGCATTCAGCGCCTGGCGGGCCTCGATAAAGGAATAATGTACATCAAAGAGATTCCGGTACATATTTCCAATCCCGATAATAGGAGCAATATGGAAATGAGCCAAGGCTTCCTGCTTTACATTGCCCGTGATCTCATGGATAATATCCGTGTTATCATGGCACTCCGCTGTGGAAAAACCAAGAAGCAGGGCCATTTCATTCTCGTTTAACATGTGCAGGTAGCACTTTTCCCCTATATTTTTATAGAGAATTTCTTCGATAATCACCCTGAAAACATCCAGCTCTTCCAGGATGGGGCGGCTCAACAGATTATCATTTCGATTGATTTTCAGTACCATGACAATGAAGCTGTTGCCCTGAATGTCCAGGCCGACGTAGGACAAAAGAGTTTCCATTTTATTCCTGTCATCAAACTCCCCCTTTAGCAGCCGGTCCAAAAAGACGGTTTTCAATGTAGAAGCCTGCCGCTGCAGCGAACTTTGCAGGGTTTTGTTGTTGCTGATGAGATTGCTGATGCTGCCCTGCAAAAAGGCATAATCACTCATTCTTTCCTGCATGTCGAGTTTGTCGCCTTCGGCATTGAAGAAATCCTTCAAGGTGAGGAAAACCTCTTTAAAAGGCTTGGTATTTCTGTAGGCCAGAAAAAAGGAAACAAAAACCCCGATCAGCAGGGAAACCAATAAAACGGCAATGATGACCTGCTTAACATATAAAACCTTTCCCATAACGGTTTTCATGGGAAGTACGGCGGTGTAGGTCCAGTCATTGTACTGGGACTGGGTATAGACAAAAATCATATTTTCCCCGGCAACGGACTTTATGGTGTAGCCATCGGAGGAACCGACAGTAGCCAAAACACTCTCAATTACAGCACTGTTGCTGGAAGAACCGGAGATCAGCTGTCCGCTTTTATCGGTAATATAGGCCCAGCCATCTCCATCGGCATTCACTCCCTTTAAGAGCTTGTTGATTTCCTCCTCGTTAATCAGATAGGCAATGACACCTTCCGGCTGGTTGCGGCCTTCCCGCATGGGGATGGAATATAAATAGGTGATGGCGGAGCTTTCTGCACCGTCAATTTTTACCTTCTGTGCCGGGAGTGCCCGTCTGTAATTATACTGGTTCAGAAATATATCATACCACTGGCTGTACTGCATATTGCTGTAGTTAAGGTAGTCGTTAAAAAAACCTTCGATTCCGAAGTCCGTCTTATTATTGGCAAAAATAGATTCATTGTTTTTAAAAAAGATATAAAACGAACTTCTAAAGGTATTGTTGGTAGATAGCTTGGAACGAACGTAATTGGCATACTCGTAAAACAGATACATGTCGGAAGAACCTTCCCTCGGCTGGCTGTAATATAAGAGACGGTTCAACTTCGAATCCAGGGCAGTCAGAACGATGGTTTCATCCAAGTCTTTAAAGTATTTGTCTACACTGTCGCGGATATGGCCCAGCATGAACAACCTGGAATCGATGGCATTACCCTCCACAATCTTCACGGCCTGGTTATAGGCGACGCTGGTCAAAGCTAAAGGAATGATCAATATAAATAAATAGGAAATTAGAAAGCGCTTGAAAAAGGCAATTTTGCCTTTTCGTAATTCTGAAAACATTTATTGACCTCCACATACCATAATATCAGTCCTGGTATCTTTTTTGATTATCCATATATAAAATATAAGACGTTTGCTGTAAAAATCGAACGTTATATAATCGTTTCTATTATAGCACAATTTGTCCGGACCGGAAATAGTTTTTTATGGGTAAAATTCCTCCCAGGCCAGGAAACAGCGCATTTTCAGCCTGTACGTACCAGCATTCTTATGAAGAGTAAGGTCATCTAAGAAAATGTATGTTGTAAAATGTAGGATGGCCTGAGAAAATGAAAGTTGCATTTCCCCGGGTTTGTTTATATAATCGAACTGTACCTGGTATACTACATTCGATCCATTATCCTACATTAGATTAGGCATCATTTCTTTTTATAGTAGTGCATCATGCATGAATTGCCCGGGATAACGGAAATATATCCTTATCTATATGGCAGGATTATCCAGTATTGTCCTAAAGTTATACGAATCTGCTACCAATATAATACATAGTAAATCTATGAGGAGGATTATCATGATAAAAAGATATTCTGCCCTGATTCTGGCTTCAGCGCTGCTGATCACCAGCTTTGCAGGCTGCGGCGGGAAAAATGAAATGCCCCAGGGAGGTCCGGCCGGCGGTGCAACGCCGACTGCAAATAGTGAAGCGAACAAATATGCCAAGGAAATCAAGGTGTCATCGGCAAAGGCGGTGAAGGAAACCGTCAATATAAAAGACAACCAATTCGCCAAACTGTTGAAGGAAAAGTTCAATCTGGTCATTGAAACGACGGAGATTTCAACGACGGACTATGTTACAAAAATGTCCTTGCTCTTTGCCTCCGGAGAACCTCCGGAATATCTTTACTCGCTGCGGCCGGAGTGGAAGCTCAATGAATGGACGGAAGCCGGTTATGTCAAAGGTTTTACTGTAGATGAACTAAAAACCAAGCTTCCGAACTATATGAAGGTATGGACCGACGAAGAGTGGGCCAATGTATATGGAAATGCCCAGTATTCCGATGGAAAGGTTTACTACCTGCCTGGAAAAAGAGCTGCAAAGCTTAATATGACCTGGGTATACCGTAAGGATACTTTTGATGCACTGGGACTTGCTTACCCCAAAAGCACGGATGACATGTACAATGCATTAAAAGCCATTAAGGAGAAAACCGGAAAAGTTCCTTATGTAAGTGCAAGTACAGGGTCCGGCGGTGCTTTGTGGGCCTTCTCGGGCTTCCTTCAATCCTTCGGTATGCCGGAGTTGGCCATTCGGGAATTGTCTTACGTGGACCCTGTAAGCAAGACCTTTGTTCCTTATGCGTTCTCCGAAAGTAACTACCGTGATTTCCTCAAGTACATGAACAAATTATATAAGGAAGGCCTGATCTGGAAGGAATTCGCGACAGCTACAACAGAACAAACCAAAAAGTTCCAAACACAAGGAAACGGCTTTGCTCTATGGGGCTATCCTGAAAAGCTTGCTGAATACGATAATATATCCAAAAGTGCCGATGCCAATGCGAAATGGGATTGGTCCAAGGATATGGTTTCTGCCAGCCAGGACAAGATATACTTTAAAAGAGATCCATATTTTAATGCAGACGGTATAGGCTTCTATTCCAAGATCAGTGATGAAAAATTAAACAGAGTTCTGGATTATGTGAACTGGGCCATGACAGAGGAAGGACAACGGTTCAACACCTTCGGCGTAGAGGGGCTCACCTACGAAATGAAGGATGGAAAGCCTGCATATATGGAAAAGATGATATCACCGACCAAGGCAACGGGTGAAAAGATGGGGGAATACGGAATCGTTGGTTCGGCCGGTTGGATGGTAGCCCATCCTGCGGTAAACGAGGTTTACAAACCGGTATACAAAGAGCTGGAAAAAACCTTCCTGGACCGTAAGGGGTATAATTTCTTCATGGCGCCCATCATGCCCTTTACAGAGGCTGAAAACAAGAAGCTGGCCGATATTCAGACCAGTATCAATGATACAAGGGATGAATACGCAGCAAGGTTTATCATGGGCCAGCTTGACCCTGCCAATGAGGCGGATTGGAATAAATACATCGAGACGTTGAACAAACTGGGCTTACAGGATATGAAGAAGGTCCGGACCGATGCTTATAACAGGGCCAACAAAAAATAAGAAGATGCTAAAGTGAAAAATAGAGTAGTATTCTCAACCGGAATACTGCTCTATTTTTTAATCGGATAGGGGAAACCTTCCCTGGATGCTGCCTTGAGGGTGAAATGAAGATCCCTCAAGACTGTATGGTAAAGGGGGAGGACTGGAGTGCTGATGCCTTTGGAATCGCTGGAAGCAAGAAAGGTAGGCTTACCTAAGAAAATGTATGTTATGAATTGTAGGAGATTATGAGAAATTGGAAGTTGAACTAGAGGTGTATTGCTCCTATAATCGAGTTGTACTCGCTTGATGAATTCACTAGAGGGAAATATCAGGAAGAAGTAGGACTGTAATATTTCGGGCGTTGGCAGAACGGGCTTTAGTGAGGGATGGTTATGTTGACAGACGTAATGGAACAGAGTGGAAAGCGAAAAAAAACTATATTATTTTTATACTATTATTAAATAAGGAGTGGGTTAGTTGAGCGAATTAGCAGTAGCATCGAAAAAGAAGAAAACGCCGGGGAACGCTTTTTTCAATTGGTTCAAACAACTGGGGAAGGACATTGCCAGGACCAAGTACTTGCAGTTGCTGGCATTGCCGGGAATTATCTATTTCATTATCTTCCAGTACATCCCTATGTACGGTGTCATCATTGCATTTAAAAATTACCGGATCCAGGACGGGATCTGGGGAAGTCAATGGGTGGGTTTGCAGTACTTCTTTAAATTTTTCAACCATCCTAATTTCTGGCGGTTGATATGGAACACGTTAATTCTTAACATTTATCACCTGATTTTTGTGTTCCCGATTCCTATCGCTTTTGCCTTGCTTTTGAATGAGGTGAGGAACAAATTTTATAAGCGGTTTGTGCAGACCGTCAGCTATCTTCCGCACTTTATCTCCCTGCCTGCCATCATCGGTATTTTGGTTATGTTTCTTTCGCCGACGGATGGTGTAATTAACGGGATTTTGCAGAATGTTTTTGGTATGGAACCCATCTATTTTATGGCAGAACCCGGGTGGTTCCGCCCCCTGTATATCCTCAGCGATATCTGGACAGGCATCGGTTGGGGAGCCATCATTTATATAGCGGCATTATCCAATGTTAACCAGGAGTTGTATGAATCTGCTACCATTGATGGAGCCTCAAGGCTTCGTATGATATGGAGTATTTCCATACCTTCCATCGCACCTACCATTATCATCATGCTGCTGCTGCAAATCGGAAAACTTATGTCCCTGGGAGCGGACAAGGTACTGCTGATGCAGTCACCTTTAACCTACGAAACTTCAGACGTTATCAGTACTTTTGTTTACCGTAGGGGTCTCCAGTATGCGGAGTACAGTTTTACAACCGCCGTTTCGGTATTTAACTCCATCATTAATATCGTTATTTTAACCATAGCCAATACCGTCACGCGAAAAGTTTCCGAAAACAGTTTATGGTAGGGGGTATCGAAGAATGGTAAGAGATCGTTCAATTTCATCAAAAGTATTGGATACGATAGTTCACGTTACGATGTTCGTTGTACTGGTTGTAACCTTGTATCCGGTTTTACACGTATTTGCTTCATCCTTAAGCAGTGCCAGCGCCAACGATCGGGGAATCGTTACGATTTTTCCAAGGGAGTTTACCTTCCAGGCCTATCAGATGATCTGGCAAGGCAAGCTGGTACCTATGTCCTTTAAAAACTCGGTGATCTACACCGGAATCGGGACGATTCTTAATCTGCTGATGACGGGCTCGCTGGCCTATGCCCTTTCAAGGAAGCGCCTGGCGCTGCGTACGTTATATACCTTTATGATTCTGCTTCCCATGTACTTTTCCGGAGGAATGATTCCATCCTTTCTCCTTGTAAGAAACCTGGGACTGTATAACAGCATGTGGGCGCTGATTCTGCCGGGGGCCATCAGCATTACGAATTTGATCATCATGCGTACCTTCTTTCAGAGCATCCCGGCGGAATTGGAAGAATCTGCGTATTTGGACGGTGCAAATGATTTCACCATCTTCTGGAAGATCGTATTGCCGCTTTCCAAAGCTGCCATTTTCACCATTGGTTTATACTACGCAGTATCCCATTGGAATTCCTGGTTCTCTGCCATGATTTACCTGAAGGACACAGACAAGTATCCATTACAGATGATTCTGCGCCAGATCGTAATTCAAACCTCTGCGCTGCAGGAAGCGGCTCAGTCCGGGGATGCCAGTGCCATTAACGAGATCGGGATCGTGAACGTAACGGGAGTTAAATATGCCACGCTCTTTGTATCCATATTCCCGATGCTGCTGATCTATCCGTTTATCCAGAAGTACTTTATCAAAGGGGTTATGATCGGCTCGTTAAAAGGGTAAGCGGTTGATCAAGAGCTAAAAAAGGTGTTAACACAATTCTGACATCCCTTGCGGACAAAGAACTGTGCTGCATAGGGTTGAGACACTGCATGTGATTGCGGTGCTCAACCCTGCTATAAATATTATTCCATTGAGGAGGATTATCATGGTAAAAAGATATGCTGCGCTGCTTCTGGCTTCTGCACTGCTGATTACCAGCTTTGCAGGCTGTGGCGGCAAGAAGGAAGCAAATGGGGAGGACGCATCAAACGCAACGCAACAGACGTCTGCCAATGCGGCGGACAAGTACGCAAAGGAAATTAAAGTGACAGCTGCAAAATCGGTGAAGGAAACCGTAAATGTAAAAGATAACCAGCTGGCAAAAATGTTGAAGGAAAAATTCAATCTGGTTTTTGAAACTACGGATATTTCCACCAATGACTATGTTACAAAAATGTCCCTGCTTTTTGCTTCGGGAGAGCCCCCGGAGTTCATTTATAACCTCAGACCGGAATGGAAGCTGAATGAATGGGCGACTGCGGGATATGTCAAGGGCTTTACCGTGGATGAAATCAAATCCAAGCTTCCAAATTTCTTTAAGATGTACAGCGAGGAAGAGTGGAAGAATGTATACGGAAACATCCGCTTTACCGATGACAAGATATATTATTTCCCAGGGAAACAAAGCTCTACCATTAACATGACCTGGGTCTACAGAAAAGATACCCTGGATCAACTGGGACTCACCTACCCAAAGACGACGGATGAATTATATAAGGTGCTTAAAGCCGTTAAAGAGAAGACCGGCAAGGTTCCTTACGTAGCTGCAAGTACGCCGCAGTCGCTGTGGGCTTTCTCCGGATTCCTGCAGGCTTTCGGAATGTCAGAGTTGACTATCAGGGAATTATCTTATGTAGATCCTGTAACGAAAACCTTTGTTCCCTATGCATTCTCTGAAAACAATTACCGCGAGTTCCTGAAATACATGAACAAATTGTACAAAGAGGAACTTATATGGAAGGAATTTGCAACGGCCACCAATGACCAGACCAAGAAATTTAAAACCCAGGGCAACGGCTTTGTAGAATGGGGATATCCTGAAAAACTTACGGAATATGAAAATATTTCAAAGAGTGCCGATGCCAATGCAAAATGGGATTGGTCAAAGGATATTGTGTCTGCCTACACGGATAAGACCTACTTTAAGAGAAACGGCTACTTCAATGCAGACGGTATAGGCTTCTATGCCAATATCAGCAATGAAAAATTGAACCGTGTTCTGGATTACATCAACTGGGCATTAAGCGAGGAAGGCCAGCGCTTCCATACCTTTGGTGTAGAAGGACTCACCTATGAAATGAAGAATGGCAACCCTGTGTATCTGGAGAAGATGATAACACCCCTCAAAGCAACAGGCGAGAAGCCGGGTGAATATGCTATCAACGGTTATGCCGGATTTATGACGGCACACCCGGGCGTAAATGTAACCTACAGACCTGTATACGGCGAATTGGAAAAGACCTTCCTCAACAGGCAGAATTACTACTTCTTTATGGCACCTGTTATGTGGTACACTGAAGCGGAAAACAGCAAAATGGCCGATATTCAGACCAGTATCAACGATACAAGGGATGAATATGCTGCGAGGTTTATCATGGGTCAGGTGAATCCGGCCAATGAAGCGGATTGGAATAAATACCTCGATACGCTGAACAAGCTGGGCTTGCAGGAGCTTAAAAAGATCAGAACCGATGCTTATAACAGAGCCAATAAAAAATAAGAACTGAATAAGTTGCCAACAGCAAAGTAGTACTCCAAAGGGGGTACTACTTTGATTTGCGGTATTGCGAAATCAGCGGTCAAAAGGGATGGAGATCCCCTACATTATGTTTTGGAGGGTACAAAATGATTGTTGCAGCCGATGGAAGTGGAGATTTCAGAAGACTACAGGATGCTATCGACAGTATCCCGGAAAATAATCCGGAAGAGATAAAAATTCACATTAAGGCGGGAATTTATAAAGAAAAGCTTTCCATCTGTAAACCGAATGTTACTTTGGTCGGGGAGGGGGCGGAAAAAACAATTCTTACCTATGGGGATTACGCGAGGAAGCAGCTTCCGGAGGGGAAGGAAGTGGGCACCTTTGGCTCTTATAGCACCTATATCGGTGGAACCGGTTTTACAGCAGAGAATCTAACCTTCGAAAATTCGGCAGGTAGAGGAGAACACGTCGGGCAGGCCTTGGCCGCCTACGTGGATGCAGACCGGGCTTCCTTTAAAAACTGCAAATTCTTAGGGCATCAGGATACCCTGTTTACAGGGCCGATCCCCAGCAGCCCGGGAGCTGAAAACGAAAGGGATGTAAAAAGTTACCGGCAATATTATGAAAACTGTTATATCGAAGGTGATGTTGACTTTATTTTTGGTTCGGCAACAGCGGTGTTTTATCGATGTGAAATCGTTTCTCTGAACCGGGATCAGGAGGTCAATGGGTATATCACGGCAGCTTCAACAGGGGAGAAGGAGAACTTCGGCTATGTATTTATCGATTGCAGGTTGACCGGAGATGCGGCGAAGGATAGCGTATATCTGGGAAGACCCTGGAGAAAATATGCAAAGGTTGCTTTTGTCAACTGTTGGATGGGCCAGCACATTATCGGAGAAGGGTGGCATAACTGGAGGGACCCGGAGCGTGAAAAAACCGTCCGGTATGTGGAGTTCGGCAGCAGTGGGCCGGGAAGCAGCAGGGAAGAAAGGGTGCCCTGGGCTCAGACATTGACAAGTGAGCAGGCTGCGGCTTATACGGTAAAAAATGTCCTGACAGGTACGGACAATTGGAATCCCTAATTGTAAAATAAGAAGGAAACAGATATTATTTATATAGACCATGAATACGAAAGGATGTAATTGAAATGGAAAAAAAAGAAGTAAAATCCGGAGTTTGGCTGGCAGATCAGGGAGACGGTACCTATAGAAATCCGATTTTGTATACCGATTATGCCGATCCTGACGTAATTCGAGTGGGAGAGGACTTTTACATGGTGGCTTCCAGCTTTTGCAACATGCCGGGGTTACCTGTTCTGCACTCAAAGGATCTGGTAAACTGGACCGTGATTAGCTATGTAGTTAAAAACCTGCCTTTCCCCGAGTACGATACACCGTCTCATGGGAAAGGGATCTGGGCGCCCAGCATCCGTTATCATGATGAAATGTTCTGGGTTTTCTTCCCGACACCGGACGAAGGTATATTTATGTCAAAAACCAAAGACCCTGCGGGCGAATGGTCGGAACCGGTCCATGTTAAAAAGGCAAAAGGCTGGATCGATCCTTGCCCTTTCTGGGATGACGATGGCAATGCATATCTGGTCAGTGCTTTTGCAAAAAGCAGGATCGGTTTTAAGAGTATTCTCAACATAGCCAGAATGGAACCCGATGGCACAGCGCTGTTGGATGACGGTCAATTTGTGTTTGATGGAAATGCGCATCATCCGACCATTGAAGGACCGAAGCTTTACAAACGGAATGGGTACTACTATATCATGGCGCCTGCCGGAGGCGTAAAAACAGGCTGGCAGACCATTCTGCGGTCGAAAAATATCTTCGGCCCCTATGAGGATAAGATTGTTCTTCATCAGGGAGATAAGACGGTGAACGGACCGCACCAGGGAGGATGGGTTGAACTGGAATCCGGAGAATCGTGGTTTGTTCATTTCCAGGATGCCGACGCCTATGGCCGTATAACACATCTTCAACCGGTAGAGTGGGTGGATGATTGGCCTATGATGGGAGTAGATACCAATGGAGACGGGATTGGCGAACCGGTATACACTTATCGGAAGCCCAATGTAGGAAAAACCTACCCCATCACCGAACCGGTTACCAGCGATGAGTTTGATGCTGGGAAATTAGGGCTGCAGTGGCAGTGGAATGCAAATTATAAAGACAGCTGGTATTCCTTGACGGAGAAGGCTGGGAGCATGCGCCTGTATGCTGTAAATGCGGGTGTTGAAAATGAAACCAAGCTTTGCGATGTTTCAAACCTGCTGATGCAGAAGTTCCCGGCGCCGGATTTCAACGCAACCATGAAACTGGATTTCCATGGAGAACAAAGAGGCGATACGGCGGGATTGGTTGTTTTGGGAAAGGACTATGCTGCATTGGAACTGTCCAAGACGGAAAATGGGTATGTTCTGAAACAAATCCTGGGCTACAATGAAGAAGGAAATAAAAAGGAATGGGAAGTTTGCAGTCTGGCAGCGGACACCACCGCATTGCACCTGCGAGTTACGGTTGGAGAAGGGGCACAATGCCGGTTCAGCTACAGTACCGATGGAGAGGAATATATTCTCTTTGGCGATTCCTTTGTAACCAGCCCCGGGATCTGGGTCGGTGCCAAGGTCGGTATGTTCTGTGTGAATAAAAGCGTGAAAGACAGTACCGGCTATGCCGACATGGATTGGTTTAGAATTGAAAGATTGAAATAAGGAGCGATGCAGATATGGAAGAGACAAGAACGTATTCCAATCCGGTGGTGTCGGGATTTTTTCCCGATCCTTCCGTAATCCGGGTAGGAGAAGATTACTACATGGTGAATTCGACCTTTCAGTATTTTCCGGCCATCGTGATTTCTCATTCACGGGATCTGGTTCACTGGGAGATCATCGGACATGCCATTACGGAAAATGAATACCTGGATTTATCGGAGATCTCGGATTCCCATGGTATATGGGCACCGGATATTTCCTATTATGAGGGAACCTATTATATCTTCGCTACACTGCGGCAGAATAATCCGGGGGAAAATGAGAAATGGCCTGCGCGCAGGCAATTAATGATGAAATCCGACCGGCCGGAGGGACCCTATTCCAAACCGGTCTACCTGGATGTGGATTCCATCGACCCTTCTCATTTTATTGATGACGATGGGACGCACTATTTTGCAATTTCCCCGGGGGTTCGGATTGTAAAACTGAAGGATGACTGCACAGAGATCATGGAAGGTCCGGTTACCATCTGGCCCGGGACCGGCCGGAAGGCGCCGGAGGGTCCTCATATTTTAAAGAAGGACGGATACTATTATGCCATCCTGGCGGAAGGGGGAACGGAATACGGGCACTGCATTACCACTGCCCGGTCCAGGAACCTGTATGGTCCCTATGAGCCCTGCCCCTATAACCCTATACTGGTACAGGCCGACCCGGAAGCACAAATCCAGCGGGCGGGCCATGGAAAGCTGGTACAGACCCCCGCAGGGGATTGGTGGATGCTGTACCTGTGTGCCAGACCCAATGAAGGGAATTTTAGCACCCTGGGGCGGGAAACTGCCTTGGATCCGGTGCAATGGACGGAAGACGGATGGTTTGTCGTAAACAACCGGAAGGGTCCCAGCAAGCTTCAGACAGCGCCCAATCTTCCGGAAGTAAAATATGAAGAAAAATATTTTGACGATTTCGATTCGGAGCAGCTGGTGCTGAATTGGGAATTTGTCCGTAATCCGGATCCTCTGGCCTGGTCCCTGAAGGAAAGGCCGGGATTTTTCAGGATCTGGACCGGAAACTATGATTTGAATGCAGTTCAAGCAAAAAACACCCTTTTACGAAGGGAAAAGCACCATCAGTATACTGCCAGCGTAAAACTGGAATTTCATCCGCAGCGGGAGGGGGAACAGGCAGGGCTGACCTGCTACTATGGCATTCATAACCATGCCAAGCTGTTCCTGACCTTTGAAGAAGGATTGAAAATCAAACTGGTGGAAAACCGGAACAAGGCGGTTACCTGCCTGGGAGAGGTTTCCGGTATCCGGCAAACCACAGTATACCTTCGCATTGTGGTAAACAAACAGGTACGGGATTTCTTCTACAGTCTGGACAATATAACCTGGCATCCGGTGGGGCGCATCGGGGATGCCAGATTCCTAAGCGATGAGGGTGTTCTGGAGGGCAAACACCATACAGGAACCCTGGTGGGCATGTATGCGAACAACGGTGGAAACGGAACCCGAATCGCAGCGGATTTTGATTGGTTTCACTACGAAGCGGAGTGAGCTTCACAGGCCTGTCGGGTATAACAATATGGATTGGTACAGGGGGAGACACGGATGACAGGAAATCACACAGAAAAATATTATGCAACCATGGAGCGTCTGCTGGATAAATTCGACAGGGAATCAAGGAAGCTGGCGTTTCAGGCCAGGACCATCCCGGAACATGAAGCGTGGAGAAAGGAACTGCGAGCCAAGCTGCGTGAAATTTCCGGCATCAGCAAGCTGCATTCCTGTGAACTGGCTCCGCAATCGCTGGAGAGTGTTCAGATGGATGGATACCGGAGAGATAAAGTGGTTATTCAGACAGAAGAGGGTGTATGGATGCCCTTGTATATTCTGGTGCCGGATGGGATCGGAGAGAAGGAAAAAAGACCCTGCATGGTTGCTGTTCACGGACATGGAAGCGGCGGCAAATATGCAGTAGCAGGCAGAAGGGATATTCCTGTCATAAAGGAAGCCATCGAGCGAAGCAACTACGATTATGGCGTACAGTTTGTCCGGGAGGGCTATGTCGTATTTTGCCCGGATGCCAGGGGCGCCGGAGAACGGCGGGAGTATTGGATGCAGGGCGAGGATGACAAGAATTTCACAGGCAGTTCCTGTGTTCACCTGAATAATGCCGCCATGAGCCTGGGATATTCCCTTACGGGCTGGTGTGTCTGGGATTTCATTCGTTTGGTGGATTACATCGAAACCCTCACCTTCTGCGATGTCCATAGAATCGGATGCAGCGGCTTTTCGGGAGGAGGCCTCCAAACCCTATGGCTGGCAGCCCTGGATGACAGGATAAAATGTACCGTAGTCAGCGGTTACTTTTATGGCTGCAAGGATGCACTTTTCCATGACCCTCACTGCAGCTGCAACTATATTCCGCATTTCATGGAATATGCAGATCTAGGTGATCTGGGCGCGCTGGTAGCACCCCGGCCTTTGTTGATAGAAAGCGGAAGGCAGGATCATCTGAATGGAGAAAGAGGCCTGGACAATGTAACAGAGCAGTTGGAGGTTGCCCGAAAGGCATTCCTGCTGCATGGAGCGGAGGAAAAGCTGTATCACCATGTATTTGAGGGTAAGCACTGCTGGAATGGGGAGAAAACTTACGGTTTTGTTCGAAATTGGTTATAGTTTCTGTTTGAATGCACAGGCATATCAGTGAATGGTATGCCTGGAACCATATTTCTATCGCTTTAAGACAAAAGTTCAGCCGGAGTTGTTACGATTTATAGCAGGAATAAAATATTTTTACTGCCACTTGTACGTACAACATGAGCGTGTTATAATAAAACCATGAAAAATTTAAAAGGTAGGTTTTATTGAAACGCGCTTAACGCAAAGAGCGTTATAAGGGGAAATTAGCCTTTGCTGCGCATTATAATAAAGCCATGAAAAATAGTAAAAATAGGCTTTATTGAAACACCCTTGACGCAAAAGGAATTATAAGGAGAAATTAGCTTATAATAATAATGTGTCAGGTTCCTTTCGTGCTCTGAAGGCTCCCACCGTCAGCCTGGCGGCTGCCACCTCCCTCCGGGAGGGAGGCCGAATTCCTTGTCCCTCTCCGGGAGGGGGATGTCGCCGCAGCGACAAGGGGAGAACGCGAAACTGGGGAAGTAGTAGGGCGCACTTTAGTCAAACCATAAAAAGTATTACATTTTGAGCAGAGTAAAAAGTGAGGATAAATGAACTTGGCTGTGATATTTTACCGGTCATGTGCATACAAGTTGAAAATTCTTTAAGGGGGTTTATAAAATGATTAATTTTCCTGAAGTCAAGCTGGGGATTGTAGCAGTGAGCAGAGACTGCTTCCCTGTGGAGCTTAGCGCAAAAAGAAGAGAGGCTGTAGTAAAAGTCTGTCGTGAAAAGGGTGTTTCCATCCATGAGGTAAAGACCACCGTTGAAAATGAAAAGGATATGCTAAAGGCATTGCAGGAGCTTACGGATGCGCAGGTGAATGCATTGGTGGTATACCTGGGGAACTTTGGACCGGAAGGACCGGAAACATTGCTGGCGCAGAAGTTTAAGGGAGCCACAATGTTTGCAGCCGCAGCGGAAGAAAGCGGAGACAATTTGTTTGGCGGACGTGGAGATGCTTACTGCGGAATGTTGAATGCATCCTATAACCTTGGCCTTCGAAATCTAAAGCCCTACATTCCGGAATATCCGGTAGGAACGCCGGAGGAAGTGGCGGATATGATCGCTGATTTTTCTGATATAGCCCGTGTAACCCTGGGACTTTCCAGACTGAAGATCATCACCTTCGGCCCAAGGCCTCAGGATTTTCTTGCGTGTAATGCGCCCATCAAGCCTCTCTATGATCTTGGTGTTGAGATTATGGAGAATTCCGAACTGGATCTGTTTGAAGCCTTTAATCAACATGCCAATGATGCTAGAATCCCTGCCCTGGTAGAGGAGATGGAAGAAGAACTGGGGGCAGGCAACGGCTATCCTGGAATTCTGCCGAAGCTGGCACAGTACGAGCTTACTCTGCTGGACTGGATGGAACAGAATACCGGAGCCTCGGATTATGTTGTATTTGCTAACAAGTGCTGGCCTGCATTCCAGACACAGTTCGGCTTTGTCCCCTGCTATGTGAACTCCCGCTTTGCCATGAGGGGAATTCCCATTGCCTGTGAAACCGATATCTACGGTGCATTGAGTGAGTATGTCATTACTCTTGCAACAAGTTTGCCGGCAACGCTCCTGGATATCAACAATACAGTGCCCAGGGATATGTACGAAGCCAATAAGGATGCAGTGGGAGAGTACAAGCTGAATGATCTGTTTATGGGCTTCCACTGTGGAAATACGCCCATTTGCTCTGTAAAGAATGCGGCGATGAAATACCAGCTCATTATGCACCGGCTGCTGGAAGCCGACAAAGAGCCGGACATTTCAAGGGGGACCCTGGAAGGTACCATCAAGTCGGGGGATATTACGCTTTTCCGGCTCCAGAGTACTGCCGATGCAAAACTCCGAAGCTATATTGCAGAGGGGGAAGTTTTAGATATTGATCCTAAATCCTTTGGCGGCATCGGTATCTTTGCCATCAAGGAAATGGCAAGATTCTACCGTCATGTTTTGATCGCCAAAAGGTATCCGCACCATGCGGGCATCGCCTTTAAACATGCGGGCAAGGTTCTGTTTGCGGCGATGAAGATGCTGGGTGTGGAGGATGTAGCTTTCAACCAGCCTGCATCCATGCTATACAAGGATGAGAATCCCTTTAAATAAGATGCCGCGAAAGAATTACTTTCACTTTTTTGCGGGCCCTTCTCGGACAGCGAACTTTATACATTAATTTATTGTGTAGCATCCAAATGACTGGCAGTTGGGTCAGTTGGATGCGGAATAAATCATTATAAAGTTCGATGTTCATGGGGAGCCCTGCAGGGTATAACAAAATCATAGTGAAAGCTAGTCTTTCGCTAATCCCGAGGTTAATGGATAAATGGAGGTTGGAGGGTGCCTGTGGGGCCGTCCAACCCCTTACTACCGGAATTGAGTGGTGTTTTAATGTTAAATAGCGATAAACCAAAATATCAAGCCTTGAAGGATTACCTGATTGAGACCATAAAGGAAGAAAAGCTGAAGCCAGGGGAACAGATTCAGTCAGAGAATGAATTGGCTGAAAAATTCGGCATCAGCAGGCATACGGTCCGGCAGGCCATTGGAGAGCTTGTCAATGAAGGTTGGTTGTACCGGACCCAGGGGAAGGGGACTTTCGTGGACCGGAGGCCGGATGTGAAAAGTACTCCTTCAAAAATTATCGGTGTCATGACCACCTACCTGAACGACTATATTTTTCCTTCGATTATTCGGGGAATTGACAGCGTTCTGAGCAGTGACGGGTATAACATATTCCTCTGCTGCACATACAATCAGCAGGAGAAGGAGCGGCTTTGCCTGGAAAACCTTCTAAATCAAAAAATTGACGGATTGATTGTGGAACCGACCAAAAGCGCACTGCCCAATTCCAACCTGGACTTATACCGGGAGCTGAGTGCGCAGGGGATACCCATTCTATTTATCCACGGGTGCTATCAGCGTCTGGATTATTCCTATGTTGTTGAGGATGACCGATTGGGCGGATCCCTGGCTGCGAAGCATCTGTTTGAACTGGGGCACCGGAAGATCGGCGGAATTTTTAAAATCGATGACCAGCAAGGACACGGCCGGTTTGAAGGCTTTCAGAATGCCCATAAGGAAGCCGGTATACAGCTGCTGGATTCAAGCGTCCTGTGGTTCGATACAGGGGAAATGGATTATAAATTCAATAGCGATTCCAACGATTATATCAGAGAATTTTTATCGGGATGCTCTGCTGTGGTTTGCTATAATGATCAAATCGCAGTGAAGGTGATGGATATTATTCGAGGCATGGGATTGGCTGTCCCGGAGGATATTTCCGTGGTCAGCTTCGATGACTCTCACATCGCAGTGGCATCGGAACCCAAATTAACGACCATAGCGCATCCGAAGGAGTTCCTGGGGATAAAAGCTGCGGAAGCCATGTTGCAAATGATAGAAAGAAAAGTGAACTATTTCGACGTGAAGATAAGCCCCGAGCTTATTGTGCGTGACAGTACGAAAGCGGTGGGGCAAGAATAGGAGTACAGCAGAGGAGGAGAACGGTCCCAGGCGGTCTATGGGAAGGGTGTTCTCATCTATCATAAAGAAACCGTTTCCTTATATTCTATATTTTTTGAAGGGAGTCGTAAAAATGAGTAAAAAGTATACATTGGGTGTGGATTACGGAACACAATCAGGAAGAGCGGTATTGGTTGAAGTGGATACCGGAAGGGAGCTCGCTGCTTCGGTAAAGGTATATCCTCATGGTGTTATGGATGAATACCTTCCGGATGGAAAGACCCGTTTGGAGCCGGATTGGGCACTGCAGCATCCGCAGGACTATCTGGATGTTCTGGCTGAAACGATTCCGGCGGTATTAAAAGAGGCGGAAGTATCTGCGGAAGATGTGGTAGGCCTGGCTATAGATTTTACGGCATGTACCATGCTGCCAACGGACAAGGCGGGAAAGCCCCTTTGTTTCTATGAGGAATACAAATCAAATCCCCATGCCTATGTGAAGCTCTGGAAGCACCATGCTGCCCAGGATGAGGCGAATCAGCTGAATAAAATCGCCGAGGAAAGAGGAGAGGAATTCCTGAATCTTTACGGAGGCAAAATATCTTCCGAGTGGCTAATTCCAAAGATATGGCAGATATTAAATGAAGCTCCCGATATCTATGAAAAGGCAGGCCGCTTCATGGAAGCTGCGGACTGGGTGGTTTACCAACTGACAGGGGAAGAAAAGAGGAACAGCTGTACAGCCGGGTATAAAGCCCTGTGGCACAAGCAAAAAAGCTATCCTTCCAGTGATTTCTTTAAAGCCCTTAACCCAAGACTTGAAAATGTAGCGGATGAAAAGCTGAGCCGAGATATATATCCCATTGGTGCCAAAGCAGGTGAACTGACGGAGGCTGCTGCCCGGCTTACGGGCTTGAAGGCAGGAACTGCCATCGCCGTTGCCAATGTAGATGCCCATGTAGCCGTTCCGGCGGTAGGTATCACAGAGCCGGGAAAAATGCTGATGATCATGGGAACCTCTACCTGCCATATGCTGCTGGGCGATGAGGAAAAAATTGTGCCGGGCATGTGCGGTGTGGTTGAGGATGGAATCATACCGGGGTATTTGGGCTATGAAGCGGGGCAATCCTGTGTAGGGGACCACTTCGAATGGTTTGTTAAAAACTGTGTTCCGGCAGAGTATATGAAAGAAGCGGAAGCAAAGGGTGTCAGTATTCATAAGGTGCTGCGTGAGAAGGCACAGAAGCTTGCGGTAGGAGAAAGCGGCCTGGTGGCACTGGACTGGTGGAATGGAAACCGCTCTGTTCTTGTGGATGTGGACCTTACCGGATTGATCCTGGGCTGTACTCTTTTAACCCGGCCGGAAGAAATCTACCGGGCGCTGATTGAAGCAACGGCTTATGGTACCCGGATGATTGTGGAAACCTTTGAGGATAACGGGGTACCCATCAAGGAGCTGTATGCAGCCGGTGGTATCGCTGAAAAGGACGAGTTCATGATGCAGATTTATTCCGATGTAACCAACAGGGAAATCCGTATCTCCGCCTCGGCACAGACACCGGCCCTGGGATCTGCCATGTTTGGCGCTGTTGCCGCGGGGAAGGAACGGGGTGGATATGATACCATCGTAGATGCGGCGAAGGTAATGGCAAAGGTAAAAGACAAGGTGTACAAACCCATTCCGGAGAATGTAAGAGTTTATGACAAACTGTACGCGGAGTACAAGGCGCTTCATGACTATTTCGGCAGAGGCGAAAACAATGTCATGAAGCGGTTGAAGGAAATTCGCAGGGAAGCAAAAGGGTGAGGTAGCAAAGATGCTGGATAAATTGAAATTGGAAGTATGGAAGGCGAATCTGGACCTTCCTAAGCACGGACTTGTGACTTTTACCTGGGGAAACGTGAGCGGTATTGACCGGGAACTGGGCTTGATAGTCATCAAGCCTAGTGGAGTTCCTTACGAGGAATTGAAACCGGAGCATATGGTGGTACTGAGTTTGGAAGGCAGGATAGTGGAGGGGACGTTGAAGCCTTCCTCCGATACACCCACCCATTTGATACTTTATAAAGCATTTCCTGAAATCGGCGGAGTGGTTCATACCCATTCTCCCTGGGCTACCAGCTTTGCACAGGCAGGGAAGGGTGTGCCGGCCTTCGGGACGACCCATGGAGACTATTTCTATGGGGAAATCCCCTGTACCCGGAAAATGGATGAAGCCGAAATCAAAGGGGACTATGAGAAGGAAACCGGCAATGTCATCGTAGAGACCTTCCAGGGGCTAAATCCTACATTCATTCCGGCGGTATTGGTGAATATGCATGGCCCTTTTACCTGGGGAAAAGATGCCGGGGATGCGGTGCATAATTCAGTAGTCCTGGAAGAAGTGGCGAAGATGGCCTATAGGACCCTCACACTGAATCCCGGCGTTGGACCCATGGACTGGAATTTGCTGGATAAGCACTTTTTACGAAAACATGGCGCAAATGCGTATTATGGACAGGGAAAGTAAAGTAAAAAAGAGACGACATTTTCATTTGCCGTCTCTTTTTACTTTATGGAAGGTAAAATACAGTGATTTCCGGCCTGGACAGGAAACGAAGGGGAACTACTACATTGCCGAGGCCGCGATTCACGTAGAGGTTAATTCCATTGATCTTGTGAAGGCCTTTTCGTACTCCCATTTTGCATAGCTTTTCCCCGCGCATGAGTTTAAACTCCAGGTTAAAAGGAGCCCAGATCTGCCCCCCGTGGAAGTGGCCGGTCAGCAGGTAGTCCACCTTATTACGGGGGATTTGCAGTACTATGTCCGGATTATGTGAAAATGCCAGAGTAAGCCGGGCATCAGGGCAGCAGGTACTCAGGGCTTTTTCGATGTCATGGTGGTTGTAGCGGATGTCTGCGATGCCTGTAATATTATACTTCTTATGGTTTTTTTCAAAACAAACCGTTTCATTATGAAGTATTTTAAAGCCGTGATTCTCAAGGGTCCGAATATATTCCGAAAGTCCTTCGGGATCGTCTTTAAAGGCCTCGTAGTCATGATTTCCCAGACAAAGGTATGTATTCTTATGTCCTTTTATGGATGCAAGAAACTTCAGAAAGTCAGGAATATCCTTCGGCTCTTCGATATAGTCTCCGGAAAGGATCAGAATATCGGGATTTTCCTGGGACAAAACCTTTGTGATTCTTTCCTGTGAAACCTTTAATTTGTTAATATGTATATCGGATAGCTGCACTACCTTCAGTGCATTTTTATCCTTTGTGAAGCGGATTCTTTCAACTTTTAAAAAGGTTGCTTCAAAACGCATATATAGTAAAGCAATTATAAGGATCGCCAGCAGTGCGTACCAATAGATCATTACGAGTCCTCCAATAAGTTTATCAATTTCATTTGCTATACTTATTATACTTCATTTTTTTAATAACCGCCAGAAAATGAAAACGAATTACGGAGGGAAAATACCCTTGTCTTATTTTTAACGAAAGACGAATATTTTTATTTACAAATATTGTGGTTCTTATTATAATAGAAATTAAGAATTGTTAAATATATAACAAGAATTTGACGGTAAAGTTTTTGTCAGGTTAAGGCTAAGGTTGGGGTTGAGAGTCATAATGTGTGCGGCGTAGACGGAAGGGTCGATCTCCGACTTGCCAAAACTATGAGTCAACGACAATCCAGACCCCTTTATAATGAATTGGCCGACGTTCTCAACCCCAACCTTAACCCTAACCTGGCATCGTTTATGTTTTATATTATAAAACAAGGCCGCGCATAAAGCAAATACATTTCGCGGTGGCGACGAAATTGTTTTACCCACTTTTCCTATGGGACTAACAGAATTATGAAAAAATAATTGTTTAAATACCGATTAAAACAAGAGTGCTAAAAGAAGAAGTATTAGAAGGACGTGGGGGCGGACAGGCTATAATTGTTCGAATGTAAGAGAATGAATGATAGTGCCAGGGATTATAGATAACTGCTGAAGAGCAGTTTTTTTATTGCCAAATAAAGAAGTAAATCCATAGAAATTATGAATAGGAACTTTTCAGAAATTAATGCAAAATTTAACAAAGTATGATAAAATAGTTTTGTAGGTTGGCGTAGGCAAATTGATTGATAGCAAGTTCATAAAAGTTTCTCAGAAATTTAGTGCGATGGTTATTTATGCGTTATGTAGATCAAAGATAAATTTTATTAATAGGAGAATAAATTATGATAGTAGATTGGATAAATGGGATACAAACGATAATTACCGGCTTGTCCGACAAGGATTCTGCCTTAGGGGATATTGAGAAAGATTTAGATAATATCATAGGTGCAATCTATAGGTTCGATACCGTTATTATAAGGCTTTATGAAGGGATACGACTTGAAATTCAGCCTGAGTATCAACAAGGTGCTATGAATATAAGAACTTTTACAAAAGATTTTAATAAAATGAAAGAGTACAATGAATTGGTCAATAAAAAAAATGAGGCGGAGCAGCACCTTTTAGATGAAATTAAAACAAAAAATGATCCTGAGTTACTTAGGAAAACAGAAGAGTATATTAAATTAAATAACGAACCTCAATGGCTTTTCAGCATTAATATTGTAATGACACAACAGAATAAATCCCGTGTGGAGAAATTGGTTAATACAATACCCCGCAATGCTGTTAAATCCTATATACTTGGTTTTTTAAAAAGCTTGGGTATTGAACTGGATAGAGAACAAGTTGGATAGCTGATTTAACAAAGTCAGCATTTCAAGCAGAGTGGGGAGCTATTATGAATACCAAGCTATAATTTAAGACATTCTAATGTGAGTTATCTTTTAAAGCAAGATGTTAGTATGAAAAAGTTTCAGGAATGATTGTGACAGGTTTGTGACAAAACGGTATGCTCATAATATCCAAAAAACACTATTGACATTCAAAAATGCCTATGTTACTATATTAAAGCGACATGCGGATGTGGCGGAATGGCAGACGCGCCAGATTTAGGATCTGGTACGACGAGTGTGGGGGTTCAAGTCCCTTCATCCGCACCATTGATATTCAAACAAACCAGATATCCTGTATATTCCAGGATATCTGGTTTTTGTTTTATCTGAGAATCTCACATCAATCCTGTATTAACAAAATATAAAATGCACAACCTAGGGTAAGAAAATTAAAAACTTTGGGTTGGGAGATCGAATGTTTACTAAGAAAAATAAGGGGAAAGAACTGAAAAACTCAGGACGGCAGTCAAACTACGAGGATAGGGCCTTACATAATTCGCTGGATTTGAATATAAACCTGGTTAAAGAGATATTCGCCGATGATGATACGCTCACGGTACGATACTTCCAAAACCAGCAGCATAGCTCTATACAGTGTTGCATTGTTTTTATCCAGGGGATGATAAATATTGAAATGGTGAATGAAAATGTAATACAGCCCATCATCCAAAATATCATGCTGAAAAGCAGCAATGCTGCTCTGGAGAATTTACAGAACCAGGTAATTGTTTCAAATGACGTGGAGAAGACATCCGATGTCGACAAAATTGTTTCAGCCATCGTCGGCGGTAATACGGCACTTTTTCTGGATGGTTCACCGGAAGCTCTGATTATACATACGAAAGGGTGGCAGTCCAGGGCGATCGAAGAGCCAGAAGGCGAGAAGGTTATCCGTGGACCGAGAGAAGGGTTCACCGAGCCGATTATGGTAAACCTTTCACTCCTGCGAAGAAAATTGGAAACTCCTGACTTAAAGCTTAAATTTAGGACCGTGGGTGTGCAGTCTCATACAAAGGTCTGCATTTGCTATATGGAAAACATAGTAAATAAAAGCATATTGAAGGAGTTGTATAAAAGATTAGATAGTATTGATATCGACGGCATTTTAGCCTCCGACTACATTATGGAATTAATTCGAGACGCACCTTTTTCTCCATTTAAAACCGTAGGAACTACCGAAAGGCCGGATGTTGTTGCAGCCAAACTACTGGAGGGACGTATTGCAATCATCGTGGACGGTACGCCTGTAGCTATAACGGTACCCTATTTGTTTGTAGAATACTTTCAGGCCAATGAGGATTATTATATTAACTTCTATTTCTCTTCCATCGGCAGAATACTAAGGGTCCTGGGTTTTATCATCACTACGAGTGTTCCTGCCGTTTACGTGGCCTTAATGACATTTCACCAGGAAATGATACCCACGCCGCTACTGCTAAGTATATCCGCCGCGAGACAGGGCGTCCCTTTTCCAACCATTGTTGAAACCATAGTTTTATTGTTTGTATTTGAAGTACTGAGAGAGACAGGTACCCGAATGCCGGCAAATATCGGACAGGCTTTGAGCATTGTTGGTGCTTTGGTGCTGGGACAGGCAGCGGTGGAAGCCAGAATTGTCAGTGCTCCTGTTGTTATTGTCGTTGGCATTTCAGGAATAACAAGCCTTATGATACCGAAAATCCAGGGGGTCACTATTATATTTAGACTCCTGTTCCTGCTTCTTTCCGCCTTTTTGGGGTTATACGGCTTCATATTCGGAATTACGGGGTTTTTGCTTCACCTATGTGAGCTTCGGTCCTTTGGAGTGCCTTTTATGTTGTATTTGACGGCTCTTGACCCGAGGGATTTAAAGGATACCGCCATAAGAGCACCCTGGTGGTATATGAGGTATCGGCCCAAATTATTGGCAGCCAATAATCGTGTGAGGCAAGCAACAGGGGGGAAACGGAGATGAGAAGGAAGTTGTATTTTTTACTTGTTCTACTCCTTATAAATACAACAGTATTATCTGGGTGCTGGAATTATAGGGAAATTGAGCAGTTTGCCATTGTCGCAGGTATGGCTGTGGATAAAGGGGAGCAGGGAAATTATTTACTTACCATCGAAATCGTAGACATGCATGAAGGAGGAAAGGAGGGGAAGATTCAATCTGAGAGAGTAGAAACCTATGGAGACACGCTTCTGGATGCAATAAGAAATGCAATTAAAATTTCAGCAAAAAAGTTGTATTGGGGACATTCAGAAATTGTTGTTTTAAGCCAGGACGTGGCAAAGGATGGGATTCTTGAAATTATTGACTGGCTTGACCGGGATGCAGAACCGAGGCTGAGTACGGACCTTTTGGTCTCAAAGGGGATGGCAGCGAGAGAGGTGCTGGAGGCACAAAGTATGACAATGAACATACGTTCCTACGAGGTGAATGAAATGCTGGATTCACAAAGGAATTTATCCAAGGCACCAAAAGTCGAAGTGTATGAGTTTATTAATGCCCTGACAGGCCAAGGCATATCCCCTGTTTTACCTGCTATCCGTGTAACAAAAAATCAAGGAAAAAACAAATCGGAATTATCGGGAATAGCCATATTTAAGAAAACCCGGTTTGAGGGGTTTCTTGATGAAGAGGAAACAAAGTATTTCCTTTTTGCTACTGATAAAATAAAGGGAGGAGTGATCGTTTTGCAGGAAGATCCAGAGGATGAATACGCGAAAATGACTCTGGAGATCATTAGAAGTAAAACGAAAATCACCCCGCAATATTCTGGAGGGAAGATATCCATAGCGCTTAACATAGAAACGCAAGTGATAATGGACGAACACGGTGCGGAAAAAAACTTTGTAGATGAAAATGGGAATTTACTTCAAAAAAAGAAAGCAGAAGCACAGATTGCAGAAAATATTCGGCAGGTAATTCACAAAGTGCAGAAGGAATATGATACAGATATTTTTGGTTTCGGAAATATAGTGAAAGCGGATATGCCCTCTGTGTGGAAACAAATGGGTAAGGATTGGGATAATATTTTTAAGAATTTAAACGTTTCCATTGAAGTGAATATTGAGACTAAAAATTCCGGACTGATGTGGAAACCTATTGAGGTAGGAGATTAAGAAATGGTATTAGTAGTAACAATAACCATACTGTGTATATATTATATTGTGGTGGATCTTGTCCCTGTTTACCAGGGAAAGCAGTGGCTGCTGTTTTGGACATATTCAGCACTCATGGCTCTGGTATATGTTGTAAGCCTGTTGGTTGCATTCGATGTAAAGGTTCCCAGCCCGGCTGTTCCTCTGAAAAAAATGGTCTTTTCCATTTGGGGGCATAACTGAGGGCGTATGAAAATGTTTTCAGAATTTATTCACTATCGATCGGATTGAAAGTGGGAAGTGTATGGCAAAGGAAATTATAACGCAAAAGCACGGTATTGCACTAATGGTCATGTTTATATTGGGAAGCGCCTTGGTTTTGGGAACCGGGGATGAAGCAAAACAGGATATCTGGATCGCAATTCTTATTGCCGTAGCGGTGACAGCACCTGTGTTTTTTATCTATGCAAGGCTTCTGGCCATTTTCCCGGGGAAAGGGTTGTACGAAATCCTAGAGGCTGTATTTGGAAAAGTCATAGGAAGGATCGTGGCCGTTCCATTTATTTGGTATGCTTTTCATTTAGGTTCCCTGGTAACCCGAAATTTTACAGAGTTTATAAACATCGTTTCAATTCCTGAGACCCCCCAATATATTATTGCGATTTTTATGATGGTACTATGTATTTGGGCAGTGAAAGCCGGTGTGGAAGTTGTTGGGCGGTGGGCCTCCATTGTGCTTCCAATTCTGATAATAACTATTTTCAGTGTAAGTACTCTATTTATCCCATTGATGGAATTAAGAAATATTAAGCCTGTTTTATATGAGGGAATAAAACCGGTTTTAGCCGGTTCCTTTGCGGTGCTTTCCTTTCCTTTTGCTGAAACGGTAGTGTTTACAATGATACTGCAAAACCTGAAGCCGAAGAGCAGTCCCTATAAAGTATATTACTGGAGTTTGCTCATTGGAGGACTGATTATACTGACTGTTTCCGTACGGAATCTTCTTGTTTTAGGAATCGCTAATACTTCGATCCTGTATTTTCCCTCGTATGCAGCGGTTCGTCTGATTAATATCGGAAATTTTCTGCAGAGAATCGAAGTGTTAGTATCCGTGGTTTTTTTGTTTGCCGGTTTCATAAAAATCAACATTTGTTTATATGGGGTCAGTACCGGCATCGCAAATCTGCTGGGTATCCGAAACTACAAGGATATTGTTGCTCCTATTGGATTATTGATGATGCTTCTGTCCATTGTTATTTACCGCAGTACCATGGAGATGTTTGAATGGGCCAATAAAATATATCCGTTTTATGCAATTCCCTTTGAGTTTCTCCTGCCCGTGGTTATTCTGCTTGCTGCCGAAATAAAAGTATGGGTTACAAGACGTAAGAGGGCGGAATAATGGCTTTTAGCGGGTATTTTTGCCTTAGTGTCGTTTTTTGTAATATTTTACGAAAAAAAGTACGTGTTTTCCTCAATAAATGTTTTGCTGTTGCCGATACAGGGTATAGATACAGCAGCAAATACGGATATGCTGTTACAGTAAATAATTTTATTTTTGGCTAATAGGGGGAGTTTGATGTTTCATCTAAAGAGTGTTCGTTCAAAATTAATGCTATTGATTATTTTTGTTGTTTTGATTCCAATGACGGTAGTGAGTGTTTTTGTATATAATTTCGCTGCCGGCAGTCTAAAAGCAAGTTCCTATCAGCTTACCGAAGGAGCAGCCAGAAATGTTGAAAAAATCCTCAACGATATGATTAGCGATGCAGAAGGAGTTGTAAATCAACTTTCCTCGGAAACCGAGCTGTTATCTGCCGCGGCGGATAAAACCGGCAAGCCGGAAGTGCTGAGTAAACTGCAAAGTATCCAAAAAAGCCATCGTGAATACTCGGCAGTCTTTTTGGGGACGAGTAAGGGCGATATGTATGTACAGCCCAATCTTACATTACCTGAAGGCTTTAATCCGACTACAAGGCCCTGGTACCAGAAAGCTGCGGAAGCAAAAGGGGATGTTGCCTGGGTAGAGCCCTATCTGGATGAAGGCACGGGTGGAATTGTAATAACAGCTTCAAAAGCCATTAAGGACGCGTCAGGAAACATCATAGGCGTGGTGGGCGTTGATATTCAGCTTTCAGAGCTTTCAAGCTTGGTTAAGGATACGAAGATCGGCGAAAACGGCTATGCTGCTGTTTTGAGCTCGAAGGGAAAGATCGTGGCACACCCGGTTTCTGCCAACCTGAACAAGGATGTGAGCGGTGATAGCTGGGCTAAAAAAGCGCTTGAAAATAAGGAAGGTTCACAGGACTATATTTGGGAGGGTAATTTAAAATATCAGTATTATTTAACTGTTGAAAAAACGGGAATGAAAGTCCTGGGGACCGTTACTTATGACGAAATTACAGGAAGAGCAATTGCTCTGTTGCAGTTCCTTGTTATTGTGGCATTGATTTGCCTTGCCATCAGCCTATTGATCGCATTTTTCTTTGCACGCAGGATTACAAAACCCCTCCAGCAATTGGCTTTGCTCATGAATAAGGCAGAGCAGGGAGATATCTCGGTAGTATACAACATTAAATCAAAGGATGAATTGGGACGGTTAGGAGCCGGCTTCAATAAAATGATGGAGTATATTCGTGCTACGGTACTTCAGGTGAGGAGCTCTTCTGCAAAGGTATATGAGATATCTGAAGTTCTGGGAGCTGCTTCGGGGGAAGTAGCTACTGCCATCGATGAAGTGTCAAAAACGATTCAGGAGATTGCCAGAGGAGCTTCCGAGCAGGCGATCGATACAGTGGCCGGTGCTGAAAAGACACGGAACCTTAGCAGTGAGATACAGGAAATTATAGGTTCTGCCCAGAAAGTGCAGGAAATCGCGGGGGATACGGTAAAAGCCAATGAAAACGGGGATAAGGCGCTGAATGTTCTAAGTGAGAAGTCACAGATTATCGGACAATCCTTTAATAATGTAGCAGATGTCGTAGAGCGTTTGGGAGAAAAATCCGGGCAGATTTCAACCATTATCGGAACCATTTCCTCCATTGCCACACAAACGAACCTCCTTGCTTTGAATGCCGCTATTGAAGCCGCCAGAGCGGGAGAGGCAGGAAGAGGCTTTGCAGTGGTTGCAGATGAAATCAGAAAACTGGCGGAACAGTCTACGGCCTCTGCCAAGGAGGTTTCAAACCTTGTGAATTCCATCCAGGGTGAAGTGACGGAAACGGTGGAGATTGTAAGTAAATTCAAAGGGAATATCCTGGAGCAGGAGGATGCTGTCGGCAGTACCCAGCAGGGATTTGTCGACATTCGGCGTCTGATCGGCGAATTGCATGTGGAAATGGACCAGGTAGGTAAACTGCTGGCTGCTATTGATAAAGATAAAGATGAAGTAACGGATGTAATACAAAACATTTCTGCAGTTTCGGAGGAAGCGGCTGCGGCATCGGAGGAAGTTGCAGCATCGACGGAGCAAGTTACAGCCTCCATACAGGAAATTACCTCTACGGCAGAACAGCTGAGTTACATGGCAGGACAATTAAATGAAGCCATTAAGATATTTAAAATAGAATAAAGAGGCTTTAGAATAATTAACATAATTTGCATAATAGGTTACGGATTTGCAGGCGCTCGCATACTATGGGAGTAGAGGGCTTATGTACCGATAAATTGAATGGACGAAGCAGTAAAACAGCTGGATCCCATGCTGTTTTACTGCCCGTCTATTCCGGTGAGGGGTCTAACCCCTGCGATATGTAAAGGAGGTTTATACTATGAGTGGCTGTGGATGCGGTGGTCACGGCGGTGACGAATACAATCCCTATATGCAGATGATGAATATGCCTACACAGTACTATCCTATGGCAACCATGCCGGTACAGGATCTGGAAACAATGTACCCACAGATGTACTATCATGCATATCCTGCGGTAATGGGGTACTGCGATATGATGGGCATCAGACCGGGGACGACTTTTTCACCCACCAGGGAACAACTGGATTCCATGGTGGATGGCATATATCGGAGTGTCGAGAGCCAGCTTCCCATGGAGGAAGGCGAGATGGAGTCCAGACAGCCTTTTGGTGGTTTCGGTGGATTTGGCGGATTTGGACGAAGGCGCTTCCTTAGAGATTTGATCGCTATATTGCTTATCAGGGAACTGCTTCGCAGAAGAAGACCCCACTATGGCGGGTATGGCTACTAAAAGCCAGTGTAAAAGCTTCGAGGTATAGTCACGCCTCGGGGCTTTTATTTTAAATGAAAAGTAGTTAAGGAGGGACGTGATGTGCTGCATCCGGTAGAAGAGATCTATTTTTGGTCGGGTATCATGAGGGACCACGGAGAGTTCCTAATCACAGCTTTGTCTTCCAGAGAGCCGGAATCTGTAAATACGGCTAACACTTTTAAAAATGAATTTGCCCGTCTTCGGGAAGAAGCTCAAATGGCGTTATATAGTGGAGCGGCAGTATCTGTTCCTGCACTTGTGAGCAGGACAATGGCAGTCCTTACAGACTTTGTTACCTTTAAAAGGATAGTGCTGCGGAGGCTTTTGCAATGCGATATAGAAATTAATTTGACTCCGACCTTTATTAACCACATGATCAATGAAGCCATGGAGTTCCACAGGGCCATATGCTTGTCTACTTCTCCTGTACCGGTGAATTGGACGGCTGAAAATATCCAGCTTCATAAAATATGGCTTCCGGATGCTGCCGGCCACGCTGCATCCATTGCTGCGGACCTTGACCCTACAGAGACGGCGCTGATAAAAGAGGCAGAAGAGTTTAAAAATGCATTTAACCATCTTTTCATTAAAGCGGATGAACTCGGTAAAATGCTGGAAAGAGCCTGTCTGGCAGATGGGTCGTTAGTGGGGCTGAATGAACAGGTCAAAAAGAAAATGCAAGAATTTATCCGTTATTTGGAGAAAGTAAAAAAACTAAGAGTTGAATGCAAAGCCTTGGGAGTATTGAAGCCTCTTGTACCGGATCATATGCTTCGAGAGGAAATGTATTTCCTTACACGGTTAAAAAAGGCAGAAGTTTAATGCGATTTCCTTTAGACACTTTACAACCTATAAAATTCAGCAGATTGAAGGATTTGCTGAATTTTTTTCTGAAACTCTTGACATTTGGTGGATTCAATACTAAAATTGAAATGAATTTATACGTATAAGCAGGTGGGGAGATGAAACGAAAAACAGGAGTATCCAGCAGGGATGTGGCACGGGAAGCCGGTGTATCGCAAGCGACTGTTTCCTATATATTAAACGATGTTAAAAATGTGAGGATTCGTCCGGAGACGAGAGAAGCCGTGATGAATGCCGTCAAGAAGCTGAATTACTATCCCAATCAAATTGCTCGCGGCATGAAGTTAAATAAATCCATGTCCATAGGCGTTGTCACCGAGCGGAATATCACGAACTTCTATTTTACCAAAACCCTTGAAGGAATTAAGGATGGTACACAGGAACATAATTATTCCATCACATTGTTGTTGGATAAAGCCGAAGATATCGCGGAACGGGAGTTTGTGAAATACTATAGCTCCAACAGGGTAGATGGGATTATTTTTGCATTTGCCGACGTGGAGGAAAGTACAATTAATTATCTCAATGAAAAAAACATTCCCTTTGTAGTGGTAGATGCAGAGGCTTCCGGGCATGATGTCCATGAAGTGTGCACCGACCAATTGGACCATATGCAGGAAGTTCTGCAATACTTCAAATCCAGGGGAATCGAAAGAATCGGCTATGCGGGACCGATACCCAAATCCGGCCAGGACAGAAGGCTTAAAAGTTTCCTTAAAGCAGCTGAAAATACAGGCTTTGCTATTGATAAAAGTCAGATTGCGCAGAGTGTGTTTTCTGACAAGGAGATTACTGCCGTCATTACGGAACTTCTGAATAAGGAGGAAAGGCCTGAAGCCATTATAGCTACGTCTCCAAGATTTGGACTGCTAACGATAAAATGTGCTTTGCGGCTCGGAATTAAAGTGCCTGATGAGCTGAGGATTATTGCCTTCGGTACATCTAATTTTTATGACATAAGCCACCCTTCCTTGTCGGCGGTTGAACTACCCCTTTGCGACATGGGATATCGCGCAGCGCAAATGCTTTTCGATATTATCAGCGGTCAAGAGGTGGAAAAGACCGTAGTACTGCCTTCGGAGTTTGTAATAAGGGATTCGTCGTGAAGGCTCTTAAAAGCGTTCTTAGTTACTAGTTCCTGGTTCCTGGTGAAAAGACTGCGCTTGTGAGCGCAACTAAGAACCAGCAACGATTTTTACACAAAATATTTATACGTATAACTGGAGGTCATATGAAAGGAAAAGAGATTTTAACGCAGTTTATAAGGAAGCATATCTGGGAGTATGTATTCGGTACCGTTGTTTTGATTATCTCTTCCGTTATTGCATCCCTTATACCAAAGCTTCTTGGACTTATTACCGATGGCTTGAACAAGAAAAATGTGTCTTCCGGGCAGGTTATGCAATATGTCTTGATCATGCTGGGGGTGGCAGCAGCCGTTTTTGTGCTCAAATTCATATGGCGCTATTTTCTTATCGGAAACTGCCGTAATGTGGAATGCTACCTGAGAGACCGGTTGTTTAAACATTTGCAGACACTCTCTGTGAGCTTTTACAATAATCACAAGACCGGCGACCTGGTGGCCTATGCCATTAATGACATTCAAGCGGTTCGAATGGTTTTCGGCTTTGGGATTGTTGCTATTCTGGAAGGCGTCGTCATTAATTCCGTTTCAATCTTTATCATGGTAAAAACCATCAACCCCATCCTTACTCTTATAGCACTGGGGCCCATACCTCTTATCGTAGTTATTTTGGTAAAGCTGCGACTGGAGATACGTGACCGGTTTGGAAGAGTGCAAAAGGCTTTTGCGGAAATATCGGAAAAAGTGCAGGAAAACATATCGGGTGTGAGGGTAGTAAAAGCCTTTGCCCAGGAAACCGAGGAAGTGGAGGACTTTATTACATACAGCAGAAAAAGGGTGGATACGCATATGCACCTGATCAAGGCATCTGCCATGCTGGGTCCTGCAACACAGGTTTGCTTCGGTGTGAGCTTTTTGCTGTTTATTATTTACGGAAGCCAGCTGGTAGTGAACGGGACCATATCCCTGGGGGACTATGTTGCTTTTAATACATATATAATGGCGATTATGGGACCCATCACAAATATCGCAAGGATTATTGAAGTATGGCAAAAAGGAGTGGCTTCTTTCCGAAGATTGGACGAAATCTTCAGTTACCCCAGTCATATCCAGGATACTGAGTTTGAAAAAGTAGACAATATTGAAGGGGAGGTTCTCATCAAAAACCTGAACTTCAGCTATCCCGGGGCTTCAAAGAGAGCATTGAAGAATATAAACATACATGTGGAGAAGGGGAAAACCCTGGGTATACTTGGGAAAACCGGAAGTGGAAAAACAACGCTGGTGAACCTGCTGCTGCGATTGTATGATGTAGGCGATGGACATATCCTCGTCGATGGAAAGGATATTAACAGCATTCCGGTGGATGTACTGAGAGAAAATATCGGTTACGTACCCCAGGATAACTTTTTGTTCTCCACCACCATTAAAAACAATATCGAATTCTTCCGGCACGACCATACCGAGGATGAAGTGATGGAGGCCACAAGAATGGCGGGCGTTTATGACAATATCGTATCCTTCCCCAATGGTTTTGATACTGTCGTAGGGGAGAGAGGGGTAACTCTGTCCGGCGGCCAGAAACAGAGAATATCTATTGCCAGAGCCATAATAAAAGCACCGTCTATCCTCATACTGGATGACAGCTTATCTGCGGTGGATACAAAAACGGAAGAGATCATATTGAATAACATTAAGACCATTTTGAAAGACCGTACGGGGGTTATAATTTCTCACAGAGTTTCGTCGGTCAAACATGCCGATGAAATTGTGTTCATGGACAAGGGAAAAATCGTCGAGCGGGGAACTCACGAGGAGTTAATGGAACTGAAAGGGTTATATTATGATTTGTATCGGATTCAGATGGATCAGAACGAGGCAGGAGAGGAGGTGGCCGTATGAGCCGGAATATGACACAGGATGAATTTTTGATTAAAAATAAGAAAATGCAGTTCAGGAGGCTGCTGAAATACTTTACTCCCTATCTGCCCATGCTGGTTTTGAGTATCGTGCTTGCCTTTGTGATTAATGCAGCCGTATTGGCAAAACCCTATATTATCAAATACGTCATCGATACCTATCTTGTTTCGGGAAATCACGATGCCAGCCGAATCCGGTGGCTGGGTCTACTGTACTTTGGGGTGGTGGTGCTGGGTGCTGTGATGGGCTATACTCAGAACTATATTCTGAATTATATCGGACAAAACATCATGCACAACATCAGAAAACAGTTATTTACCCATATTCAGCATATGTCCATGGCCTTTTTTGATAAGAACTCCTCCGGAAGGATTCTTACCCGGATAACCAACGATGTTGAAGCACTGAATGAGCTGTATTCCGGGGTTATGGTGAATATATTCCGGGATGCCGTAATGATCATAGGGATCATTACGATGATGTTTGCCATGAACGTCCAGCTGGCGCTGATCAGTATCGGCTGCGTACCGCTGATTGCCCTGGTCACGGTATTTTACCGCAAAGCTGCCAGAAAAAACTTCATAAAAATGAAAGGAATGATCGCAAGAATCAATTCCTTCCTGGCAGAAAACATATCCGGCATGAAGCTGGTGCAAATCTTCCATAGAGAAAAGGAAAAGTATGATGAACTGCAGGAACTGGATAGGGATTATTTCAAGTTCAGCCTGAGAGAAATCGTTTTAAACAGCCTTGGCAGACCGATCGTGGATATTATCAACAATCTTACCATAGCAGCGGTTATATGGTACTGCACCGGAAGGGTTATGAGCGATGCCCTGGAGATTGGTGTACTCTACGCATTTATCACCTACATAAAACAGTTTTTCGACCCTATTGCGGAGATATCGGAGAAATATACCTCCATACAGTCAGCGGTGGTATCTTCGGAAAGAATCTTCGAAATCCTGGACAATGTTGAGCCACAGGAGGATATGGAAAAGGGAACGAGGATTGAGAAGCTGCGCGGAGAAATCGAATTCCGGAATGTCTGGTTTGCTTATGACGAGGAAGATTGGGTTTTGAAGGATGTGAGCTTTACCATCCATCCGGGAGAAATGGTTGCCTTCGTGGGTGCCACAGGTTCGGGAAAGTCTACCATTATCAGTCTCATTGCCCGGTTTTATGACATACAGAAGGGAGAAATCCTTATCGACGGCGTCAACATAAGAGAATACAATCTGCGGGATCTGCGCAGGCAGATTGCGGTGGTGCTTCAGGATGTATTTCTCTTCTCCGGCGATATAAAGTCCAACATTCGTCTGAAAAACAAGGAGATATCGGATGAAGCCGTGAAGTATGCTGCTGAGTTTGTCAATGCCCACAAGTTTATCGAAACTCTTCATGAAAAGTATGATGAGGAAGTGAAGGAAAGAGGCTGCACCTTCTCCGCCGGACAGAAGCAGCTGATATCCTTTGCCAGAGCAGTTGCCTTCAGCCCCTCCATTCTGGTGCTGGACGAGGCTACTGCCTATATTGATACCGAAACAGAAATTGCCATCCAGCATGCCATGACGAAAATCTCGGAGGGCAGAACTTCCGTAATTATCGCCCATAGACTTTCCACTATACGGAATGCCGATAAGATCATTGTCATTCACCGGGGCAAAATCAAGGAAATGGGGCGCCACGAGGAACTGCTGGAGAAGAATGGATTATATCATCAATTATATACGACACAGTTGGCAAAGGAAACCGTTGTGGCATAACAGTAATAATAAGAATATGGAATAAGGAATGGCGAGATTCGTCATTCCTTATTTTTGTTGTATTTATAGTGCAAATTTTTTAATAATTTATCCGTTCTACCTTCAAAGGTGAAGAAAAGGGCTCTGTTTTCATTATCGAAAACCAATAAATAGGGGCTTTGGCCTTCAGGGAACAGGATAATCACTTCTTCCACAAGGCTGTTAAGCCATTGACTTTCAAACCGCATGGGAGGTTCCAAAGGAATCTTGATCATATAGCCCTTATCCGGTATGGGATTGATCTTTCCATAAATCCCTGTGATACCCTCCAGATAGCTTTTAACTTCCTTTTGTACGACAGGACTTGACGCTGCCGTTTTTACCACTTTACCTTGATTTATATCGAAGATTTCAATGTTTTCCAATCCTTTTGCAAAAACTGAAGTTGCAGCAAAAATAATAATTAAAAATATTGGGAGGGTTCTTTTCATCATTCGATATCACCTCATAAATATTGTTCCCGGAAAACAAGTAAACCATTTTAGAAAAAACCGGAGTGCGTGCGCAATCTTAATTGTTTTGAATAAATTTTAACCATAAGTGCAGTGGAAATGTTTAGAATTATGGTGATTTATGGAATTTTATAAAGGCGGACTTATATGGGGAATTTTAAAGTTTTTACAATTTCGATGCTTATAACAAGTTTATTAACCTGCAATACCGTTTTGGCTGCTGAAAATATGCCTCCTTCCGGAAAGGAGTTTTCGACCTAAGGATAGCGGGTAGAAGAAGAGGGAGATTTTTACGCTATGGAAAGGTACTGGTTTCCAGTTGCTTGGACAAGAGGATTCCTACTTGTGAAGAACCAGATATAGTGATATTATAGGATTGATGTATTATTTAGCCATAAAGTGCATACTTTATGGCTAAATAATTGAAAGAAACTAGTAACAAAGGAGTTAATGGAGCAATGGAAAAAGTAGCTATAAAACACTTATTTAGAGAGCCGGCAGAGTATGTCGGCAAAAGCATAAAAGTGTGCGGCTGGGTTAGAACAATCCGTGAATCCAAAACCTTTGGATTTATCGAGCTGAACGACGGATCTTTCTTTAAGAATATTCAGGTCGTTTTTGAGGATGAAAAGCTCTCCAATTTTAAGGAAGTAACAAAGCTGACAGTAGGTTCTTCCGTTGTGGTAGAGGGAGATCTGGTTGAAACTCCCGGTGCCAAACAGCCATTCGAGATCAAGGCTACAAAGATTGATATAGAAGGGCTGGCGCCTCAGGATTATCCGCTTCAGAAGAAAAGACATTCACTGGAATTCCTCAGAACGATTGCACATCTGCGGCCAAGGACCAATACGTTTTCAGCGGTATTCAGGGTGCGTTCTCTGGCTGCCTATGCAATACATAAGTTCTTCCAGGAAAGAAACTTCGTATATGTTCATACACCCATCATTACGGGAAGTGACTGCGAAGGTGCAGGCGCCATGTTCAGGGTAACCACCCTGGACCTTGAGAACCTGCCAAGGGATGAAAAGGGTAAGGTGGACTGTTCAAAAGACTTCTTCGGCAGAGAAACAAACCTTACGGTGAGCGGCCAGCTGGCCGCAGAAACTCACTGTATGGCCTTCGGAAATGTATATACCTTTGGGCCTACCTTCCGGGCGGAAAACTCCAACACAACGCGTCATGCGGCAGAGTTCTGGATGATTGAGCCTGAAATCGCCTTTGCGGATCTGAAGGATGATATGGCATTGGCAGAAGATATGCTCAAGTACGTGATTAACTATGTAATGGAAAATGCACCGGAGGATATGGAGTTTTTCAACAGTTTTATTGATAACACCCTCTTTGACAGGCTCAACAATGTTGTTACTTCCGATTTTGGCCATATTACCTATACGGAAGCCATCAAGCTGCTTGAAAAGGAAAAGGGCCGCTTCGAATATCCGGTTTCATGGGGAAGTGACCTCCAGACAGAGCATGAAAGGTTTATTACCGAGCAGGTCTTTAAGAAGCCCGTTTTCGTGACGGATTATCCGAAGGACATTAAAGCCTTCTATATGCGGATGAATGACGACAACCAGACCGTTGCCGCCATGGACTGCCTGGTTCCCGGTGTAGGAGAAATCATCGGGGGAAGCCAGAGGGAAGAGCGGTTGGATGTTCTGGAAAGAAGAATGGCTGAGCTGGGACTGAACAAGGAAGATTACTGGTGGTACCTGGATCTCAGAAGATTCGGCGGCACAAAGCACGCCGGATTTGGGTTGGGCTTCGAAAGAGCCATTATGTACATGACAGGTATGTCCAACATCAGGGATGTGGTATCCTTCCCAAGAACTGTAAAATCTGCAGAGTTCTAATTCACATAGGAAGAAGAGTAAAAGGAACAGGTTTTTGGCCTGTTCCTTTTACTCGTAGCAGCAAGAGGGACATAGGAGGCAGTGAAAAAAGGGGTTCCATAGGTTGTGCTACACCGCGTGCAGCACTCTACAAGCGGCCCGCACAAAAGAACCCCTATGTTTTTCACAGCCTCCTATAGGATAAAAAATATCTACATAGGTAGAATAAATATAGAGGAACGACGGAAGCAATGCCGATATGTAAAGTAGGTCAAATTTAGAATTAATGTGAGACGGGGAGAAATCGTTCATGAACGTGTTTGATATAATCGGGCCGGTAATGGTGGGGCCGTCAAGTTCGCATACCGCAGGCGCTGTCCGCATCGGGAGGATTGCCCGGATGCTTTTGGGAGAGGAGCCGGCGGAGGCGGTAATAAAGCTTCATGGGTCCTTTGCGAAGACCTATAAGGGCCATGGTACGGATAAGGCACTGATCGGCGGTTTAATGGGCTTTAGTGTAGATGATGCGAGACTGCGGGTCAGTATGGAATTGGCGGATAAGGCAGGCTTTGCATATACCTTTGAAACAGGGAGCTTGGGTCCGGTTCATCCGAATACTGCATATATCGATGTGCGAGGTGCCAGTGGAAAGACCGCCAGCATCATGGGCTCGTCGGTGGGGGGCGGAAACATCGTTATAACCCAGGTAAACGGTGTGGATGTTGAGTTTACAGGGCAGTATTATACGCTGATTATCTGCCATAATGACGCACCGGGCGCGGTAGCTGCCGTTACCAATGTTCTTGCTGCCGTAAATATTAATATAGCCTTTATGAAAGTGTACCGCACACTAAAAGGCGGTAAAGCCATGATGGTTATCGAAACGGATCAGCCCATCGATGACGAGGTTTCGGTTATTATAAAAAGAGTGCCGAGGGTGAGTAGCGCAACCATAGTAAAACCTATTTCTCAGGAGTGATCAGAATGCAGGAGTTTAATACAATACAGGAATTGGTAGAGGCGGCTGTCCAGGCAGGCAAAAACATTTCGGAGATCGTTTTGGACCAGCAGGCCGAACAGATGGAGAAAAATAAAGAGGATTTATTCAATACCATGGCAAACAGTCTTCATGTGATGCAGGAAGCAGTAGCCAGCGGGTTAAAGCCGGATTTGAAATCTGCCAGCGGTCTTAGTGGCGGCAATGCCTTTAAGCTGAACCAGGCCATTGAACAAGGCAAGTCTGTAAGGGGAGATTTGCTGGGAAAGATGATGGTAAAAGCGCTGGCTGTCTCGGAATTCAATGCATGCATGGGAAGGATTGTTGCCGCACCCACAGCAGGGTCCTGCGGGATCATTCCGGCTGTTTTGATTACCGCCATGGAGGAATACGATATTCCTGAGGATAAAGCCGTTATGGGGCTTTTTACCGGTGCGGGAATAGGAATGGTTATTGCAAAACAGGCAAGTATCTCGGGAGCCGAGGGAGGATGCCAGGCGGAATGCGGAAGTGCCTCGGCAATGGCGGCGGCAGCTCTGGTCGAGATTTTGGGTGGAACACCCCAGATGGCTGCCAATGCGTGTGCCATTGCACTTAAGAACAGCATGGGGCTGGTTTGTGACCCTGTAGCCGGGCTGGTAGAAGTTCCGTGTGTGAAACGGAATGCCTCCGGAGCAGCAAGTGCTTTGGCGGCAGCCAATCTTGCCCTGGCGGGAATTGAGAGCGTGATTCCGGCAGATGAAGTCATTCGGGCTATGAAGTCCGTCGGCGATATCATGAGTCCGACGCTGAAGGAAACTGCCCAGGGGGGAATCGCTGCCACGCCCACGGCGCGTAAACTTACAAAGAAGATATTCGGTGAAGAGTTAAATTCTTGAAAAGAGATATAAATAACCCCCGGTGTCCCATAATGGGTGCCGGGGGTTATTTATGCACAAAAAAATAAAGCACCTATCAAATTTAAAGATAATACCGATTCTTCTGTGCTTTATCATTCAAGTCAAATAAAATTATAAAAGTATATGTTCAAAAGGAGGAACAAAATGAAAAAAGTTAGTATTGTTTACTGTCCTAGTTTTATTTTACCATTTTCTGAAATTAAAGCTATGGTAAAAATCCATAAAAATTTGAATGAAATACTGAATATTTTTTACTAAAAGTGGAATGGGAAATTATGCTTAAAGCATCATTGAAAGAAGAAATAAAAGAGGTGAATGGACAAATAAAAAGAGGGTATCAACCCTCTTATTACCAACGACTTCCTCTGTTACCGCCGAAGTTGTTGTTGTTGCTTGGTCTACGCATAGTAGCTTTCCTTGCTTTTCTGCACTCGGGGCATCTTGCCGGCTCGTTTGTGAAGCCCTTTTCAGCGTAGAATTCCTGTTCTCCCACCGTGAATGTAAAGTTGGCGTTGCAATCTTTGCAAACTAATGTTTTGTCTTCCATGATATGGAACCTCCAAAAAAATATTTCTGCTAGCCTATAAAACCTTCTTATACATCACGGGAAACAAACTTCGATTTGAGTCGGGTAATAAGAACTTTATAGCTATAGCATATATGTAATTATAACATTTCCTGGAATATAAATCAATAATATTTTGATATTGCCCGTAAAATTATATATAATACATAGGGATAAACCTATAAAAGATTGGAAGAATATACAATAAGGATGTGAGGGGTTTGAGTAAAAATCTGGTAAAGTGGATAGCGTTACTCACAGTAATCGCTTTTTTCGTGAGTATCTTCAGTTTGATCGGATACTCGATATTTGCAGGAAGGTAGTGTGTATATGGGAAAGATCATCGGCTCCTATATGGTTCCCCACCCGCCGATTATTATACCTGAGGTGGGAAAAGGCGGTGAAGCCGAAGCTGCTGAAACGATTAAAGCTGTAAAGAGAGCTGCCGCGGATATCGGGAAGGCGCGGCCTGCCACCATTATCGTAACAACGCCTCATGGGCCGGTATTTGAGGATTATATTTATATATCCTCCTCCGAGACCCTGGAGGGCACTATGTCCAGATTTGGAGCAAAGGATGTAAAGCTTCGTTTTGAGAATAATCTGGACCTGGTGGACCGGATTATTGAAGCAGCCAGGGAAAAGGATATCCCCTGTGGCGGCATTGATGATACTATTTCCGGGAAATACCGCATTTCAAAGGAACTTGACCATGGGGCAGCAGTGCCCTTGTATTTTATAAATCGAGAATACAGTGATTTCAAGCTCGTTCATATTTCCATAGCAGCAATGCCCTTTGAACAGCTATATGTTTTTGGAATATGCATTCAAAAAGCCATAGAGGATAGCGACGAGGAGGTCATGTTTGTTGCAAGCGGTGACCTGTCTCACCGATTGTCGGAGGATGCCCCTTACGGATACAGTGCAAAGGGGAGGGAGTTCGACGCTCTTCTTCTGGATAGTGTGGAGAAAATGGACATTTCCACCCTTATTCGGATGGATGAAGGATTCTGTGATCAGGCAGGAGAATGCGGGCTGCGTTCATTTCTTATGATGTTTGGTGCTCTGGATGGATATGAATTGAGACCGGAGGTCTATTCCTACGAAGGTCCCTTTGGTGTAGGATACTCAGTAGTAAGGTTTTTTATTGGAGACAGGAAGGCGGAAAGATCTCTTCTTACAAGGGCTAAGGAAGAAAATGGGAAGACAGAAAATCCTTATGTCAATCTGGCTCGGAATACTCTGGAAACCTATGTGAGAGAGGGACGGATAGTGGAAGTTCCGAAGGATTTGCCGAAGGAAATGCTTGAAAACCGGGCTGGAACCTTTGTTTCCCTAAAGAAATTCGGTCAGCTCAGAGGATGCATCGGAACCATCGGACCTACCCGGGTTAGTATCGCTGAGGAAATCATGCAAAACGCCATCAGTGCCGGAACCGAAGATCCTCGCTTTTCTCCTGTACGACCGGAGGAACTGGAGCACTTGGTATACAGTGTGGATGTGCTTCATGCACCGGAGCCCATAGAGTCGTTGGAGCAGCTGGATGTTATCCGGTATGGAGTTATCGTAAGGAGCGGCAGACGCTCCGGATTGCTTTTGCCGAATCTTGAGGGGGTTACTACTCCGGAAGAGCAGGTATCCATCGCACTGCAGAAAGCTGGAATACGTTCCGGGGAAAAGTATGAGATGGAAAGGTTTGAAGTAGTGAGGCACAAGTAGAGAGCTACATAGGGGCTGTCGTTAAGGAGATGAAATCATGGGCAAAATGGCAATGTATTTTGAGAAAGAAGACGATGGACGGGTGCACTGTTATCTCTGCCCCCATAACTGTGTGATCAAGCCGGAAGGGCTTGGTGTTTGCAGAGCCAGGAAAAACATCGAGGGTGAATTATATTCCATGAACTATGGAAAAGTTGCTTCCGTTTCTTTGGACCCCATCGAAAAAAAACCGTTATACCGGTTTCACCCGGGCTCTTATATCCTTTCAGCCGGAACATTCGGATGCAACTTAAAATGCTCTTTTTGCCAGAACTGGACCCTCGCACATCTGGAGCCCGAGCTTGCTGAAGTAACACCCCATCAGCTTGCAGATAAAGCCTATGCATTGAAAAGCGAAGGGAACATCGGTATCGCCTATACCTATAACGAACCTTCCATATGGTATGAGTTCGTTTATGATACATCGAGGCTGGTGAAGGAAAAAGGACTTTATAATGTACTGGTGACCAACGGTTTTATCACTCCTGAGCCATTGGAGGAATTATTACCCTTCATTGATGCCATGAATATCGATGTAAAGGGCTATACCCAGGGGTTTTATCACGATATCTGCAAGGGTGGACTTGAAGATGTGAAGCGTACGGTGGAAATTGCGGCTCCCCGCTGCCATGTAGAAATTACTACGCTGGTAATTCCGGGGCTGAATGACTCCAGGGAGGAGATCGGCAAACTGGCACATTGGCTTTCCTCCATATCGGAAGATATACCGCTGCATTTGTCAAGATTTTTCCCCAGCTATCAGATGCGCGATATACCCCCGACTCCCGTCGATGCTTTGAAAAATGCGAGAGATGAGGCGTTAAAACATTTAAAATATGTGTACTTGGGAAATGTATAACTACTTTTGTTCACTTTAGTTAAAATAGGTATGAAAATAAAGACATTTTTGTATAATATTTTTTATGGAAAATTGCAAAAAAAATTTACAAACAACCTGAAAACAGGGTATAATTCTAGATAGAATGGGTGTAATTCTGTTCAGATGCAGTCAAAGTATTTAGCTTTGGTAAGGGTGTGAGGTTTTGTCGGATTTGTTTGGTGGAATTAAAATGAATGAAATTATAAATACAATAGCGAACTATGTTGGATTTAGAGACCCTCTATCCATTGTACGAGCTATTATTGATATAAGTATTGTTTCCTACCTGGTTTACAAGCTTATATTCCTCGTGAGGGAAACCCGGGCATGGCAATTGATTAAAGGTGTTCTGGTCATTATTATCGCTGCTTATGTGAGCCAGCTGCTGGGGCTTCGGACCATTGAATTTATTCTTAAGACATCCTATCAATTGATAGGATTTGCCATTGTGGTATTGTTTCAACCGGAGCTGCGAAGAGGGCTGGAGCAGATCGGAAGGAGCAAATTCAGGAATTTCTTCAGTTTTGATGAGGAAAACAATACCATACGGACTACTGCTGCGATTGAAGAGATTGTCAAGGCTGCTACAGCACTTTCCAAGACCTATACGGGAGCCTTGATTGTTATAGAAGGGGAAACAAAAATCGGTGAAATTATTAATACGGGTACTCAGCTTGATTCGATGATTTCAAGTGAGCTGCTGGAAAATATTTTTACACCCAATACGCCTTTGCATGATGGTGCCGTAGTAATCAGAGAAAACAAGATAAAGGCGGCTGCCTGTTTTCTTCCGCTGACGGATAATCCAAACCTGAGTAAGGAATTGGGAACCCGTCACCGGGCTGCTTTAGGTATTACGGAGGTTTCGGATTGCATCGCTGTGATTGTATCCGAAGAGACCGGAAAAATATCTTTTGCACTAAACGGAGGACTTACGAGAAATCTGACATCCGACACCCTGAGAAAAGCGTTGAATAAGAATTTGCTGGAAAAGAACGCGCCCAACAAGAAAATATCGTTGTGGAAGGTGAAATCCAGGTGAACGAGTTAATGAAGAAGGATATATCTATAAAAATTGTATCAGTACTCTTTGCCGTACTTCTATGGCTGTTTGTGCTAAATAATATAGATAACCCTTTCCAGAGTACATCCATTGCGGTACCGATCCGGGTGCTGAATGAGAACACGTTGGATGAGAAAGGTTTGGGCATACGGAATAAAAACTATCTCAAAAGCGTTGAAGTCGAAGTGAAGGGCAGGAAGGAACAAATTGCTGCTGTCACAGGCAGTGACCTGGAAGCGACCGTTGACTTTTCCGCCATTAAGGATTCCGGAAAAAGGGAACTCCGAGTGGAGGTTGTAAGCCGTAAGGATGGAATCCAGATTGGAGAGGTCCGCCCGAAGACCATTAATGTCGAAGTCGATAAGGTTATAAAAAAGAGTTTTAAGGTGGAACTGGTTCCTGTAGGAAAGGTGAAGGAAAACTATAAGATTATCCGTATGGCTGCAGCTCCGGAAATGGTTACCCTGGAGGGGCTGGAATCGGTGATTAACTCCATTGCCAATGTAAAGGCAACCATTGATGTGAACAACCTGGCGAAGAGTATGGTCATAAGGAAGGAATGCAAGGCCTACAATAAAAACGAGGAAGAAGTTGCCGGGGCAGCCAAAAACCTTGAGGTGGAAGTCAGTGTGGAAGTGGCGAAGGAAGTTCCCGTGGTGGCTCTGGTGAAAGGAAAACCGGCTAAGGACTTTGTTGAGATAAGCCATAAGGCCAGTGTGGAAAAAGTTTGGATTACAGGGCTTCCGGAAGTGCTGGATAGCGTTATGGAATTGAACACGGAACCTGTAAACATCGATAATATAAGTAAAAGCACCGATATTAAAACAACCCTCCGTGTACCGGAAGGTGTAAAACTGGTGGACGCATCGAAGGAACTGGTAGTGAATGTATCGGTGGAGGCATTGGTTCAAAAGGACTTCCCCATTAAGAAGGAAGACCTCATCACTTTAAATATGGATGAAAATACCTTCAATTACGAGATACTGACTATAAGCTTCAATGCAGGCATAAAAGGAAAGCAGAAGGAACTGAATGTACTCGATCCATACAGTTTGAGACCGACGATTGACCTTGCCGGACTGGGAGAAGGAACACAAAAGGTACCTGTAAAAATAACACTGCTGAATCAGGAGCTTAAGCTGGTGGACAGCTATTTTGTTGAAGTCAAGATAAGTAAAAAGTAGAGGGAAAGTATGAAGTTTATTGTTAGCAATATAAAGTTATCCCTGGACCATGATCCAAAGGAACTGGGGATGGCAGCCATGAGGAAACTGAAGCTTTCAGGAAGCCAGATGAAGGGGTTCAGGATAGTAAAGGAATCCATCGATGCAAGAAAAAAGCCGGACATTTACATGGTATACTCCCTTCTTGTCGAAACGGAAGGAAAGATCCGGATACCCTCGGACAATGATGTTCGGTTGTTGGAGGAGATGCCGGAGGAGTCCCTGACTCCCGGAAACCGCCAATTAAATACCCGGCCCATCGTGATCGGTACAGGACCAGCAGGATTGTTTGCTGGTCTTGTTTTAGCTCAAAACGGGTACAACCCCATAGTATTGGAAAGAGGAGAACCGGTTGAAAAACGAAGCCTTACAGTAGAGGAATACTGGAAAAACGGAACGCTGAACCCGGAAAGCAATGTGCAGTTCGGAGAGGGCGGAGCCGGGACCTTCTCCGACGGAAAGCTGACCACAAGGATTAATGACCGGCGGTGTGAGAAGGTTCTTCAGGAGTTTTACAAATCCGGGGCCCATGAAGAAATCCTATACAGGGCAAAGCCGCATATAGGGACCGATGTCCTGAAGCAAGTGGTTGTCAATATGCGGGAAAGAATACGGAGTTATGGCGGTGAAGTCCGTTTTGGAGTCAAAGTTACAGACTTGAAGGTGAAAGATGGACAGATACGGGGAGTGGTAGTTAACGGTGGGGAGGAAATACCTGCGGAGGTGGTAGTGCTTGCCATCGGCCACAGTGCGAGGGATACCTTTGAAGCTCTTTTTCAAGGAGGTATTCACTTTACACAAAAACCTTTTTCTATCGGAGTAAGAATTGAGCATCCGCAAGAGGTGATCAATGCAGCCCAATATGGTGCTTCAGCGTCGCATCCCAGGCTGGGGGCGGCGGATTACCAACTGTTTTATAAGACCGGAGATCGAACCGCCTATTCTTTTTGCATGTGTCCGGGTGGACTGGTGGTTGCATCTGCTTCCGAGCCGGACACTATCGTTACCAATGGTATGAGCGAATATGCCAGGAACCGGGAGAATGCAAACAGTGCATGGGTGGTTTCCGTGGAACCGGGAGACTTTGGCGGGAGTCATCCGCTGCAGGGAATCCAATTCCAGAGGAATTGGGAACGACTGGCTTTTGAGGCAGGAGGACGGAATAATTCCGCTCCTGTGCAGCGACTGGGGGATTTCCTGGAGGGGAGAGCCTCAAAATCCCTGGGAACTGTGAAGCCAAGCTACACAGGAAGTGTGACACCTGCCGATATAAATCAATGCCTGCCCGATTTCGTCACGAAGTCCATGCAGGCGTCCATTTCTTATTTTGATAGGAAACTTCGCGGGTTCGGAATGAAGGATGCAGTCCTCACAGGGGTGGAAACAAGGACTTCTTCTCCTGTACGAATCCCCAGGGGAGACACGCTGGAAGCGGAAGGGGTGGCAGGTCTTTATCCTGCCGGTGAGGGTGCAGGGTATGCAGGTGGAATTGTAAGTGCCGCCGTAGACGGAATCCGAATCGCGGAGCAAATCGTGAAAACCTACCGCTTCAATGGGTAATTAACGAGGAATAGGAGATGCTGTAACTTTTTTGTTCTTGTTAAAACATTCACTAAAAGTTATAATAGTTACTGTACGTATTGGGAGTACATAGAATAGAGTATACAAAATGGATTGGTAAATGCAGTTGACACTGTCAATTGTCCTCTGTCAACTGTCAACTTTTTTACAGGGGGTTTTAAAATGGGACGTCTTTTTGGGACGGATGGTGTGAGAGGAATTGCTAATAGGGAGTTAACTGCCGATCTGGCATATAAGCTGGGGCAGGCGGGTGCTTATGTTCTGACAGGGGAAACGAAACATACTCCCCGGATTCTCGTTGGAATGGATACCCGGATATCGGGAGATATGCTTGAAGCAGCGTTGGTAGCCGGAATCTGCTCTGTAGGAGCCGAGGCGGTATGTCTGGGAGTAATGCCTACACCTGCGATTGCTTACCTTACGAGGTTCTATAATGCGGATGCAGGTGTTGTGATTTCTGCTTCCCACAATCCTTATGAATTTAATGGAATCAAATTTTTTAATGGAAATGGGTATAAACTTTCGGATGCCATAGAGGAAAAAATTGAAGCTATTATCCTGGACAATGCAGAGGAGCTTCCAAAGCCCACGGGAAAGGAAGTTGGAAGGAAAAGCATCATGGAATCCGCACTGGATGATTATGTAGCTTTCCTGAAAAAGACCGTAGACGAAGACTTTAAGGGTCTGAAAGTTGCTATCGACTGCGCCAATGGTGCTTCATACCAGGTGGCTCCCTATACTCTGTACGAGTTGGGTGTCGAGGTCAGTGTAATTAATAACGAACCTGACGGAATCAATATCAATGACAACTGTGGTTCGACGCATATGAAACAGCTAAAGGAATTTGTCCTTGAGGCAGGTGCAGATATCGGCCTGGCCTTTGACGGGGATGCAGACCGTGTTCTGGCAGTGGATGAGAAGGGGAATGTAGTGGATGGTGACCAGATTATGGCCATTATCGGACTGGAGTTAAAGAAAAAGGGAAAGCTCCCGAAGGATACCATTGTTGCAACGGTCATGAGCAACCTTGGGTTCGATATCATGGCAAAGAAAGAGGGTCTTAACCTGGCGAAGACCAAGGTGGGAGACCGGTATGTACTGGAGGAAATGCTGGATAAAGGGTATGTGCTCGGAGGGGAACAGTCCGGACACGTAATTTTCCTTGAACATAACACCACCGGAGATGGATTGCTTACAGGGCTGCAGCTTTTGAACGTGCTAAAATCCACGGGTAAAAAGCTTTCAGAGCTTGCCTCTACGATGCAGATTCTGCCGCAGGTGCTGAAAAATGCAAAGGTAAGCAATGAGAAAAAGCACAATTACATGGAGGATGAAGTCATTGCACAGAAGTGCAAGGAACTGGAAACGGAATTCCATGGAGAGGGAAGAGTGCTCATCAGGCCTTCCGGGACAGAGCCCCTCGTAAGGGTTATGATCGAGGGTAAGGATCAGCAGTACATTACCGACAGGGCTGTAGAGCTGGTGAAGCTGATCGAGGAGCGATTGGGCTAGGATTTAATAGTTTTGTGAAAAACTATTAAACAGAACTATAGAGGGACTTGCGTTTACAAGTCCCTTTTACACGATCTTTCAAGGATGCATATGTGTAACACAAAAATAAAATGATTGACATATTACGCTATTTACGCATATACTAATAATGAGTTAAAGTATTGGGATAAAACTGAATAAGAACGGGATTATGATTGCCTGGAAAGGAGGCTGTGAAGCTGAGTAAGGGCAAGAGTAAAAGCGCCAGGACGAGGTAGAAGTTTTGCTTCGTCGACGAGGGGAAGGAGGCCGCTATTTAATTGAGAATTTAGAATTGAAAATTGAGAATTAAAAATCATTTTCCATTCTCCATTTTCAATTTTCAATTAAAATAAGCGGGATATCGAAAGATTCGGCGGAAACCTTCCGGTGTGTCACCATCGTAAAGCCTAATAAAAACTGCAGGCAACTGTAGAACAAAAGCGGCTGAAGTGATTAATCCTGAAAGGCACCCACAGTGCCGGTAGTAGTTTGCGGATTATAATTGACGGGGAAAATGCCCTGTGGTTGTTATTCGTTACTTCGACTACTCTATCATTCATTTTCTTATGAATCCCAACCTGCTTTTGAGTAATTTAATATAATTTTTATTTGGATTTCAGTCTGTTCGACGTTGAATTATTTATTTGCGTGTGCTTTTTCGCAGCTTTTGTCGATACAGCTGGTTTGTTCCAGGTTTTATTTGTGTGCTCGCGTACTACATATAGTAGGTTTACGGGGTTTTTGTACCCATGGCTGGATTCTTACGCGAAGCGAGTTTATGTAAAGGAGAGATTTTATTATGTGTGGAATCGTTGGTTATATTGGAGAAAAAGTGGCAGCGCCTATTCTTATTAGCGGATTAAAAAAGTTGGAATATAGAGGCTATGATTCAGCCGGTGTGGCTATTTTTGATGATAATGAGGTAAAGGTGGTAAAATGCAAGGGACGCCTTTCAAATCTGGAAGAGAAAGCAGGAACCGAAACGTTGAATGGCCGGATCGGAATCGGGCATACCCGTTGGGCGACACACGGAGAGCCTAACGATGTGAATTCCCATCCCCACATCAGCCACTCGGGAAACATTGCAGTCGTGCATAATGGTATTATCGAAAACTACATGAAGCTGAAGGAGTTTCTTCAGTCCCAGGGATATGAATTTAAATCGGAAACCGATACAGAGGTTGTAGCCCACCTGGTGGAATACCATTACAAAGGCGATCTGGTGCAGGCCGTTATGGATACGGTCAATGAGCTGGAAGGTTCCTATGCACTGGGGGTTATCTGCAAGGATTGCGATGATACATTTATCGCCGCCAGAAAAGACAGCCCGCTGATTGTAGGCCTGGGCAAGGGGGAAAACTTTATCGCTTCGGATATTCCGGCCATTCTTGAATATACCCGTGATATTTATATCCTGGAAGATAAGGAAGTAGTAGTTCTGACCAAGGACCATGTCCGGGTGTTTAATACGTTGGGTGCTGAAGTGAAGAAAGAAGTCTTCCATGTAAACTGGGATGTAGCTGCCGCAGAAAAGGGCGGTTACGAGCACTTCATGATGAAGGAAATGTGCGAGGAGCCCAAGGTAATTAAAGATACCATTCATCCGAGAATTAAGGACGGAAAGATTGTTTTGGATGATATTAAGCTCACAGCCGAGGATTTGAAGAACATTGACAAGATCTATATCGTAGCCTGCGGAACTGCGTATCATGCAGGTGTTGTCGGAAAGTACATCATAGAGAAGCTGGCGAAGATTCCTGTTGAGGTGGATGTAGCTTCCGAATTCAGGTACCGTGATCCCCTGGTTAGCGACAGAAATCTGGTGATTATTATCAGCCAGTCGGGAGAAACCCTGGATACTCTCGCAGCCCTGAGAGAGGCAAGGAAGAGAGGCGCGAGGATTCTGTCCATTGTCAATGTAGTAGGAAGCTCCATTGCCAGGGAATCCAACGACCTCCTGTATACCTGGGCAGGACCCGAGATTGCAGTTGCATCCACAAAGGCATACAGTACCCAGTTGTGCGCGCTGTATCTGGTAGCTCTGGATCTGGCTTACAAGAAGGGACAGTTGGATGAGCAAACCTATAGCACCATTATTGCTCAACTGGAAGAACTTCCTGCGGCCGTTGAGAAGGTATTGGCGAACAAGGAGGTTGTACAGAAGTTTGCTGCCCAGCATTATAATGCAAAGAGTATTTTCTTCATCGGAAGAGGCCTTGACTATGCATTGTCCATGGAAGGATCCCTGAAGCTGAAGGAGATTTCCTACATTCACTCGGAAGCTTACGCCGGTGGGGAATTGAAGCATGGAACCATTGCTCTGATCGAGAAGGGAACTCTGGTGGTTTGCCCCATGACCCAGGATACGTTGATGGATAAGATGATCAGCAACATCAAGGAGGTTAAGGCCAGAGGTGCGGTGATTATGGCCATTACCCAGGAGAGGAATGCCGAGGTGGAAAAGGTTGCGGATGTGGTTGTGCAGATTCCGGATGTGGATGCACTGGTTGCACCCATTGTGGCTGTTACACCGTTGCAGTTGTTTGCGTATTATATGTCGGTGGAAAAGGGCTGTGACGTGGATAAGCCAAGGAATTTGGCGAAGTCGGTTACAGTGGAGTAGGGGATTGGAAATTAGTCCTTCCTGTTGTTGAATCATAAAAAAGTTCTAAAATTTATAAAAAAGTTGTGAAATTAATAAAAAAGTAGTAAAATTATCATCCTTAAATTGGATGTAAAGTTTTGACATAATATTGAATAAATAGCCACCGAATTACGGATATTTAGTTATGCAAAGGCAGAAAGGTGGTTCACTTGAGCAAGTACAGATTTACGTGGGACGAAAAGAAACTGCAAAAGTATATAAGTGAAGGGCGTGGTCAAGGCATCGGACAGGATTACAAGCCTTGGATTACTATTCACGATTTCCCATCAAATGGGTTCTCTTCAAGGCAGCCTGGTTGGAAGTCCAACCGGGTCTGCCATTTTCTGTCTCATCATGAATTGAGGATGTTTTACCTGTTGGAATGGTCTGATGATGTGATAGATATCCGGGAGCAGTATCCGATGGATTTATCGGAAACGATGGATATAGCGGACAAGCTAGGGATCAAACACCCTGAAGATCGGGAAAGTAAGACTCCCTACGTAATGACCTCTGATTTTATGATTACCTTAAATGTTCAAGGAAAGGAAGTTTATAAGGTAAGGACGGTAAAACCTGCTTCTAATTTGGAGAAAAAGAATACAATCGAACACTTTGAAATTGAAAGACGGTATTGGGCTCAAAAAGGGATTGATTGGGGAATTGTAACCGATAATGATATTCCTAGAATACTTACATCCAATATTGAATGGGCGTATTACTCATATTATCTGGAAGATGGGAATGAGATAAGTGTCAGTGAGCTATTGTACTATGGAGAATTACTGAAGGACAGGCTGGAAAAGGAAACTGGGAAAATTGTACATATTGCCAGCAAATTTGATAGTGAAATTAATTTGGAACCTGGAACATCCCTTGATATAATAAAACACTTGATAGCCCGGAAAGAAATCATAATGGATATGATGACAAAGTCATGTTCGTCGTGTTCGACCGACAGTATCAAAAGAATAATCAGAAAGAATGACAGGTTGGTTGTAATATGAATCATCAACTGTATATAAATGAATTAATAAGGTGGAACCCCGGTCAAGAAAATGAATATACGGAGAGAATACTTTGGATTGATTCTGGCGGTCCTATTCTCTATGTCATAGATGTGCATTCTTCCGAAGGGCTTCCTAAAGCCAAAAGAGTCGATGATATTATCAGTGCTTTAGAAAATGGTGAAGCAGAGAAGTCGGAAGACGATCCCTTTACCCGGATTATCAGTGAAGAGGACATCAAGGATAGTGATAGAGAAAAGCGGGATAAAGCATGGAGTATAATATCGGAAATAGTAGCTTATGAAAATGAGCCGGATGTTTATCTGAGAGAAAAAAGAGGACCTTGGATCACGAAGGCGATCGAAAAACACGGTGTAACCTATGCAACCGTGTATAAATACTTCAGAAGATATTGGCAGCGGGGAAAAAACAAGAACTCGCTTCTACCTGATTATTACAATTCAGGTGGTAAAGGAAAAAGAAAAAATTTGGGTCTTAAGAAAATCGGACGCCCTAGACAAAACATAGCTGCCAATGGACCGGGAATCAACGTCGATGAAGCAACAAAAAAGATTTTCAGGACTGCTATCAGCAAGTACTATGATAACCCAAAGGAAAATCACCTGACTACAGCCTATGATCTTATGGTCAAAGAGTTTTACCATGAGGATTACCGTTTTGAAGGTGGTGTGAAAAAGCCTGTTACTATCCCTATAGACCAGATACCTACCATTACCCAATTCAGATATTGGTATGAGGTGGAGCAGGATATCGTAGAGTCTCTGAAAGCCCGGAAAGGGAATAAAAAGTTCGCATTAAGGCATAGAGCGGTTACTGGTAAGTCGGATGCGGAAGTTATCGGTCCTGGATCGAGATTTCAAATTGACGCTACGGTTGCGGATGTATACCTGGTATCCCGTTTTAATAGGAGCTGGATAATCGGCAGACCGGTTATTTACGCAGTTATCGACTGTTTCTCCAGAATGGTTGCCGGTATATATGTCGGTCTGGAAGGCCCGTCATGGATTGGAGCCATGATGGCACTGGCAAATGCTTTTACTGAAAAGGTCAGTTACTGTAAGGAATACGGAATCGATATCGAAAATGAAGATTGGCCTTGTTTCCATACTCCACAAACAATCCTGGGTGACAGGGGCGAAATGGAGAGTAGGCATGCCGATACATTAGCGAACGGGTTGAATATTCGTATTGAGAATACACCTTCATACAGGGCGGATTGGAAAGGAATTGTCGAACAATATTTCCGCCTCATCCATGAGAAGGTAAAGCCTCTGGTTCCCGGATACATTGATGTGGACTTCCGTACAAGAGGAGGAAAAGACTATAGGTTAGATGCCAAACTGGATATTTATCAGTTCACCCGTATCATTGTAAAATGTGTTCTGCACCATAATAATGAACACTGGATGAAGAAATATGATACGAATGAGATGATGATAGAGGATGATATAGACCCTATTCCACGGGAACTCTGGAACTGGGGAATTGTAAACCGTTCTGGGAAGCTGAAGGCGTATCCCCGGGATATTGTAAAGCTTAATTTGATGCCTGTTGGTACTGCTACAGTAACAGAGAAAGGAATCAAGTTCAAAAAAATGTATTATAGTTGCCAGAAAGCCATTGAGGAATACTGGTTTGAGAGGGCAAGAAATAAAGGGACCTGGACTGTAGATATTGCATACGATCCCAGGAAAATGGACTACATTTATATCAAAACGGATAGTGCTAAAGGGTTTATCAAATGTTCCATGATTGATAAAAGAAGATATGGGGACAGGACCTTTGATGAAATAGAGTATCTTCTTCACTATGAAAAATTGAAGCTAGACCGGAATGCAGGACGGATATTGCAATCTAAGATAGACATACTTTCCGAGATAGAAAATGCTTCGCAGGAAGCAGAAAGGATGACGGATGAACAATCTGACCAGACCATAAGTAATGCTGAAAGAACAAAGAATATCAGAGCAAAGCGAAAGATTGAAAAAGATGAGGAGAAAAAGTCTAAGGCATTTGAATTGGATGAAGATACATTGGATAATGTAGAGCCGGCAAAAGTCATACCTATCCATGAGGAAACAGTAGAAAAATTCAAGTATCCGAGCCATATCGAATATTTGAGAAAAAAACAACAAGAAAGAATGGGCAAGAAAGATGAGTAAAAGTAACCCTAATATAGGTGTAACTGTATCCGCTGAATACACAAGCCAAGAGATTAAGGAGTATCAAAGGAATCCTCTGATTGAGGCACTACCACCTATTTGGAGTTTTGAACAGGTGGAAGAGTTGCTGCACTCTTATCCAGAATGTGAGGAATATGAGAGAAAATTGGATGCTCACTACAGGTATCATTGTGTCCAACGGATTTACGGTTATTTCCAACCTTGGGGCACTCATTTTGATATTGAGCAAAGGATATCAAGATCTATACGGCAAGGATACCTTTCAAGAAACCCGTTTGCGCCTAATTATGCGTCTGACCTACAGACAATTTACAAAATGATCAAGCAGGGTGATTACAGGTTTAAGAATTCAGAACTATCTGTGCCCTCTGCATCCGGATTCACTATTATCGGCTTTTCAGGTATGGGTAAAACTACAGCAGTGGAGAGAATTTTAAAGAGGTATCCGCAGATCATACTCCATGACAAATACGCGGACAGCGATTTTGACCATAAACAATTGGTGTGGCTGAAGCTTGATTGTCCCCATGATGGTAGCGTAAAAGGCCTATGTGCGAACTTTTTTACTGAGTTCGACAGGCTGATGGCAGACAATACCTATAACAAATTTGCAGCAGGCCGCAATACTACTACGGCTACTATGATACCGCAGATGGCGCAGATTGCCAGAAGACACAGTTTAGGGTTGCTGGTGATTGATGAAATTCAGCACTTAAGTGTTGCTAAGAGCGGTGGCCAGGAAAAAATGCTTAACTTTTTTGTGAATCTTGTTAATACTATAGGAATCCCCGTAATCCTTATCGGGACTACCAAAGCTATGTCCATACTTCAAGGGGAATTTCGTCAGGCACGACGCGGCAGCGGCCAGCAAGGCGATCTGGTGTGGGAAAACATGGAGAGGGATGAAAATTGGGATTTGCTAATAGATGGGATGTGGCGTTATCAGTGGATCAGAAAGCCTGTACCGCTAACCAAAGAATTGCAGGACGCCTTATATGTTCAAAGTCAAGGGATTGTTGATATTCTATTGAAATTATTCATAATGGTGCAAATTCGGGCTATTGCAACAGGAGAAGAAACAATCACTGTAGAGTTGATAAGGACTGTGGCTAACGAGAATCTGAGGCTTGTCAAACCGATGCTGGATGCATTAAGATCTGGGAAGAGTGAAGAAATCAGCCGGTTTGCAGATATTACCCCTGTGGATATAAAGGGATTCTGCGAAAAACAATTAAAAATCATAAATCTGAATGAATTGCTTCAAAGGAAAAAGGAAGAAAAGTTTAAAAAACAGGATGATAAAGATAAGGTTTTTGCGGAAGTTGTTTTAAAGCTGGCGGACTTTGAAATCGATCCTGACAAAGCTAAAAAAGCAGTTATGGAAGTAATGAACGCCACCCAGAAGCCCGATAATGTGGACTTGGTATTTAAAGAAGTCTATAAACAGCTGCTGAGAGAAGAACTCAATAAAGAAGAAAGGTCTGAAAAAAAGAAAACAGCGAATAAGAAGCCGCCTATTGAATCGGATGATTTAAGGGCAATCGTTGAGAACGGCAGAAAGGAAAAGAAGTCTGCCTATGAAGCGCTGAAAGATGTGGGGGTCATCAAAAATCCGGTTGAGGAATTCATTATGACAGGATGATGATGTGCTTACTTTCTTCCCTGCCCCCTATCCTGACGAACTACTATACAGTATTCTGGCAAGGTATCATGTCAGGAGTGGAAATACAAGTTCAAAAATGACAATGACGGAGTTGTTCAATACTGATACAGTGACTGCTGTCGTTGATATGCCCAGCGGACTGAATGTTCTGGCGAAAAGGATACCATACTCTAGAAAAATCAGACCTTATGATTTAATGTTAGGGCATACCCTATTTCCGTACTATACGGCATTCCTACCTGAAAGCAGAGCGAAATCTGTAGTAGCTACCATGAGAGGAAACATGGGCGGGGCTATACATACTATGACTGGAATTATGGCAAGTACTATAAGAGTTCCCGAATACTTGAGGTTCTGCCCTGCCTGTGCCAAGGAGGACAGAGAGAAATTTGGGGAATTCTACTGGCACCGGTTTCATCAAATACCTGGGGTTATTCTCTGCCCACAGCATGAAACATTTCTGCTTGATAGTACTGTGAAACTTCACAGTCAGAACCGGCATGAATTTATTCCTGCAGAGGAACAGAACTGTATTAATCGTCCTATAGCAATAAAATACGATAATACGGATATTGAAAGACTGCTGCAGCTATCTAAAGATATCGAATGGTGTGTACGGAATTATGATGCTATCAGGGAAACAGTCAGATCAAATAACGGGTTGCGGGAGTGTTACCTGTCCTTGTTAAAGGACAAAGGATTTGCAACTGTTAATGGACGGGTATACCAGGACGAATTGCTTGTAAGCTTTAAGGAATTCCACGGCAAAAGCTTTCTCAGAATGGTTCAGTCGGATTTTGACTGCAGTGATGAAAGTAACTGGCTATCTGGAATTGTCAGGAAACATAGAAAAGCTTTTCATCCTATACGGCATTTACTACTTATCCGATTTTTAAGCAGTTCTTTGGATGACTTTTTCAGAGATCCAGGAGCATACCAGCCTTTTGGAAAAGGACCTTGGCCATGTTTAAATGCGGCTGCGGATCACTATAAAATGAATATTATAAAAAACGTTACAATAACCCATTGCTCTGACACTAAATTGCCTGTAGGTAACTTTAAGTGTTCCTGTGGTTTTGTTTATTCTAGAAGGGGACCGGATACCTCAAAGGACGATATTTATAAAATCGGCAGAATAAAGCAGTTTGGACCAATGTGGGAAGACAAGCTCCGAAAAACGGTTCTCACTGAAAACTTGGGACTTCGGGAAACGGCTAGACGTCTTCATGTTGATCCTGGTACAGTGAAAAAATATATCAAAAAACTAGGTGTTTCGGTAAAACAGAGCAATTTGTGCGATGGCTTGCATGATATTGGTGCTGTTCAACAACCAGAATATATACCTGCTGATAGCGACACTTTGCAGGAACAACACAGAGGAGCATGGCTGGAGGTTCAAAGTTCCTGCAAAAGTGCTTCGAAAACTGAGTTGCGTAGAATTGCCAAAGCTCATTACGCATGGCTTTACCGGCATGATAGAGAATGGTTAGACAAGAACTCTCCGCAGTCAAAGCTTACGAAGGTAGATAATCTTAGAGTGAACTGGGTGGAAAGAGATAAACAGGTACTGTATGAAGTCAAACAGGCTGTAAAAGACATTTTGGCAATTAAAGAAAAGCCCATAAGAATTTGCTTAAGCAGGATCGGTAAAATGATAGGGTTGCTTGGATTGCTAGAGAAGCACTTGGATAAGATGCCTATGACCGAAGCGTATATTCAAGCGGTAAGTGAAACGGACTCCGACTACCGTAAACGCAAGATAAGATGGGCTGTCGAGGAACTGATTAGATCAGGTAAAGAACCGAAAGTATGGAATGTAATGAGGGAGGCAGGGATTCGTACTGAGTATACAATGGAATTCGAAAACTATGTGCTTAATGAAATTTACTTAAATGGTTTAAGGCATTTATAAGGAAGGTATACCGAAGCTTATATGATACCTATTTAAATATAAAGTAAAAACAAAAGGATGGGAGAGATTAATTGATATGAAACATTGTTTAAATCCTTTAGAGGAATTTATCAAAGAATATTTTAGCAGGCTTAATCTGATAAACGGTTACCTTTTTCAGGTGGTAAACCGTATGAAAAGTCATGTCAAAAGGTTAACCGATTTTTACAGTGAGAATGGAATAGATATCAATTCTTTATTTGCTGGAACTTCTCTTGTTTTTAGTGATTTATCAGAATGGCCAGATGATGGCTGGAGGAAAAATTACGCATCAGGTGGCTTTTCAGTTAAAGGGGAAGATTATTTAGCTTTTACTGAAGTTCTTATCCAAAGAGAATCTGCACTTTCTATAGCGTTAGCATATGAAGCACTGGAGGTATTCTTAAAGAGAGTTTGCTCAAAATTTATTCTATTGAATCAAGAGTTTATCAACAAAGAGAAATACCAAAAGTTTTTGGAAAGATATGCGGAATGTAGCACAATGGAGCTTGACTACTGGTTTGAATATTTAAAACTGTCATATAAGGGTAAAAACAATAAATATTTACTTAAATTTATTAGAGAAGCAAGTCCACGTTTTGAAAAACTTGAAATAGATAATAACAGAAATCTTAACCTTGTAGATTGGATGGAAGTAACATCGATTGTGAGGCATTCCATAATACACTCAAATTCAGTTATCAAAGGAGAAGAGGTAAATAAATTAACAAGTGGTCAAAAGGAAGTATTGAAACAGTACTTTCCTGGTGAAAGTGACAAAAATGGATATGCTGTAAAATTTGATGAAAAAAGTGCAAACAAACAACTTGTTAGTTTAGCTGAATATGGATTTTTAATTTTTCAATGTCTTTCTATTAGTGGAAAATATGAATGGGACATATTTGAGATGAAGAAAAATTAAGTACTTGCAGGATTATGTTAGAAATGCTTTTGGAATTGCAATGTATAAGAAGGATGTAGATTTATATGGGCAAGTTGAGGTTGAGACCATGGCCTTTTGGGAAAAGCGAAGAAGTGGAGCTATACTGGCATGGGGTGCCCTTTTTGAATTCGGAGGGATTGTGGATGATCAAATGTTTGTTCAAAAAGTATGACAGTACATTTAAGGAGGTATCATTTCCCTTCGGTACCCTTCCCCATTTAAAAATTGGACAGGCCTATGTGGATGGAGGTTTTTCTGACAGGCCGGGGCATGGCTCACTTTATGAAATAAAAATACCTGCATCTACCACATTTGAAATCAGCAAAGGTTTTGATTTTCCCAAGAGCTTATACGCATACGATAAGCCACCCGCTCCGGGTTATGGTAATCTTCCGCTATGTAAATTTGAAGTGTCCGGTAAGTTATATTATATACCCTGCATAGAAATCGTTCGGAGTACCCTTGCCCCTTATAAGGCCTTTGCGAATCAATTACTAAGGCCGGAAGGGTTAGGGTACTTTATAGACAGCTATTTTTCCAATAGGGACAGGCTTACACTTAACTTTAAAGATGAATTTCCTCTTAATTTAATGAAAGATGATATTATCTCATACTTTGTTTGGCTTAAATTTGATAAAGCTGCCTCCAGATCATGGGATTCCGTCTATAGGAGTCTACTTCTTGACGCATCAAAAAAATCCGGAAACAGCACGGATGAGTTTAGAAAAGGTATTCCTATCAGGGTGATGCCTCCAATGAATAGTACATCGGTTTGGACCTTCAGAGGGCTTGCCTATAAAAATCATAGACTAATACTTGATCTTCTATATAGATCAGATCTGAATATGCCTTTTAATACTATAGAATGCTATCATCCGAGAACGGAAAAGATGGAAACAGACAATAAACCCCGCTATACAAAAGATCCTGAGAAAAAGCCATTGGACAACGAAGATGTAGAACTTGATACTACCGGGCAGGGATCGGAAAAACAACCAAATCTGAATACTGTAGAGCAACCGCCTATTCTGTTTGGGTTTAAAAAGAGACCTAAAATTTTTAAGAAAAGTAGGAAAACTCGAAACGTACATACTGGTAAGGTAATCGTCATCGGAACAAAAAAGGATGATGATGGGAATGAGAACAATGTAGGAACAACCCAGGATTGGGTGCTGGGAGGGAATATCCCTCAAATTGAGTTTTCGATATTGAAAATGGTGGACATCAGCTTGAGTAAGGGGCTTGATGATTTTCTGAAGATGCTTGAATATATCCAGACACAGCAGAAGGATCTGACACTTTCACTAAGTATTGTCCCTTTACCTCAATTGAAGAGTTTTTCATGCTATGAGGATGGTAGTATAAGGACCTGCGCCATTGTACACATAGAACGGCAAGGGCATATGCCGTGTTATATATTGGAGGTCAGCCGCGCAGATCAGTGGTCAATTTCGACGTTGATTATAAAGCCTGTTAAGCGTGAAAATACAGATATTCAGCAGTTTGAAGAGTTGATCCATAGGCTTTTGAGGAACATGGTCGAGAATGGAGGACATTGGGATAGGGATCAGTTCCGAAAAGAGACGGGATATTTATTTGATACTGCGAAGCATATTACGGAACAGCTTACTATACGATGGGCTGAGAGGATTGTTGAAAAGTTAAATTGTTGACTTTGACTTTTATTAATGATTTAAGGGTAAAATACAGATAAATATACGTATTTGCGAGGGAAAGTTGATGGCAGATATATATTCAAAGGAAAAGCGCAGTGAGGTTATGTCCAAGATTAAGAGTAAGGACACAAAAATTGAAGTATTGGTTAGAAAGTGGCTCTACTCAAAAGGTTTTAGATATAGAAAAAATGATGGAAGGTACCCAGGTAGACCGGATATAGTTTTGCCATCTTACAAAACTGCTATCTTTTTACACGGCTGTTTTTGGCATGGACATATTGATTGTAAGTACAATTATACTCCTAAAACTCGAACTGAATTTTGGCTTTCAAAAAAACAGAGTAATATTAAAAGAGATGATATGAAAATCAGAAAACTGCAAAGTTTGGGTTGGAATGTAATAGTAATCTGGGAGTGTGAACTCAAAAAAAATCCCGAGAAAAGATTGGAGAGGCTCTTGGTAGAACTTAAAAGCGTAAAGAAAGAGATTTAAGTAACTGGATTTGAAGAATGATATAAAAACAGTAAATGACATGCCAAAAATCAATAGGCGTGTTTTTTTATTGTAAAAGCATATTATTTGCCAAATTATGTTTACATCATGGTCTAAACATGATAATATACCATTAAAATTATGTTTTTATACATATATTATCATTATAGGGTGGTCTTATGAGCAAAAAAGTTGGAAGACCCTCGGGGCCAATAAAAACTAGTAAAATAGAAGTGCCAATTGAGCCTAAGTTGAAAGAAACATTCATGGAGCTTGCTAGAAAGAATGGTTCTAATGCTTCAGTAGAAATCTGTCGAATGATATCTGACTACGTTAAAAAGTATGCTAATAATATTGGTGGGGGTTAAACGAGATGAATAAATATAAGGTTTGTTCGTTATTCAGTGGGTGTGGTGGCTTTGATTTGGGTTTTATTGAAGCTGGATTTGATATTGTCTGGGCTAATGATATTGACAAATTTGCTTCTATTTCCTATAGAAGGAATATAGGAGAACATTTGATTGAAGGCGACCTTAAAAATATACCTATAAGCTCCATTCCCAAACATGATATTCTTATCGCGGGCTTCCCATGTCAACCTTTTAGTATCATGGGAAACGAGAAAGGTTTTGAAGATGACAGGGGTTCCTTGTTTTTTCACATTGCGAAAATAGTTGGCGCTCACAGGCCAAGAATTGTCGTACTTGAGAATGTTGGTAAAATACTTGAGCATAGAAAAGGTGAGACTTTTAATGTTATTAAGAGGGTCTTGGAGGAGGAACTGAAATATAAAATTTTCTACAGAGTTTTGAACAGTTCTGATTTTGGCGTGCCTCAGACCAGGAATCGAGTGTTTATTGTCTGTTTTCGTAATCATGATGTTGAGTATACTTTTCCTGAAATCAATCCTTCAAAGCTTAAGCTAAAGGATATATTAGAAGAAAATGTTGACAATAAATATTATTTGAGTGAGAAGATAAAAAAGACTATATTATCAAGTGGAACAGGCGGATATGATTCAAAGCCCGAGATTGATCTGGATATTGCCAGACCACTGTGCGCCACAATGGCAAAAATGCATCGTGCAGGACAAGACAACTATGTTACAACAAATGGCAGAGTTCGTAGGCTTACTCCGCGCGAATGTGCAAGATTACAAGGGTTCAGTGAGAGATACCAGATAGTTGTTTCAGACTGCCAAGCGTATAAACAATTTGGTAATGCAGTAACAGTTCCTGTTGCAGCTGCTGTTGCGAAAAGTATTAAAAATACTAAAGGGTGGTAAGCATAATGCGTTTTTCTTAAGGGGGACATGCTTTGAAGGAAAATATTATAGATATTTATAGAATTCTTGAATTATTGTACGGAGAATTAAATGGTACATATGCTCTAGCACCTGTGAGAATTGTAAAACGTATAGGAATAAGCCAATTGCTTCAGAATGTAACAGAGAAACAACAAAAACTGTTGTACTTTCATGAGCAAAATATCTGTAAGCGAAACCCACGGTGCAAATATTGTGAAATCAAACTATTCTGTGAGTTTTATCGCAAGAAACAGTGTGAGACCATAGATTTGCAAAAACCCTCCTTGGTAGATTTGTTCAGCGGGTCAGGCGGTTTTTCACTGGGATTTGTGCAAGAGGGTTTTAGAATAGTTCTAGCTAACGATATTGAGGAATGTTGTGTAAAAACATTCAGATTTAATCACCCAGAACTGAAATCAACCAAGGTTATACAGGGAGATATATGCTTATTACTTAATAACCTTACGAATTTGGTGGGGGATAATGATGTAGATGTCGTCATAGGTGGCCCGCCTTGCCAAGGATTTAGTAACGCAAACAGGCAAAGACTGATTGATGATCCACGAAATACTCTTTATAAGAATTTTGTGGAGGCAGTTTCATTATTGCGTCCTAAGTTTTTCGTAATGGAAAACGTACCAGGCATGTTAAATATCTCACAACAAATTACTGAGGATTTTTTAAACCTCCCAGATCACTATGATGTTGCAGCGGGGATTATTAATGCTTATGAATTCGGAATTCCTCAGAATAGGGAGAGAGTATTATTCTTAGGAAATAGAATCGGTATAAACAGCAGAACAATTTTAGATCGAGTAATTCTTGAGGGAAATAGGAATCCAAAGACAGTACTGGATGATGCTCTGATAGGTTTGCGCCCACTTGTAGCCTTTGATAGAATAAATTCAACGGAGGTAGATACCCAGGAATCAGGTAGGAAAATAGAAATCTCAAATGGCTCAGTGAAAAGTAAATACATAGATTTGATCAACAATAAAAAAAAGCAAAAATTCACATTTAATCATAAAGCCAGATATAACAACGCAAGAGATATTGAGATTTTTTCACGTTTGTTACCAGGCGATAAATCAGATGATCCAAAGATTGCAGATATTATGCCATATACATCCCGAAATGACATTTTTAAAGATAAATATTATAAACTTCAAGGGGATAGACCCTGCAAGACAATTACTGCACACATGAAACATGATTGCAATATGTATATCCATCCAAGACAGGCAAGAGGGCTCACCCCTCGCGAAGCTGCAAGGGTACAATCATATCCGGATGATTATTATTTTCGAGGGCCTTATACAAAAACATACATGCAGATAGGAAATAGTGTCCCTCCACTGATATCAAGGTCAATTGCTAAGGTTATTAAATATTACTTGAATCAGAGATAAGTAAGTTATTTTAGCTGATTAGATCAAATGTAGTACGGAGAGTTTTTTATTTTTGCGTCTGTTTGTGTGAAGACTAGGGAAAAAAGGAAAATTTAGTTTGTTTTTTCATGAAATTTGTAATAAAATAAATTATAGTAATTTATGAAGCTTCTTACAGGGGAGGCACATTAAAATAGTTTAAGAAGTAGAAGGTATGTGAGGGATAAGTATGGCAGATTACAGAATAAACCTTGATAGAAAAGTTCTGAAACTACTTGGATCACAACTTTATGGTGATGTTCCAAGTGTAATAGCTGAATTGGTAGCAAACAGCTACGATGCAGATGCAAAAAATGTTTGGATTTCATTAGACACTCATAACAACATTATAACTATCGAAGATGATGGAAGGGGAATGTCGGAAAAGGATATTAATGAACATTTCCTGAATATTGGATATGAAAAAAGGGATGCTGGTGCGACAACTGATCTGGGTAGAAAGTATATGGGAAGAAAAGGCATAGGAAAGTTAGCCGTATTTTCATTGACAAACTATGTAAGAGTTTTGTCCACTAAGGATGGAGAAAAAGCAGGGTGTATTCTTGATTTTGATAAAATTACTTTAGACGCAGGAGAACCACAAGAAATTCCAGAAAAGGAAATTGTCTTTATTCCTCAAAGATTATCATCTGAAGGTACTGGTACAAGACTTGAATTGATTAATATAAAGAAAAGGCTTTCGACAAGTTTCAGGTTCATAGTAAATAAATTGATAAGAATGTTTGATGTTAATAATCAAGATTTTTCGATACGCATTCGTAAGAATAATGAAGAATATAAGATTCTGCATAGGAATGAACTGAATTATTTTAGTATTATGGATACGATTGTAACGATAGGAGATGAATTCCAAGATAAAATCGAATTGGTATCGAAAAACTCTATACTTGAGGCTTATAAATTTTGTTATTCATATGAAGATTTCTTGAGATTAAAACCGAGGTCTAAACTTAAACCGTTTCCATATAAAATTAATGTTGAAAATAAGGATGGTCAATTGGTCGATATCGATTTTAGGATAAGTGGTTGGATTGGGACTGTTGATGCATTACCTAGTCTTAAGCAACTAAATGATAGTATTCTTGGAACGGGGGATGATTCTGAGGAAGAAAAGATTTCTATCAGTGATAATAGAATATCAATCTTTTCTAGAAAAAAACTTGGCGAATTTGATATTCTTCCTAAAATTAAAGTTAATACAAATAATGAGGCATATGTAATAGGAGAACTGTTTGTAGACATCTTTGAGGATGACAGTTTATCTGATATGGCAATTAGTAATAGACGTGGATATGAAGAACAAGATGCTCGATACACTGAAATGATAAAAATTGCAAAGCGTCTATTAGCTTTTGTGGTTGAATTGAAAACTATAGTTTCAAAGCGTCGAAAAGAAAAAGATAATAACGAAGAATTTCAGAAGATTAAGACAGATTTTTTTACTACAAGGCCAAAAACAAGTAAAATTTTTAGTGAAAAGCTTAGTAAAGAAGAAATTGAAACTTTTTTGGAGGAGAATTACCAGTTTTCAAGAGCTATTAAATTATCACATAATACCAGAAAGGTATTGATCAGTCATAGTAGTAAATATAAACTATACGGTGATTTTATTATTAGGATTTTCGAGAATCTTGGTATTGATCCTTCTACCACTTTTATTTATACCAGTGACAAAAGAATGAGTGCACCTGATGGTGTTGATGTTTTTGATTACTTGAAAGAATGCTTTAGAGAGAATATTTATGTAATTTATATACTTTCAAAATACTTCTATGACTCAAATCCTTGCATGCTAGAGACTGGTGCTGCTTGGGCAACCAATAAAAGTTTTAGTAATCTCATTGTGGATATTGGGAATGAAGATATTGATTACCCTATTAATTCAGCGGATAAAACAATATTTATTGGAGACATAGGTAATATTGATATTGTTAATATGGTCGGATTCATAAAGACTGTACTTTTATCTATAAATATTGCTTTGCCAAAAGACGATGCTATTGAGGCTTCAGTGAAAGAAGCTATTGAAGAATTCTCTGCAAAAACCAATGAATTGCCAGCTTTTTATCCTCGAAGGAAGTATCAAGCACATCCTGTTTGCGAAGTAGAAGGATGTCAAAGTGCAATGGAATTAGAGTGCGATGAACGTGGTAAAGTAATTTATAAATGTAAGTCGCCTTCTTGTTCTAATACGAAAAATGTTAGTATATATTAATGTACCATCAATATAATATAATTAAGTTATATTGTTTATGAAAATTTGCGATTTTCTATCGAATATGATATAGTGATAGAGTATAGAATGATATATTGAAGAAAGGAGTATTTATGGATTATTTACCGAAACCAATAGATGTTTCTTCAATTGACATAGATGTGGATTTACTCGAACTACTTGAATTATTAGCCCAAAACTCACATGATACTTGGGCTGAAAAGAGAATGGCTGAAGGGTGGACGCTGGGTTCCATGAGAGATGACAAAAAAAAGAAACACCCAGGGCTTGTTTCATATGAAAACCTTCCTGAGTCCGAGAAAGAGTATGATAGAAATTCAGTTATCTCAACATTAAAAGCGATTATAGCATTAGGTTATAAGATAGAGAAGAAAAATGGCTAGCCATTTTTTGTTAGAGAATTAACTTGACTTGACAGTGTGTGAATAGTGATTGGGCAATAGCTCCCCTGGCAACAATCAAAGTTGTAAGGAGGAGATTAAAACTATGACAACACAAGAACGGATTGTAAAAAAT
>JAEZXR010000145.1 GCA_023419605.1 Bacillota bacterium | reverse complement strand
GGTTATACACTATTAAAATATCAATGTTCGGCCCTTTATTGGGTTTGTTTCTTATGCTCATTTTTATTTTGCTAAACACCTAAATTTTTTTATTAAAAAACTATTGACTTTAACTAGCTGGTCTTGTTCCATGGAACTTTATTTATACTCAAAGTATTCTAGTGCCGCTTAACATAATTATTTTCTAAAGGAAGGGACAAAGTCCCTGTATCTAAAGGTATTTGGCGATACTGCAAATCACTGGGCAAAGGATTACATATCCACTGCCAATGCCTATGGCATCGTTGGAGGATACAATGATATAAGCTTTGGTCCGGATGATCAGATCACCCGTGAGCAAATGGCTGTCATGGTAGTCAATGCTGCAAAACTTGCGCTGACAAATAATATGTCAGTATAGATTTCCTTTGAACACATGCAAAAATTACAGAAACAAATTCGTAAAAACTGTTATACCTAAAAGAATGGGGAATACCTCCCCAAAAAAGTAACCTAATTAGACAAAATAAAAATTTTGTCTAATTAGGGGCAGGAGTTGAGGACTAATACGCTTTATCAACTGAGTTACTTTTTTGTTATGGTGCCATGCTTAATATAATATTAGATGCCTTTAGACTTACAAAATGTAAATTCATACGTCCAAAAATAATTTTACCGACGTGATACTATAATTATAACACCGAGCCTGTTATAATTATAAAAAAATCGCTTGCCTTCATAAGAAAACCCATGAAAGCAAGCTTTTCAAAAAATTTCAATAATGTTCAATACCGAAAATCATTATAAACTTTGGTCGTTGTCGGCTTTATTTACTAAACTGCCGGCGTAAATAGATTTATACATTCAGTTGGACGTCAAACTATCCCTTTATTGCGCCCTGTGTAATTCCTTCAATAAAATACCGGTTCATAAACAGATATACGATAAGGATTGGGACTATAGACAGGACAGTCCCTGCCATCATCAGATTCCACGCAGATACTCCTTCTCCCTGGTCCTTCAACATTACAACACCAACCGTAAGGGGTCTTATTTGCGGTTTTGACAAGGAAAACGCTAAAGGCATCATGAAGTTGTTCCATGCATCCCTGAATTGGAGTATTGCAACTGTTGCAATTATGGGCTTTATGATCGGGAATATTATATGGTAATAAGTCTTAAAAAAGCTTGCCCCGTCCATTCTGGCCGATTCATCAATTTCCTTTGATATCCCGTCACAGTAACCCATTATGAGGATGCAAAAGAAAGGCTGAGAGGCTGCTACTTGAGCTATAACCATTCCCCAAATTGAGTTCAGCAAACCAAGGTGTTTACTCAAAAGGAATATCGGGTATAGTGTAACTGCGCCCAGTAGGAACAGCATAAATCCGAAGGTGCTCATAAGAAGTTTCTTACCCGGAAAATCCGACCTTGAAAGGGTATAACCCGTCATAGAAGCTGTAATAATAGTGCCGATTACCGATACACCAGCAAACACAATACTATTCATTGTATATCTCGAAAAATTTGCTTGCTTCCAGGCAGTGATATAATTCTCAAAGTGGTACTTTTCAGGAAATATGGTTAAGCCTCCTACAAGAAAGTCCTCGAGTGACTTAAATGAGCCTCCTATAGCATAAACAATAGGAAAACATATGAAAACCAAGATTATACCCAAAAATATATATAATGCGATTTTTAGCTTGTGTTCTTTCATAACTGACCACACCTTTACAATAGTCTAATTAGTCTTCAAATCTTTTAGTAAGGTACATATAGAAAAATGTCACTATACTTACAATTATCGTTGCAACTATGCTGACAGCAGATGCATAACCCTGTTGGGGATTGCCCGTGGTTTCAAAAAAGTATCTGAATATGTACATAGTCATAACTTCAGTCTTATTTCCCGGACCTCCATTTGTTAGTGCTTTCACTGAATCAAAGAGCTTTAATGCATTTAAAATTGACAAAGCGGTAATAATTTGAAACATTTTACCCAGCATTGGAAGAGTGATTTTTAAAAAAGTCTGTGATTGGTTTGCCCCATCAATCTTTGCACTTTCATATACATCTCCAGGTATCCTTTGCAGCGCTGATAGAAATAGCACCATATAAAATCCTACCCCACTCCACGTACAAAATATAATTATAACAACCTTAGCTAATGAACCGCTCCCAAACCATTCAACAGGTTTGCTGACCAAATGTAAAGCTGTAAGTAAAGCGTTGATAATACCATTATAGGAAGAAAACATAAAGTAAAAAATGATAGCCATAATAGCAGCACTTGTAATATTGGGAATGAAAATAATTGCTCTTGCAAAATCCCTTCCCCTAAACTTTGTATTAAGCAGCACTGCTAAAAGTAATGCTAAAGGTAACTGTACCAAAGGTATACCAAATCCAAGAATCACTGTATTCCATACTGTTACCCACCATGAAGAATCCTTTAAAACCCTGATATAATTCTCCAAACCGATAAATTTAGCAGGAGTGAATCCATTATATTCGGTAAAGCTATAGCCTAACACATACAATATTGGATAAATACCGAATAAGATCGTCATTATTACTGTAGGGGCAATCATTGCATATTGTTCTTTATTATTTAGAATTCTTCGAAAAAGTGAACCATTGATATTCATTTTTCTTTTTGTTGTTGCGTGAGCTGTCTCCATAACCATTTCCCCTTTTTATCATCTTATAGAAGAAAGGGATTATGTACCCCCCTTTCTTCTATAAAAGCTGTAGTCCATTATTTATCGCATCTTATTTCCATAGGAAATTATTTCATATCGTTTGGGTCAATCGCTCCATCCTTCAAAGCTTTATCCAAAGCTTCGGTATATCTCTTGTTCAAATCGTCTATTGCAGCATCCAACTCTTTGGATATATCCTTGGTGTCAGCAGCCTTTGCAAAAAGATTTGTGAGAACTTTATTCCTGTCGTCACCCTGGAGCGTTATAAATTTGTGTGGTTCAAATGTCGGTATTACCAGATCAGAAGTATCAAAAGAGTATTTAATCCCCTTTAAACCCAAATCTTTTACCGGAAGGTTCTCTTCCTTGTTTGCAGCAAGTACGGTCCTTGGTGCAGGCATGAATTTGTTTGCCAAATCCTGGCTTGTTACCCAGGTTGTATAGAACTTCTTTGCAGCTTCTACCTTATTGGATTTTCCAACTACCCAGTTGACACCGCCTTCTGCCCAGTACTTTCCTGCAGTGCTTCCTTCAAATACAGGCAGCGGAGCTACGTCCCAATCTGCTGTTGTCTTCATCTGTACTGAATAGTTACCAACCATCCAGTTCCCATCAATATACATACCTACTTTACCTTGCGAAAAATTTGCTCTTAATGGGTCTATACCCAAAGTGAGGGATCCAGGAAATAATGAACCATCCTTCATCAACTGTACATAGTAATTGAAAAGCTTCTTATTGGAAGCGAAATCGTATTTGCCTGTTTTGCTGTTCCAGCCATATCTGTCTCCAACTCCCATAGCCATATTAATAGGATCTATTACTCTTTCCCAAATCTGCCCTACACCAACGGGAAGTCCAAAGCCATAAAATTCACCCTTGCCGGCATCAGTAATTTTCTTTGCCATATCCCTCATCTCTTCAAGAGTTTTCGGCGGCTTCTGAGGATCAAGTCCAGCCTTCTTGAATACGTCCTTGTTGTATAACAATCTGTAAGCGCTGATTCTTACAGGAATTGAATACAATTTGCCCTGATAATAAAAATCCTTTGGTTTTACGGTGTCAGGATGCATCTGTTTCTTCAAAGCATCATTCCAGATGTCATCAATCGGTACTATTGACCCGTTCTTTGCAAGACCTACAACAGTCAATCCGGTGCTTGCTTCGAAAACTTCCGGTGCACTATTGGCTGCAATGGCCATTTGCACTACATTTGCATAGTTTTCGCCATAAAACTCATAGGCTGCCTCTGCATCATTCTGTTCCTTGTTGAACTTATCGATGATTGCGTTAACGCCTGCATCAGGGCCGCTTCCTCTCGCCCAAATCCTGATTTTTGCTTTTTCCTTTGGAGCTGCAGTCTGCTTAACATCACTGCCTGACGAAGTTGAGTTCCCGTTGTTTCCGCATCCTGTCAGCATAGTAGTCGCCAAAATGACGCCTGCAAGAGCTACGCATGCACTTCTTAATGATTTCTTCATTTTTCCTTCCTCCTTAAAGTGATCTTATGTTTCGATTATACTGCCAGAGGAAATTTAAAAGTGAAAGTATGGTTATATAAATGTGTAATTTTGTTAGGTATTTTGCCTCTCGTATGTATTGTACCTCGGTGATTGTATATAAACAAAGAGCACTGCCCAAAATGTTACTTTCGAGCAGTGCTTCAACACTTTACTATGATTCTTTTATGATTATTTGAACTGGAACCAAGTTAAATTTGCAACCGCACTCGAGTCTGATTTAACAAAAGTAACATATACGGTATGGGTTCCTACTGCCATTCCAGCAGTAAGTGGAATATTCTTGATTGCCCAGGTCTGCCAGCCACCTGTGCTTGTTGCTGTCCAAGAACCCAGCATAGGACCTGTCGGGCTGTCCAGATGGAATTCCACCTTTCCGCCGGAATTAGCAGATGCAACCTTCATGTCGACACTTGTTTTCGCTGTGCTCCCGAAATCTACATTTTTAAATGCTATATAGTCGCCATTATGTGCTGCTCCAATAGCCAGCCCACCATCAGTGCTTACCTCATAGGAAACACCTGATCCAAGATTATAGCCTTCTGCTTCAAATTTCAATGTATTAAAGGAAGGAGCTGCCGCATAGCTGTTGGTATCGGTTATGTTCAATTGTTCCAATGTAGTTGCCGCAACTCCACCGACGCGAACATTGTTTAATGTAACTCCGGAGACAGTAAATGTATCACTCCAACCCTTCATTACTGAAATTTCACCTAAAGCGCGTAAATTGATATTATTATAGAACACATTTTTTATCGGACCGCTTTTTGCAGAAAGATCAAACCATCTGGAGTGGACACCGGATCTTGGCCAGAAGCCTTCTACATCTATATTGTCAAATATGATGTTTTGTGCTGCTGTAGTCCCATAAAGATGGCCCACCGCCAAGGCACGCCAACACCTAAATACATAAGAGTTTTTAATAACTATGCCGTCCTGAAGCTGTTTAACTCCATCTCCGACCTTGAAGGCTCCGCATCGGCTCCAGGCCAAAGCATCATCCACTACTATATTTGACTGTTTTTCAGGAGTTCCGGGCCAGTTTTTCGCTATATCCGTCGATGCTACATCCCATGTCTTAAATGAGTATGTGTCATCCTCCGATACTGCTACGGTGTGCTTTATAACTACATTCTGGCACTCTTGAACATCTATGGCATCATTTTCATAATCAAGCTCATTATTGTTAAAGTGCTTTGTATTCTGGATGGTTATGTCATTGGATCTTGTAAGTATTGTAGCCCAGCAGCCGCTGTCTCTTATGGTTATACCGTCAACCGTAAAGTTGCTGCATTGCAAGGGTACAAGAGTATTGTTCAAATAATTGTTTGTATTTCTCATATAATGACCATTGCCGTCAATGGTCCCCCTGCCGTATATCTTAACATTGTTTGCATTTGTTTCTGTATAGATAAACCATGTTCCATCCTTGCCCAGAGAGTCCTTATGAAAATGGGTAGTGTAATCGCTTGGGTTTCCTGAACCCCTTATAACTGAACCCCCCGCTAAGTAAACCGAAACATTGCTTTTTAAAACAAGATTGCCGCATTTATATACACCAGCTGGAACGTATACTATTCCGCCGCCTGCTGCATTTGCTGCATTGATGGCATTTTGTATTGCAGTTGTAGCCATCGTCGCTCCGGTACTGTCAGCGCCGTATTGAGTTTTAACATTGTATATACCTGTACCGGAGGAAGCCGGAACATTGGTTTCAAGATCATCTGCCGCAATAACCAGATCTTTCAGGTTATTGATTTTAACTATAAGGTATCTTGAGGTTGAAAGTGTAAATGTAAGTGTATTTCCGCTCTTTGTTGCAGTGATTCCCAAAGCCAGGGGAGAAATATTATATGTGTTGATTGGCTCGCTTGCTGTTATTGTGATTGTAGTAGTGCCTGAAAAAGAGAAATTACAATAATTATAATTTACAAATACCTCCGAAGTGTCAATTACCGGTATATTTGTAGAGTCTGCTTTTACCGTGTATTGACTGGGTGTTGTATAACAGGACGGCAAGGGATAACTGACAACCGTCGCTGCGCTTGATACTACAGGGTATGTAAAAAGCATTGCTCCAGCAAATACAACTATTAGTAATAGACTTAGGATTTTATTAGTTTTTAACATAATTCTACCTCCTCGTTTATTTTGATAAGTTAATCAGATTTGACCATTTGAATAAGTAGTGTAAAAAAGCCTCCTTTCCTTTCTTATTTTTACGAAAGTACAGTGATTTTTATATAGAATCTTAACCATTTTGATTATACTACCAGAGTGAATTTGAAAGTGAAAGAATCGTTATATAAATGTGCAATTTTGTTAGATGTTTTGTTTAACCTTGTATAATTTCTGAAAATAACATAAAAAAATAACTTTACCTCTTGTATGCAAGGTAAAGCCATTTTTATTAAATGTGCTGCTTATCTTTTAAACGGATCATAGTTTTCTATCCTTATATCACTTATATCTATCAAGCCATCTCTTACAGCTCTGTCCAACGCCTGGTTATACCTGATATCCAAATCCTTTATTGCCGCGTCCAATTCAGTATCTATATTTCCTCTTGTCTCAGACGCTTTTATGAATAGATTTGTAAACACCTTGTCCCTGTTATCTCCCTGCAATGCAAAGAACCTATGAGGTTCAACAGGGTAAATGGAAAGATCCCCAGTCTCAAAGGAATACTTTACTCCCTTTAAATTCATTTCATTAACCGGTATAGCATCCTCCCTGTTTGCAGCTATAACAGACCTCGGAACAGGCATATACTTTTGTGCTGCTACCTGGCCGTCCAGCAAAGCCCGGTAAAATTTCTTTGCTCCAGATTGGCATTTTGAAGTTTTTGAAATTACATAATTCACGCCGCCTTCAGCCCAATATTTGCCGGCACTGCTTCCTGCAAACACGGGTAATGGCACACAATCCCAGTCGGCATTGATTCTGAGCTGTACGGCATAATTCGCTACCAGCCAGTTTCCGTCAATATACATACCCACTTTCCCTTGTGAGAAGTTGGCCCTTAGCGGATCGATACCCATGATCGCATAGCCTGGAAAAACCGAACCGTCACGCATCAAATCTATATAATAACTGAAAAGCTTTTTACTGTAAGACATTTCAAATCGCCCTGTCCTATAGTCAAACCCATACCTTCCCCCTTCGCCCATTGCAATATTTATAGGATCAATAATCCTATTCCATATTTCTTCTACGCCTAAAGCAAGTCCGAAGCCGTAGAATTCGCCATTCCCAGCCTTTGTAACTTGTGCTGCATATTTTCTCATATCTTCGAGGGTCTTTGGAGGTTTCTCCGGATCGAGTCCTGATTTTCTGAACAAATCCTTATTATACAGCAGTCTGTATGCACTTATCCTTGTAGGAATCGAATAAAGCTTCCCCTCATAATACAAATCCTTCTGCTTTAAAGTATCCTGGTGTAATTTACTTTTCAAATCCTCGCTCATCAAATCATCTATAGAAATAATATATCCCGACTTTGCCAGCCTTACCACGGTAAGTCCGGTATTTGCCTCAAAAACATCCGGTGCGTTTTCTGCTGCTAATGCCAGTTGTACAAGGCTTGCATAATTCTCTCCGAAAAATTCATACTCTGCTTTGATTGCAGATTGAGACGCATTGAATTTATTAATTATTGCATTTATCCCTGGGTCAGGGCCACTTCCTCTTGCCCAAATCCGTATATTATCCCTATCAACCTGCCTTATCTTCTGTGCTTTTAAATTGTCCTTGGCAGATTTTGCATTCATATTTCCACAACCTTGTATAGAGCCGGTCATAATGACAACTGCCAATACAACAATTACATGTTTTATAAGCTTTAGCTTCATTTTGTTCACCTTCTCCTAATTCTATATACAACGCACAAAAGATTTTTCATTCTTTTCTACAATCTTTACTTTTTTTCGAAAATGCCATGTTTTTTCTGTAATCCAATGGAGTGGAACCTGCGTATTTTTCAAATACTTTTGCAAAATATTGACTGCTGTTATATCCTAGTTTCTCAGCTATATCCTGAATCTTCATATCAGAAGTCATTAATATTTTCTTCGCCTTCTCAACCCTCACCGTCGTAAGATAGTCAGTAAAACTATATCCTGTGGCCTGTTTGAAAATTTGGCTCAGGTAAGAAGGATTGATATAAAATTTACTTGCTACAGATTCTCTTGTCGCCACAATAAAATTGTCCTCAATATATTTTTTAATTTTTTCAACCAATTGCTCAGTATGGCTCTTTGGTTGATTAACCATCCTTTCAATAAATAAAAGTATCAAATCTTTCATCCATTTCTGAAGTTCAGGGTAAGTTTTAAACCTTTTGAAAAATTGAATTGAAAAGAAATCCTCTTTAAAAACATCTAAGAGATTCATTGTATCAGCAACTGCACTTTGTCTCAAAAGCGCCATTATATTTATGCATTCAGCATAAATCTGTGAAGGCGTATTACCGGATTCCCTGATAAGATAGTGAAAGAGCTTATCCAACACATTAGCCGCACCCTCCATGTCAAATGACTCAACATATATCATAAGCTCCCTTTCAAGAGGCACAGGCTTAAACTGGATATCTCCGTTTTTATCCATTACATCATCAATGTGAAGAGTGATATTTTTACCATATAGGAACTTTTTCTCTAATGCGTATCCAGCTTCATTAAAGGATTGTGCAAGCTTGTCTAAACTGGTATAGGTAGAACCGATGCCGACGGAAAGTGTCACTTTCAAAAAATCAAAAACCGTCTCCTTTATTTCCTTGATTATATCCAGAACTTCCTTTTTGATATTCCTGCTTTCCTTAAAGCATATAATAAGAACTGACCTTTCCAGGTCAAAGCTAAAGAAAACTCCTGCATTGATTTTTAGCACAAGCTCCTCAATTATATTATCTACAGCAAATTTTAAAGTGTCCCTGTCTCCAGGTTTATCAAAGCCTTCCACCTCAAAATCATCAATCTCAAAAATTACGGTACAAAGATTGCGGAAGGTATGTCCAAATTCAAATAAGTTCCATATTCTTTCTATCTCATTCGATGTACTTATTTTACCTTCCACCATATCCTTCAAATACTTCTCTTTCGCCGCGTTCTGCATACTGTACAAATTGATAGCAATTTTCTTTTCTTTCTGTTCCTTATCCTTGGCTTGCATGATTTCTTCACTGGCTCTTGTAAGCCTCTCAACCAATTCCTCTCTTGACACAGGCTTAAGCAGGTAGCAGTTTGCTCCCTTATCTATCGCTTGTCTGGCATAGTCAAAATCACTATAGCCACTTAGAATCATAATTTTTGTATATGGAAGGAAATCCTTAACAAGCCCTATCATATCCAGACCGCTTAGAATGGGCATTCTGATATCCGTGATTATGATATCCGGTAAAACATTTTTGACTAATTCAATGCCCTCTTCACCGTCATACGCCTCACCAGCTATTTCTAATCCAATGGAATTCCAGTCTATCAACACCTTTAATCCTTCAATAATGGTCTCTTCATCGTCTATTAATACAACCTTCATCATTTGATTGCCCCCATAAAATGTTATCCCGGCTATGTTAATTTATTTATATACAATCAGCTAAGTTCCATTGGAATTTGTATAGTTGGAACATTTATTCATTCAATTCGATTGGCTGTTTCCTCCGGAACAGGGAAGGTGAGTGATATTGTCGTACCTTCATTCTGGACGCTGTTTATTTCAACCCCAAAATCTTGCCCGTAATATAGTTTTAGCCTGCTGTTTATATTTCTCAAACCGATTTTAGTTCTCGGAGCATCATCGCTCAAATCAAGGGATTCCCTTAGTCTGTTCAACTCTTCCTCATTCATACCCATGCCGTTATCCCTGACAGAAATAACAACTCCGCCACCTCCAACTGTACCTCCAATAAATATTTGCCTATCATTCTTCTTCATTTCAAGCCCGTGATATATGGAATTCTCTACCAAAGGTTGCAAGATAAACTTTGGCACAATCATTTTTAGTAGAATATCCGATATATCTATAGTAAGCTTGAACTTTTGCCTGTATCTTATGTTTTGCAGGTTAATATAACGTCGGATATAATTAAGTTCATCCTCTAAAGGAACAAACTCCCTTTTGCCATGGGCACTTGTCCTTAAAAGACTGCTTAACTCCTCTATCATATAGGCCACATCGTCATCTTTATTTATAACCGCCTTCATTCTTATGCCATCCAGAGTATTATACAAAAAATGCGGATTTATCTGGCCTTGAAGTACCATCATCTCAGCTTCCTTTTTCTTCACCTCCATCTCAGCATTTTGCTTAATCAGCACCTTGATTTTCTCAACCATTTTATTAAAGCCCTTTGCTAAAACAGCTATTTCATCATGAGATTTAATATTTACCTTTGTATCCAGATCTCCCTGCTCAATGTTTTTCATACCCTTCAATAACTTTTTAACAGACATTGTAATTGCAAAGGATATGGCAATAGAAAAAACAAGAGCCAGAAGACTGCATAGAGCAGTCAGTATGGCAGATGCTGTGTTAATTGCTTTCAAATCCTTCAGAAGTACTTTCTCCGGCACGATAAAAGCTACATACAATCCGGTATAATTTGATCTCATATAGTTGATTACCTTCGTGTCACCCTTAGGATAAATGAGGATTGTTCCGGAAGTATGCCCCAGCGAATCAGATATTTCAGATATTTCTTTCTGTGTCAGATTAATACCGGTATTATAGACAGGTATCCTGTTTTTATCAAATATAATAATACTGTTTTCCTCTAACTCTCCCTTTTTACAAATTTCATCCAGGATGTTTGCTCTCCGGTCAATTTTTATCAAGCCTAAAACCCTGTTGTCAGAAAATGTTCTGATTTTCCGTACTATCGAAAACACCTCATAACCAAAATTTATTTCATTCAGGTGGGGCGGTATGACCATGAAAGCATCATCGCTCTGGCTGAAGCTTTTGTACCATCCGTCGTTCCTTATATCATATTCCGGTGGAACATAGCTGTCTGCCCCTGATACAAAAAGCTCTCCATCAATATTTGAAAGAATAATTTTATCAATATCCCTGCGAAAATTCAAAATTCGGTTCAAAAACGCCTTCGTGTATTCGTATTCAGATGAATCACTTTTTGAACTGACTCCCTTTATTGTCAAGTTGTTTAACAGAGTTTTATCAGACAGAGTAGTTTGCGTAAGCCTGTCCAATTCATCAAAGGTCTTGTCAATTTCAGTGCTTATTTTATCAACAATAAGTTGGGAGTATCTTAACGAGTTATCTGTAATTATAGTTGAAGCGTAATAATAACTTATCCTCTGAAGTGTGAAAACAATCACAAGGATAAGAAATGTATAGGTAATAATAAGCTTTAATTTGATGCTCATAAAATGAATCGGATTAAATTTTGTGAAGAATTCTAGTCCTATTGAAGTGCGTTTTCCGAGCATAAAATCCCCCGAACGATAAATGTAGTACCATTATATCAGTATATTGCACTCCTTTGTCAAGACACAAATTTAAAAAGGTTAAGTGCGTCGCTCTTCCACGTCCATCCATGCTGATCCGGATGCCGTTGCTTTTGAAAGATCAACATATTTATTGCTGGTAAACTGGCAACCCTGGTCGCTGTTTATAATGTCGGGCCTTGCTGAATGCTCTCATCAGGCATCGTAGCACGAAGGAAGAGTCTAATGTGTTGGAAAGCTCCCAGCCTACAATGTACCTTGAATGCCAGTCAATGATTGCAAATCTGTACATGTTTTAAAATCGGATAATATAGGATTATTTTAATTAATTTACCATTCGCTACTTGTCTATCACAAAACACAATGATATAATATGGACAAATTGCAATATATGGTATAGAACTGAATACGCTGAAAATCGAATTACTATTTCCCATTACATCTCTGTAGCAAATACGCTAATAAATTTTTTTATTTCGCTTTGTTATGTTTAGCAATACCTGTATTCATCTATAGGATAATTGTTTTTCTCCTGATCCTAAATGTTTTACCTGTAGTTTTTGCTTACGAGCTTATCACGATTATGGGAGGAAAGGAGGGCAGCCGCCAGTTACATTGCTTTAGGATCTCTCTAAGGTTTTGTTTCCCTATACCCTGCTCTTTTACAGGGTATAAAATTATATTTACAATCAACTGTAGTGAAGAACAGATATTCTAATAATCTGAATTTTGGGAGGTAATTGTTGTGAGAAAAGCATCTATGAAAAAAGCAACTAAACTGAGTCTGTCTATTTTTGTCATGATCATTACTATTTTTGCTATTGGGATAGTGGTATCCGCTGCCCCCTATATCAACCGGGAAGTCCAATTAACACAGCCCGACGGCACCAAAGTCAAAGTACTGGTTACAGGTGATGAATTCTATCAGCATGTAGAAAGCATTGATGGTTACACTCTTTGCATGGATGATAAGACCGGCTGGATACACTATGCTGATGTCAATGCAGACGGTACGGAATTTGTTCCCTCCGGCGTGATTTATCAAGGAACTACCAAAGCGGATATCAGCATTCAAAGCAAAAGCAAGCTTGCCAAGCATCAGAAAATCAGCCGTGAATCCATTGAAAAGAAAAGGGAGCATACAAAGAAGCTTCTGAATCTGGACAAAACAAGCACAAATGCTTCTATCGCAAGTGCGGAAACTTCTGGTCCTGCTGTTCTGCCTGCCAGCCGGACAACAGGAAATGTCCTTGGCCTTACGATCCTGATCAATTTCCCCGATGAACAAAGCACTGTCTCCAAAACAGAAATAACCAATCTGTTCAACCAAACAGGTTATACCGGCTATGGCAACAACGGCTCTGTAAAGGATTATTACTATTCTGTTTCCGGTGGAGCACTGACTTTCACCAATACCATCACAGGCTTTTATACCGCGCAGCATCCCAAATCTTACTATAATGATCCGAACATCGAATTCGCTTTAAGATCTGCAGGCTTGGTTACAGAAGCCCTGCAGTGGCTTGACTCTACGGGCTTCAACTTTGCAAGCCTAACCACCGGCTCAGATGGCTATGTTTTGTCTGTCAACGCGCTTTATGCAGGTGAGCCGGATGTGGCCTGGAGCAAAGGCTTATGGCCACATCAGGGTGCGCTGTATACTCCTTTTTACGCTGACGGAGTCAATGTTCAAAGATATGAAATGTCCAATATCGGTACAGACCTTTCGATCTATACCATTTGCCATGAGAACGGTCATTTGATCTTTGGATATCCTGATCTTTATGATTATGACGGAGATTCACCGGGTATCGGAAGATATTCGCTCATGGCCTATACCGATGACAAGAATCCTGTCCCGCCTGACGCTTACTGCAGAAACGTCATTTCCGGTTGGAACAGCATCTCCAATCTAAACAGCTTTGCCGATGGCACCAGCGTAACTGCAGTATCCAACAGCAGCGGTGCTCAACAGGTATATCGCTGGACGGGCCCAAGATCCAATGAATATTTCCTCATTGAAAACATACGAAAGACCGGCCGGTATGCTAATATGCCGGATGAAGGGCTTATCATCTGGCACATAGACCAAAATGGAGACAACAGTTCCAACCAGATGACCGCCTCAAAGCATTTCCTTGTGTCCGTTGAACAGGCAGACAATCTTTTTCAGCTTGAGAGAAATGCGAACAGCGGAGCAGACGGTGACTTGTTCCATGCAGGATATAGAACCAGCTTCAACGATACTACATCCCCCAGTGCCAAGTGGTGGAACGGTACAAACTCCGGATTATCCATTTCCGGCATCGGCGCCATCGGCAACAGCATAACCTTTATCAAGGGAAGTTCTGCTCCATCCGCCAGCAGGTATGAAGCAGAAGGTGCAACTGTGAACAACGCCAGTATTTACAGCGGCTCTGCTGCCTCCAACGAGCAATATGTCGGCGGTATTGATTATTCCGACAGCTATGTAACCTTCACGGTCAACGCAGCTACAGCAAAAACCTATACCATGACGATCCGGTATGCCAACGGCACCGGCGCCAACTCGACCCAGAATCTTTCAGTAAACAGCGGAGCTGCAAGCACTGTTACATACACGCCCACTGCCGGTTGGGGACAGTTTGGCAGCAAGACCATAAACGTTACACTCAAGGCAGGTTCCAATACCATTAAGCTCAGCAAAGGTGCTACTGGTTATGCAGAATTGGATTATATCGAAATCCAATAAAACAAGAGCCTGCGAAATTACATTGTAAACTGTAATTTTTCATTTTCAGAAAAGCTGGTGGGTTCCAATTCCGCCAGCTTTTCATGTTGAAATAATCTGTTCTTGCTCCACACCAATCCATAGACTGCCCATTTATACGAGGAGTCACCCGCGGAGGCTTTGCCGTATATGCATGCCTCGTCACAAAATCCAAAGGTACCTTTTTCAAGTTCCTGTTTATTTCTTTAATCGCTGTGGCCGTTACCCTATACAGCTTAAAATATTCAGCCTTGTCGGCGTCCCTCCAGAAACCCGGAAGATTTGGTTCATTCCACACCTCAAAGGGCCATTTAAAACCTCTTCGATGCCATAGCGAGAAATGAAATGCGTAACAGCAGCTTTTATAAGAGCAGTTCATTGATTATAATCCTTTGGTGGTGTAGTATTCCCCTTCCAATAAAAAAATCGTGTTCTCTCCAGGAGCTAGCTTTGGCGGCATGAATCCCAGGTACTCCTTTTGTAGTGCAAGGCCAAGTCTGCCTGTGCCTACGCAAAAGTTCCAATTCCCAGAAACTTCAATGCCTTCAGAGTCCTTCGGGACTTTAATTCTTTTTACCATCTGATTTACCTCACCTGCTTTTCATTTTCCATTTCAAACAAATATCCTGTACTGGCCCGCCAGCATTAACAGACACAAGAAATACAGGCAGTTATCGTAATATCGGCGTTCACCTTTTCTGAGCGGCAGATTCCAGAAATCCCGAACCCACTCCATCCGATATTTTCCCTTTGCCGCCAACGAACCCGCCGCATTGGTTGCAATAATTGCCACAGGATGCAATGCAGGTTGGTCTAAGGGCTCACCTTTTACAGTATAGGAATGATACTCTCCCATTTTTGTGTTTTCGCTAAAATAGGCTTGAAGCTTATCGATAACACCACCCAGGCTTTCATCCTTATTAAACCATGCAGCATCCAGACCTATGTTCATCGCGACACGGTATGCATCGGAGTAGAATTGCCCTTTATGAAACAAATGCTTAGGAGTGCCGTCAAATTCGGAATATTCTGGTGCCATCCCTGTATCCTTGTCACAGGCAATATGCAGAAACTTACGGCTTTCCTCAGCAGCTTTCTGCCAGAATGCCCTATCCTGCTCATCCGCCAGCAGAGCGAACAGCTCATAGAAGTGCGGCAGGTGGTAGGATGGGTCGGTAAATGGCGTTTCCGGTACAAACTTAATATAATGATTTGAACCGTCCCACATAGGCTCGCCATCCTGAACAATTTCTGCCTGGTGAATGCAATGCCGCAGGATATCCCTGGCCTGGGCGCTATAATCGAAGGGCGGCTCGCTGTCCCCCCACCTCTTGCTTGCAAAGAAAAGTGCCATTGCAAAGTACTCCTCTCCGTCAGGTGCCGGACCTTCAGCATTTTTTATTCCTTCCGGAGAAACAGACCATGCAAAATAGCCCTGATACTTTCCTTTATCCTGGTACATATACATTTTAGAAAAAAGCCACAGGCGGTCAAAAATATCTTTCCTGTCCATTTGAACACCCATCATCATTCCATAACTCATGCCTTCCGTACGGACGTCCTGGTTTCCCGTATCCAGCATATATCCCATGCTGTCACCCTTTTCAAAATATATACGCTCTACCGGGTCAAAAAACATGGTTTCAAAAGTATCTTCAATTTTCTTCCTGATTTGCTTCTCAGATATACCAAGCTGGGCAAACAAATTTAGATACTTACGTGTAAAAAAAGCACCGTTATTCATATTCCATTCTCCCATATCTTTTTTTAGCCTTTAACTGCGCCGATCATAACACCATTAACAAAGTATTTCTGCAGGAACGGATATACGATCAGAATCGGAACGGAAGCAACAACCGTAACTGCCGCTCGTATGGAAACCGGAGTTATGGAGTCGACTGTGCCTCCGCCTCCATAGATTGTGGCTACAGATTTATTCGTCCCTGAATTCATGGAAGCCGAAATCATTTTCATCATTTCATACTGCAGAGTGGTCAGGCTATCCTTACTGGAGCAATAAATGAAAGTGTCGAACCAGGAGTTCCAGGCCCCAACGGCGCACCACAGCGCCACAGTCGCCAGAACCGGTTTGCAGCACGGGAAAACGATCTGGATAAAGCAGCGGAAATAGCCTGCCCCGTCGATAGCCGCCGCTTCGACAAGGCTGCCGGGCAAGGTTTGCATATAGGCCCTGACGACTATAATATTAAAAACACTGACCAATCCCGGAATAATATATACCAAAAAGGTATTGATGAGATGCAAATCCTTCATAAGGAAGTAACCGGGGATCAAACCTGCTGATACATACATTGTCACAACAAAGTAGCGGGTTACAAACTTACGCCATAAAAATTCGGGACGGGAAAGTACATAACCTATAAGGGCAGAAATAAAAACCCCTAAAATTGTAGACAGCACGGTACGGAGCACAGAGTTTACAGTTGCTATAACAAGAAGGTCATTTTTAAACACAGTCCGATAATTATAAAGTGTAAAATCACGAGAAAAAAAAGTTATTCCCCCGCGCAAAGTGTCCTGTGAATTGTTAAATGATACTGCAATCGTATTCCAAAACGGGTATAGCATGATAACAATTACACAAAGCATTAGTGCTGTATTCAAAGTATAAAATACTACCGGCTCTAATCTATTGCTTTTGATTTTATTCCGTTTGGATGTCATGATTTCCTCTCCCCCCTAAAATACACTTTCCTCATCCAGTTTCTTAGACAGGTAGTTTGTGCCTGCGATCAACAGAATGGATATTACGGATTTAAAAATACCGGCTGCAGTGGCTAATGAATAGTTTCCATTCGTAATACCGTATTTTAATACAAAAATGTCAATCGTATCAGAAACATCCATTACTAAACCTCTGCCCAACAGATACTGTACTTCAAAGCCGGCATTCAATATCCATCCTGCATTCATAATCAAAAGAACAATGATTGTCGGTCGAATCCCGGGAAGTGTAATATGCCACATTTTCCTGTATCGGTTTCCGCCATCGATTTCACAAGATTCGTATAGCTCAGTATCAATTGCCGACATCGCTGCGATGTAGATGATTGAATTCCAGCCCATTTCCTTCCACACATTGGTAAATGCAACAATCCACCAGAAATACTTGGGTTCACCAAGCCACAGTACGGGCTTATCCAAAACGCCCAACCACATCAATAAATTATTAAGCGTTCCGTCATAGGTTGATAGAATATTGGAAATCAAGGAACAAACGATAACCCAGCTCAAAAAATGCGGTAAATAGGAAGCTGTCTGGGTAACGCGCTTAAAGCCTAAACTGCGGATTTCATTTAAAAGCAGGGCAAAACCGATGGCAAAAGCAAATCCGAAAATCAGGTTTAATACCGACATACCCAATGTGTTTCTAAAATCCCTCCAGAATACAGGCTCGCTAAACAGGAACCTAAATTGGTCCAATCCAACAAATTTCGAATTCAAATACCCCTTCGCCGGTTTATAATTCTGAAATGCCATGATCCATCCTGAAAGCGGCCAATAAGAAAATATAAAGGTAAAAATCATGCAGGGAATGATCATGATAAAAAGTGATTTTTGGGACTTATACAGTTTTACTTTTCTTTCCCATTGCGTTTGCTTCATGAGCTTATTTTGTAAGACAATTTCCTTCTCAGCCATATCCGTTCTCCCTATCTGGTTAGTTTTTAATGCCGATTTATAAAACCACGAAGAGAGGAACATCCTCTCTTCATAGTTCAGGATTTCGATATCAAATACTATTTAACTCCTTGCTTGATCTTAATCTGACGATTCACTTCATCAAGATAGGGCTGAGGGTTGCCAGCCTTGATTTCTCCAAGGAATTTGTCCCATAATGCATCATATTCTCCAGGCTTCGACAAAATCAGCTGCGGATAATACTTGCGGCAGGTTTCCGTCACCTTTGTAATCGCAACCTTGGCCGGACTTCCATCTTCGATAGGGAATGCCCACACCGGATAGTATTTAGGACGTTTTACCGGTTCAGAAAGCAACTGTGCAGGATATTGAATAGTAAGGTCTTTCAGGAATTTCCGCTCATACTCGCTGAGAGCTGCCATGTATTCGTCTGTAGAATCGCCAGGTCCACAGGGAGTACCGTCTTCATATAAGCCCTGCATTTTGGGTGAGTACTGCCACAATGTATCTCCGGTCAGGTCGCGTTTTTTAGCCGTATCTCTGACCAGTTCACGGCGTTCCTTTGTCAATGCCTTACCATTGGTGCCAACCTTTACGAAGTCTTTGCCTTCGATACCCCACTGCAGATAGTCCTGAACCTCACGATTCAATAACCAATCCCAGAAAGCGAACAGCCGGTCAGGATCCTTGCATTTCTTTGTAACAGTGAGACCACCGGTTCCGCTAATTGTGCCCGACGGAGAATCAAGATATCCGTCCTTTACACCGGGATTTGCGATTGGAACGGCAACATAAGTACGGTTAAACTTACCGGCTGTTTTCAAAGCGTCTTCAGCCTTCCCAAAGTTCCAGGCCTGGTCAAACATACCCAGTACGGCACCCGTTGACAATCTGGCCAGATATTGGTCATAGTTTTCAGTAAATGTTTCTGCTTCAATGATCCCTTTGTGATATTCTTCATTTAATTTCTTGTAATAATTCTTGGCAGTGTCGGAAATTTGATAAAGAGATGCTTTAAATGTTGTGGGATCAACATATACATCACCGTCGTTACCGGCACCCATCAGATGCTGCGCAGGATTGCGCAGACAGAAGTCCCTCCAGCCATCACAAAGGATTTCAAATCCGATGGTTTTGGCTCCATTGATGGTTGGATGCTTTGCTTTATAGTCTTCAATCAACTGGAAATATTCATTAATTGTCTTGGGGATCTTATAGCCGGATTCTTCCAATACGGCTTTCTGGATAAAGAAACCTACACCACCGTTGGTAAACATGGGCGCTGGTTTCGTAATAGCATTATAGTTTTCAACCGTATAGGCATGTTTTCCGTCAAAACCCGCGATCATCTTATCCATGAAGGGGGCGTAATGGGCTTTCAGATTCGGATATTTGTTGATGTAATCTTCAACCGGAATAAGAGCACCGGCATCATACAATTTTGCAGCATCTGCAAACGCCGCATCCGGGTAATCCCCCCCAGCGATCATTACACCCAGCTTCTGATTTACATCACCGACAACAAATTCAAAATTGATTGTAACTCCGGTTAACTCGGTGATTTTTTTTAGAACCGGGTTGTCCTTCGCAGGTGCCTGGCCAGGGTCACGGATAAAGAGGTTAAAGGTTATCGGCTTACCTGCGTTTGCCATTGGGGTCAAACCCGTCTCGGAATCCTTCTGTGCAGCGGTTCCATTCTGAGGGGTTGTTGTTTTATCGGTGCTACTACTTGATGAACCGCAGGCAGCAAGCGACAGAACTATACACGAGATAACCAGCACAGTCAACAGTTTGTAAAACTTTCTCATTTTCGGAATATCCACCTTTCCTTTTTTCTTTAATAGTAGCACGGAAGCCGGACCCGGTCATTTAAAAAAGAATACTGGAAATTTAAATTATTATACCTGTTATCCCTAATCCAAATGCAGCTTATCCAATTTCAGTTTTTATGTCCTCCTGGACAAATCATGTAGTTCATTCCGTTTCATCTCATTTCTATATTCCGTAGGACTTTTTCCAACTTCCTGTGAAAATTTTACAATAAAATAACTACTCTCAAGAAAGCCCACCTGATTTGCTATTTCATAAATAAGCTTGTCGGTCTGCTGCAGCAGCTTTTTTGCTTCACAAATGCGTATTCTGTTGACATACTCCTTAAAACTCAATCCTGTTGTCTTTTGAAAAACTCTACCCAAATATGCGGCATTCACAAAAAAAAGGTCGGCAACCTGTTTTAAACTGATTTGTTCCATATAATGCAGCTTTATATATTGGACAACCTCTTTACCGACGCCAAGGTTGACAACTCGACTGCTTTGCTCAATAAATCCGAATCCTTCCATGACCAAAGAGTACATCACCTTTCTCCATTGGTGAAATGAAACAAAACATGGGCTATCTATCCATTTGGGACGGGCCAAGAACATCTCCCCTTGTTTTGTATTTACAATTTTTGATATTTCATTGTTAATGAGATAATAGATTCTATAGCTTATCTCCTGAACATACTGGATTCCAGTGCGTTCCTTTTGAATTTGGTCCGTGAGATTTTCAAAGTCCAGTATTACTTTCTTTTTATCAAGCGATAATAAGTCCTGCTTAATCTCATCCAAATACTTTGATTCCAAATATAGTTCTTCACCCGTTTTATAACGATTCGGGCTGTAATCCATAAATTTTCCGCCGGAGAAAAATAGTTCCGTCAGCATTTCATAGTTATGATTTGAAAAGTCTTCTCTAAAGGTATCTTGGCTATCTTCAAAAATATAGGAATCAAAAAGGAATGCGCAAAAAAGAGCTTCCTTTCTTAATTCTTCCTGCAGCTTATCCGCAAGAGCCTTTTTATTATAACAATAAGGTTCCATGACTTTTGGGGGCAGTAAAAAGGAATATTGGCTCCCTTTAGTGCGGAATTGATAACTGTCGAGTTCTCCGATTTGTTTTGAAAGGCACTCCTGCATAATCACGTGAGGGTCATTGCTTTCCATACTGCAAGTACATTGCAAAAGAACACAGGACATAAAGGTATAGCCCTTGAATGTGCTTCTGGCAATAGACCCTCCATTATAAAGCTTATTGAATATCTTCATGTTTTCGAGAAGCATGGACCTATCTTTTTCATTCTTGTAATCGTCCAACTCCTTATGTACTTTATGCAGCAGAGGGATCATTTCCTCTTCATCCACAGGTTTGTTCAAATAGGCCTTAACGCCATATTTCATGGCTTCTTTCGCATATACAAATTCATTATATCCAGAAAGCATGACAACCGGGGTATGTGCATATTCACCTTGTCTTAGCTGCTTTAAGAACTCCAGCCCATCCATTACCGGCATACGGACATCAAGTAAAATCAAATCAGGGCATGTGATAGAAAGCTTCTCCAACGCCTCTTTACCGTTAAGCGCAGTATTCCTGACCGTAAATCCATGCTCCTCAAACGGTATGACTTTTGTTAAATGCTCCCTGATGCTTTTTTCATCATCAACCAACAGAATTGAATACATAAAATTCCTCCTTTGAACGGCGTATAGGAATGGTTAAGTCAATTCTTGTTCCCTGGCCCGCTTTACTGCTGATAGTTAAAGCAAATTCCCGGCCATAATACAAAGCCAAGCGTTGATATACATTGTAAAGTCCAACACTTTCCGTCGGCTTTTTATCACCTTTTAGCATCTCTCTAAGTTCGTATAATTTTTCCTCGCTAATACCGGAGCCATTATCACAAACCGTGATCATCAGACGGTTTTCCCTAATCGCTGCACAGGTTTCAACCAACCGGTGGTTGGAGATTGCCTCTACACCATGAACACAGGCATTTTCAACCAGAGGCTGTATAATAAATTTTGGCAGCAGACAACGCTGGGCCTCTTCATCAACGTTGACGGTATATTCAAATTCGTCATCAAACCTATATTTTTGAATACTTAAAAATTCATTGAGAAATTTTATTTCATCCTGTAAAAATATGATGTCATCATTCCAGTTAATCAGCCGCCTGAACATCCGCGACATATACATAATCATTTTTGAGGTCTCAGACTCATTCTTCACCATAGCCTTTAAGCGGATACTTTCCAGTGCATTAAACATAAAGTGGGGATTTACCTGGCTTTGCAAGGCTAATAATTTCGCTTGTGCTGTTTCCCGTTCCAATTGTGCTTTCAGGATACGGGAATTATACTCCTCCTCAATTAGTGTTTTAAGCTTCCTGCTCATTTGATTCATACTATCTGCCAAAATCTCTATTTCATCATTTCCGGAGTTACCCTTGCAAATTTGTGAAAAATTCCCCTGTGCAATTTGCTTTGATAAATTTACAACAAGCTTGGTGCGTTTGGTAATATTACTTGCAACAAACAATATGCAAGAAAGCGCAAGCAGCATACTGCATACAACGACAGTCATTGTCTTCCATCTCATTTTTGTAAATTCGTCGGAAATAACTTTGGAATTATAGTAGCCATACAAAGATAGCGGAATATCTCCAAGCGGCTGTTTGAGCACAATGATTCCCGCCTTGAGCTCATCTTCGGAAAATATATCAAACCTACCATAATCGTGGTAAGTGTTTGAAGAAGCAATAATACGGTTATCCGAATCTACCAGAACCACATTATCAAACAGGCTGCTTTCTTCCAGCATGGATGAGATGTATGACACATCAATATCGATTCTCAAGTATTTCTGATAGACTGAGTGTTGCGGAAAATACTTTAAAGGCCTTAAAATACTGAGACATCTGTCATCGGATGCCTTGAATTCCAAAGGTACTAAAGAAAGCCGGAGTTTGGGTCCATTTTCTGAGGAAGACAAATTGTACATTTTATATTCAATCAAATTCTCTCCTAGCGTAACAAACTCCTCGGTCTTTATTTTATTTACAAGTGATCCATTTACCACAGTAGGATTATCCGTATAGAGACTGATTTTTCTCACTTGTTGATTAAATGCCAAATCTGAAAGCAGCACCTCCCTGATTCGACTCTGATATTCAGTTAAATAACTAATATCACTGGAATAGTTGCAATCCAAAAAATTATACAGGTCTTCATTGGTATTGTATCTATGGGACAGAGTTATAGTTCCTGAAATACATCCGTTAATCTTATTGGTCTTTTCCTCCAATGAATGGATCAGCCGCTGCATCATTTCGGATTGAATATTTTTTTCAGTATCATTGTAATAAAAGGCATTCTGTATCGCTAAGGGCAAAATAACGGATCCCAAAAATATAAGAACCATCTTTTGCGAAATCGTCAGATAATTCAATAGATTGGCTGTTTTTATTTTTCCCACAAAGAGCATCCCCCTGTCCGAACAAGATTTTTACCGTGTATTTGCCGGGAGACACAACCAGATTAGGAGAATAGACTAAAATACCGGTTACAAGCCGAATAATCGGGTTATTATTCATATTCCATTCTCCTTATAAGTTTTACTAAAATGGAGAGTAAACATCCCACCCTTTAATAAAAATTATAGGAGATGCGGCTGATGATTGCTATTCACACATTTTTACTTTCTTATCATTTATTTACCTTTTCATTGCAGTCTGGCTTTCTAAGTCGAGAATCTCCGATTTTTTCTTTGCATGTCCAATAAAGTGGAGTGGATACACATCGTACCCACCCTTTCGTTACTCTTTGCTCACTCCTCTATTTTCCAAAAATCCCCTGATCCTATCCGGCTTCTACCTGGTTTTCAACTGTTTACCCACCAGGGAAGCTTCATGATATTCCTGTGGCGAACACCCGGCGATTTTCCGAAAAAACCGGGTAAAGGATGCTGCCGTTTCATATCCGACTGCTTTGGCAACCTCATGAATTTTAACATTTTCTCCTTCCAGCATCTCCTTTGCCTTTTTGATCCGCACATTATCAATGAAATCAGACAAATTCGTCCCCGTAACCTGCTTGTACAGGCGCGAAAGGTAGGAGGGGTTCAAATAGACCTGCTCGGCAAGCCTGACCAGGGAAAGATCCTCGCTCATATGATTCTCGATATACTTTTGAATATAATGAATGGCATTGTCGGCCCTCTTTTTCTGTTCCTCACTCTGCAGCTTGAAAATAACTCTGGAGAGAGCATAAATATAGTCCACTGCTTCTTCCCAGGATTCATGCTTGTCAATCCTCATCAGTTTGTTTTGCCCCAGGTGAAAGGCAATCTTATCGGTAAGCTTCCACCGGTTGATATAGGATAAAAGGCAGAGAGCCACCTTGAAATAGACTTCGATTGCTATATTGCTGTTTTTGCTTCGAATGGATTTTAAAGGATCGATCCATACGGACAAACTCTCAAAAAATTTATCCGATTGACCCGATTCGAGATATAATTCGATGGTGTCCACGGTTCTTTGCCTCAGCAGCGTATCAAGGGACTCCATATCTGCTTCCAGTTCAGGTATATTACTGTCTGCATTGGTATTTAAAATATTGTTTTTGAATTCACTGTCGATCAACAGCATTTCAATGCCGTCACCGATCCGGTAATTCAGCAGTTGGTTCAATGAATAATATTTTTTGGATACCTCTTCCCACTTACAGGGTTCACCACTTAATACAAAACTGATGGAGGTATTCAAAGACTCCCGGCAAGCCGTCTGTATAACTTCAAGCGTACCTTTTAAGAATGAAATGGTCTGTTCATAGCAGACAGATAATTGAGTGTGTATCTCATTGGAAGCGGGCAGTTCCTTGGGTTGTATGAAGAGTACAAACCTGTAGCTTTCATCCATGACAACGACATTTCGGGTATGCGTATTGATATTTTGTCCGATTATGAGCCTGACAGAATACAGATATTGTACTTTGTCCCAATAAGATACATCCGTCGGTATGTCGTCAACATGCCCCAACAGCATAACAACAGGCTGATTCGGATGCATTGGGATTACCAGCTGCTCAAATTGAGATTTGTCTACATTCAGTGCGGCATCTTCATGGAGGAGGTGAATGAAATAGTCCTTCTGAAACAAATCCAAAGCCACGTTTATCTGCTCTTTTGCTTTATGGATCAAATCCTCAATCTTAATCCCCTTTTGTATTTCCTTGATGGCATTTTCAACTGCATTAATCACTTTTTCATGATCTTCGGTCTTCAGTATATAACTTACGCCATTATGCTGAATAGCTTTATACACATACTCAAATTCGTCGTAGCCCGTCAGAAATATAACCCAACATTGGGGCCAGCTTTTATGGATCTCCTCCAGCAGCTGCAACCCGTCAATTTCCGGCATCCGAATGTCCGTCAGCACAATGTCGATCCTTGTCCTGTTCAACCACTCGATGGCTTCTTCCCCTGAGTATGCTTTATAGACATCCAGGTCAAGATCCTTTCTACTGCAAAAAATCTCATGCAATCCGTTTACAATGATTTCTTCGTCATCCACAATCAACAATCTAAACATAATTTTCGCCTCCCGGTAAAATATACAGAATCACCTTGAGTCCTCCCAATGCACTACGTGAGACCTGTAATCCGCTCTTTTCCCCATATACCAGCCGGATACGCCGATGTATGTTTATAATCCCGGTTGTCTCTAATTCCTCTCCATTATACTCCAACCGATTTTGTAATTTCTCCAGTTCCTCATCCGTCATATCGCTTCCATTGTCCTCAACGATAATGTCCAATTTTTTTTCATCTGCTTCAAAGGCAACGGATATGATTCCTCTGCTTTTTTTCTTTTCGATGCCGTGTTCAAAAGCATTCTCGATAATTGGCTGGAGAATGAGACGCGGCACATTCAACGTTTTGTACCTTTCAGGGCATTCCGCAAACTGAATCAGCAATCTCTTGGAAAATCTCGTCTGCTGGATATCCGTATAAACCTTAGCATGATTTACTTCTTCCTGAAGCAAAATATAATCCGAAGAATTTCGGGTTACAAAACGGAAATACTCTCCCAATTGCCTTGTAAACGGAATCAGATTTTCATCTCCAATTCTTGCCATCGTATTCAGCATGAAAAAACTGTTATACAGAAAATGGGGATTAATCTGTGACTGCAGGTGTTTCAATTCGGCCCGCTGCATCAGGATCTTTTGATTATACACCTGATTGATGAGCATATTGAGATTTCTCACCATATCATTGAACCGCTTATATAAATATCCGAACTCGTTACTGGAATCATGATCGATGGAAACCTGCAAATCTCCGCTTTCCACTTTACGAAAGGATTTCACCAGCTCCAGCAACGGCTTGTGCATGAATTTGTAAGTGGAAAACGAAAATATCACAATAATACAAACTGCCGCGCTGGAGAATACCCATGCCCAGACATAAAAATTCTGCAGAGGTTTTACCACATATTCCTCGGGAATATACCTTAGTAATGCTATATTTAAATATTCGGATTTTGAATATACCACATAATACCCTTTTCCATGTATTTTAAATAATTTCATGCCGCTGCTGCCTTCCTTGCTCATATGATCAACTATGCTCTCCGGCAATAAAATAGTATTGGTGTCGGATTGATTCATAATCATACTATGATTCATAAGGGTTACCAGGAGAGAACCGCTGCCATTGTAAGTGTTAAACTGTGCCAGTGCTTGTTTCAGGGCTTCCTGGTTCAGTTCGATTTCCAACAGGTACAGAGGATTATTGCCCGATAAATTGTTCTGTTGTATCGTACTAAGATACAGACCGCCTTTAAAGCTGATGATCTGTGCTCCATGGATCCCGTAAGGTATCCGCACACCCTGAAACTTCTCCAGGTTGATAGGATCGGATACACTGTTCGAAGAAATGGTTCTTCCGATAGTGCGGATATGTGCCCTGACATTGCTTATATATATGCTGCTGTTCTTGATCGTAACCAACCGCTGTTGAAGCTGTCGGATACATTCAATCCTGTTATATGTATCCATGACATCCCAGCGAATCGCAAGTTTATTCAGATATTCGTCATTCAGACAGTCATATTGCAGGATTTTCATTCTTTCTATTTCCTTTTCCAATCCTTCCAGATAAAATGAAGCCTGTGCGATTGTGGATCTTGCTATCTCGCTTTTGACTGTGTGAAGTCCCCAATTGTAGATATATATCCCCAGGATGTATATGGGAAATATAATGATCAGAAAATTTACGACAAGCCGACGAAAAATGCTTTTACCCAATTTAATTTTAAAGAATTTCAATAGTTCACCCTCTTTTTGTTATTTCATTAGCACTGTGCAAGGTATTACCCAGTAGAAGAATAAAACTACTCTGTTAAAATATCATAGTTATATGAAATTGAGATTCTGTTCAGCCGTGCTAAATCAAAATGTTTGTTGCTGCATACCTGTTCTTCAGCAAGCTGAACCGTATGAGGCAGCCGGAGAATTAAAAGGCCCGGCAGACGGCCAGGCTCACCTTTTTGTTACTATTGTTTTTAAATTCCCTTCATGAAATACTTTTGAAGGAATGGATATACCATAATGATCGGCAGCGAAAACAGCAAGTTCGTGGCAGGTGTAGGTGTAAAAATCGGCACATAAATGATCTATAAAGTAGTCTAATGTCCTGCACCAGACTGGCTCCTTTCAGTAACTCGGTGAGTATTATTTTGCCTTTACAGAATTATACCAATCGTTGACTTCCTTGGTCATGTCCGCTCCCCCCAGCTTGTTCCAATCACTTACAAACCTATCAAATTCATCAATCGGAGTAGCACCCATGATAATCTTGACGAATTCTTCCTTTTCCATCTTGTCGAGGGTGGGCTTCTTCTCAGCCATCGTCTTTGTTGGTAATCCTACAAATTTTTCCGGGAGGAACTGTCTGTTTGCCTTGTATTGCTCCATGTTGCGGAAGACACCATTTACACCGTAAATTTTCTCCCACCCCCATTGTACAGTTTCACCTTTTGCATATGCTTTAAGATTCGCTTCGACAGATTTCGAGTCGCCGGTCAGTTTGCTAAAATCATTATACTTGCGGGCTTCCTGTAAAGATTCGAATATGTTGAAATTCTGGTAAGGATTACTCGGGCACACGGGAGAGAATTTCCACACTCCTACATTACCGTTTTCTCTAGGCATAAAATACCTGTTGTAATCGCCGGTTTCGCCCCAGTTCATCTCGATGAAGAAATTGAACAGCTTAACCAGTGCTTCAGGATGTGCATATCCTTTTTTCACTGCAAATATTCTGATCTGGTTGAATTTCAACGGAACCATAACCTTTTTGTCATCTGCGGAAACAATGGGATATCCGGTCCAATCCGCATTTCTATCATTATTGTAGTTGCTAATCAGAGGATACATCGGATTCCACTGCTGTCCGTAATTAAGGCCATACTTACCGGCAGCTATTAATTCCGCTACTTTGTCACCGGCTTTTATGCCAAATTCCTGGTCAATCTGGCCGGCCTTGTACATATCGGCCAACTTCTGAAGCGCAACCTTCACCTCTGGCTGAACGCTGCCCCATATTAATTTGCCCGAGTTATCTTCAATCCACATATTGGGATACGCATGATAGCCGGCAAAGAAGCCTTCAGTCCCCATACAGCCGCCGTACAGGTCCTTGGTAATCGGAAGTCCGAAAGTGTCAGCTTCGCCATTTCTATCCGGATCCATCGTAGTGAAGGCTTCCGATATTCTCAGAACGTCATCCATCGTCTTAGGCGGTCCAAGCCCCAGTTTCTTCAACCAGTCAGCCCTGATCCAGAGGTAATGAGTCCATTCATTCATCGAAACAGGCTCGGGAACGGCCATCATTTTTCCACCGAAGGTAACAGATTGAAGGTTGCCGTCGCCTTCCTCCACCATCCATTTCTTTAGCATGTTTGAGGCATAATCGTTGAAATATTGGGTCATGTTCTCGATCATGTCTGCATCAACAAGCTGCTTCAACTGGGACGGATTGACAAGAACCACGTCAGGAAGATCTCCGGAGGCCAGCGTCACATTGAGTTTTTGAACAAATGCATCCGACACTTCATTTCCCTTTACAGTCCAGGCGTACTTTACATTAATGCCCAATCTTTCATTTATGGCCTTGGTCCAACGATTGTCTTTGATTGTTTCACCAGGGCATTTGGGCAGAATATTTGTTGTAAGGTCATCATCAAGGCCACGGATAAAGCTGATATCAATTGCAGGTTCATACTTTCCCAGGGGATCTTTCTTCCCTGCTGCCACAGTAGAGGCAGACCCTTTCGATGAACTACCCTGAGCCAATGTGCTTGCTTGTGAATTGTCGGTTTTCCCGTTTTGTGAATCGTATGCAAAAAACAGCACAACAGCCATGAATATGCCAATAGTAACGGATATGGCCTTTTTCATAAAGCTGGTTTTCATTCAGTATCCTCCTAAAATTTGATAGATGAGGTCTCATTATATAATTATAAAAGAAGTCCTTGCCGATTTCCATGTACATGTTTTCACTTCATTCTCATCTGTTTACGCGTTGGTTCACAGCATACTGCGAAATACTTTGTATTTCTTATCTTTAAATTACGTCTTGGAATTAATCGTGAAACCGCTTGTATACGACCAGGTGAAACTATGCCATTATGAATCGTGTAATCAAAAAAAGCAAGGATTTAAGGCGACTCTTCATTTACGTCCTACAAATCCTTGCTCATTTCAATTATAAAGCTTATTTTCTACGAATATTCAAGTGAGATTATTCCATTTTTCCTTAGCTCTTTTTAAACTCTGCGTCATTTGGTTTTACTTTTCCCTCCCCTACAAAGTCGCACTTCTGCTTCGAGCCTATTTAGGCAGGATGGAAAATTCAAGATATAATTAATTGCTCCCCTCCATTAATGAAAGGATGATTATACCGCCCTATATATCTTTATATCCACTCCACTCTCTGTTGGTATTCCTTCTGCAACGAACAGACCATGGCTTAAAAAATTTAAAGCTTCACTGTCTGTAATAATTTGGGGGTAAGTTCTAAACAGCACATCCTTCCGTTTTTTCTTCATGTCACCGTTATTCTCTATAAAAATTTTACAATTTTCTCCTTTATAATCCTTTCCCTCCAGCATATACCTTGCAGATAGGGTATGCCTGTCGCCATACTTTCCTATAATTTGGGTATCAACTCCTCCAGAGCACACCTTGCCTTCAAAGTATTTTCCTGTAACGCTGCCTGTAAATGGAATCATGACAACCGTATCGCCATAACCGTTGTTTAATGTAATGGGTTTCTCCGGTTTTACATGTACAGTAAATACTTTTTCAAATTTCAAATCATTGCCCCCCTACCTGAAATCTATCTGGGTCATATCCGTTACTCTTGAATTGAATAGGATAACAATTACCCTGCATTTTCCCTGACATCCTTTTTCTATCTCTTAGTCCAAGCAGCCGTTGGCAACTGCTCTTACACGAAGATGATGGTACTCTTCCATATTGGGATCCAGTTGATGCATATAAACAACGGAAAAGCCCTCCTGCGGGTCAATGGATACATAGGTGCCCAGCATTCCGGTCCACCCAAATTCTCCCTTCGAACTGTTCGAATGTCCATCTGCCGCGCTCATCAAGGTCCTGACTCCTAAACCGTATCCGTACCCTGCCACGTATGAACCGGTAAAATCTTTCAACTGATCCCTGTTTAGTTGATTTTCCCGCATCAGATCTATGGTCTTTCTTCCAATGAGCTTTTCTCCGTTATAGCTTCCGCCGTTTGCCAGCATCTGCGAAAATTTCAGATAATCGTTAACAGTAGAATAAAGCCCCGCACCTCCGGATTCATACAGCGCATCCGGCTGATGGAATTCATCCAGAAGTCCGGGCACCTTTTTCATCTCTCCATTTTCCTCCTTTCTGTAGCAGGAAGCCATCCTTGTTTCAATTCCGTCACGGTAACGGTAACCGGTATCCCTCATGCCCAGAGGCCCAAATATTTCATCCTGCAAAAATTGCCCTACGGTTTTTCCTGAGACCATCTGGATCAAGCCAGCGACAATATCGTGTCCATACCCGTACAGCCAATGGGTACCGGGGTCGAATTCAACCGGAACGCTTCCCATCGCTTTTACTTCGGTCACAATATCATATTTCCCATGCTTTTTGTGTAAATTATCTTTTATTTTTGCCATTTCTTTGGCTGTCGGTGAATTGCCAAAGGGGTATGGCATACCCACGGACATAGTGAACGCATGCTTAATGAGCATGGGACTTTTGGATTTTTTAGTATGGACAGAACCGTCGGGCTCCGTAACAAATACCTGCGTATCCCTGTATTCAGGAAAATATTCATATATCGGCTCGTTTAACAGAAATTTTCCCCTTTCAAACAGCATCAGAGCCGCCGTACAGATGACCACCTTCGTCATGGAAAACAGGCGGTATACACTGTCTTCGGTAATCAGCTTTTTCTCCTCCAGGTCGGCATACCCGAAATACCCTTGATATAAGGTCTTCCCATCTTTTGCGACCGCACAGCCGCATCCCGCCGGGCCGTTTTTCACAAATTGCTCCAATAACGCGGATAAATCATCAAACCTAGCCATATTACACATCTCCTCCTTTATTATCCCATAGGCTAGTCAGCCTTTTTTCTAGGATCAATGCTGAAACGTGCTTTCCTGCCGGACAAACCGATCATCGGGCCAGCAGTCCGTTTTCCTTCGTTCCTTTTCTCAAAATAATCGGTACATACTTTTTCATCTGCTTTTACAGCAGGCAGCTCTCCCTTAAGCGTAACTTCCATCGTTAGATCGTTACTGTATTGGACCAATCAATTGTGCAATCTTCAGTAATCCAGTGATGTCCCCGGTAACAGGAAAGCGATCCGCGCTGCGATACCGGAGCACCGGTCACTGCATGCGCCAGGATCAGGCCTTTTACCCGAATATAGGATAAGAACGGCACCTTTGGAAGCTGAGCCGTATAATCCATTTGTTCTTCCATTACACTCATCCCTTCAGAGAATGAGAGGGTAAAGAGTGCAGTGAACTTCAGTCCTCTGCACTCTCTGAATGCTTACCGCGATAATTACTTTTGAGATGCCATATAATCGTCTATCTGCTTCTGTGCATCGGAGATTACTTTGTTAATGCCCGCTTTTTCAAGCGATTCCTTTAGCTTCGGATAGTAGGTATCATAGTCAACAAGCCCTGAAGAGAGCGGACGTATCATATTCTGTCCTACTGTAGTCAGTGCCGCTATTTCTGATTTAACCTTGCTCGAATCATACGTCCAACCGATGGTTTTCATTGGTTTTGCAGAATCATTGAATTCCTTCATCTTCTTCCACTTGGCAGGATCCTCGCTTGCCCACAGGTAATCCAGGAACTGGCTTCCACCCATTGACCACTGTGCAAGCCCCGTATAGCCGGAGTTATCGGCAGTTACGCCGTCAGCAAAGTCGATCTGGTTTTCCCCGATCTTCTTGTAATGTTTACCTTCAATACCCCAGCTCAGAAGATTCTTGATCTGTTTGTCCGCAAAAAGCAGGTTGATGAGCATCATCGCTCTTTCAGGATCCTTGGAGGTTCTTGGTATGACCAGCTGCGAATTTGTCAGGTCCGGAGTCGTTGTATAATACTGAACGCCTTTCCAAGCATTTGCCTGCACCAGCTCATATCCATATTGGGCCTTTAATTCATCCGCTTTTCCAGGTTTCAACTGTTCGGTCCAAGCGAACGCCTTTTTGGCCTTCTTAATCGGAGTTCCGTCCTGCAGTGTTGCTACGTCCTTGTTGATATAGCCTTTCTGATACCAGGAGTGGGCCAATTTGTACACCCTCTTGTAAATATCAGTTTCAAGCTGATTGACAACCGTTACTTTTCCGTCGGTTTTCAAGAAACCAACCGGAACATCCGCTGTGCCTGTACAACTCCCCATATAATCCATTGTAAAATAAGGAGACTGATCCCCTTGTGTGGATAGGAATGGGGTGATTCCCGGTTCTTTTTCTTTGATGGTTTGCAGCCAAGGCTCGATATCTTCAGGCTTTGTAATGGAGTTTATATCGAATTTATATTTGTCAATAAGCTCCTTATTGAAAATAAATCCACCAGTACCGAACATATCCTTGGCTGTCGGTATTGCGTAGAGTTTGCCGTTGATGACCGGAGCCTTCAAATAAGCCGACGGGATGTTTGCGGTAATATCCTTCCCGTGCTTGGCCAACAGGTCATCCAGAGGGAGCCAGGCCTGCTTCGCTACATAGTCATTGTACCCCCACCAGCTCGGTGAAAACATGATATCGATTTTCTCACCGGAAGCTACGACCAACTGCTGCTTTTGCTGATAGTTGTCCCACCAGAAATAGTTCAACTTGATGGTTGCATTAATCTTCTGCTTCAGCAGCTTGTTTACTTCTTCCTGTACCAACGGCAAATCCTTACACTGGGGAGCAAGGAAATAAGCATTGATTTCATAGGGTGCCAGTTGTGATACCGCACCGGTATCAGATTTTTCATTGCTTCCTGCTGTTCCTGTTGGTTTCTGCGCTGTTTCCTTCGTGCTTCCGCACCCTGACAGCACCATGCTGCATACAAACACGACAGCAACAATCAGACATCCCATCCTTTTCATTTTGAGCATTGTTATACCTCCCTTAAATATGATGTTTCTATATTGACCTGCATCGACAGAAAGCTAAACTTCTGCCCTTGCCGGGATCAACCTTTAACTGCGCCGATGGTCAGACCCTTGATAAAATACCTCTGGAAGAATGGATAGGCGAAAATAATCGGACCTACACCAATAATCGCCATGGCCATACGCAGTGTTTCACCGGGTACCCTGGCCAATGCACTCGAATTATTCCCTGAAGCAGACGCCAGGGAAGAAGTCAGGAACTGAAGGGAACGAAGTGCTTGATACATGGAATATTGAAGGTTAAAGTATTTTGAATCATTAATGTACAGCAGACAAAGGTACCAATCATTCCAATAGGCTAAAACTGCAAATAATGCGATTGTAGCAATAACCGGCGTGGACAGTGGAATAACGATCGCGTAAAATATCCTGAATTCACTGGCACCGTCGATCCTGGCTGATTCCAGTACTGAGTCGTGCAGATTAACGGTGAAAAAGGTCTTTGTAATTAATACATAAAACGCATTCATGATGGCCGGTACGATCAAAGCCGCAATATTGTTCTGCATATGCAGGTACTGGGTATACAGGATGTACCATGGTACCAGCCCGCCTTGAAACAGCATGGTAAAGAACATGAAGAAGGAAAAGAAATTCCTGTATTTAAAAGATTTTCTGGAAATCGGATACGCATACAACATGGTAAACAGTACACAAAAAAATGTACCCACAACGCAGGAAAAAATTGTAACCCCGTAGGATCTTAACAATTTCAACGGATCATTGAACAAATACCGGTACGCGTCGAAGCTGATTTTGCTTGGAGCAAAGGAATATCCATTGCTTACCAAAGAAGTCTGGTCTGTGATGGAAACCATGAGTACCAAAATCAATGGGGCTATGCAGACAATGCAATATATAATAAATATCGCATTAAATATCAAATTGGAGATAGGTGAAATGGAATTTGATTCAAAAGATGGTTTTATCTTTTTCGATTTCATATTTTCCTCCATCAATTTTCTTATTTGTTTTATTATCCCAGCGCTTTCAGACAATAAAGTACTAAGGCGTTGTATTTCATTTTTTCAACACCGGACTTTTGCAGCTCACAAGGTTCAAATTCAATAATGGAACCGTCTGAAACTTGAATCAGAATATCTTGTTTTCCTCACTGATTTTACCAACCGCCCAGTTCGCTATCAAAACCGTGAGAAAGCCTACAATGGACTGATAAAATCCTGCAGCCGAAGACATCCCCAAATCTCCGCTCATAATCAATGCTTTATATATGTAGGTATCCAGAACTTCCGTGGTGGGTGCCAAAAGGCCCTGCTGCATCGGGACCTGGTAGAACAGTCCAAAATCAGACCGGAAGATGTTCCCGAGGTTGATGAGGGTGGTTACGATCATTAAGGGAACCAAAAAAGGAATCGTGATGGATTTTATTTGCTGGAACTTGCTGGCGCCGTCCAAAACAGCAGCTTCGTAGTACTCCTGGTCAATTCCTGTAATTCCAGCTAGATAAATAACAATACCGTACCCCACATTCTTCCACAGGTTAACGATGGGCAATATATACGGCCAATACTGCGGCGACGCATACCAGTCTACCGACTGTACATTGATAAGGGAAACGATGGTCTTATTATAAAATCCGTTTGGGTCCAAAAACGCCAGTACCAGGTAAGCAACAACCACCCAAGAGAGAAAGTAGGGCAAAAAGATTACCGATTGATAAAATTTGGCCGCCAGCTTATTTTTCAATTCATTGAGAACCAGTGCGAACAAAACTGCAAAAACCAAACCCAATGTAATGAAAACCAAATTATAGGCAATAGTGTTCCGGGTAATCTGCCATGCAGCATCGGACATGAAAAGAAACCGGAAGTTTTGCAATCCCGCCCAAGGGCTGTGTAAAAATCCATCCTGATAGTTGAAATTTTTAAAAGCGATGATGACACCGAACATGGGGAGATAATAATTTATAAATACAAGAATAAACGGCGGCAGCAGCATCAAAAACATTGCCTTGTTGGCTGCCAATTCTTTAAAAAATCCCCATTCTCGCCAGGTAGGCTTTACTTCAAGTGTAGTACTGGTTTTTGTTCCCATTGCTTATTCCCCTTACATAATAATATTTTAAGAGTCGTTTTAAACAGTACTTCCGGTACTTTTTGGGGCACGGAACCCAGGTGCAATACCCCGGAAAAGTCTTAACGAAGGTTGTATTTTAGCGATCTCTTTGCAAAGCCAATTCCAAATTACAGGCAACTATTTATCGGACAGTGCCCTTCAGTTGTGCCATCCTTTTCACAAACTCTTCCGGGGTTAGTCTCCTATCAAACAGTTCTGCCACAAGATCTTTGTGTTTTTCCGCATCCGCAGTCGGCAGAATAGTATCCCACCAGCCAATGAAAGCGGTCCCGGTTTCCATGATCCGTGTCGTTTGTTTTGTAAGTGCAGATAAACGGGATTCATCGAACTCGTCCATTTTCCAGCACGGCAATCCGGCTCCGCTCAAATAGCCTTCCTTCCCGGCTTTCTCGCTAATAAATGCAAGCGCATTTACTGCATCCTGTTTATACCGGGTATCAATGTTAATGAAGTAGCCATCTGTAATTCCCCCGTAAATTTCCGTCAAGGCTCCTTTCCCTTCCCGTATCGTTGGAAAGGGAACCGCAATTACCTTTCCTTTTACCCTTGAGCCAGCGCCCTCAATAGTAGATTCAACCCAGTTTCCCTGGTACATCATTGCCGCATTTCCCTGGATAAATTCATTGACCATATCATTGAAGCTGGTATTAAGAGCGTCTCTATTAAACGCTTTAGCATCCACGAGCTGTAGTAGTTTCGCCGCAGCATCCTTGAAATCCTGTCCATCAAACTGGGACGGATCCGCCAGTGCACTGGAGCTCGCCATACTGCCTGCCTGGCGCATAGCCAGGATGTCAAACCAATACATGCCTGGCCACCGATCCTTCTCCGCGACAACAATGGGAACGGTTCCGTTGGACCGCAGTTTTGCTACCGATACCAGCAGTTCATTGTAAGTTGTGGGGATTTTTGCCTCAGCCTTTTTGAAAAGTTCCGTATTGCAATATAAGCTTGCAATAAAGCTATATATCGGCAAACTGTAGATCTTTCCGTTATACTTACAGGAATTTATTACACCGGGAATTAACCGATCCAAAATTTTACCGTCCAAGTAGGAATCAAGAGGAAGAATATTTCCTTCATCAATAAAGGGGCCTACAAAGCTTCCGCTCCACATATAAAACAAATCCGGGGCATCACCGGCAGCTAATGCTGTCTTGATTTTTGACTTATACTGCTCTCCATTCCAACTGAAATCATGCACTTGGACTCCGGGATTTTGGCTATTCCATTCTCGGATCGCATCTTTTAGGGGATTGGAATCCGGGTTAGATACATTCACCCATTGATTCCACAATGTCAGTATCTTAGGTTCGGATCTCCCCTTCTGCTGCGGCATTGTATTGGGCCGCATATTGATGCTGCATGCAGTAAGGCTGAATACCAAAATTACCGTTATTACTGTTAACAATACCCTTTTCCTGGACTCACTCATTATTATGGTCTCCTTTATTGAATTTTGATTTCAGCTTGTATCTGATTATATCAGTGACAAATAGAATACTCGATCGAATATTTTGCTCAAAACATTTAAAATATTATCATCTTTCGGTTTAATTTCCATACGTGGGTAAATTTGGAATCCATGAGACGATGAACGCTGGATCCATAGGGACAACTGTTTTAAATCCAAAGCAGCAAAATCGGAAGGTTTTTAAAATAAACATGATAGCAAATCCGAGCCAATATATAGGCTCGGATTTGGCATAAACCTATTCTTACTCTATATTTTTCGGAATTCATTAATTGAAATCCCGGTGAACTTTTTAAAAATAGTGCTAAAATAAGTAGGATCATTGATCCCTACTTTTTCTCCTATCTGATATACTTTCAAATTCGTTTCTCTAAGGAGCTTCGTGGCACATTCCATTCTAGCTTTCGTGATATATTCTACAACAGTTTGCTTTGTTTCCTGCTTGAACAAACGGCACAGATGGCTGGGACTGACATAGAATTGTTTCGCTATAGTGGAAAGCGAAAGATCTGCATTGTGCATATTCTGTTGAATATATGCCTGAATCTGCATGATCAGCATGTTTGCCTTTTTTTCATTCAAGCAATGTATTTTATCGATAACCTTCTCAATAACGCTTTTTAGGTAATCCTTCAGTTCAAACAGATTATCCATTCTAGACACAGCTTCATACGGTTGGGTATGTTTTCCCCAAAAGCTTACTATGTCAATTTTCAGTTCAAGTAGAACACGCATGCAGGCTGATAAGATATCGAAAGCCTCCGGTCTTATATTTTCAATGGTAACGGACAGATCAAAACAGGCTTCTGAAAATAGTTCGTCGATCAGCTCCGTTGCTTTATCCTTCATCCCGGTTTTAATGAAAAAGTCCAGCTTTTCCCCTTTGTTAGGAATCCCTCTCCAGGAGTGGTCACTGTTGTACGTGATATCATTATAGTTGACAACCTGATTTTTCCCAATTACAACTTTGTAATTTAATGCGTCGCAAGCCTCCCGGTAAGTGACTTTAATATTTTTCAGTCCATGGGCCCTGTTCCCGATTCCTATGCAAACAAAGCACTTGCACCGGTTAATGATCAAGTTTTTAATGATTTCGCAGCAATCGGTAAGATCTAGTTCCTCATTATTGCTCAATATCACTATTTTTCTGCCGTTATCAAAAAAAACTTGTACATACTGATCTTCCCTCAAGATTTGACGGATGATGTCAGAACACTGCATCGCCAGGAGTATGAGCTCTTCTTCCTTCTCACGTCCTCCCCTGATGGAACTGCTTACTTCTACAACCGCCGTTTGAAAAGTATCAGATTCTTGATTCGTGTCTATTTTAAAGTAGGTCAGTTTATCTAAAATCTCCTCCTGATCCAACTCCCCCGACAGAAGCCCATTGAGAAATTTCTCCCGCATATAAGGCAGGCTCTCATCTAACCGCTGTTTTAGTTTTTCATATTCCTTGATATGCATTCTCTCCGATTCAATTTTACTTTTTAATTCCAGCGCAACTTTTTTGATTTCCTCCGGATTGACCGGTTTGAGGAGGAAATCGGAGATGCCTAGCTTGATGCTTCTCTTTGCATAATCAAACTCATCATGTCCTGTAATAATTACAATCTTGATATGCGGAAACTTTTCAGCAACTATCTTACTGAATTCAATACCATCCATGAATGGCATGCAAATATCCGTGAAAATGATATCCGGAACAATTTGGTCGATCAAATCCAGAGCTTCCCTGGCACTGGATGCCTCTCCTGCAACTTCCATCCCAAGGTCTTCCCAACGGATACGTCTTTTGAAGTAATTCCTGATTAGAAACTCATCATCTACAACGACCACTTTAAGATTCGCCATGTTATTCCTCTCCATTCGCATCTTTGATCGGTATTACTATCGTAATCTTCGTTCCGAAGCCTACAACACTTTCTATACGGAAGCAATCTTCCACTCCGTAAAATATCCGCAAACGTTCAATGGTTCCCCTTAGTCCGAAACTGGCATCTCGTGCATCCGTATTTCCATCCAGAATACGATGGATATCTTCTTCGGACATACCCGCACCGTCATCTTCCACCGTAATCTGAATGTGATCCTGCATATATTTCGTCTCAATCGTGATGGCACCGTACTCTCCTTTAACCCGAATGCCATGATAGAGTGCATTTTCCACCAAAGGCTGTAAAACAAGCTTGAGAATCTTATAGCTGCTAGCCCGTTCATCTAATTTATAGTGAGCGGAAAACAAATCAGCATACCGTACCTGCTGTATCTTCAAGTAGTTCCGTACCATCTCGATTTCTTCACCAATTGTGATGACCTCTTTTCCCTTGCTCAGACTGATCCTGTAATAACTGCCCAAAGCATCAACAATATTGCATGCCGCTTCTGTTTCCTCCATCACGATCAAGGAATTGATTGATTCCAGGGTATTATATAGAAAGTGGGGTTTGATCTGAGCCTGAAGTACATTTAATTCAGCCGTTCTCTTAATCCTTTGCTCTGTGACTACACGGTGAATGAGTTCCTGTATTTCATGAATCATCATGTTGTATCCGTCTCTGAGCTGGCCGATCTCATTGTTTCCGGCACGGATATCTACTTCTCTGAACTCCCCCTTCTCTACACCTTTCATTGATTTGAGCAACTTATTGATTGGGATGGTAATCATCCTTGAGGTAAAAATTGTTCCGATAAACAGAAACAGGCTGTTAACCAGAATGATAGCAAAGCCAATTAAACCCGGTACAGCTGTTTCATTGGACAATTCCTCGGCTGGCATTATACTTACAATCTTCCAGTTGAACCTTTTATCAACCAGGTATGAAAGCAGATAGTCCATACCCTTCAGCTTCTTCATCATAAAGCCATGATCCTTATTGGCAAAGGACTCTACCAAATTCTCAATTTCGTTTTTATCAATCTCGTTTAATTTAATGATGCTTTCATTATTTTCATCCAAAATTGTAACTTCTGTTGTATAATTATTCATAATATTTGCATAGGAATCCTTAAATGCATTTTCCGATATATTGATAACTAGCACTCCGAGCATCTTGGTTGAATCAATATCCCGTATCAAACGGATCATAGATACGAAATTGTTCTTCGGAGCATGCTCAAAGGCATTTCCGCCGTTTAGCCGTACTATGTAAGCGCCCTTCTTATGGACAGTCAGGTCATACCAATCAGCCTCTCTGATATTGGAAGGGATAAACTGTAGGTCATCTTGGTTATTGATAGAGTATTCGTTTCCGGAATTATCGAAAATATAAACCGAAGAGATAAACGATGTTTCCTGGGTCATTTTGTTCAAGTGAGTACCGAGCCTTCTTTGTACTTGCAAATCGGAGTATATGCTCCCGTTCTTCAGCAGAGATTGTAAATCTTCATCCGCCAAGATCATTTTGGAGTAATTATCTACATTGTTGATCATGAGATCTAAGCTGGTCTTGATAGAATGCAGGGTCTGAACGGACAAGTCACTGACCTTTTTTAAAGCAGTGTTTAAATATATCTTCTGATAGAGAATATTGCTCAGTAAAATCGATGCAATCAAAATAAAACAATAAAATAGCGTTAACCGTACACTAATCTTCATATCGAAAAGTTTGTCCCAAATAGTTTTTATAAAGGTAGAAATTTTTTTATACACACTACTCCACATGTTTATAATAACCCCGTGAACATATATAATACTTTATTACAGATTAGTTTGCATCTCAAATCGCCTCTCTGAATGCTATGTATATTTACATTATAAAGTAAATTATTTTATAAGTCGAGATTATAAGAACAATTAAAAGCTAATAAGTAAGTGATTTTAATCTGAATATGCTTGGTGTACAACCCATCTGCTTCTTGAAAACACGATTAAAGTAGCTAATGTTATCAAAGCCGCACTCTAAGGCAATGTCTGTAATGCTCATATTACTGACTTTGAGAAGAGTACTTGCTGTCTCTACGCGATAATGATTAATATACTCTATGATATTTATACCGGTCATTTCCTTAAAAAACTTACAAAGATACTGAGGCGTCAAATTTACAGATTCGCTAACATCGATTAACTTTATTTTTTTATTAAAATTTTGATATATATAGCCCAGGATTTTTTTCAGTGTACCATATCTTTTGGAACGGAAAGGATGTTTTTTAGCTTCTTCCACAGGAGTGTAAAGACCATTATTTCAGGCCAAAGATATGGAACAATTCCCTGGTCTGGAGATACCAGCGCCAAATGGTCTACTTTAAAGAAGCAGATTACGGAAGGAATTAAGTTCTCATCGAGCAGTATGCCCTACTGGACGCTGGATATTGGTGCATTCTTTACGGTAAAAGATAAATGGGAAACCAGGGGCTGCAATTGTAGCAACAATATCAATCCCTTATGGTTTTGGGACGGGGATTATAATGAGGGTGTCAATGATTTGGGGTATAGAGAGCTTTATGTCCGATGGCTGCAATATGGTACTTTTTTACCGATGTTCCGTTCGCACGGCACGGATACACCGCGTGAACCTTGGAATTTTGGTAAGCCGGGCGATATTTTTTATGATGCGATCTTAAAATTTATCAAATTGCGTTACCGCTTACTTCCCTACATCTATTCGATGGCAGCATCGGTTCATCAAAATCATACCACTATGCTGCACAGTTTGATGTTTGATTTTGCAGAAGATGAAAATGTAAAAGAAATCAGTGACAGCTTTATGTTCGGGAAAGCACTGCTGGTTTCTCCGGTCACAAAACCTATGTATTATGAAGCGAATAATGTCCCCCTTCCAAATACGGAAAAGACAAAGAAGTGTACTTGCCTAAGGGTACTCATTGGTTTGATTTCTGGACCAATACACTCTATTCGGGTGGGCAAACCTTAATTTGTGAAACGCCGCTGGAGACAATCCCGCTTTTTGTTAAGTCAGGTTCTATTGTACCGGTATCTGAACCATTGTTGTATGCAGACCAGCGGGGTGGAGAAACATCTGAAATTCTCATTTACAGTGGGGAAAACGGAGAATTTACTCTTTATAATGATGAAGGCGATAATTATTCTTATGAAAACGGGAACTTTTCAGCAATAAAATTATTCTACAATGATAAGGAAAAAGCATTGACCTTTGGAAAGGCTATGGGGGCATTTCAATATCAGGAAAACTTCAAAATTAAGGTGATTGAATGCGACCACACTTCAAAAGTTATAGAATTTATTTACAAAGGAAAAGCGGAAACCATAAGTCTCCGATAAACAAAGGAGATTGCTGAAAAACAGCAATCTCCTTTGTTTTTTGCGTATTATGCGTCATTGTTTTTTACAGGACGGTACTCTGCCACTACCTGTTTTGTGAAGCTGTATCCACCTGATATCCAGTCATCCAACGGGCTATGAGTATAGTGACTGAAAAAATCACTTTTGCTGTGGCCTATTGCCAAACCAACTACTGCACCGCCATTTGAAAAGCTACGCAGAAGTTCGGTTGTGAAACGCCGGTTATGCTCCCTTTGAACGGGTCTGAGTCCCGAAGCAATCCCCAGCGGTAGGAGCCATTGGCTCTTGCTGTTCCGCCTGTGAAGGCATAGCCTACATTTACCCCTGAAGCAGGAAGGTCATTTGCACATGTTATTTTTACGGAACTTCCTGAAATCTCTACCGAACTGATCGTAACTCTTGAACCGTTCGCGGTAACCTCAAAGCCTTTCCCGTTTTTCCATTCCGTCTGGCTGTTTTGGTTCGGCGCCGGAAGCGTACTATCCCAAACAAGAGGAGCTACCGGTACATGGAGGTTTACCGTGATAACCCTGCCGCTCTTTGTTGCACTTGTGGGTTGAAGTGGCTGCCAGTCACGCCCGAGGACAACTCTTTCATAATAAACCTGGGCAAATTTCTCCCCTAGCTGCTGATACCCGCTTGAAACCAAGTGCACATGGTCACTTCCATAATAACGCTGATAATTGGGTCCTATGCAAATGATATCACCTGCATAGTCTACCCCTGCCTTCCATTGTGCCAGCGTTGAGGCGGAAGTCCCCGTACTCGGATATGAGTGCTGTTGTACCAGGAACATAGGTATTTTTTGCGTTTGTCCGGTTATTGCCTTTATATCCTGATTGTAGTCTGACCACAGTTTACGTATATCACTTTCATAAGTTGGATTACCGCAATCCGTTTCTCCATGAATCAGGGTAATACCGCCAACACCATACGTCTTTCCGGCAGCTTTTGCCAAGCGGTTGATGGCTGTAACTTCAAATATGGATGCAGCATAAGCGCGACCGGTATTCCCTGTATCGGTTGCCCCTTTTCTGATTACAGATATGCCCTGGCCGGATTCGCCAACGACTGTATGCGCCGTAATATAATCGGCGCCACCTGCTGATTTAACCATGGAGGTTATTTGATTTGCCATTGAAGTATGGGGAGTTTCTCCCCATATATTTGACGGATAAGCACCCGGAAAACTTGTTGCAAGGCTACGTATCGGCTCAACAAGGGGCACCATTTTCAGTGCGCTGCTATTCGCATCATAAGGTGGAACCTTCAAGCTGCCTAAAGACAGCTTCAAATTGTTATACGGCTGCGTTGTAGATAAAACCGGAGTGGCTCCAACGGAAAGGCTCTGGCCGGTACCTACGATCCCAACCCAATTCCAGGGGCTGCCCGGAGTCGGATCTGAGTCGGAACCGCCGATCTGCAGGTAATCCACATATACATCCCAGGTTCCGTTGTCGGTAGTTACGGTGAGCCTGACTTCCTGGTTTCCGGTCCCATGGGTGATATTGGACAGGGTTTGGACCGTCAGCGCAGTTCCGGTAAAGTAAAAGGAACCGACCATTGCTCCCCCTATTTTGAGGTCCACCCTGGCAGTACTGGAATTGCTGGAACACCCCCGGACGGAAAAGCTATGGGTAGAACTGCTAAAATACTGACTATATGCGCAATAGTCATTGTTGGCATATAACGCAACCCCATTGAAGGGAGAAGTAATCTTCCCGGCATACGTACCTCCGGTAGTCATATTCTCGCATTCAGTGATCGTGTCGGCGGCGTAGACCGGTACCCAGCAGAGTAACATTGCACACAATAATAACACCACTGGCAGTAAATGTTTAGATAAACGAGTTTGATCTTTTTTTATCAACCTATTTCACTCCTTTTTGTAAGATAAAATCAGGAACTTTCCTAGTTATTAACTGCTGCAAAATTAAATTTCCACCAATTTAAATTAAACAGGCTCCCGTTTCCACCGGTAAATTTCAGGTACAAATCATGTACCCCTGTAGCACCCCTGACTGTACAGGATTTTGTAACCCAGGTCTGCCAACCGCCTGTACCTTGAACAGAGCAGGTTCCCACCAGTGTCCCCGTCGGGCTGTCAAGGCGGAGCTCTATGTTTCCTCCATTGGTTGCCGAGGCTACTCTTGCATCAAAGGACGTCGCACCGGAGCCAAAATTGACCCCCTTTACCTTTATCCAATCCCCGTTTTCGATATAACCTACATTTATTCCGCCTTCACTGCATTTTTCTGTTTCAACACCTGACTCCCAGCAAATTGTTTCAGCTTCATTTATGATATACGGATTTAGATTGTCAATCTGGGGAGCACCCGCTGTTGTCATATTTATCTTAGGAATTGTACCATCAGCATTATAACTGAATTTCTCTACACACACAGAACGGGTAAAGCCCCCGCCGCCAGGCAAAGCACCACTATGGTAGAAGAAATAGGAATTCCCCTTAAAATCAATGATTCCCGGATGGTTCGTAAAACTTCCGCCTTGGGTAGGCATGATTACGCCCCTATAGGTCCATGGTCCGACAGGACTGGTGCTTGTAGAATATGAAATATATTCCGGTATACCGCCGGCTGCATATATCAGGTAGTATAGCCCATTGCGTTTATAAATCCACGGACCTTCTTCATATAAAGTCGCCCTGTTAGAATCCCCGGTACGTGTCCCAAAACCCGCTGTAGTCAGAGGCACCTTTACAATGCCACCTGAGTAGGAAATCATATTTTGATTTAACTTCACATAATAAAGGTTGGGGTTTCCCCAATATAGATAGGCCTGCCCGTCATCGTCGATAAACACTGTCGGATCAATATCACCGGTACCGGTAGAAACCAACGGACGTCCGAGAGCATCAGTAAACGGCCCGGCGGGACTGTCCTATACTGCAACACCGATTGCCATCCCTCCAGTTTTTTGAGTCATAGGAACATAGTAATAAAACTTGCCGTTTCTAGGAATACATTGGCCGGCCCAAGCATCGCCTTTTGCCCAACTGAATGCAGTGTAGGCCAGCGGCGACCCACGATCCACCCAGTTTACCATGTCAGTTGAGGAATAGCATCTCCGTTCATTCATAGTAAACCATGTTGAGCCGTCTTCATCATGTCCGGTGTACACATAACAAGTTCCGTTATACACCATAGGGGCAGGATCGGCAGTATAGACGGTTTGTACCATTGGATTGTCCGCATAACACACTGCTGAAAAAGGTAGAACAAGAATAAAGGAAAGACTTATAGCCACATATACTTTTCTCATAGATTTATCTCCGTTTCCAACTGATTTTTATCTACATCCAAATGTAAGATAACTCAAAAGATGCGGTTCATACTAACTGAGCCGCATCTTTTAAGTTTTATTTTTGAGTCTCAAGTCATCTTAACTTATTTCATAATAATCCACATACATATCCCAGGATCCAACATCGTCATCCATTTGGAGCTTTACCTGTTGAGATCCCGCACTTAGGGAAACACTCAAGCTCTGAACGGAAGGGGTAGTTCCTGCAAAGTTCAGGGTGCCTTTCTTAACGCCCCCTATGTATACCGCAACCTTTGCCGTGCTGCTATTGTTGGAGGCTCCCCGCACACTGATGGTGTAAGTTTTTGCGCTGGGAAAATTAAAATCATTGGCACAGTAATCTCCATTGGCATATAAGGCCACTCCGCTAAAGGGGGATGCGATATTTCCAGCGTAGGGTCCGCTTTTTGTCATATTCTCACACTCAACCCGTGTAGCATTGGAAGAAGACGTTAAGTACTGCTTCAGCCAGGTAAGCACAGGCCTTTCCGTACCATTACTACGCAGCAAATATGTATTGGGAAGCCATGTATGGCCTTGCGCATACCCCCATAGGGTAACGCCTTTTACTGCAGAATGTTCATAGAGTACGGGGAAAAGTTCCTGCATCTTATTTTTCTGTGCGGTATCATCGGAGATGTTGAGATCCAATTCGGAAATATACACCGGCAACCCTGTAGCTCCAAGCCTATCCAGCTTTGCCTTGACGTTTGCGACATTCACATTTTCAAGGCCGTGGGACTGGCAGCCGATACCGTCAATCAGGCCTCTGGATTTCAATATATTGATTACAGTGATGTAGGTATCGATACAGCTGTAGTTGTCGACAAGAACGTTATAGTCATTAATCAGCAGCTTGGAATTCGGGAAATATTGGCGGGCTTTTTCAAATGACCACACGATCCAGTCCCAACCGGTGCCATAAAGGCCGTTGTCGCCGCCGATGTCGTTTTTCCAGCTAGGCGGATTATGCCCTGGCATGGCTTCATTTACAACATCAATATACTCTGCGTTGGGAAAATTCAGTGCAGCGTTTTTAATCCAATTTTCAACAGCTGCTTTTCTGTTAGCGGAGGAGAGATTGTTTACCCAGCTTGGATACTGTGCTCCCCAGATCAATGTATGGAACTTGAAAGGGATTCCGTTTGACTTACAGTAATTGTACATTGATTTGGCTGTATTGAAACTGTATACCCCCTGCTGTGGCTCACATGACGCCCACTTTGTGGCGTTCTCAGGGGTAATCTGGTTCCAGTAGTCAGCAAAACGGGTAGGTGCATTCCCGTCATACCATATGTTCCCAACCCACTTCGCCTTACCTGTAGCCATTGCCGCCTCGGCGGTAAGACAAAAGCTGCTGTTCACAATGCAAAAGGATAAAAAGGTGATCACCAGAGCGGTAATTATTCTGAATTTCCGATTGTTATTTTTATTAAACATATTTATAAACCTCCGTTATATTTTTAAAATAATTTTTTAGTCATAGCTGCTTCCCAGCAGCCATATCTTGCTTCATTTTTGAGCCGCAGGCCAACTTAATTTATTTCATAATAATCAACATACGTATCCCAGGCTCCAACATCGTCATCCATTTGGAGCTTTACCTGTTGAGATCCCGCACTTAGGGAAACACTCAAGCTCTGAACGGAAGGGGTAGTTCCTGCAAAGCTCAGGGTGCCTTTCTTAACGCCCCCTATGTATACCGCAACCTTTGCCGTGCTGCTGTTGTTGGAAGCTCCTCTCACGCTTATTGTATAATTCTTTGCGCCGGGAAAATTAAAATCATTGGCACAATAATCTCCATTAGCATATAAGGCTACTCCACTAAAGGGGGAAGTGATATTTCCAGCATACGGTCCGCTTTTTGTCATATTCTCGCACTCAACCCTCGTGGCTGTTCCGGAACTTGAGTTAAATTTCCACCAGTTCATATTAAACAGGTACCCGCTGCCACCGGTAAACTTCAGGTATAAGTCATGCACCCCTGTTGCACCGCTTACATTACAGGACTTGGTAGTCCAGGTCTGCCAACCGCCGGTACCCGGAACAGCACAAGTCCCTACCAGCGTTCCTGTCGGGCTGTCAAGGCGTATCTCAATGTTCCCGCCACTGGTTGCTGAGGCTACTCTTGCATCAAAGCTTGACGCTCCTGAACCAAAATCAACACCTTTTACCCTTATCCAGTCTCCGTTTTCAATATAGCTCACATTACGGCCACCTTCACTGCATGCTTCCGTATTAATGCCGTATTCCTGGGCCATTGTTTCAGCTTCATTTGTTACATAAGGGTTTACGTACTTAAGCTGAGGCAAGCTGTTAGTTGTTATAGTAACCTGTTGAATGGTACCATCCGCATTGTAATACAACCGATCCATGCACATATTCCTTTGGTAGACTCTCGCTTCACCGGTAAAGCCATTTTGTGCAGCAAGATACCTGTTGTGATAAGCAATGTACCAATTCCCTTTAAAGGAGAATATCGACTGATGGTTATTGTTGCTTTCATTCGAAGGAGGATTTGGTAATATCATGCCTTTATCTACAAAGCCGGTGGTCGGGCTATTGCTCATCATGTAATTTATTGTAGCAGCCCCTTGGGAAAAGTTCGTAGAATAGGAAAAGTAATATTTCCCGTTATACTTATGCATGTAGGAAGCCTCGAAGAAACGCGGAGCTACAATCTGCGATGCTGCTCCGTTGACACTGACCATATCACTGTTGAGTTTGATTACCCGTGTATTCCCCTCACCGTTTCCTCCAAAGTACAAATATGCCTGCCCGTCGTCATCAATAAACGCACATGGGTCAAAGCACCAAAAACCATTTGGCGGATTTACTCCCGGAGTACTGCCTGATACCAACGGCCCTGAACGCGTGTCTTTAAAAGGTCCTGTCGGGCTATCGCTCACTGCAACACCGATATTGCCTCCACCATTTCCATAATACATATAGAACTTATTGTTTCTGTAAACAACCGATGGAGCCCATGCCAGTGTGGCTCCCCAGCTTGAATCTGTAGTAGCCTTGAAAACTTCGCCGTGGTCCGTCCAATTCTTCAAGTCATCGGTGGATATGCAGGTGATATCATTAATAATATAACCTTTTCCTTCCTGATATACATCATGGGAGCCGTAAAGATAGAGTCTGCCGTTGTATTCCAGCCCCGTTGGATCGGCTGCATAACGCTGGTAGAAGAACGGGTAATCCGCAGATACGGTAATAGCACTTGACAATAGTAAAACCAAAATGACAAAAACCGATAAGATATTTCTAAAATTCATTACCCTATGTACACCTTTTTTCCGCATTACTATAGACCTCCTGATTCATATTTGTAACTATTATTTCGAGCATTAGCCAACTGAATGTATTTCATAATAATCGACAAAAGTATCCCAGTCCCCTGTGTCTTCCTCCATCAGAAGTTTGACTTCCTGAACCCCTGCACTTAGAGAAACGTTTAAACTTTGCACTGAAGCAGTTGTTCCGGCAAAACTCAGGGTTCCTCTCTTTGCACCTCCGATATAAACCGAAACCTTAGCCGTACTGCTGTTGTTAGATGTTCCTCTAACGCTAATTGTATATGTCTTCCCGGAGGCAAAATTAAAGCTGCTAGTGCAGTAATCACCATTGGCATATAAGGCTACTCCGTTAAATGGTAAAGTTATATTTCCGGCATAAGGTCCACCCTTGGTTATATTCTCGCACTCAACTCGTGCAGCCGATGTTGATGTCCCTGTTGCAGTGGGGCTAAAATTAAAGAAGTCAAAGTCCGCATAGCCGCTGGTATCGGAACCGATCGTGTAGTTAAACAGAGCAAACCTGTAGCCTATAAACCATAATTGATAGAAAAAGTCCATGCCGAGGGTGCCACCCATCAGCGTCCAGTTATTTTCATCATAACTGTAGTAGAATTTGGCTGTTTGTGCATTGCAGTCAGCATCCACCTTCAGGTATACAATGTTATTTGTAAGATTAACGGAAGTTTCCGAGCTAGTAACGTTATACTGAACCAGTTTCTTGGTCCCATTATCATTTTTTACTGCTATATAGCCATATTTTGCATGGAAAGCAGATAGTCCGGCAATCTGTCCAGGTTTTATATTTGTTGCATCCAGCTTCACCCAACCGGAAGATGTCGGTCCTTGTATCCTCTGCCCCAGGGTATTCCTTGCCTGGAGAAGGTTTGGAGCATAACTGGTCTTAAGTCTCAACCATCCCGGACGCTCAGATCCGGTCCATTTCGAATTGTCTGGATTGTGGTTCCACTGCCACTGGGAAAGTACATAACCCTGTGCTGAAAAATCATCATCGGTTCCAGGAGATTTTACTCCGTTACCTGCCGCAGGTTTTGTATATGTCGCAGGAACTTTCATATTTCCATTTACACCAATCATGGGCCAGTCATTTTTCCATGTGACAGGAGCAACCTTTGGAACACGTCCTACTCCTCCCCGGTCTTCAAATAGCACAGACCAATTACTTCACCTCCTTTCCCTGAGTATTTCCGGTTGCATACATTGGATCAGCCTAATGGAAAAACTCAGTTCCGCATTCAAACTCCAACTTTATTTCCGGCGCGATTGAATGTAAGTTTTATAATGCTTTGGCTTTTCAGAACTTATCTTATTTCATTTTCAAAACTCTGGTTATTGAGGATCGGGATTATCCATAACGGATAGAATGTTCTCCGAAAACTTACTTGGGTTATAAACTGCATCTTTGATGGATGATCCAGCTATGATAACTTGCCAACACGATTCGACTCGTGCATTAGCTTATAAGGAACTGTATCTTTTAATAACAACTTTACGAAATAAACTTATAGCTGGAATTAACGGTATACAATGTATTTCTCCAAGCTATCCATGCTGAGAATGTAGGAAAATCTTTAATTGTTTTCCAAATTATTAAGCCGCAACATATAGGTGTTCTTTAGAGCATCTCATACAAACTATAGTAAAATTAAAAAACACGCTCACAACAATGAATCATTTGCTTATATTATAAAAAGAGCATAACCGCATTTCAATATACATATTTTTACTTTATTGTCATTTGTTTACCATTTTATATATTTGTAATATGAATCATGAAACTTATAAAATTGAGTTCAAAGCAAGAATCGATGTAGACACTGAACTTTCTTATATAAGCAAGGAATTGGAGTCGCGCAGTAAGCAAGGCCCTTGCGGGCCTTACTTTGATTCCTCTTTCATATGCTTTTCAGCATATTTTATCATCTTTTTTACCATGTTGCCTCCGATTTTACCTGCATCTCTGGCAGTTATATCACCGTTATAACCATCTTTGAGTTCTATTCCTTCTTCGGCAGCAACCTCATATTTCAGTTTATCAAGTGCGTCTGCAGCTTCGGGTACTAACTTTTTATTATGTGCCATAAAGCATCGCCCTCTCTGAAATATATTATCCTTTCGGATATTAATATTGTTTACAACAACGCAAACCATATCCTTATATATAATTCAATATTGTGAAAAATTTGTATATCGGAATCATCTTAGATAATGGAATGAATTTAAAAGTATGAATTTGCATAATAAAGGAAATTATACATCAGTGGATTGCATTTTTTAAGCACTACCTATTATAGGAGGAAACTTTATTGGATACAACAGTAGCTATTGGCAGGAGTATTCAGCGTAAAGAGGCGTGGGATAAAGCAACTGGCGTTGCCAAATACACAGATGATTATGTTGTACCCGGTATTTTACATGCAAAGATGGTTACAAGCCCCTATGCACATGCAAAAATAAAATCATTAGATATTTCTGAAGCTGCAAAAGCTCCTGGTGTCCAAGCTGTTATAACAGGCAGCAACTTCCCTATCCTTTGCGGAGTTGTACTTGAAGACCGTCCGCCTCTTGCAATAGACAAAGTGCGATATTTTGGAGAGCCTGTTGCTTTAGTTGTAGCTAGCAGTGAGCGCGAAGCTATGGCTGCGGTCAAGTTGGTGAAAGTAAAATATGAACCTTTACCGGTAGTAAATTCACCGAGCGATGCGATAAGGAGTGATGCCCCCATTATTCACGAAAATTTGGCCCAGTATAAACATGCAGTAAAAGATGTTTCTCCAGAGCCTAATACAAACATCGCTGAGCGTATAAAAATAAGAAAAGGTGATATGGCTAAAGGCTGGGCTGAAAGTGATGTTATTATTGAAGCCAGTTATGCACTTCCAAAATCAGACCATATAGCCATGGAAACCAGGAATGTCCGAGCAGAAATACACGCAGATGGTCAGGTTATAATAAGTTCCTCAACACAAGCTCCGTTTTCCGTTCGGAATATGATCAGTCAGTATTTCGGATTAGAACTAGGAAAGGTCACCATAAAAACCCCACTTGTTGGCGGAGGTTTCGGCGGAAAAGCTCCTGTACAGCTTGAAATTCTTGCCTATATGGCTTCGAAATCTGTTGGAGGCAAAATCGTAAAAATAGCCAACACCAGAGAGGAAGATATCGTTACCTCTCCCTGCCGTTTAGGTCTGGAAGCCAAAATTAAGCTTGGTGTTTCAAAGGATGGGGTGCTGAAAGCCGCTGAAATGACATATCTTATGGATACCGGTGCCTACACTGATATCGGGCCTCGTTTGGCAAAGTCTATCGCAATCAGTTGTACCGGTCCTTACAACATCGAAAACGTCTGGTGCGATTCACTATGCGTGTATACCAATCACCCCTACTCTACCTCCTTCCGCGGCTTCGGACATGCTTCCTATACCTTTTGCATCGAAAGGACGCTGGATAAGCTAGCTCTTTCACTTGGGATGGACCCACTGGAATTAAGAATCAAGAATGCAATAACTCCTGATAAGACAACTCCGACTCAGGTTAAAACAACTCTAAGCAATATCGGGAATCTTACAGCATGCCTTGAGAGATTGAAAGAGTCAGTAAACTGGAATGAAGGAATAAGGATAGATTTAGGAAACAATAAAATCAGGGCGAAAGGTATCAGCTGCTTCTGGAAGACATCCGACTCGCCAACTGACTCCGTTTCAGGAGTGCTTCTAACATTCAACACCGATGGTAGCATTAACCTGAATAGTGGTGCGGTTGAATACGGACCCGGAATGAAAACTACTTTAGCCCAGATACTTGCAGAAAAAATGAAAATGGATATTAACAGAATCCACGTCAAGCTGGAGGTAGACACCCAGGTCAGTCCAGAGCATTGGAAAACTGTTGCAAGTATGACAACCTATATGGCAGGCAGGGCAACCTTAAGAGCTGCCGAAGATTTAATCAGGCAATTGCGCAGTCTTGCTGCGGTTGTTATGAGATGTCCACCGGAGGATTTGATTGTTGAAGAGGAAAAAGTATATTTAAAGCAAGACCCGACAATCTATACCTCTTTCAAAGATTTGGTTCATGGATTTAAATACCCTAATGGGAATGCTATTGAAGGGCAGATTCTGGGACGTGGCAGCTTTATTATGAGTCATATATCCGATCTTGATAAGGAAACCGGCAAGGGAAAACCTGGGCCAGCCTGGGCTGTCGGAGCACAGGCTGTAGAAGTGGAGTTTGATACTAAGGAGTTTACCTATAGATTGCTTAAAGCTGCTACAGTTATAGATGCTGGGAAAGTACTAAACCCTAAGACCGCCAGAGGCCTTATTACCGGAGGAATGTGCATGGGGCTCGGGCTTGGAAGCCGTGAAGCTTTTTCATATGATGCAGGAGGCAAAGTATTAACTACAAGTTTGCGTACTTATAAGGTAATGCACATAGGCGAAGAGCCTGAATACATTGTTGACTTTATTGAAACTCCTCAGATAGATGCTCCTTACGGTGCTAGAGGAATTGCCGAACATGGGATTATTGGAATTCCGGCAGCTCTAGCCAATGCACTGTCCTCAGCAGTGCAGATTGACTTAAACCAATTGCCTCTTACACCGGAATATATCTGGAAGACAAAGACAGGTGGTATGGTATGATTCCATTCAACTTCGATTACTACAGGCCAGACACAATTGATGAAGCTGTTCAAATATATAAGGAATTGGATTCGCAGGGTAAAGAACCCCTTTATTATGGCGGCGGCTCTGAAATTATCAGTATGGCAAGGGCACATAATATCCATACCAAGGCCGTAATCGACTTAAAAACAATTCCTGAATGCAATATTCTTGAATTTCGTGGCGATCAATTGATTATTGGCTCCTCTGTTACCCTATCCCGAATATCGGAATCAAAGTTATTCCCGTTACTTGGGAAAGCAGGCGGAAGAATAGCCGACCATACGATGCAGTGTAAGATAACACTCAGCGGTAATATTGGAGGAACAATCATATACAGAGAAGCAGTATTACCCCTACTATTATCCGACAGCCATGTGATCGTCACCAGTGGTGATACGCTCAAACAGATTCCGATACATGAGGTTTTCAATGAAAGACTTCTGCTTCCAAAAGGCGAATTTATAGTCCAATTTATTATTGGAAAGGAATATACGACGTTACCTTTTATCCATGTAAAAAAGACTAAAAACGAGAAGATTGATTATCCCCTATTAACTATTGCAGCAATAAAGAAAGATACCAGGATTCGATTGGCAATAAGCGGCGTCTGCCCTTTCCCATTCAGATCTGCACAAGTAGAGGAATATCTCAATGACATAAATATGCCACGGGAGGTAAGAGTAACTAATACAGCCAATCATTTACCGGCACCTTTTTTGAATGATGTCTCTGGCTCAGGCAACTATAGAAAATTCGTACTCAAAAATACTTTGATCAACACCTTGGAAACACTGGAGGGGATGTAGCAATGTTTAAAGTTGAAGGAAAAAGCATTATTGAACTCGATATTAACGGTGAAAAAAAAGACGTCGCCGTCAGTCCTTCAGATATTCTTTTATATGTACTCAGGGAACAACTCGGCTTAACCGGCGCCAAACCTGGTTGTGAAAACGGTGATTGTGGTGCCTGCACTGTTCTGGTCGACAGCTGGCCTGTAAAATCATGCTTGATGCTAGCAGTCGAAGCCATCGGTCACAAAATAACAACCGTTGAAGGGCTTCATAATTCGCCTATACAGAAAGCCTTTGTTGAAAATTGGGGATTTCAGTGTGGCTACTGTACCTCTGGCTTTTTAATGGTATGCCATTCCCTTGCCAACATACATCCTGATGCAGAGGAATATGTAATGGAAGAATGGCTCCAAGCCAATATTTGCAGATGTACCAGTTATGAAGAGATCAGAAAGGCAATAAAATCAGTTTTGTCATCAACACCAAAATGATATTCCTAAAGCAAAAAGCCAGATAAGAAAACAAAGTCCCATCTGGCTTTTTAGGCTATTTTTATACTGTCTTAGTACTTTCTCATCTTTATCTGCTCAGCCTCTTTCGGAATAGATACATCCGGATACCTGTCGATTTCCGGCTTCCCTCTTAAGTCATCATACATTCTGCCAATGACCTCATACTGTTCAAGCCTCCTATTGTCATCATCAAGTAAAAAGTCATCAATGTCCGCGATACTGCTTATTTTCAGAGGGTAATCGGTGTCTTCAAGCAATTCGTTGATTTTATCAAATACTTGTTTTTCATTCATATCATTACCTCCACCTTTTATTAACGCTAAAATTGATTTTTAATAATTTTAGTATGGCATCTATTTATATGGAATAACCCTGTATAAATGTTCATAGGATACTTTTGGTATATAATTTTCATAGGAGTTGATATTGTTTTATGAAAAAAAACAGTAGCGCTATAATCTTTTGGGGTGCTTTATGGGGGCTTGAGGAAGCAACTCTCGGTCATTTATTACATGTTACCACATTAAATATCGGATGGTTTATCTGGTTCCCGTTAGCTTATTTCTTTATGTACCAGGTTTTCAAGCAAACCGGTAAATTGAATTCAATTCTATTTACCGCTATAGTTGCTGCAGCAATAAAGTTTGTAAACCTCTTCATGACAGTAAACCTGGTAATAGTTATTTGCCCCGCCCTGTCGATTCTTCTGGAAGGTATTTCTTTATTCGCTTTTCTTAAGCTAACGGATGGGAAGAAATATATGCCAAAATATAAGCTTGCTGAAATAGTAACTGTCAGCCTAGTATGGAGAATTCTATTTTTAATCGGCCTACTTGCCCTCCCAACCTGGATAATGTCCACATATCCCTTTAAAGGAGTATTCGCAATTTTCAAATTCATTCTGTATGAGGGCACTCTTAATGGTTTATTTATTTATGGAATCATAGTGCTTGTAAAGACAATAAATGAAATAGTTGAGAAAAAAAATACATATATCAAGCCATTTACGGAAAAAATAATAAAATCAAAGGTGATTGAAAGTATTAGTTATAAGCCCGTCGTTTCCTTAAGCATACTGGCTATTACATTGATTATCCAATGGATGCTGTAAACATATGATTGTAGAAGGTATTATTTTAGCTGCCGGATTTTCATCAAGAGCAGGTGCATATAAGCTTACATTGGAGCTATGCGGCAAGACCGTTATAGAACGATGTATCGAAGGAATGTATGATGCCTGCTCTAAGATTATAGTAGTCGGCGGCTATAATATTAAAAAACTTACCCCGATTTTGGACAAGTACTCGAAGATACGGCTGGTCTATAATGAAAGCTATCAAGCGGGTATGTTCAGTTCAGTTATAAAAGGCTTTACGCATACCGAGGGTGACAAAGTCTTCATGATTCCTGGAGATTACCCTTTAGTCAGTCAGGATGTCTATGAAAACCTGCTTAAAGTAAATAAAAACATTGTCATACCAACTTACGAAGGTATAAAAGGCCACCCGGTGCTAATGAATAAAAGAATGGCAAGCCTGCTGCTTTCTGCAACAAACATCAGTAGTTTAAGAGAGTTCATCACTAACCATGGGTTTAAAACTTTTGAGGTTAAATGTCCAGGTATTTTGATGGACATAGATACTCCAGAGGATTATCTACTTGCAGAGAATTATTTAAATAGCGGCTTATCTATAAGGTGAAATATGATATACATAGTGACAGGGAGTATAAACAGTGGTAAAACCACAAAGCTTTTATCAATATATAAAGAATTAAAAACCGGAGATGGCTTTATCCTGCCTAAGGTATATATACAAGGTAACTATGCAGGGCAGCAGATTATCAGATTGTCTACCGGAGTAAACAAACCTTTTTCATTCAAAAAAGAATATATTCCAGTTTGCTGGAACGAGAAACATTGTTACGATGTCTATAGTTTCTCTCAGGAGGGCTTTGATTTTGCATATTCAATAGCGCAGGATATTATTCATAATTACATCTCTCCTGTCTTTATCGATGAAATAGGGCCGTTGGAACTACAGGAAAAGGGCTTCTTTCAGTTATTATCTCAATTGCTAATTGGAAGCGATACTATCTACATATCTGTGAGAGAAACTCATTTGGAGAGAATAGTAGAAAAATTCCATATTAAGGATTATAGGATTATAAAAGTATAGTAGCCACCCGTTGCTTCCAATATTCTATATACAACGCACAAAAGTTTTTACATTTCTTCTTTTGTGTGCTTGTATTTCCTTGCTTGCCCATCGTAAAAATTAAATTCATTCCATGTAAAATCATTTTCGCGATTTATATAGTATATATTACAGCAGATAAAAATACGGTCTTAGGCGGTAACCCCCTCACCCTATTCCCCCCTTCTCGACTCATCTTTCGCAGTAACTTCCCTATTTTTCAGCTTATTGGTGCACGTAGGATAGTGGGAAGATTAATGAGATTCTTATTTATTGTAATAAATATTGATAACTGTAACACATTTTTATATAACGAAATATACTGTACTGTGAAACGATTATGTAAACATTAAAGAAAGGAGTTGTTACCATGGGCGCAGTAGGTGGATATGGCGCCGGCTTCGGCGGATTATTTGGTGATAACAGCGAGATTTTATTCTTTATCCTTGTTTTCCTGCTCTTATTCTGGAACGGGTTTGGTTATGGTGCAGGATTCGTAGACCCGTAAACCATATTATATCAGAAGTCTTCAAACGACGGCTTCTGGTCGATCGAATTCTAATTTATGGAGGCGACATTCATGGCAGACGACAGACAAGTAGGTGCATGTGGAGGATTTGGAGGACTTTTTGGTAATGATATAATCCTTTGGTTTATAATTCTGTTCTTATTGCTCTTCTGGGGCCGGGGTGGCTATGGCGCAGGTGTTATTTAATTAATATAGTAGATGTAAATTTAAAATCAGATTTGATGGCTGCTGGTGGATATGGATAATCATAATTATCATCCTTTTGTATTGTTGCAGTGGGTTTGGCTATGGGTTTGATCCTTGACATATACTGATATCTGTTCCAAGAGTACCGCGATGCCCTATCAAAAGTACGACGCACAAAAGGTTTCATAGAGCCTTTTGTCCGTCGTACTGCTTTTAAAACCAATTTGTATGAGGTGTACTTACCCTTTATTTTTAATATTCAAAAGCACCCAGGTCCGGAGCTGCACCTCTGTGGGGAAGGCCCACAGAAACACCTTTGTCGATCAAATCGCTGCCGGATACTAGTTTGGCAAAATCATTGGAAGGCAAGCTGCCGTCAGCTTGTCGTAGAGCCATGGCAAGGGTTTCACTGAGACTTCTGAAATCCGAAGCATCGGCGGTAACCGAAAGATTCCAACTGTTATTCTGCTGAATCGCCCCGGAGGAGAATTCATAAGCCAGTGACCCGCGAGGATTAAAAGAGACGTTATTCTTAAACTCGTTTACGGCTCCCGATTCTGCATTGTCTTCGAACATGTAGTTATATCCGTTGCCGAAAGAAGTGCAATTGTATACTATTACCCCGCCTTTATGGCTATTCTGGTCAAAGCCTTTTTTAGACTTAAAGTTATTGTCGAAGGCAACACAATTTTTCACTACATGGGTACCCTTTGAAGAACCACCGGTCCCATTGCCTCCCAGCTTGAAACCATTCCCGTTTCCTTGGAAAGAACTCATGGGTTTTCCCATTTTTTGCAGATAAATGGCATCAAAATCTGCTTTATCACCATTGTGCCATGTCCAGCAGTTGATAATCTCCACCGGCCAGTCGGTTTCAAAGAGATCCCAGCCGTCATCCGAGTTGCGCCATGCACGGCAGCCTATGAACTTATTTCCCTTTCCATTATGCATCTTGCAGGCGAAGCCGTCAGCATCGCTGCCTGCATTATCAAAATCGAAGTTTAGATAGGAATCACAATTAATAATTTCATTATAGGAACAAAGGACTCCGTCCGGGTTCACTGTAGTATGGGCAAACCCAAGCTGCACCCCGGAATCGCCATTATGATGAAAGACACAGGCTTCGACGGTATTATGGCTGCCTTCGATCTTGATTCCATTGTCACCCGCATAGCAGATTTCCAGTCCCTTGATGTTCCAGTAATCTCCTATCAGGACAATCCCCCTGTTTTCAGTACCATAGGGCTGGGTGGAATAATTAAGGACGGGCTTTTCTCCGGGATATGCCCAAATGTTGATTTTAGCGGATGAAGTGCCGGATTGGGTTAACTGAATAGTAGAATTATAGTTGTAAGTTCCTCCTCTGACATAGATGGTAGTGCCTGGAACAGCAGCTACCGAAACAGCCCTGGCAATGCTGTAAAAAGGCTGACTTAAAGATCCCGGATTGGAGTCATTTCCATTGGGCGATACATAATAGGCGCCAGGAATTGGCGTTCCGGGAGGAGTGGTTGGAGTCGGCGTCGGCGTTACCACGGGTGTTCCTGTCGGAGTGGGGGTAGGAGTGGAAACTCCATCGTCTGCAACAATATCGTCAAATTCTGCAGAGGTATAAGCAGTATAAAGTCCGATTCTGCCTGTAGTTAATGAAGTGTCGGACGCTGAAAGTTCGAGAACTCCATTTACATAAAGGTCTATTTGTGAGCTGTTCAATACGAGTTTCACCGTATACCATGCACCGGTGGAAATCGTATAAGCTTTTGATGTCAAAGTCGAAGTTACGCCTCCGACTTTCTTTCCGATTTGCAGAGTGTTGGCATTGCTGAGGCGGGCAAAGTAGAAGTTGTTGGTATCTTTAAACCTTGCACATAAGCTGACACTCCTGTCCGTACCGTTAAAAGCGAGGGGTTTTATCCGGGCCTGGAGGTAGTAGTTGGACCAGGTGGATGTTCCGGTGTAGGAATAGGCATTGGCCGAAATGCTGGATTGCTTGTACACCTTGGTGCCGTCAGTAACCATAGACCATGAGCCGCCGTTGGTGGACCAGCCCATAGAGTTTCCATCTTCAAAATCATCGCTGAGTAATGTTGCGGCGGACACGGGTTGCAAGCCTATCATCATAGTCATGAACAGGGTAAAACAAATTAGAATACACAGACATTTTCTCATACTAAAAAAACCTCCTTATAATAGTAAATGTAAAGTAATATGAATCTCCTTTCCTTGGGGTTTATCTTCAAATCCACACTTGGTATGGATGAGACTTACGGAGTTGATGGCTATATAATTCGCGCTAAGAAATCCTAGAACCGCTTTTTTCATAACCTCTTATACAGTAGAAAACCCAGGAAAATATTCCAGACGCAGGGCAACCTCTATTTGCCTGGAAGGAGTAAGGAAATCATTGGCGTATGAGAAGTGCTTTTGATTCTGCGGCGTTATTTATTGCATACACTGCACGGAATCTCCATAGTAATATTACCATATTATCCATAAAAAGTAAATATATATCAATTCTTCCTTGGGAAATATGACAGCAAATGCTGAATCCTCTTTAACCAATTCAATGCTTTTCTATTTAAATAAAACAGGCAAGTCAAGAATCGTTTCGACTTGCCTCGCTTTACTTCTCAATTTAATATTTCAATTGAAACGGCAAGACGTGACCTTAATACCCTGGAAAAGCAGGGTAAAATACAGAAAATATATGGAGGAGTTAAGCTGGTTGAAACTCATTCCGGTGAGCCAGCCATGGAAAACAGACTAGCTGCTTTCAAAAAATTACGCTGCAAGCTGATTTTTGTGGATCAGCCGGTGTAATTTTAACTACTAGGGTTAGTGGGAGCATCAACATCTAAATAACTCAAATAGTAGGCATCCTACAAAAATGACTATCTATCACATAAAGGGTAGCCATTTTTGTAGGATGGAAAGGTAGATATTCGTTCTTTACAGGAAATTCCAGACTATGTTGAGGTATCTTAATTACTTAATAGTTTATTAAAAATTCTGTACATGATAACAGCCGTTTCCGCTCTTGTGGCATTTCCTTGTGGATTGAGGATATCTCCATTTCCGGTAACGATACCCTCCTTTACCATAGAAGCAATGCCTTCCACTGCGTAAGACGCTACATCCGCTTTATCACTAAATTTCTGGATGTCTGCTGCACTCCCCTGGGCTTTAATCACCTCGGAAGCTTTCAGCGCTCTGGCACAAAGCACCATCATATCCTGTCTGGATATCTGTTCCTTTGGATTGAACTTATTGTCGCCGACTCCTGTACTGACCCCCAGCTTTTTAGTAACTCCCAGCGCATCATAGTAGTAATCTCCTTTGTTGACATCAAGGAAGTTGTCACTGATGTCTGCGGTCAAGCCCAAAGTTCCCACCAAAAGAACAAGGAAATCTGCTCTTGTGATGTTATCGCCTGGCGAGAAGGTAGTATCGGAAGTACCGTTGATAATACCTTTAGAAGCTAAAACTTCAATCTGCTTCTGTGCCCAGGGATATGTACTTGTATCGGCAAAGGTCTTAAAGGCATAGGATACGGCATATTTACTGAAGTGAGTGGTTTTGAAAGTTACCAGCCCTGCAGCTGCATCGTATTTTGCATTTGGCACCTTCACCGCATTTCCTGTTCCATCAATATACCAGATTACAACATGCTCATTATTCTTAAGTTCCTCTGCTTTTGGTGTGTATGGGATGGATACCTTAACAGGTGCTTCTTTATTTTCCCAACTTACCACGTTTCCGTCCACTTTCAGATTCAGTTCTACCACCGGTCTGTCTCCGATCGCTTCTTTTAACTTTGCATCCGTAATTGTGGATTTTTCCACAGCTCCCATGGATACGGCAATAGTAGTTGCACCTGCTGCCTGGGAAGCCTTGACCATGTTACCGGGCAGTTGAATGGTACCTATGGGCGTATTAACTTCGATTACCTGTGTCTTGGCAGCTTGTGTCAATGTACTTGCAGGAAGCGCCGGTTCATAGCTCTTGGCACCTTCTACTTTAGGTATGATAATTTCTACCGTCTTGACTCCCTTTTTGTCCGCTGTTGCATTGGCCAGCGCTGTATTGATGGTTGCATCTGTTACCTCTACTTTTGCGGTGGATGTTGCGGCATCCAGCACCACTGCGGTGGATGTTTTCAACCCATTCACCGTGATATTAGTCGTGGCTGGAGCAGTGCCCCCTCCCGTACCGTTGGGTGTGGTATCTCTGATGGTTATCGCTACGCTGCTGTCGGCTCCTGCACTGAAGTCAAATGTCAGGCTTACCGTACTTCCCGCGCTGAAACCTGCCAGATACGAGCACTTGATATTGTATAAATTGCCTGTTACTATATAGTCTGTTCCCTCAACCAAGGTGCTGCTTCCGTTCTTGATTGCATTCAGGGTGTTTCCGTTGAAAGTTACTGTTACTGCAACATCTCTGTAGTTTGTACTCTGTGTATATTTGTCGAATACAGCAGAGGCCGGGGTGATGCTGGAGTCCGATATATCCCCTATATTTAATACCAGTTTCACCGTTTCGGTGCTTCCATTTACTATACCTATTACTGTGTATTGGCCGGGAATATCCGTACTTGGTACTTCTGTCCACTGAACGCCTACTTCTCTATTAGCTCCATCATCAAAAATAGCAATTACTGAACTCGGTAATACCACAGCTTTGCCTCTCTCAACATTTATGGGTGCCAAAGTCCTAAATCCCACGATCTTTTCATCATTTACTATTGTTATATCCTGAATCGACACCTTATCGTTGCTTGAAGAACTCACATATCCTGTGTATTCTCCCTTCGGTAATACGATTTCAAATGTGTGTTCCCCATTTTTAAGAGTAGCTTGATCCATATATGTAACAGAATTTGTATTCTTTTGCATTACCAATATAGCTACCGTATTATTTAAGTTTGCGTTATCACTTACTTTAAATGTAACTTTGTTATTATCCACCGTCTGACTTACTGATAAAGTCGACGCTGCCAATGCTTTTAAATTGCCTGCATTTATTAAAATCGCTGAGAATAATAATAATGCCAGGAAAACTCGAAATTTTCTTAAACTATTGTTATACATAAATCCCCTCCTAATATAAAATCCATATCATGGAATTATATTATTTCACAACTTCATTAGAAATTTTCATTTCATCTTTAAGGTTATTGACTACAAAGGCTTTAATCTTTAATCCCTCTAAACCAGTTGGAGTACTAAATCCGGCTTTAACAGTCTTCGTTGTTCCCTTAGTAAACTTAGACTTTACATAGGAAGTACCAATTACATTATCCTTAGCATCACAAATTTGAATTGCTATTACTGCCTCTTCTATTGCTAAGGAATTCTTATTTACAGTAGCAGAAACAGATGCACTTAACCCAGGAGTGAGACTCGATACTGGGCTACCAAAAATGTCTGTAATGCTTACATCTGTTACAATGAAAGAATCTACTAAATCTATATCTGAGAACTTCGCTGTATTGTAGTAAACATCATCAATATCTTGTTGAGATGCATCTACTGCAAATCCTATATATGCATCTTTACCCATACTAATTGTCTTTCTTGCGAGCTCTTTCCATGTGCTATTATCGTAAGAAGTATAGGCAATTATTTTGTCATCTACCCTCTCAATTTTTAGCCATATAGGTAATTTGCTATCAAGTAAAGACGGAAGGGTATCACTAGGATAAACTTTATTATCCAAGGTAAGTGCAGTTGCCCCTTTGACCGTTCTGGATGAGAAAAATGTATAGTAGTATGTGTCATCACTGTCACCACTTCCATTTTCATCCCTGTCTGCTTTAACTATAGATGTACTGATCATTGCTTCTGCGGCATCAGGATCTAAGCTTTCTCTTATCATTAAACCTGATATTGCATTATTATCTATCAGAGCTATAGAATTTAATTTTGCAGTTAAGGATGCATTACCACTAATCGGTTGATACACAAAGTGGAAGCTGTCATTAGTTCCCGTTATTTTCCCTGAACCCTTTACAGTCATAACACCAGTAGCCCCATCTAAGCTTCCGCTTCCTTTGACAGGAGTTTCTCCAATATCTACTGAAGTCCAAGTACCAGTTACCTCCGGTCCATTTACATGTACTGGTATAGAAGTAGATTGTGTAGCATTACCTTTTGTATCATAAGCTCTGGCAGATATAAAATATGTACCTGCTTTCAAATCACTTATTGTATAACTATATGGTGCTGTTATAGCTTCCCCTGCCTTATAGCTGGTCTGATCATTTACTGATCCAACATAAAATTCAATCTTAGCTATTCCATCAGTGTCTGAAGCAGCTGCATCAACTTTTATTTGTCCACCCTCTGCAAATAATTCATTATAGGTTGGAGTTATCAACTTAACTACTGGATTATCTGCAACATAAGATGTATCTACCAAGCTATTGATGTATAATTCTAAGTTACTGTACCCACTTGGAGATATTACTTTCCCATCAGATGCATCATTAGGATTTAATCCATTGGCAGTCTCCCAAGCATCCGGCATACCATCGCTGTCAGTATCCGTTGGAGCTTCTGCTGATTTTAGCACTGGATAGCCTCCAACTTCAAATTCTCTATTAATTAATCTTCCAGTACCATCTTTTATATCCTGTATTAATCTGGCATCTACTGCATCTCTTTTTGGAAGCACAGCTCCTACTTTGTTTAATACATCATTATAAGCTGTTTGAGCATCTTGAATTGATACAGTAGTATAATCAACACTTTTATATGGAGCTGTTAAAGTAAGATCATTAGTTGCACTACCATCAGTCAGTCCTTTTGAATTATCAGCAGTTACCGCATCATTACCATATAAAACATTGCCGTTTATATAAAAGTTTCCATCACCAGGATTTGCAATCTGACCCTTTACAGAATTCAGTGTTGATGGACCCGGCTTATAGTAGTTATTCATCATGTTAATATATTCGCCTGATGTACCGCCATATGAGTTATTAAATCCCCAGTTATATATAACGTTATTGGCATAAGTCTCGCTTAATGACCCAGCAAATCTTGGAAGTCTGCTGGAATGGTGAATAAGAAGATTGTGATGGTAGGTTGTAGTCGGTCCTCCCCAAATTCCACCATAACCATGTTTTCCCTTTACATGACCGGATAAAGTCAAGCTTTCACTTGCTATGCTCCATTGTACTGTAGTATTAGAATTATCATATAAAGACATTGTTTCATCTGTAGACCAGCTTGCTGATACATGGTCTACCATAAGATAATTTGCTCCTCTACCTCCAAAAGCATCCGGCTCTTTGTTAATATTAGCTGAACCAGGTCTAACTCTTATATACCTTATAATACAATTATAGCATTCGCTTGTATCAAAATTCCAATTGGCAAGACATATACCATCACCAGGAGCTGTCTGTCCAGCAATAGTTATATTTGATCTACCATTTAAACCCAAGGGACTCTGCAGATAAATTGTTCCTGATACTGCAAATACAACCATTCTATTATCTTGGCTTATAGCATCTCTTAATGATCCAGGACCGGAATCATTAAGATTATTAACTATATAAACATCACCGTAACGACCGCCACTGGTGTACATTCCTGCACCTTCAGCCCCTGGAAAAGCCGGTATTGTTGCAGGTTGTGGCAATCCATCCGCGGCCTTAACTTGTAAAGAATCAGGAATAAGTATAGAAATACTCATCATAGCACACATTACAACAGATAATATCTTTTTTTTCATTATTTAACCTCCTTGTGATTTAGTAGTTATTTAAGAACTGCCACATCTGATATAGGATGCATATTAACAAAGTTATCCCAAACAAAAGCTTTAACGGTATAACCACTTACATCATCAGGCAACTTGAATTTTGCATAAAATACTTCTGACTCTCCATTAAATATTGTTTCAGCTGTATATATAAATTTAACCAATGTATTTTGAGAATTATACAAGCCGATAACCAGAACAGAATCCTTTGCTGAATCAACATAATTTTCTACTTCAGCTTTCACAACAATATCCTCTCCAGCAGTCAATGCGGTAACAATATTGCCGTTAGCATTGCAGAAGCTGATATCAGCTATTTTATATGTATAAGTTACTGTATAGTTTATCTTAGTTTCAAAACCGTAGGCATCAAAAAATTTTATTTCAATATCATTAACACCGGCTCGCAGAATTAATGTATTATTAAATGTTCCGTTTACACCTAATGACAGACTTGTATTGCCTCCATTAAGCTTTACCAAGCTTCCGTTATGTGTGATGGTTAAGGTACCGACTTTATTTACTGACCCACTCAGCGGCAATACAGCACTGTATACTTCACTATCCGGTTCAGCTGAAGTCATAGTAATTACAGGCGGTAATAAAACCCATGCTCCTGGAGTAACACTTACCATTTCAGATTTAAGACTTTCTCCACTAGCATTGCTTGCTGTTACGCGATAATAATATGTCTTATCATTAGCCAGACCATTTACCTGGAACGTTACTCTATTATACACAGAATCACGCACAGTATCAGCAACTGTCACAGGAGTAAACTGACCTGTCGCACTTTCACTTTGATATACTGTATAAGAAGTGGCTGCTGGAATAGCATCACAGGTTATTGTTGCACTCTCACTATATGGCTTGGCAACAACATTTTTAGGTGGTACAGGCTTTCCTTCATTAGAATCATAAGCTACTGTGCCATCTGACATTACTATTTTAATATCTTCAAATGTACAAGTAACCAAATTACTTGGGTTAACTGAAGCAACGAAAAACCCTGCAAGAAGCTCTTTATGGTTCCCATTACCATCCAAGCCTAAACCTAAAGCTTTAGCAGTTATTTTCGCAGAAACTGTTACAGAAGATCCATCTGCAGCAGTAATCGTATATACCATAGTAGAAAGATCATCAGGAATTGGATATATACTTCTAACCACGACTATGTCATCACCGGTTTTTATCATTTTAAAGTAACAACCTTCATTTGCTGCTACAGTAGTATTACTTGCACCTGCAGTAACACCACCCTTACCATCTGAATACCTGTACGCTTTTCTGATAACTGGTTTGCCACCGTACTGATTTTGTAGTGAATATTCGTAGCAAGCCGGATCAGAACTTTCTCTGATCATTATACCCATGTTGGTATAATTAGCATGTTTTGAAGGGTCGTATTTGAAATTTAATTTACCGCTGATTGAGTAATCACCAATCATCTTAACAGCCATAAAATAAACCTGGTCAGGGCCTGCTACAGTTTTAGCCAAGCCTGCGCCTGCACCTGTTACAGTAAACACATTATAATCCTCGTCAAAGCTAAAAGAACCTGCTGCTGTAGGAGACCCAATATCAAGTCCGACAAAATCTGAAGTTTTCAATTTAACATATTTTACTGTATAACTTTTTTCTATTTTATTACCCCTAGCATCCGTAGCACTTATTACAATATTGTTAGTACCTTCCGTTAAAGTTAATGTCTGGCTAAAGGTTCCATTTTTACTTAACGAAAGACTTGTATTGTTTCCATCAAGTTTTACAAAGCTTCCATTGTGTTTAATGGTTAATGTACTGGCTTCATCTACCGACCCGCTAAAAGGTAATGAAGCACCATATACCTGACTGGCTGGAGCCGCTGAAGTCATAGTTATTACCGGAGGTGTTACATCTGCTGTTGCAGGTGTAATACTTACAACTTCTGATGGAGAACTTTTACCATAACCATTGCTTGCAGTTACGACAAAATAATAGGTTTGATCATTCACCAGGCTGCCGATTTGAGCTTGTATTCTGCCGCCGGAAATAGAGCAGCCATATATAGAACCATATACGGAACTATAGACAGAACCTGCTACCGTACTATAAACAGAACCTGTTACAGTAAATGGGCCTTGTGCACTGGTACTTTGTTTCACTGTATAGGAAGTAGCATTTGAAACAGCGTCCCAGGTAATATTTGCACTCTTATCCCCTGATGCAGCAGCAACATTTTTAGGTGCTATTGGTGGCTGGGCATTGGAATCAAAAACTACCGCACCAGCTGATGTTACAATTTTAACATCTGAAAAAGTTACAGAAGCACCACCATTAACTACTAAGCCAGCATATATCTCTTTCTGGCTCCCCTTTGCGTCAAGTCCTATACCTGTATTCGCAGCTTGGTTAACTACAATTATTTGACCCGTTGTAGTAGTTGCAGTTGGTGGATTTGCTGGAATTGGCTGTGCACTTACATATGAAGTTATCGTAGTGCCGCTTTTGCTCAACTGTATATAAGCAGTATCTGTCAGAGTAATGGTGCTGTTAGAACCCGTTACACTTGAGGTACCATATCTGAACATCTTTCTTGTCTTATTCGATTGCTGCCATGCTTGTGTAAAATGACTACTCAAAGGGTCTAAACTATCTCTAATTGTTAAACCTACAGTTGGACTCGTAGAAGTTGTCATGTTCGTTATTTTAGCACTAATCGAAAAATCTCCGGACATCAAAACACCAGAAAAATAAAATTGGTCGTTATCAACCATAGTTTTAGTAAAACCTGTTCCTGTTCCACTTATAGAAAATTGGTTCGTGTCATAATTATAACTCGTAGTACCTGTTGCACCTCCGACACCGGCACCAACAAAATCTGCGGCCGTATACATTCCTGCAACTGGAAGCAAGTATTTTATTACTGTTGTATCAAGGTTATATGCAACTGCTGCCTGATTTTTTCTTATGGTAAGCTGAAGTATACCTGTAGAATCAGAAGCTGTTGCAGCCGGACGGGTTACCTTACCTGTATCCGTTATGCCAGGATTAAAGGATTTCCATTCCAGTGTTGTTCCGTTGATTCCTGTGGCCGGTAAAGTCAGATCTTTCTTTATTGCAGATAAATTAAGCCCTGGTATAACACCTGTTTGTAATGCACTATACGCATCTAAGCAAGCTATATAATCAGGATCGGAGGAGTTTGAATCCGACGCTTTTAATACGGTCAAATTAAAGTCTTTTAAAACGCCACGTCCGCCTTTTGTAACTGCGGCTGTTAAAGTAACATTTTCATTTTGTGCATTATAGGCTGGTCTGTTTACTACACCAGTAGTGCTTATTAAACTAGCATTGGAGGAAAGCCATTGTATTGCAGCGCCACTAGCAGCATCAGCTGTTGGTAAACCTAAGTTTGATGAAACATATTGTACACTATTAATCGGTAAGTTATTTGCTATACTGTTCAACTCAGTATAATAAGCAGCTTGATTTGTTGGATCCCAACCATCCATTCCTTTCAAATAGTTATATGGATTACGGGATAAAACTTCAACATTATTCAATATTTTAGCCCAGGTATATCTTTTACTTACATCATATGGAGTGCCATCTAAATTCATAGTGCCATATTCTTCATATCTAGCTGTTGATTCATTTGCAGTATTTCCCCAATTGTTCCAGCCTGTAGCTGCAATATGCGGTCCCATTTTACAATTCACATAAGTCGTCTGCGCGTAGGAACGCCATGGTCTGCCCAGAGCATAGGAGCCTGCATTAAGCCTGGAATCTCCTATCAAGTTACAATTAACATACAAAAAGCCTAAACTTGTTTGTGGAGTAGAACACGCCGTCAAATACCCTGAACCTACTGACTTTATTCTCTTCGAATCGCTTGCTGTCAGTTGAGCAATAGTTTTCCAGTTATTAGGATTATTGGAGCTATCTCTTGCAATTTGTCTGGAAGAAAGCTCTGCATCAGTAAGTGCATTTAGTTCGTCTGCAGTGAGTATTCTTGTAAAATCAGGTGCAGCGAAATCCGTTGGCTTTGAAGACGCCGCAGTTCTATTATTAGGGCCATTTACTATAGTAGGATACTTAGATCTCAGAGGGTCTGTTGAAGTCCATAGTGCAATATCATCAGCCGTAATACCTCTGCTAGTCCTATCGCTTTCAGACAGACCATAGGAAATGATACCATTTACCTCTGACATATTGTATAGCCTTTCCCAGTAAATTGATTTAATATCACAGCTATCAAATACTGAGCTAGCTCCGCCATACATAAAATCAACACTTCCGGAAATAGTGCATTTATAATAATAAGTTCTTCCATTATCATATAGCGTGTCTTGTCCACCACCCAAAGTGCAGTATTTAAACGAATTACGCTGTGCACTGGAATCTGTTGTTACAGCACTAATAGGTCCCATATCAATATAATAATCATCCAGTTTAATTGTCATGTTTTGAAGTGTGCAATCATTCGCTTTAAGTGTCAATACTGTAGGAGTATACTCATTGGCAGTGTTATAAGTAGTTCCACCTCTTTGAAACTTTATATACCCGCCATCATTTATATACAAAAGATCTGGCAATGCACTTGTAAGTATTACTCCATCTTGGCTTTCACCGGTTAGTGTTACCCCACTTTTATTCAAAGTAATATTTTCTATATATGTACCATTCTTTATTTGAATTTCATAGGGTGTAGTGCTTGTATTATTTGCTGGTACAGCATTAATAGCATCTTGAATCGTATTAAATACTGTTGTACCATTGGCTGCTGCTGTTTTGTCAACAGTAACTACCCTTACTGTTGCAGCTTTAACATTTGAAACTATACCTAAAGGAATAACAGGAAAAATTAATAAAATCGATAAAAATACGCTAATAAATCTTTTCATCTTTTACCTCCTCACATTACTAGAACTAAAGTCAGCCAGTTTCAACAATTTAGGTTTGCATGAGACGAATCCATTGAGACATTTTCATATCACCTCGCCACCACCTTTCTGTTTACCAATTTTACTAACTACACATTGGGTATAGGAGGCTGTGAAAAAAGGTATTCTATAGGTTTTGCTACACCGTACATGGCACTCCACGAGCGGCCCGCAAAAAAGAATACCTATATTTTTCGCATCCTCCTATAGATCACGGAAATGAGAAATACTTATTACAGGAAATGCTGAAATGATGACCGTATAGCATCCATCTCCGACCCCGCTTGAAGGCATGCCGATTTATCCTCTAAATTTATATTTGGTCAGGATATTATGCCACGTTGCTGTTAGCATTTACCATCATAACAATTCGAGTATAAGTTGAGGGAAGAATCAAGACAACTCACATTTACCTTTTTAGAGTGCAATTCATAAGATACATATTCTTACCTTGTGATGCATTTAATTAGAAATAGGTGTTCTACGGAGTTGAATTCTTGAAAATGGTTTAACAAGAAAGTATTCTGTGTTATAATTTATGTAGGCATCGGATAAATATCCTAATGATATAGGATACAATACCGACTGGGCATTTATCACCGTTAAGAATGGACATCTCATATCCGGCTAGACGCATCTATAATTTTTGTTTATACCCAGTCAAATTATAATCAATGGACCTATTCGGCTGTACCTCTTGTTAAAGCTGTTGTGAGTAATACAATGCGCATAAATTTTAGAAGTGCTTATTTTGTAAGATAAATCTTTTTAAAAGGAACTTTTATTATGTTGCCGTTTTATGAAATACAACCCAATAGCCTGACTATAATACATAACGCAAGAGAATTGTATTTTCCGTCTCATATGCACGAATATATTGAAATTCTGTATACCTTCTCGGGGGTGCAGTGTCTTACTATTGACGGCATTTCGTATCAAATACATGAGGGAGAAGCCGTTGTGATATTTCCGGATATTGTACATAGCTATTATAAATCTGGAAACAACTCAACCGATGCAGTATTGATTATATGTGATCCTCAGATTCTCGGTGGATTGTTTCCAAGTTTACATAATTGTTATGCAAAAAACCCCGTTATCCCCAAAGAGGCAATACATACAGACGCGGTTTACGCTCTAAAACATATCTCACGAAATGATGAAGTTGCCCTAAAGCTCGGGTGGACATATGTAATCATGTCGCACCTTCTCAACCAACTTGAGCTAAAACAACGCCATCGGATTCCTGTTCAAGATATAGCACACAAAATTATTGAGTATATAGCCGTGAATTTTACGCAGCCGCTGACGCTGGATTCTCTTGCCGCCGAATTTTGCGTCAGCAAATATTACATCTCACATATATTTTCAAGCAGAATGAAAATGAATTTCAGGGTTTATCTAGGATTTATTCGCACGGAATATGCTGCAAAACTGATTCGTACCACTAACGATACATTAACTGAAATAAGTATCACTGCCGGTTTTGACAGTCAACGAACATTTAATCGCATTTTCCATTCGATTTTCGGCATGACTCCAAGCCAATACAGACATAATATTAACACACATACGAAATGAGTATTCTTTTCTTACTGAGTTGAGACAGCAATCCATACTATATTATTGATATAACAAGAAATGTTTGATGTTTATTATGCAATATGCGCAAATATAAAAATTAAACGCACAAATTTAACGTCGAGTAATTTGTGCGTTTAATTTACTTTAAACCATATGTACCTATATCATCTCCCTATGTAAAGGATTAAGGGGTATTCGGCTTAACGATGACAGTATAATTCACAGCACCGGATGACTGCCCATTTAGTCCAAGCCCTACACTGGACCCTGAACTAAAATCCTTCTTATAAAGGCTGAAGGTAACGTCATTATCGCCGCTTAGCGATTCACCGGTATTAGTCCAACTGCTTAGCCAGGTCGGAATGGTGGCGACTCTTGAATCCAACCCAACATAAACGGATACATTTGATTTTGCAGTAAATGACGCCAGTTCCGATGTGTATGATTTTGAATCGCAGGCCGTTCTGATCCATTCTGCACCTAGAAGATTTGCAGGAATTTGGTCAAACGTAGCTGTTCGATCTCCATAGATTGTATCTCCAATTTGTAAATTGGATTGGATGGACCAGTCTGCGACATTGGTTGCATCGTTTACCACCAAGGATTTGATATATTGGCCATCGGAAATTGGCGCACTGTTCCACTTAATGGCGTCACCTGCAAGCTCGCTCAAATACATTTCAAGATTAGTATAACCGTCTGCCGAAAGCTGCAAGCCATTTCTATCTGCGGCGTCACTTGGATTTAAGCCATGACTTGTTTCCCAAGCGTCCGGCATACCGTCATGGTCGGTATCAACCGGAGCTGTTCCACCTTGAAGATTCGGATAGCCGCCGACATCGTCTTGAGAATCAATAATTCCTTTTAGCTTGTCAACACTGCCGATATATGTATAGGTACCATTTTTAACTTCATTAATATACCTTTGATCCAGATAGTCTCTTTTCGGCTTGGTGGCACCTACATCATCGAGTACACTCTGATACGCCGCATCAGCAGTTTGGGTAGTAACATAGGATGGGAAAAATGGTGAGTTGCTTCGAACCTGGGCGACTGTTGCGTAGAGAGCTCCGGCTTTTGTCCAGTTGTCAGTATTCGGGTCCAATATGGTTGAGCCTGTACTAGTAACCATTTTATTCCCTGAGAGATAAGCCATTTGCATATCTCCTGTGCCAAGCTGATCTCCGTCGATGGAAAAGAAATTCATATTTCGGCTCACTGGACCCATCTTATAATAGTTATTTACAAAATTGATTCTACGGACGCCTCCGTCGGTTGTACGACCCTGCCAATTGTAGACAACATTATTTGTAACATCCAGATATCCCGCATAATGCTTTGCATCCTGTTCCATACCACCAGCCAACGACCAATTTCTTCCAGTGCAATTGGTGAGTAAATTGTGATGGAAGCTGCCTACATTTCCACTAATCGAACCTGCAAAGGAATGGCGTTCTGTTGTGGTACGATCTCCTCCGTTATAATGGTATGAATTATTCAACGCTTCAGCAATAATATTTCTTTGGAAGGTGATATTATGCGCTCCTCTTGAGCTGGTTCCTTCATCTAAACTCCAAGATATGGAACAATGGTCGATAATCGAGTGGTTTGACGAAGCCATTCCCATTCCATCCATGGATGTTTCGGCCCAATCTCCTATTCTGGTTCTTATATGCCGGATAATAACATCGCTGCAGCCTAAAAGCCCAAAAGCATACCGTGTTACAGTAATACCGTCACCCGGCGCTGTTTGTCCTGCAACATAAACATCTCCTCCATCAGCTGGTATGATAAGCTTGCTTTGTAAAGGAATAACTCCTCCAACACGGAAAACAATTACTCTGGGGCCTTTCTCAACCTCGATAGCCTGGCGAAGGCTCCCTGCACCGGAATCATTTAGATTGGTTACCTCTATAACACGTCCGCCACGGCCTCCTCGTGCAAAACGTCCATACCCTTCAGCTCCCGGGAATGCCAGATGGGCAATTCTGAATGGAAGTACTGCGCCCTTTGTGACGCCGGAAGCACTTCTCTCATCTACACGCCAATAATATGTATTCATGTGTGAAAGCCCGCTTAATGCATAGCTGGTGCCTGTCTGATTGCCCTTGAACAAAGGGGAGCTGGTATCCGCAGAGTATACCGAATTATAATCAGTACCTAAGTATATATCATGGCTGGTAGCTCCTTCTCCCGCTTTCCAGGACAAACCATTTTCCTGTTGATAATGTTCATCTCCCTCTGCCGGCTTAGGCTTTGATATTGTCTTGAAAGGATTTACTCCATCGATTTCAAAAGCATTCAATACTGCGTTATTATAGGTACCATTGCCTTCAGGCTTTACTAATACAACAACGCTCTTCCCGGCTGTTGCACTAAATGAGACGTAAGCTCTTCCTGCGTCATCATCATTCGACACACGTGTAGGTCCTTTGATACCTGTTGCTTTTACTGTACCATCAATGGATAGTGACATGGTACTTCCACTTACATTATCATAGAAACTATGCCAAGTGGTAAGCGTATGTGTACCTGCTGAAAGCCCTGAGATTTCTAACTTTATTGTCCCACCGGCAGTGGCACCATCAATAGTTACTCCATCCAGGGTCAATGCCGGACTATCCAGGGAGGATTGTATCAGTCCCTTATACCAGCCGGATTTGATGCCGGTACCGGAACTGCCTCCATTACTAAGCGTGAATGTAACTCCATTATAGGTTACCCGAGCGGATGTACCACTGGTTACTACCCAATTGTTCCAAAACTGTGTATACATATCGGTACGCCCGCTAACATCTGGCCCAATATCTACTCTGATTCTGCTATCGATAGTAGCAGCTTCCACTAATTTGTTTGGAACACCGCTTACCACGTTCATACTAATTAACACTACTAACAATAGCACTGTAAGTTTATGAAAGGATAAATTTTTCCCTTTACTCATTTTATAAATCTCCTTTACGCTTAATTTAAATATTTACCATATAGTGCAAGATAATTTTTCATAACACTATAATCCACTGCATTTATAACAGTATCACCCTATATAAAGGGTTATGGGGTATTCGGCTTTACGATGACAGTATAATTCACAGCACCGGATGACTGCCCATTTAGTCCAAGCCCTACACTGGACCCTGAACTAAAATCCTTCTTATAAAGGATGAAGGTAACGTCATTATCGGCACTTAGGGATTCACCGGTATTAGTCCAACTGCTTAGCCAGGTCGGAATAGTGGCGACTCTTGAATCCAACCCAACATAAACGGATACATTTGATTTTGCAGTAAATGACGCCAGTTCCGATGTGTATGATTTTGAATCGCAGGCCGTTCTGATCCATTCTGCCCCTAGAAGATTTGCAGGAATTTGGTCAAATTTAAATATCCGATCTCCATAGATTGGATCTCCTACTTGCAAATTGGATTGTATGGACCAGTTTGCGGCATTGGTTGCATCATTTACTACCAAGGATTTTATGTATTGACCTTCCGGAATCGGTGTGGGAGTAATTACTGGAGAAAGCTTCACAATGTTTGACGGGAATGCATTTACTGTTAAATCATTAATATAATATTCTATATTTGTATAGCCCTGTCCGCAGTAATCTCCTTTTGATTCCAAGGTGCCGTCAGCTGCTATTGCACTATTTGGATTAAGACCTCTTGCCGTCTCCCATTCATCCGGCATACCGTCTCCGTCGGTATCGGCTGCCACTCCTGTCAGTACAGCATCCGGATATTTATATTGAACACCGCACTCCATTTTGTATTTATCTATTGTAGCTTTCTGTTCAGCCGAAGCCCCTGAATAGGGTCTTCCACCTGTAAGGGTCCCTGTCCCGGTCCTTGTTTCGTTAGCAACCTGCTTGTCAATAGCAGGTCTTTGAGATGTACTTATACCTGCACCGGCATAGTCAAGCACATGGTTATATGAATCCTCCGAACTTTCCACGTTTGCAACTGTAGAAACATTCTCACCATTTACAAACATTGTAAACGGAACATCAGAACGCGTATTTGCTTCTGTTTTTCCGCTGTCGGCACCATAGGTAATACCAGTCCAGTTATTTGATGTGAATGTTCCGTAATTTGTGTTGTCCTTACTAAGAAAACGGTTTCCTGTTAGATAAATGGAATAGTTTTCAGGACTTGTACCACTGTCACCGACACTAATATAATTCTTGCCGCTTATCGTTGAAACACCCATTTTCAAAGTATTGTTTACATAATTTACATGCCCCAGCGTGCCATAGGCTGTTTGAGAACCCCAATTGTAAATAACATTATTTGTGAAATCAATTGTATTTGTGCCTACTACTTTTCCTCTGAAATTCCTTGATACATTGTGAACAATCAAATTGTGATGCCATGAAGCGTTTGCACGTCCAAGCATAATCCCAAAACCATGGATTCCTTTTGAATGGTATGAAAATGAATTTGATGGTCCAATAATGGAATACTGTACCGTGTAGTTATCATTTTGTGAATAAAGTCCCCATTGTTCGTCATTGGCCCACCCAAGAGAACAGTGATCAACAATGGAATTACTTCCGTTTGCACCGCCAAATGCATCATAGTCCGCATTAGTCCCACGTTCACCAGGCCTTGAACTGATAAAGCGAAGTATGATATTATCACCGCCAAGACCGATCTTATAGTTTTTCAAAGTAATCCCTGCACCACCTGGTGCTGTTTGTCCTGCAACTGTTATATTCGATTTGGCAACTACATCGCTTTTTAGTTCAATTGTCCCACCTACTTTAAAAACAACAATCCTATTTGACGTGCCTACGGCATCTCGAAATGAACCTGTTCCACTGTCATTAAGATTTGTAACGTAAACCACCTCACCACCGCGTCCACCTGTTGCAAACTTGCCGCCGCCCTCTGCACCAGGAAAGGCAATGATATTTTGTGAAGCAGCTGCTACATGGTTAGCACCATTTCCGAGCGGAGAAAAAAAAGCAGCCGATACAAAAAATATCGAAGATACTGTAATTGCTCCTACTTTTCTAATTTTTGATTTGCTAAAATGAAACATAAACTCTCCTCCTCATAAAAGATTGTGTACCTCAATCCGTCTGCCAGTCCTTTGTTCATAGAAAGATTTTGTGACAATTATATATAACGCGTTAAAAATCTTACATTGCAGAAATCGATAACGATGATTTTTGGAAATATCAAATTTCCGAAATGTAATAGATTCGCGTTATGTATAGACAAACGCGGGAGGAAGTTTCATACTTTTTAACATACCCATTTACCTCCTTTTTTAATTATAGGTCTCTCGAAACTGCAAACGCCTTCGAGATTATATATGTTTTGAGGCGTAAGGTTTTCCTTATACCTCAAACACTTTCTGAGTTGAGACAGCAATTCATACTACATTATTTATAACAAGAAATATTTGATGTTTATTATGCAATATGCGCAATTATAAAAATTAAACGCACAAATTTAACGTCGAGTAATTTGTGCGTTTAATACAGCAGATGTACCTAAAAGCAAAGCTTTAGTCTTTAATATGTTTTGCAACCTTTTACGATACCCTATGAATCAGAAAGCGGCACTTCCTTCTATTAGAGCTTACGGATTCCAACCGTCGCTGCCTGCCAGCACAGTGCTCTTAGTATAGGTTGCCGCCTGGGCAGATGTTAGCTGTCTCCTGTATGAGTTTACATAAACTCCAGGCCCGCTGTTTGCATATTCATAGAAACGGGCATTTGCAGCCAAATTACCGCTCATGTCAGTCCAGCCGTTTACTTTAATATGTGCACCGAGATAACAGTTCTTGTAAACAACGTGACCATCAGGTCTCCAGGGTCTTCCCAACCAGACGGAATTCGCAGCGGTTGCTCCTTTAATTCTGCAGTTGGTAAACAAATAGCCATATTCACCTGCGGCAGTGCTGGCGGCGGTAATATACCCCCCGCCGTTTCTGGATACTGTAAAGATTTCACAGTCCTCAAACACAGCAGCGGCGCCACCGAAGATAAAGTCAACATCTCCTTCAATATAGCATTTCTTGTAGTACTGCCTGTTATATCCTGCATAAAGTGTATCCTGATTGCCCAGAATTCTGCAGCCGATGAACTGGGCTTTGTCCCCGGAGACATACGCAGCGACAGCCTGGGAAGCACCGTAGGTTGCTTCATCGTATGCATTTTGGAGGGTAAAGTTTTTTCCTGTAAAATTATTGCCTTTTATAAACATAGTAGCGCAACCACTGGTACCATAAGCGGTTCCATCGGGTTTTAACGTAGAGGCTGCATTGTTATAGCTGATGATGGTTTCTCTGCTGTTTTCACCGATAATGGTAAGGTTGGCCGTGTTGACTGTAACCACTTCGTTGTATGTACCGCTTTTAACCAAGATCACATTTCCTGATACAGCAGCATTGACAGCAGCCTGCAGGGTTGTGTAGTTACCCGTGCCATCTTGGGCAACTACAATATTCGGATCTGCTACAGTTGCTTTAGTATATACCTTGATGGTATCCAGGTAAAAACTTCCGGTACCGGAATTGGTGGTATATGATTGCAGCTTGGCGATATCACTGGCTGTTGTATCATTAAAGGCAACATTGGTCAGAATTCTTGTGCCATTTACAAGTACATTGGCTGTTTTTGTAGCCGGGAAGGCTTCGATTTTTATGGTATACCAGGTATTGGCGCTATAATTGGATACTAACGCCTGAGAAGTTGCACTCCGATAAGATATGTTCCCGTCCAATGTTTCAATGCTAACGGCTACAGCCCCGCTACTGGAGATCAATCGGAATAACTTATGGTTATTTACCTTTGTTGGAAGCATAACCGAAAATTGCGCCGTTGTTTGATCAGTTTGAGTTGGGATTACGCTGCTCAAATCTACAGAAGAAGAGGTACTGGTATCATTCAGGTATACACTTTTGTCGGAAGAACTTGGCACGTTGGCGACAGTAATAGTACCTCCGGCGGTATCTGAAACCCACCAGGCTGGAATGCTGCCAGCCGTACTGTCATTAAAATACTCCTTAACAACATAATCGGATATTGTATAATTGGCCGCGTGGACTGCAATGGCACACGATACTGTCGCAATAAAAAGAGCAGCAAATGTACCCAATTTCTTAAGTATACTGGATTTTAACATAATAGACCTCCTATAATTTATTTTTTTGATTTTACCGATAAACCACATTTCACCGATTATTTCACAATAATATAGTATTGGCAGCATGTGGCGGATTGCCCATTGGGGCCCAGAGATACTGTAGAACCGGAGGCAAACATCTTGCTGAACACGCTGTATGTCACCGGTGTAGATTGATTGTCAACGATATTATTGCCTATATCGGTCCAGCCCGAAAGCCAGGAAGGTTTAGTGGTTACACGATCATCAAAAGCAACATAAACCGTTGCTGCCGCATTTACTTTGAAGGAAACTAATGTTGTACCGGTATAAGCTTTGGAATCATTTGCAGCTCGGACCCAGGCACTTCCGGCATAGGTAGAAGGTAGTGCAGCGATGGTATAGGTCCTATCCCCATATTCAACAGAGCCTACCTGAATATTGGACTGTATCGACCAATCAGCAGCATTTGTAGTATCGTTTACTACCAGATCACTTATCAATGTAGGTACTGTTGGTGTTGCATTCGCTTCATTGGAATTAGCACTTGTTCCAGCCGGGTTAACTGCCACTACAACATAGTAGTATTTAGTACCGTTGGTGAGTCCAGTATCGGTATAGCTGGTTGAAGTTAGACCGGTCTTAACAGTAGTATAGGAGCCACCGGAGGTTGTTGCACGTTTTACACTATAGCTGGATGCTCCTGTCGAAGCAGACCAGGTCAGGCTTACCTGTGCATTGCCTGCTATCGCTGTAAGGCTTTTGGGTGCTGCCGGGGTTACATAACCGGCTGTAACGACGGAGCTAGGCCAAGTACCATACCATGAATAGCCGGTTCTTCTTTCCTGGCTGATTTCAGACAATGCATAATGGGTAGAACTGTCGCGGTCAAAAAACACCGGCTTATCCGTACCGAGTTCATAAAAACGTGTCCAGATCGGAGGAGCAGTCGGGTCACTAACAACCACTACATCAATTAACGTGCCGGTAGAATCGTAAACCGCACTTGTTTTGATTCCATTAATTTGTACTTTTGTCAAATATGCGACGGCAGAGTTGATGGCATTTTTAATGGCGTCACTTGGGTTACTGATTGTTTTAAGATAATTAATGATTCCTACACTTTCTTTGGAACAAGCAGAGGGTAATTCGTAGGCTCTTGCACTTGTCGGAAGCAAGGTTGTTTCATCATGCTGTTGACCCCAAATGGTCTTGACACCGTTGTTCGTGATTTGGGTATTTAAGATACATTGGATTCCTTTTGTGACAGCAGTGCTTGCATTTGCAGCTCTGGTTGAATCAACAAAGGTATAGTCTCCAGTCTTATTAGCAACACTCGTCAATAAATTCAAGACTTTAATCATAGCATCGTCATTATAGGTAATATGCAGATGATAGGTCCCTGAGGTTGCTCCAAAAATTTGCGGCCATCCGCCATTGGAATATTGTCCGCTTATAAGACGGTCAATACCTTCCTGGCATGCGGTCAAGTATTTTGCAGTACCGGTTTGTTTGTATGTTTTTGCTAAAGCTTTAATTTCGGATGTGGTTGCATCGTTATCTATGGTAGATTTTGCCCATTCTCCGCTAGTCGCAGCATAATCCTTCCGCCAACCGCCATCAGAAAGCTGGTTCGCAATGATTTCGTCCGCAAGTGCAATTCCATTTGCGCTGCCAAACCAGGAGTCGGCATTGGCAAATATTGTTTTCCAGTCATGGCTGGCAGCAAATGCAACTGTTGGAAATATTGCAGTTACAGAGAAGGTAGCCATCAACATTGTCAGGCATAGTACCACTGAAATTAGAGTTTTTTTACTTTTTAACATGTTATTTAACCTCCTAAAATTTTTTATGGGTTTGCGGCCGACAGAATATAGTCATATAGAATTGTTTGCCAGGAAATGCTTTACGGCTACACTTGTTGGAAAACTTGTTGCAATGTTGCCCTAATTATATCATGGTTTATGATCCAACCCAAGTCATATCACATTAAATAGTAGTCAAAAATTGCACATCAGTAATAGCAGCAATCCCATCATAATAAAAATACATTGCAGCGTACAAAATCAGCAAGGTAATGACTGTATTGAACTCTGCAATGTATTGGATTCATTGATTTCTATATAGGCACTATTTTATTGTTGTACTTGTATATTGATTTGTATAACATTATATACCACACAATACAAGTATAGTTATTTGTTTGCTCTGGTATAAGCATCAGTTCTGATCTTCTTAAGCTGCTCTAAGCCAAGCTTATTCAGTGTATCGATGTATTTCTTCCAATCTGCATCATTGTTTGGATCTATCTGCCCCATGATAAATCTGGAAGCATATTCATCCCTTGTATCATTGATGTTGGTCGTGATATCAGCAAGCTTTTTATTTTCTTCCTCTGTAAAGCTCATGATCGGAGCTATGAAGGTATAGTAGTTAGGTCTGTTGCCGGTGACAAAAGTCTTTTCAATGTCAACAAGTACAGGGCTGTAGATTTCATTGACTGCCGGATGCGCTACCATCCAACCGGCGCTGCCAACAAGCCCATATTCACCCATTTTTTCACCGGTAGCCTTGATGGGTGAGATCATCTTTTCCAGGTAATAAGGCTTGCCATTCTTCATTTCATAAGTGATACCCTCTATACCATAGGTATTGAAAAGCTGACCTTCCTCAGTAATTGCCCAGTTGTTATAGTCCAGAATCCTGCTCAACTTTTCATCAGAGATTTGGCTGGAGAATCCCATACCATCAGCAGTAAAATATGGATCTCTTTTATAAATGATTTTATTTGGATCTGCTGTAACCATATCTTTTGACCAATCCCAATTCGCTTCAGCATCTGCGCTCTTGGAAATATTGTTATATTCAGCAAGCTTTTGAGGGTAGCCCCAGAGAGCGAAGCCATTCCCCTGTGTCTGGAATTTTTTTGTTTGATCTCCTGTTGCAGTAGCAAATTCCTTCCAAACCAGGCCCTCTTTAAATAATTTATTCATATATTTGAGGAAATCACGATAATTATTTTCTGAGAAAGCATATGGAACAAAAGCCTTACTCACAGGGTCTACATAGGACAGCTCTCTGATAGACAACTCTGGCATGCCAAAACTCATCAAAAAACCTGAGAAAGCCCATAATGTCGTTCCTGCGCTGGCAGCTACATAAGGAACTTTACCTGTTTTATCCTTAATAACTTTAAGAGCATTGTACATTTCATCTGTAGTTTTTGGGTAGCTTAGTCCCAGCTTATCAAAAGTGTCCTTTCTGTACGTCCACGTCATGTTTGCCTTAACACCTCTTTTGCCGGGGAAATAGTACAATTTGCCGTCCGTATTCTTTACACTGCCATATACATTTTTCCATTCTTCCTCTGTCCATATTTTCAGATAGTTGGGAAATTTTGCTTTGATTTCATCCGTAGTAAAGCCTTTGATATATCCTGCCTCTGACCATTCATTCAATTTCCATTCCGTCCTGAGAGAATACAGGTATTCCGGTGGTTCCCCGGAAGCAAAGAGCAGTGACATTTTAGTCAGGTAGTCATTTTGAGGGATTTCTGTCATTTCGATTACTAATTTGAACTTTTCCTTCAGAAGCTTTGCAAACTGGTCATCTTTGATATTGACGGTCTCTTTTGTTGATTTTGCTGCTGTAACTTTCACCTCTTTGGCATACTTATTTGCTCCCGTGGCTTGCTGTGCCGTGCCTGCCGCACCGCTATCCGTTGTTTTTTGGGTACTGCAACCTGCAAAGCTGGTAACCAGCATGGCAGATGCAAGGGCAAGTGCTGAAATTCTCTTTACCATAAGAATCCTCCTTAAATTATAAATAATTTTAAAATCATATCGGCATCATGCCTGTACTCGAGTTACAAAGTAAGTTCTTATTACATAACCGCTTCTGAAACCATTCATCCAGCAACAGCATAATGATGATCATAGGGGCAGTAGATGGTAACGAAATACTTCGCATCATTCTGAATCGCGTAGCACCATCAATCGTAGCAGATTCATATAATTTTTGGTTTACATTAGAGAGGGTTGCTATATATATAATGGCTCTCCGGCCTATACCCGTCCAGATATCATTAAGAATATATAACAGCCCGAATCAATTTGGATCAGCCCTAAAATAAATAGGCTCTATCCCGAAAACACTTTTTAACATCCTATTGACGGTCCCATCCATCGGGGAAAGAAACATGACTACTATGCCTATGATGGCCGCCATTGAAATAAAATGAGGAAGATAGCTTACTGTCTGTACAAACCCCTTATGGAATTTACCTCTCACTTCATTTAATAAAACGCAAATATAATCGGTAGGGGGAAAACAAATATGATCTGATAGATAACGTAATTTGGTCCAACTGAATCACTCCTCATTAGTAAACTGAATTCAATGAATATTAATCTTTGACTACTACATGCATCCAGTATGGTTTCAGTATAGTAACTATACCCCACCAAAATCAACTCACATTTTCTATTATCTACATACATTTGTTAACATACATTTTCCCAGGTAACCATACATTTCATTACATTCTATATTCTCTGAGGCTTCCGATGATCCTGTACTCTTATAACGGGGTAAAGGTTCACCGCTGATATAACTAGTCTACCTGCTGTCACTAGCTAGGGCAGCGAGTAGATTGGTTCATTTGTATTTATACTAATTTATCGCTATTCGCATATAACCAAAAGAGCATCCGGCAGCTAACTTCAGTTATGGTAAGATACTTTTCAGTTTCTGCCTTCCATGCAATCTGCAGAGGGAAATAAAGGAAATCGTTGAAAATGGAAAGAATCTTTTGAAGGCAGTAAATAAGATATTGGAGTATATTTAAGCATTAAAAAGTGTTCTTTTGTTGCATTGCTACAACGAAAGAACACTGGTTGCTTGTTGAACGAGATGAAGGTAGTATGCCGCCCTGTAGTCACTTCCACAGATTTACCGGACAGATTCCCATTGAGAATTTGAATATCGAAGTATAGCTCAACCCTATTCATAAATTACGGTATTCATTCGGGGATACTCCGGTTCTTTTCTTAAACACTCTTAAAAATGTAGTCCTACTCTCTATTCCTACCTGAGAAGAAATTTCACTAATTTTCATGTCGGTAGTTTTTAATAATTCTTTTGCTTTATTGACGCGAACATCATAGATATAGTCCGTTAAGTTAACACCCATCTTCTGTTTAAATACTCTGGATACATATTTTACGGAAACCAATAAATCGTCCGCGATTTGTTCCAAACACAAATCTCTGGAGTATCTTTCATTTACATAGTTTCTTATTCGCTCGACCAGATCAATACTTTTTTGCATGGATGCAGAAGAGCAAATAAACATAATTTCATTGAAAAACTCAAAAAAGAATTTCTTAGAATTTTCAATGTTTGTAAACACATCCTGTCTGCCCAGAATTGCCTTTATCGTATCCACACATTCCAGAGTTTCCGCATTTTCCCCCTTCTCCGTAAGATACTGGATACCTGTAGTTATTAGCTGCTGATACAATACTTTTGCATTATCAAACCTCATTCCCATCTTTATATTCGTATCCAGTATATCACTAACAGCAGCACTTAGGTTTTCAGGATTCCCGGATTTTACACAATTTATCAACTTCTGCTGGTCATATAATGTGTATAAAACAGTGTTGTTCATGGATGATTTCTGCCAATCTACTCTTTGCAGCAGGCTGTCATCATTCCTGTTTTGAAGAGCAGTCATGGCGGTATTGTAGGATACGTGAAGCTCCTGGAGATTGTATGTTAACTCCCCTACGCCAATGACAACTCTATAGTACTCTTTATCCGCATCAAAGGTCAGCCGTATTTTATTAAAAACTTCATCGGCTTGTGTAAATTCTTCCAAGGTATTACAATTTATAATACAGGTGTATATGTTTTTTTGTATTTCCATGACATAGCATGGAAAAGTTTCACTAAACAAAAATTCCAGTATCCTTCCCAACTCATTTGCAAACAAAATCCTATCAGTATCCAGAATATCTTTATAAAATTTGGGTTGGAAATCAAAAAGTACATTACAGCACAAATAGTTGGGTTTTTCAAAACCGTATTCTGTCTGTAATATTTTTACCAGCTCACCGATTTGAGTAGGTACCATTCCGTTTCTAAGCAGTTGAAAAGCGTGCGCAACATATTCATTGCTGTACTTGTAGTATTGCTGCTTATATCTTTTATGGTTGATGGATAATTTCTCAATGCCAAATTTCAATTCCTTCAGTTCATCGGACTTGTTTACAGTATCCATTCTATTTTCAAAGGTATCCTGGTTATTATCATTGAGCGTATCCAGTATACTTCTTATGGGCCGGTAAATGTTCAAACTGAACCGGTATGCAGCAGCAGCACTCAAAACAATCAGCAAGCAGCAAATGAGTAATGTAACCTTTCCTAATTCATTGGTTGAACGGTTTAATTCAGTTACCGAAATCAGAGCATAGTAATTCCACCCGAACAAAGAGGAATTGACACGAGTAATCATGTACTTCTCGCCATTTATGTTGATTTTCTCTTTTCGATTCTGCTCTTCATCCTTATATTTAAGGCTTTGTAATGCCGCATCATCAATTTCAGTAGTACCAAGAATGATCATGTTGTTTGAGTCGGTCACGATATACTTTGTAGAATCAATGATAGAAACACCATTTAAGATGTTTTTTATGTTTTCTAAAGAAATATTTACAACGACTGCTGCCTGACGGGTATTAACCCTTCCAATGGTAACAATCGGCAGAATATCTTTCTTTATATTTTTTGATTTATCCGATATACTCACCGGATCGAGAATCATCAGCGTTTTCGATGACCGAGGAGACTTATCCCAAAATTCCTGTCCATACTTCTCATTATTATAAATAGTACTGAAAAAAAGCTCTTTCTCCACCATGCCTGAGCCGGTATAAACATACTCATCTTCATAGAAATAGGCAAAAATGCTCTCTATATAGTTGCTGACCAGATTTTCATTCCTTCCCAGTATTTTGGGAATTCTCCATTGCTCAGCCGATACGGAAGGTACCTGATCCTTCTGCGGCATAAACCACCTGATGATGGTATCATCGGAGAAAAAATTCAACCCGATGGTCTGAGAGGAATCGATATAAGAATCTACCGTTTTAACAACACTTTTTAAATTTTGTGAAATACGCTGCTTAAACTGATATTCCGAATTCTTTACCGAATTATTAAAAGTTAGTATAGCAATCAGAATAATAGGAATCAAAAAAAAGAGAAAATGTAAAAGCAACTGAATTAAAAATTTCTTTTGTCTAATATGGGGTAACATTCTACTTTTTATCATCTCTTATTCCCCTTCCTATTCCATGCTTTTTGTTCCTTAAGACTGATGAAGATATAATTTCACCTATCATTAATTTGCCCTGCACAGCTGCCATAGAGGGCCCGCAAAAAAGCTGAAGTAATTTTAGTATAGTACACAATGGTACTGAACGGTCAAAAAGTAAACCGGCCAATACCATCATTATACCATACCCTGTTGCTTACGTATTAAGTCATATTATTACTTTTTATAAGCAGCATTGGCGTCATTGTATATCTTTTCTAACTCCCGAACGCCCAGTTTTACTTCTTTCTCAATCACCTTATCCCAGTGATCGATAGGCTCAACACCGATAATGTACTTATTGAATTCCTGGGTAAGCATTGTACTCAGATCCAGTTTAAGCTGCTTTACTCTTTCGGCATCTTTTTCTGACAGTGGAGGATCGATAGCAGGCTGTACAAAGGCGCCCCCCTTTTCATTTTCCTTTTTCATCAAGCCCCAGAATTCATCATTTAAGCTGTCCCAGTTACCGGCCAGCTTTTCAATCTGGAAGGTTGTACTTGTATTTGTCGCCCATAAGGAAAAGTTAAGCTTCGTAATACCCATGTCAGAAAACACTGCATAATAGGTAGACGGTGTAGCATCCTTGAACTTCATCACATAGTCCTTGATAAATTCAGGTTCATTTTTGGAATTGTACTGGAAGCTGGTCCCTTCTACTCCATAATTGCTGATGTCTGAACCTTCCTTACCGTACATCCAGTCCATGAACATAACTACCGTATCCGGATCTTTTACTTTTGCATTAATGGCATAGAACCGGTCCGCCAGGGTAGTAGCATAGGCCACAGCGCGTCTCTGTCCTGCACTGTTCTTAAGGAAAGGAATTGCTTGAAGTTTAGCATCCGGATCTATCTTCTTCAAGGATTTTGTATAATTCAAACCAAAACCGTTATTATCAATAAAGAATAAGGATTTTCCGCTGGACATCTTTGAATCAAACTGTTCCGCTGTCGTTGTCGCAAAATCAGGGTCCAGTACCTCAGCCTTATAGGCTTTATTTAAATAGCTCAATACATTTTTAAATTCTTTTGAAGCAGGTCCGTAAACATATTTTCCACCTTCTACGTCAAAATCATAATACAGACCATCTTCTCCATAGCCTGAGCCCAGCATGTAGGAAGTGGTTTTCAGCAGTTGCGTCGTACCCTTACGTCCTGTCCAGGGTTTGGAATCCGGATATATTTTTTTCAGCTGTGTTAATGTATCCAATAATTCATCAAAAGTAGTCGGTGTTGCCAGATTATTTTTCTGGAGTAAATCTGTACGAATTATCGGACCAAAGCCATTGGCTGTCTCCTCTCTTGCTACGACCTGTAGTGCGTATAATTCTCCGCCAACAAGATATTTGGACATATCGGTGTACTGATTCCAGAATTTCTTATAGTTCGGCATTTTGTCAATGTAGTTCTTCAGCGGCAGAAATATTCCGGTGGGTCCGTACTGGGCAACATCGGCGGGTTTTATATAGGCTATATCAGGCATATTATTACTCGCCAGCAGGATGTTCTTTTTGTCGTCATAGTTGCTGGAAGGAACAATCTGATATTCCAGCTTTATATTGGTTTTCTTGAATATTTCCTGTTGGGCAGGTGCATAATTCTTTAAGGGCTGTGTCGGGCTGTCTGTCATCAGTACCGTAAGGGTTCTTTCCTTTTCAGAAATCTTACTGCCTGCAGTAGACTTTGTATCCGAGGGTGCTGTGTCTGCTCCCTTTTGGTCCGGTGGTTTCGTCCCACACCCCGATAGTAAAATTCCCATACATACTACACTTGCTACAAACTTCATCTTTTTGCTAATCATGGTTCTCCTCCTTAAACATTTAATAGTATAAGCGGTTGTAGCATTTACAACCCCCTTTATCTTAAGGCTTTCAGCCTTAAAATTCTTAATTCCCCTTTGTTTTCTTCATCTATTGCTTTTCTGTGCAAACAATTCCAGCTTACAGTAGAAATCCTCCATAATGAATCTGGGATCGATATCTTTGTATACCCGGATGGCACGATTTTTTCCATTGTGAATATAATACATCTCCCTGGTGAATTCCGGTGCTGGCCGCCATTCATAGCTATGGGGATGATCAAAAAGCAAAAGTCCGACAGCAGGAGAATCTCCAAGGCACCATTGCTCCCCTGTTTTGCTGGTTCTGCTTTTGGGATTTGCAAATTTTTTATACTGGTATTCTTCTAATTGAGTGAAGAGGTAATCCCCAATCTCTCCGCGCGGCTTCACTCTACATTCCAGCTCTGCAATGGAAACAAGCACTTTCTGATAAACATTCTTTGGAACCTGCCACAAAGGCATCTTCGATTTAAATACAACATTTGCGGCATTCACATCATTGCTGAGATTATACTCATCGCCTCCGGCTGGATACCCTTCTCCTCCAATCCAGATCACCGTCAGCCGGTCTGCAATGCGAGGCTCCAGTAAATAGGCAGAGGCTATATCTGTCAGTGGCCCGAGGAATGTTACAAAGAGAGGCCTGCTGTCATCTTTCAGCGCTTCCTCAATAATCAGTTCAGCACCTTTTGAGCACACCGGTGTATTTTCATCCGGCAGAGGCTGTTTGGCTCCTTTGTAAGCCAGCGCTGGCTCCATATCCATTAGTTCCAATACTTTAAGGATTTCGTTATAACTATCCTCCATACTGGTGCTGCTCTTTTGGTTGCCGAAATGTGCCGCAATAATTCCTCTGTTATCAAATCGGGGGGTAAGCAGTGCGTGTACGATTGCGAACTGGTCATCCGCTTCATTCTTTGCATCTGTATCGGTTATTACCCTGATTGTATATTCTCCCGGAATCCTGTAGTTATATTTATTATATCTCATAAATAATCACCCATTCTGCCGTCTACGCTGCGGCACATGATTTTTATATTTTCATGAAATTATCCTTTTACTGCGCCGACCATAACTCCCTTCGCGAAGTATTTCTGCAAAAACGGATACACTACCAGTATGGGAACTACTGTAATAATAATGGCTGCGTATTTAAAGTTTACAGCCACAATATTCAGGCTGTTGGTAATGTCCCCTCCCTGGTCTGAAAATTCGCCGGCGACTACAATGTCCCTTAAGATGATTTGTACCGGATATTTTGCTTTTTCGTTCAGATAAATCATGGCCGGGAAAAAGCTGTTCCAGTGCGTAACTGCATAGAAAAGAGTGAGTGTTGCAAGGATGGGGGTCGACAGCGGCAGAATGATTTTAAAGAAAATATGCAAATCGTTTGCCCCATCCAGGTATGCTGACTCCTGCAGGGAAAAGGGTACATTGGTGAAGAATGTACGCATAATGATCATGTTGTAGGTACTGACTGCGGGCGGCAGAACAATGGCCCATATGGTATTTGTCATATGCAGCTGGTTGATAACCAGGTATAAGGGTATAAGCCCGCCGCTTATGAACATGGTTAATGTGATGAGTACCGTAAAAACCGGCCTTCCGTAAAAATCCTTCCTCGAAAGAGGAAAAGCACAAAAGGATGTGACCATGATATTGATAGCTGTTCCAACTCCCGTATAGATAATAGTATTCAAGTAAGAGCGCCAGATGTCGTGATTTTGAAATACCAGTTTGTATGCCTCCCAAGTGATTCCTTTGGGAATAAAGCTTACCAGTCCTCTGGAAACGTACTCTCCTGAACTGATGGATACGATGAATATATAATACATTGGATATAATGTGGCAAATGCAATCAGTAAAAGGATCGTATAATTTACTATATCAAAGGCTTTTAAACCTATGCTGATCTTTTGACCTACTGCGCCAGACCTCATATGTGTTTCCTCCCCTTCATCCGTTATTTGCTACCATAGGCTTGTTTCACTGACTTTCTGTGATATTTTATTGGCAGAAACGATCAATATTACTCCGATCACCGCCTGGAAAAGCCCTACAGCAGTAGCATAGCTGAAATCATTTCCAAGAATGCCCCTACGGTAAACATAGGTAGATATTACATCGGCTGTCTCGTAGGTGGAACCGTTATATAACAGCAGTATTTTTTCGTACCCCAGGTTCATCAGTCTTCCAAGGTTCATGATCAACATGATGGATATGGTGGATGCAATACTTGGCAATGTAATATAGATAACCCTGTGCCAGCGGTTTGCTCCGTCAATTAATGCAGCTTCAAGCATTTCTTCGTCAATACTGGTAAGGGCCGCCAGATATATTATTGAATTCCAACCCATGGACTCCCATATTCCAGAAGTTACAAAAATGGTTCTGAAATATTCCGGCATCATCAGAAATTGCTTGGTTTCGCCCCCGAATATCTTAATGATCTGATTGGCAATTCCATCTGTCGACAGAAAGTTTACAATCATACCGCATACTACAACGGTGGAAATAAAATGAGGGAGGTAACTGATGTTCTGAATCACTTTTTTAAATTTGCTGCCCTTTACTTCATTTAAAAGCAAAGCGAGTAGGATAGGAGCCGGAAATCCCCATAGGAGGCCGTAAATATTGATCATAAGGGTGTTTCTGACAAGCTTCCAAAAATAGGGCTCGAATAAAAATTTCTCAAAGTGCTTAAAGCCAACCCAGGTACTGCCCGAAATTCCTTTTACGATGTTGTAGTTCTGAAAAGATATTAGTACTCCATACATGGGAAGGTAGTGGAAAAGTATATAATATAACAATGGAATCGAAAATAGTATATACAGATATTTACTTTTTTTAATTTTTTTCAAATGAGAGGAATAGATCTCATTCCCGGGTCTTCCCAGCCTTCCGGCGTGCCCAAGTTGTTTCAACGCTCTCTCCGCCAAGTTCAGCACCTCCGAATTGATTGTGAATTTTTTTCTTCTCGTTACATCTTTCATGGGTTTATTATAACGCGTAGGAAATCATTATTCTTCCTTATAACATTTGATTTCCGTTAATCGCGTTTCAATCAATCTTACCTTTTAAAATCTTTCGTAGATTTATTGTAACGCGTAGCAAAAATTAATTCTTCCTTATAACGCTCTTTGCGTTAAGCGCGTTTCAATAAAACCTACCTTTAAATTTTTCATGGTTTTATTATACTGCTCCTGCTATAACACTGTAAATTATCAGGAATCCATATGGTGATTCAGATTTCCGTATTTTAATTTTTGTTCCAGATTTCTACCTAAAAGCGAATCTATTATAAAAATGGAGCATCTTTTAAGAAGAAAAATGAATCCCGTTTCCCAAGCTATTGGAATGATTCCCCATTCACACTCCGGATTTTCCACATACCGGTCACCATTCATACTGATAACCCTCCTGTGAATAAACTGTTCGTCATAATAAGCAGGATTTTTTGCTATCCGCCAGGAATATTAAAGCATGCTCCTTACTACATTGGTAAACCTCTCAAGCTGTTCCACCTCACACTTGAAGGAAAACGGCAGCTCTAAATCCTTCTGAACCCGTGAGCAGGTCGAATTGAATATCTTTTTCAAGGTAAGGTAGTATTTACCGCAAGTAGGATAATTTCGTGTTTCTATGACGGAAGCAATTCCTAAAAAATCACTGACAAGCTCCGCTTTTTCCGTCTCCTTTTTATAATTATCACATAGCCATTTATACAAATCCGGATGGAAATTCCCCATTACACCGCTGAACCCGCTTGCGCCCATTTTTAAAGTTTCCAAAAGGGTGCTGCTATTTGCGTTATAAATTTTAAGAGAACTTCCTTCTACTGCTTTTAGCTTTTTTTCGATGATCCTGCTATCACAGCAGGTGTCTTTTAAAAATGAAAATCTTCCCGTATCTGCACACCATTTTAATAGCTCCGGAGAAATCAGTCTTTTATACGGATACGGGCATTCATAGATCCCGAAGGTTATATCCGGAATGGCATCCAAAAACTTCTGCGCATTTTCTTGAAATACCTCATCCCCTAAGTTCTCCGGGTCCAATTTATTGCTGATAAAAACATAGGAATGAATTCCCTGTGCTGCGATTCTCTTTGCGTCTTCAATCTGCTGCTCTACAGTATCCGCGATGTGGCCGGAGGCTATCACCGTCATATCTTTCGGTGTATAATCTACAATAAATTTTGTCAGCTTCACCCTCTCTTCAAGGCTTAAATAAAACATTTCACTTGATTGGCATACGGCAAAAATACCTTTGACACGGGATTCACTATAAAAGGAAATCAGTTTCTCTACGTCCTTATAATTGATTTCGTTATTTTCGTTAAAAGGAGTCAGCATGGTTGGATAAACTCCATCGGGCAAAACTTTCATAGGGTATCCTCTCTTTCTTTATTTAATAATGATTTCGGGAGGAGTAAATAATCCATAGGGAAATACATTATATTCCGGAGTATATTCCTCCCCTTCCGGGCGAAATGCCATGTCATTGGTGACTGCTCTTTTGCCCTCCGCCAAATGAAAAGGTCCTAACATATTTCTTGGACTGCCATAAACCACAACTTCGATATCGTTTTCCCCATCAACCAATGACTGGGTAATATTTACACAGCTGTCTGCTTTCCATGGGATATTGTAAACATCTGTATTCACCAAAAGCTTTATGCAGGTTGCACTAAAATCCCCTATTCTGCACTCTACCTGTTTCCCCGCACTGGGATCATAATCAAATCGATACCCATAAGAGATGCTTCCGGGATAATTAAAATATCCCTGCGACGTCCAGTCTCCCACGCTGATCGTATCTGCAACACCTTTTATACTTCGTGCAGGACTTACCGTAAAGTCCCCGATAATATAACAATCTTCTATTTCCATGGAATTCAGATAGCTGCAGGTGAGTTCTATTGTATTTTTTCCCTTCTTTAGTGCAGGAAGCCGGATTTTCTTAAAGGCCTTGTCCAAGAACCATCCCTCCGGTGCCTCACATACTTTCCTGTCATTTACGACTACAGTAAAATGCTCCGCCTCCTCCAGCACAAGATGAACATCATTCTCAGGTATATCCTCCACAGTAAAATGAAGCTTGATCGTTAACACCTGTCCATCATTTTCATGTCCTTTCCCGATCCATTTATATCTTTGTTCAATCTCATTACGATAGATCTGGATCATGGAGAGCTTTTTGCGGACCGCCCTCTGCATCTTCCATATTTCCATTTCCTCCGACCATTCACTCCCGTTTAAACAGTAGGAGCACATATCCAGGGTTAGGACATTTTCCATCCTGCGCTTCACCTGGGCCTCTCGTGGTAAAGTTAAGGTCATACCCTGCTTTTGGGGAGTTATAGCCTTTTGTGTTTCAGCGAAGCCTTTCGCTTTTCTGATGATATATAACTTGGACCCCGCTGGGCCAAAGAGTTCCCTAAAGGACATTCCCTTCCCTTCTAAAACCGTTCCTCTTATCCTCTGTTCCCCCGTCAGCGCATTCCACTCCTCTACCATGCCGGTAAAATCCAACCGGATAATCGCATCCTGCGCTCTGTTTCTGTCATTATTCACAACAAAAAGACTGTAATAATCGTCCTCTTCCCGTAAGCTGCATAACAAGCTCGTATTCTCAAGGCCTTTATCATCCGTAATATTTACATGCTGCGGCAATAGGCTGCTCAAATACGCTACGGCATCCTTGCTATTTTCAGCGAGAATGAAATTTTTATTTTTTAGAAGCTTATCCACTTCTTTTGACGCTTCTCCCTCTACCATGGTTGGCACAGGCTTTACAGCAATCAGTTTGCCGCCATTATCCAGGAATTCACATAACAACTGCAGCGTTGAGTTCAGCATCGTCTTCATGGAGGGTACAATCACCACTTTATACTTTGCATCTTTTATAATAAAGCTTTGTCCATCTACCTTCGCATACTCCGACATAATGACCTCATCCCCGAGGTCAACATCATAATGCATAGCGGTGAGATATTTCAAAAAGTCATTAAATTCATATCCATACTGATCAATGGCTGGAACATCACGTTCATTTCGACGCACCGGATTGCCGTAAGGGTTTGTTCCCAGCATCGACCAGGCTGTACTCATCGGATGAATCACCAGGACGTCCCGGACTGCCTTTCCTGAAGTCAGCACAGCGCTTAGCCTTGCAAAGTAGTTTTCAACCATATGCCCGCATTCCCACCAGGTTGTGTTATAATTAAAGGAAGGTGGATAATCTCTCTTCCGGCACCCTTTAATGGAGTATAGCATCAGATGCTGGCATCTGCGATTGACTCCCAGGACATACTGCCAGTCTCCAACCCATTTTTGGCCCTCAAAACTGAATTCCCAGCCTGTACACCCGTAGGTTTCCGAAATGACAGCAGGTTTGCTGAACTGGTGCGCCACGCTCGTGCACTGCTTAACCGTCATATACTCGTCGGTTCTTTCACAAAGCATGTCAATGCCAGGGACATGCTGAAAAACATAATGCGGCATGATGGAGCCGTTGATCCGGGCACATAAGCCAAGTTTATCTTCCTGAAGAAAATGCCCTGTATATGCAATACCGTTATTTTCACACCACTGGCCAATACTTTTCGAGTAGGCCTCACAGTAGCGTGTAGATATAGTCCACCAGTAGTCATGCCTTATTTTACTGCTATAACTACCATTAAAATAGATATAGGGCAGCCAATCCAAAATCGCATATCCTCTTTGTTCGTAAAAATACTCATCAAAATGATAGGTCCAGGGAATCCAACCTCGATTAGGAGCAAAGGCAGAATTTCTGTCTGCTAGAGAAGGTTCATCCGTAAAAATACCCAAAACCGTTTTTCCGAATTCTTCCCCTACCATGTCTTTATACTTTTCATGGGTAGCTTCTAAAAAATGCTTTACAGATTCAGGATTTAGATTATCCGGCGGCGCCTCATGATTAAACCATTCGCTTTTCCCTGAAACCTCCAGACGGACGACTAAGAGGTTTTCATCCGGCGTTAAAACAGGTTTTTCATCCACGGACAGTCTCTGCAACTCAAAAATATCCATTGCATTGATTCTCGCACGGTAGACCGCAACCACTGATTTCTCACCTACAGGCCATTCATAACCGTATGGGCATACCTCCAGTGTAACTCCCTTACAGCGTGAATCATCTCCATACGCAGCCGGAACACTGCCGCCCGCTGTTCCGGAAGGCCATCTGTCCTCATCATACAGCCAGGCCTGCATCTTAAGCTTTTTCGCCTCATTTACAGCCGTCTGTATGCAGTTCTGCCATTCTTCACCCATATAAGGGGTTTCCAGTCCTTCACGCGAATGCATAAAGAAACCGCCGATTCCCTGCTCCTTCATCAGGCCGATCTGCCTTTTTATTTCCTCAGGATCCAGTCGGCCATTCCATGCCCAAAAGGGCAGGGAGCGATATCTTGCACCAGGCATTTCAAATTCCTTTCGGATGATTTTAAGCTGAGACAATTAGATTCCCCTCCCTTTTTTTACTATACTTCATACTTTAGTTTGCAAAATGCTATTTTTTCTCTGTTACAGCTGTACGTAACCAGAATTTCATTATTTTCATTGCAGACGATGGACGGATATGCGAAAGCACCACGTCCGCTTTCTAAAACACAAAGCTCCCTCCAGGTATCTCCATTATCCTCCGAATAGGCTAATGTCAAAGGCGTTCTTGGGCCTTTGTAATAATTAGGCAGATTTCCCGCAGCATTATACACCAGAACCAAAATACCATTAGGGAGTTTTACAAGATCTAGTCCACTGTTGTTATTGGGTAAGGAGGTTGCATAGGCTGTACACCAGGTTTTTCCGCCGTCAATAGAATCACTTCTGAATATAGTTGAACTTGTACTGCGAACCAGCATATGGAGACACTCCTTTTCGTCCTCCCAGAGAGTAGGCTGAATGATACCCTTTCCATAGCAATAGCTTGGATTATAAGGTCTGTCGATCATCTGTGGATTATATCCAACCCTGCGGATGGGAACCAAGCTGCTCATGCTCCAGGTTTCACCATTATCTTCCGATATATCTACCAAAGCATCCCAAGTTTCACCTTCTAGCGATGCCGGTGCTACAATATTGCCATTTTTAAGTCTTATGGGTTTATTTTTAACCGGCCCTCTGCCTCCTATTTTATCTCCTTCAACCAGTTCCCTGGGTTCACTCCATGTTTCTCCATGATCTTTTGAAATCATATAGAGAGTACGCCACTCAGGAATGGTGCTTCCTTCCTTATAATAAAGGACGATTGAATCGGCATCCAATTCAAACAATACAGGATTCCATAAGGCAATTCCTCTGGTTTCCGCTACTTTTTTCGGCTTCGACCAAGAATTACCGGTTTTTTTAGAAGCCCAAATTGCGACATTGGGATCTTTTTCCCAGCTTCCCCCAAACCATGCAATGAGTGTACCTCCATCTTTAGTCTGTAAAATGGTAGCTGCATGGGCACTGTCAAAATCTCTTTCTTCTTCAAAAACAAACTCTCTTATTAATTCTACTATCTTCATAATTCTTCTCCTTACTTATATTTGTGCTCTCCAGCACTGACTTCATTATAGAAAGATCCATCTTTATATTCAATTCCCAGAAATCCCTTTTGATTCACTTATCTATGTAAAGGTATTATATTTATGTTCCAATTTTCTACCTTGTCTCTACTATCCTACAGGAGTATGGCAAAACACAGAAGTTTTTTGTGCAGGCCACTTGCAGCGCGATGTAAACAACCCATAGAACCCTTCTCTTCTTATCCTTTTGCAGATTGCTGTTTGGAGCACCTTATTTATACAATGATACTGGAAACAAAGCAGATACAGTGGCCGGTTTTGGATTCCAAGACTGAGGGTGCAATCATATCGGGGAATAGACAAAAGCCGCCACATTGTGTGACGGCTTGGATTAGATAATTCACTTTTACTGCACCATATAGCAGATAATGCGAAAAACCGCCCAACAAATACCTTTACATATTTCTCGGGCGGTTTTTCATATTATCTGCTATACATCCTAATCATATGAAATTCAAATCAGTGTTTCTTTTGCGTTTGAATCGTATTAATGAGTACTGCGATCAAAATTAAAAGTCCACGCACAATATACTGCACATATTCATTGACATTTAAAAGAGTCATTGCATTGATTAAAACTCCCAGGAAGATCAAGCCGATAAAGGTTCCCCAAACTTTACCGATACCGCCCGTCAGGCTGGCGCCGCCGATAATAACCGAAGAAATCGCTGTCATTTCCCACCCTTTGCCGAATGAGAAGGAACCGGACATAACCTGGGAAGAAACCAGAACACCCCCCAGCGCAGAACAAAGCTGTACACCTATCATGCAAATAATTTTTACGCGTGAAACATTGATACCTGAAAGGCGGGCCGATTCCGGATTGCCTCCTACCGCATAAACGGTGCGCCCAAACTTTGTATAGCCCATAATAACAAATGTAATTGCAAATACGATTAATAGTATGATTGCCGGTACGGGAATTACACCGAATAGCTGGCCTGCTCCAATGACATTATACCATGCAGGCAGTGTAGTTACCGGGAATCCTTTGGATATCACTGCTGCCAGTCCGTACAATGCATTCATGACCGCAAGCGTAATAATGAAGGATGGCATTTTGAATTTTGTAAGCAGCCAGCCGTTAAACAAACCGGTAAGTCCGGCAAAAAGGAAAGATAAAATAATGCCTACGACAACCGCTTGTTCTATGGGCATAATGCCGGCTTTCGCCAATCCACCTGACGTAAGACCGATAATAACGCCGGAGATTGCTACTGTTGAACCTATAGAAAGATCGATTTCGCCAGCGATAATTACCATCGTCATGCCAAAAGCAATAACCCCTTGCAAGGACATGTTCCTTAAAATATTCAGCAAATTTCCTGTTGTTAAAAAGCCCGGTGACGCAAAGGCCATGGTAGCGACGATGATCAAAAGAATAATTTCCAACATGTATTTGCTGGTTATCTTTTTAAAACCAAATGGATTTGGTTTCGGTGTATCTTTATTTACAGCTGTATTTAACTTCAAAATTATTCCCCTCCCATGCATAACGAATACAGATCTTCTATCGTAAGTTCTTCCGGCCTTACCTCTCCTGCGACCCGTCCTTCACGTACAATCAGAATACGATGGCAGACCTCCAGTAGCTCCTCCAGTTCGGACGAGACCATAATACTGGATATACCTTTACGCGATTGGTTCCAGATGATCTGGAATATTTGCTGCTTCGCGTTAACATCAATCCCACGCGAAGGCTCATCAAAAAACATCACCTTTGGACTTGTATTCAACCAATTTCCAACGACAACCTTCTGTTGATTGCCACCGGAGAGTGAAGAAATCAGATGATCTACACTGGCAACTTTAATTTCAAGATCATTCACCTGGCGTTGAACGAATTCCTGCTCAATGTCCTTCCGCATAAACTGCCCCTTTGCAATTAGGTCAAGGCTTGCAACACATAAGTTCTCTTTAACCGATTGAATCTGGATAAGGCCTTCTTGCTTCCGGTCTTCCGGTGTTAATGCAATACCCGCTTTTTTCATCCTCTCTGGCGTGGGTTTTGCAACATGCTTTCCATTCACATGGATTTCTCCGCTGTCGAAGGGATCTGCACCGAAGATGGATTTTAAAAGCTCAGTTCTTCCCGACCCAAGCATGCCTGCGATACCTAATATTTCTCCTTTCCTTAACTGGAAAGATACATCCTCGAATTTATTTTTCCGGCAAAGGTTCCGCACTTCCAGAACAATCTCCTCTGAAACCTCCAAATCTTCCGGACGCCTGCGAATCTCCACATCGCCAAACATCATAGTAATGATTTGCTTATGGGAGGCTTCCTTCATGGGAACAGTGCCTATCAAAGAACCATCCCGCAGCACTGTACAGGTATCAGCGATCTCCCAAAGCTCATGGAGACGATGTGATACATAAATGATAATTACGTCCTTTTTCTTCAAATCACGTATCATCTTGAACAAGGACTGGATTTCATTCTTTGCAAGGGCGGAGGTTGGTTCATCGAGTTGAAGGACTTTGGGTTTAAAGCTCATTGCCTTTGCGATTTCTATCATCTGGCACTGTCCGACACTGAGAGTATACACCATCTCGTCCGGAGATATATCAATATTCAATTCTTTCAGCAGTTCTTCCGCCATGGAATAGGTTTTTTTCCAATCTACGATTTTCCCCTTCATAGGCAGACGTCCCAAAAAGATATTTTCAGCCACCGACAGTCCAGGTATAAGGCTCAATTCCTGGTACACGGTTGCAATCCCTTTGGCAAAGGCATCGCCAGGATCATTGAACTTCATGGGGATACCGTCGATAAGAATTTCACCGGATGAAGGTTCCACCGCACCGGAAAAAGTCTTTAGCAATGTAGACTTTCCTGAACCGTTTTTACCCACCAGGGCATGTACTTTGCCGCTTTCGAAGGAAACCGATACATTATTCAGAGCAACAGTACCGGGATAATTTTTTATAATGCTGCGAGTTTCCAATATGCTCATTTTGACTCCCTCACCGTTCCAGCCCAGAGTTACTTGCTCAGTTTGGCTTTTAAGTCAGCTTCAAATTTAGCGATACCATCGGGATTATCACGGCTTAAGAGCGTACCGGCGACGATTTCCGTTTTACCCTTACTTGCACTGACATCTCCGCCTTTTAAGCCTTTGATAAGAATTTCCATGGCTTTGAATCCCATATTGTAAGGATCCTGTCCTGTAACAGCCTGAAGAATGTTGTCTTTATCTTTCAGCATCGCGATTTGCTGGTCCCCGGTATCAATACCGAACACGAAGCATTTGCCAGCCTTTCCGGCATTCTTGACTGCCATGGTTGCACCGATGGTACCACCGTCATTGGCCCCGTAAATAATGTTTACGTCCGAATGAGCAGTTAAAATATCGCCAGCGGTTGCAACAGCTTTATCCTGGAGCCAAGCATCCTGATCGGCAACTACCTCTACACCCGGGTTTTCTTTCTTAACTTCTTCAAGGAATCCATCCACACGTGCTTTACTCTGTTCGGGAATCTGGGATTTATATTGAAGAATGGCGATCTTAGCTTTTCCGCCAAGCTTTTCCTTAATGAATTTTGCAGCCGCTTTACCGGAAGTTGCACCCAGGTTCTTGTTCTCGGAAGTATAGCCGCCTACGATGAAAGGAGCATTCTTTAAATCTATATTCGTTACTGCGATCTTCATACCCGCTGCATCAGCCTTCTTCAGTGCAGCGACGGAGGACTCCGAATTCAACGGAGCGATGGCAAGACCGCTTACCTTCTGCGCAACGTAAGTGTTGATCAGTTCAGCTTCCTTTGCCTGATCGTTGCCGGTGTTTCCTGTTAAGCATTTTACTCCGGCAGCTTTAGCAGCATCCTGATAACCAAGGGATAGCAGTTTCATAAACTGGTCTTCCTGAAAAACAACGCCTGCTACGGTGATATCTGCGGGTTTTTGAGCCTCTGCCTTCGGTGCTTCCGAAGCTGTAGGTGCAGAGGTAGCGGCAGATGTATCTGCCTTCGGAGCAGGTTTGTTGGAACTTCCGCAAGCAGTTAAAGACACTGCAAATACAACAGCCAATACCAACGCTACTATCTTTTTATAATTTTTCATTGAATTACACTCCTTATATTAACTTTTATTTGCTTGTATTTTCTCGCTTAATCTTAGATTTTCATATCAATTCAAAAGCCATATTTGGACAGATGTTGAACATTTGTATAAATTTGGTTTATACTAGGTAGCCTTCGGCAAGACTGCGCTTGTTTTCCGTTATCACGCCAATGGCTTCCACATGTCTCTGGCGACAAACCTCCTATGTCTCACTGGGTCATGCCCTAAATTCCTTCGTCCTGTCTTGTCCAGAGGTGGAATGTCAGTTATGCTCCTAAACTGGGTCGTACCCTGATGGTAAATATTCAACCTGACTATCCCGGCTCTCAATTGTCATTACAATTCTAAAATCAAACGTAAATACTAAAACTTTAAGCCTTACCATCATCCTCCGTTATCCACAGCCGTTGACTTACGGGCTTTTTATGGTCTTGGCCTTAGAACGCAGTAGGCTAAGCTGCTTTCCTCATTGGCCTTTTTATGTCATCCATCATTTTTTCAGCACTATAATCAGTGCCTGTTTTTAATATTGCATAAAATACTCTGACTAACTTCCCGCAGAGAGCTATTATTGACTGCATTTTCTTTAGCGGCTTGTTTTCTCTTTGGATATAGTATTGGTGCAGCTTTCGGAATTCTGGATTCTTTGCTACCAGTGGCAGCACTGCTTGAAATATTGCATATCTACCATCAGAGCGTCCTCTCCTGGTAATTGTTGTTTGACCTTTATGCTTTCCTGAGCTGTTTTCTCTTAGATTCAATCCAAGAAGCTTAATTATTTGCTCTGGTGCATTAAACCTTTCAACATCTCCTACAGCCGCTAAGAAGCCTGCTACTGCTACTATGCCAATTCCTTTGATTCCTAAAAGCTTACTTGCACTTGGTACTTGTTTTACTTGCTCTTCTACTTTCTGTAGTATCCTCTGATGCCTCTGACCATAAATCATGTATTCGTCTAATAGCGTTTCTATTTCTAGTGTTGCTGACTCTAATCCATGCTTTAGACCAATAGAATCTTCTGCTGCTTTAATGAGCTTGTGAGCATGTTTATGTCCAACTGCTCTTTTGACTTCTTGCTTCCATGTAGCAACGATTTTTTCTTCCCCTGTTTCGATTACTGCTTCCGGTGTTGGAAAATGCCTTAATGTCAACATTGCTGCTTTTCCCGTCCATCTCTTAAACACAGTACAAAACTCAGGAAAATATATGTCGAGCCACCGTTTTACTCTGTTTTGTATGCTGATAAGCTGTACTACACACTGCCTACGTAGTTCCATTAGATTCCTTAGCTCTCTGTAAACACCTTTGGGCATATATGGAATTAAGTATCTTCCGTCTTTGACCAACATTGCTATAGTCTTTGGATCCTTGCGGTCATTCTTGGTTGGAGTGTTATCATCCAGCTCTTTTGAGCGTTTAACATGATAAGGATTAACCATACCAAACTCAACACCCATACTTTGTAGATGACATCCAAATCCATACCAGTAATGTCCTGTAGGCTCCATTCCCACAAATGCCCGAGTTTTATTGTGCTTTTTCATAAGATCTGTAACCCATATATCAAAGCTCTCAAATCCGTCTTTGGTATTAGAAAATTTAAACGCTTTCCTAGAGAATTCAAATCCTCTGAAATCAAAAGCTCTAGCATACTGAAACTCACTACCGATATCTACACCTATCACTATTGTTTCAGGCGTAATTTGCATTAGTTTATTATTCTGTGTACAATTCATATTAGTTACCCTCCGTATATTTGATTTGTGCTTTATCTGCCAGGACTCAGCACATTTCATATTTTACGGTAGGGTTTCTATTTTTTCAAAGATCATATTTCTTCTTTACAGGAATGCTCTTTTATTTTAATATCTATTAAATTAATAGTTTCCGTTAAAGTCAGTTTGGAGAACCCTATTCCTAAAATATTAACAAAATTATTCATTCAACCTTACCTCTTTAATCTCCTGTGTAATAGTACCATGTTATAGGATTTATCATTTAGCGAGTAAAATAAACCCAACAATCTAATGGTACATTTTGTAAACCCATAAGTCAAGTATAAGTACAAAGTTGACAATAAGTTCGCAATATCCTACCTTATCGTAATGTCTCACGGGAAAAATAAAGCCTGACCCTACTCTGAACTATTACTTACTAATGGTCGAGCCTTCCTTAAGTACACCATTTTCTATCTCACCATTCATTATTATTGGGCTTAGGAAATGAGCCTTACTAATTTGTTCAATGAGCATAATTTCATTTCTGGGCTTCTTTCGTTTAGAAACTTGTTCATAACACCAACTAATTCTGGATTAGTTACTGGTTTGTTTACGTCTATCACCAACTACATCCCCCTTTTCCGTTCTCCATAAATGTATACTTTTCCCAAACGACGGTTTACCATATTTTTGACCATGAATCCTTTTTTATTAACAACGATAAGGCACTCTCATCATTACATGCATACCAGAACTCATCATACAACTTCATAATTAATAGTTTGCTATCACAAATATAAAATGAATGCGTTGGCTCTTTGAATACATAAAGGCCATTTAGCCATACAGGCTCTAAATCACCTTTAACCAGTTCTTGTTCCGATTCCGCAACAAACGTACCAACATGCTCACTGCTCATTACCAGCTCTTGCAAACAGAAAGTAACTAAGAAATGTGATAAAGATTCGCATACAATTTCATGGCCAGTAACAGTTGCGTCATATAGTGTAGATGCATCGCAGTATACAGGTGATGCATCGTTATTTTCTTCTATTTCGCACGTCCAGTTCCTCTGGTTTTCAACCATGAAAACAATCCTGCCATTTTTCATTTCTAAATTTCCAACACCCAATAAGCAATCCTGCTCCTGAAAAATTCGAGGTTGCTTACCTGGCATAAAATATTTATCGTCATTATCTCTTGGATGCGGCCAATTACCTGCAAAAAGATAGATTTCTCTTAATGGATTTGGAAGATTCTTTGGTACTTCATCCTCTGATAAGCCATATTCAGGCATAGGAGTCCCTACCCATTCTTTAATAAACACTTTTAAATTAGCAATTCTATTCTTATCATCATTTATAATCATCTTCTATTCTTCTCCCAATCTCAATAGCTTAGTATTTTACTTCTTGAAAGATACCCCGCAAGTTGAAGCTCTGCCTTCAACTTTTGAAAGAATATATCATAGCTCCAAGAATATCTTTCCTGAAATGCCGTAGTTTCAATGTGCATCAATTCTCCAGTGAGTATCCTTAAGCTAATGGCTTTGCGGTACTCTCCCATCTCGAAATACTTTTCTATAATACTATCGTATAGCATAAAATCATTATTAAACCCTTCATGAAAATTAAATGATAATTCACCTATCTTCGATAAAAGAGGGTCATTTATTTTACTAAACTTTTCTCTTCCGATTGATTTTAGCCAGGTAAGACATTGTTGCCTGTACGTTATATTCCCAAATGAGATAGGAGATATTGAGGTTAAAAGCATATATTCTATTGCTTTATTTTCATTTCTTAATCGTCTGTATAGTTTGCATAGTTCAAATAATGCAACTGTATATTCAGGTACAATGCTAACTGCTCTTAGAAAACACTCTTCAGCTTCTAATAGCATATTCTTTGCTATGTATTCCTTTCCCGCTTCGAGAAGAATCTCTGGGGATTTATCATCAACTTTCAACATGTCAATGTGTGAATCTCTATTAATTTCCGAGCAGTCACTCAGGCCAACTTTAAATAGTGCGGCAAGTTCTTGTAAATCCTCATACAGGATGGAATCGTCGCTTTCCTGGTCGAAATCAAATCTTAACCATAGGATTTTTACTGCATTTTGAATACTTGAAGCAAAGATAGATAAATAATGAGAATCGTGATATGTTGTTGAAACCAACGGAGGCTCATTGTCCTTGCCAATCGGCCAGTAGAATCCATAAACATCACCATTTCCAACTTCCAATATACTCCATGGGAGAAACCCTACGGGAGGATATGTGTTTTTTATAAACTTATTCGCAGGGACTTTGCCTTTATCATCACAGTTAAACCCTAAAATATCATTATCGCCTATTACTGACGCAATCTCTTCTCCAATTATCATATGAGTATCCCTCACTCCTTTTATCATTTGCTATAGAAATCTCGCGTATTAGCATAGTATAAATCTATGGACATACCGTCAGTTTTCAGTCTCCAGATATCTTCTGGAATATTCCATTCAAAGGGAACATCAAAAGCTTTCCATATTTTATAAGCCTCATTGTTTAATGTAACGAGAGCCTCTTCAATTCCCAACGTTTTAGCAGCTGTCTCCAACATAAGGTGAAAATTATCAGCATTTCCCCCTTCGGCATGAATCGTCATGTTATCGGGTAAAAAACTAACGAGATTTGATAAGTCAATAGGAAAAAAGGTTCTGCAAGCCGCTATTTCATAAATATCCTGGGCAATCAACGTCGGTATTTGTTCATCATTATAGCTGTGAGTTGATATATGTAAACATGTACGTAACACACTGGCAACATTTCTTGCAATTGGTGCAACTAACATATCGGATATATTATTTCGTAGGGCAGTATTACGAATATAGCTTATTGTACTATCAATCTCATTTCGTCTTGCTTTTACATATCTAATGCGTTTGAATCGCCAATTACCCATATATTCAAACGAACTTCGTATTATAGCTAAAAATTTCTCTTTTTTCTCGCAATCGGCCTCAATTAAATCAATAAACTCAATGACAGTTCTTTCCCAAAAATATTGTAATGTTTCGACCCACAATATGTATTTACTCCATATTTCATCAAGAGGCATATTTGTTAGAGAACCCCGAATTTCAGAAATTTTTATTTTAGGGGCTAAATCTTTCTCCATATTGTTCACCCACTATCAGATTTTTTAACTTTCTCATACTTCACTTTGTAAACTTATATAAACAAAACTTTAATTTTCAATCTTTGATTGGAATACTATAAATATCAATAGCCATATTAAGAGACTTATTTAAGTGATTAACTACCTCAAATGCTGGCTCTAACGTCTCCTCAATACCATCTATAAATAAATCAATATGAAATTTCAGTGTAGTACCGAGTTGTCTCCCATATGGTGTAACTGGCGGAAGTGCAAATGGTTGTAATTGAATTTTAGTGCCCCCTCTTGCACAATCTCGGACAAACCAGGCAATAAATTCCAATGATTGTAAACTTTCTTCTGAATAATCTATTAAAAACTCAAATTGTATAAGTACTTCATTTTCCAATCCGCCGCCTGTACGTAAAAGTAAAGCATGAGGCAGGTGTGAAAATTCAGAGAGGCTTAACATTTCCGAATCTATAGGCTCTAAATTATTCACACCACTCTCTATCATAGTAACCCCTCTTAGTTTTAGCATTGTATTATGAAAATTTTCTATATCGATTGGATAATTATTCATGTTTGCCCCCTTATTAATCTCAATACCACCAAATGTTATATACGTACACTCTAGTTCTGTATTACTCACGTTTTTCTATATATTGTCTTTTCTTAACCAGCACTGTCGACTATGCATTCTTCAAACTTATAGCCAAACATAGCAAAATATATGCGAGATTTCACATTACAGCGAATCGTCCTGATGGGTATTCGCCGTCCCAAGCACAGGGCCATCGACCTTCAAAATGAACTTCTAAAACCTTTGTGAAAAATCCTTTTCTTTCAATGATGGATTCGACACAAGTCCATGCTACATCCCTTTTGATGAAATCAATTATCTCAAATCCCAAACCATATTCTTCGCTATCCAATCCAGCTTTTTCGAGTCTTTCTTGAAAGTTGAAGAAACCTTCTTCAATTTGCGGACCAATCGTTTGAGCAATCTTACTAAAAACTAAATCAATCATTTCCTCACCCAATAAATCAACTGCGACTTTTTCTAAATTGTGACTCTCAATTGTCCATACTTCAAGCATTTTACCATTCCAACCGTCCCAGGCTTCTATGAATGATAGTATTACTGTATACTTATCACTTTTTTCGCCAGCATTCTCAAACCACTTTATACTTTCTATATCCTTTATAAAATCATTTATTTTTTTATATACAGATTCTTCTATCATAAATTCCTCTCGATTGCAGTATTCAAAGAAAGCTTTTCATAAGAATATCCATTGCCATCAGTATTCTTAAACCCCCAACTTGTTAAAGCTCTCACGTAATGCTCTTTATTGTCGATATTTATTTCCCTTAAGTTTGGTAATGTTCCTAATACTGATATATCGTTAATGTTCCTACATCCCATGAGTGATATATGCTCAATTTTCTGTAATTTTGCAATATGAGATAAACTATCAATATCGGTATAACTGACCATAAGCATTTCCAAGCCCAATGCTTCCTCAATGCCACACAAACTTTTTATTGTTTCCCTCTAAAAAACTCTCTCCATCCCCAAACCCCGAACCCTTTGCTCCCACTATGCTTGCAAATAATCCCAGTTAAAAAAGTCTCTCTATTTTATCTATTTTCCTTATCTATTTTGGAATGACTATTTTATATTTGGAATAATAAAGTCGGGGTAGGTTCAAGGGATAAGGAAAAAGGGTCAAGAAGGGGCTCCGTTCCTGTAATATCAAGCCTTTCACCTTGATCCTTAATCCTTTCTCCTTGCCACTATAAAAAACAGGGCTGCAGATGGAATCCTCTATCAATCCCTCTACAACCCTTATCTTTCAAGGCTTTCTATCCTTTTTCTTGAACCTTTTCCCTTACCCCTTCTCCACTACTTTCCCTAACTTTATTATTACTCCTGCCTGCTCTTTGGTGCGGGTTTATTAGGGGGAGGGCGAGAATATTAGGTAGAAACAACAGGTGAAGAATAATAATAAAGTTGTGAAATTTTTATATCATAAACCTTATTGTTATGATGTTTATAAATCTTACCTTTAAAAAAAGTTGTAAAATGCGCAACAAAATCTCTAGCTTGTATTTTTTCTTAGCAATAAAAATGTTATGAAATAATTTGCCCTCTTACGTTACTTGTGAAAAAAAGCAATATTATTCTACATTATAATAAACCTATTGATAATTTCACTATTAAAGTGTAGAATTATTCCAGATCACTTATCTTGGCATGAAGAAAGGGGTATTCCTATGGATGAACAAGCTTACCTTAAAGAGCGAGTTGATGATCAGATTCAATGGTATGATAAAAGAAGCACTCATAATCAAGGATGGTATAAATCACTGAGGACTACAGAAATTGTATTATCAATTTTGATACCCTTTCTAGCAGGCCTATTAACTATCGATATTGTTAACAAACTCATTATTGGTTTTTTTGGTGTTATAATTGCCATTATCGCTGGTGTTCTCAGTTTATATAAATTTCAGGAAAACTGGCTTCACTATCGAACTACTTCTGAGACCTTAAAACACGAAAAATATTTATTCGTAACAAGGTCTGGAATATACGATGGAGAAGATAGATTTTCTGTTTTCGTTGAAAAGATAGAAAATATTATTTCAAAAGAAAACTTGAATTGGTATGAATATGTTAAAAAAGATAAGACTGTAGTAAAAGAGAAGAAAAATGTGTCCTGAACGGTACTTGAGTTGACACTCCCCTGGGAAATATTAAGTTTAGTTTAGCCAGCACCTTCAAAATTGAGGGTGCTTTTTATATAATCAAGTTGGCGCCTAACCTGATGTTTTTAAAAGA
>JAEZXR010000083.1 GCA_023419605.1 Bacillota bacterium | reverse complement strand
TCCATCTCCGCCTTTTCCAGCTTTTAAATCAATTTTAGCTACATCTATAAACATTTTATCTCCTAATTTCCTAATAAATTTTACTATATATTCACCATTATTTCACTTTATAATATATCATAAATTAGATATATTAACAAAATTTAAAAGTGCTTTTTTCCTTTATATCTCACTCTTTAACTTGTTTATTTTAATATATTTTTTACAAATTACACTTAAAATTCCTTTAATAAGTATTAATTCATTTGCAACGATATATATTATCTTTAAAACAAAGAATTGTCAAGTTATTAAGTAAAATTATATGTATATGAGTAAAAAAAAACAGCATTCTCACGAATGCTGTAAATTGCTAAATTAAGCTAGTTCTTCAACTGGATAAACTGAAACTAATTTTTTGTTTTTGCCTTTAGTTTCGAATTTAACAACTCCATCTACAGTTGCAAATAAAGTATCGTCTCCACCTTTACCTACATTAGTACCTGGGTGTATTTTTGTACCTCTTTGTCTAACAAGGATATTTCCAGCTAAAACAAATTGACCATCGCCTCTTTTAGTACCAAGTCTTTTTGCTTTACTATCACGGCCGTTCTTAGAACTACCTACCCCTTTTTTTGAGGCGAATAATTGTAAATTCATTTTTATCATATCATTACACCTCCCTGTAATGTATATTAACGTATTCCGTATAATTCTCTTCTATAGATACTAAAGCCATCTCTAGGCTTTTAAGTATTAAGTCTACATCATGTATATTCCCTGGGCTAAGGTTACTATAGTCTATATTTAAACTAAAATATCCCTCGTGGACTAAATAGTCTAACCCATCATTGATATTTAATATATCTGTTAAAGTATTTAAACTATTTATAAGGTAAACTGTTACTGCTGAACACACTATATCTTTTCCATATTCGTCAAAGTCTGCATGTCCTGTAACTTCTATTTCCCTTATTAGATTATCTCTATCTTTTAGGAATTTAACTTTAATCATCTACTAACCTTCAATCGCTTCGATTTTAACTCTAGTAAATGGTTGACGATGACCTTTTTTCTTTCTATAGTTCTTTTTAGCTTTAAATTTGAAAACAGTTACTTTTTTACCTTTACCTTGACCTTCAACTGTAGCTATTACTTTAGCTCCTTCAAGATTTGGTTTACCTACTTTTAGGTTTTCGCCGTCTTTTACTAAAAGAACTTCGTCAAATTCAACTTTTTCTCCAACTTCAGCTTCTAACTTTTCAACGAATAAAGTTGTACCAACTTCAACATTGTATTGTTTACCGCCTGTTTTAATTACTGCGTACATTCAAGTGCACCTCCTCATATTAAGACTCGCCAAATCTAGGTGACTATGCTTTAAACCCGATCTGTGCGGTTACACACATTCGTAGTATATAGAATCTTTAGGCTTTTGTCAATAGGAAAAGACGTTAATTACTCATAAACTCTTATACCACTTCTAGTAAATTCTAATAAATTTAACTGTGTCTTTCCATAATAATTTATTCTCGGATAATCTTCAAGTATTTTTTTTATTTCACCATTAATTTTCTCATAGTAAAAGTCCTTCATATTGATGCCATCTACAACTATAATGCCTTGTATATTTCTCAGCTCTAGTTGTAAAATCAGCTCTTTTACAGCCTCTAGATTAGTTTCATAAAATAATTTATTTCTATCTTTTTCATTACTAGCAGAACTAGTATTTACATCTACTACTGTCATAGCAACTGTATTTTCTATTATAATATTGCCGCCATTTTCCAATTCAATTTTTTTCTTAGTAATATTTTCTATATCTTTTGATATATTTTCATCATATTTATATATATAATTTTTGTCATATTTTACTTCTATTTCATCTTTATAATAATATTTTAATTCTTCAGATATATCTTTATCGTTGCAAATTATAAAATTTAAATCTTTAAAATTTTCATTTATAAAATTAAATTTTTTATTACTTTTTCTATATATTAATCTTGGAATTGGCAAAAACTTACTTTGCATTTTTAAATATTTATTTAAATTATCTAATCTATTGTATTCTTCTATTGTCTTATCTATAGAGAAATCTTTTTGAATTTTTCTAAATTTCACTTTTTTATCGATTTGATTATTTTCTAAATTTCTAGATATTTCTTCCTTTAGGCTTTTCTCTATTTTCTCTGGCAGCTCTATATCTTCTTTATAAGGCATATATATAATATTTTTGCCTAATAATTTATAGTTACAAGTAAATTGTGGACACTTTCCTTTTTCAACTTCTTTTATATATTGAACTAAAATTTCATCTCCAGGTTTGATTTTATATGGAATTTGATTTTGCTTTAAAAATCCCTTTTCTCCCTTTTCATATTCTATAAAATAGGCTTTTAAAGAAGAGACATAATTAATAACCTTAGAAATATAAATATTGCCAAGTTTACTTTCCTCCTTGGCAATATCTATCTTCTTGAGTTTATTATCTTTTATATAACCTAAAGTATATTCATCTTTTTGTCCGTCTAAGAATATATAATTCATTATTTTTTAAATATCCCTAATAGCCAGTTGAAAAAGCCTGATTTCTCCTCAGCTACTTCTCTTTTATTTATAAAGTTTGAGAAAATTTCTTTTAGATTTTCATTTATTATAAAATTTCCTTTGTCCATTTCTCTTTCGTATTTTTCATTATATAAAATTTTACCTATAAATTTAAAGTTTTTCTCATCGATATCTTATCTTTCAAAAGATGAAATTTTTTCTCTTTCTATCTCATTAAATATATAGAATTTATCGCCTTTTATTTCATCAAACATAGAAAGATTATAATTAGCACTGCCATTATCTATATATATCAATGTATCCACCATTTCTGTAAGATTTTTTAATTTATCTAGATTGCTTTCAATCAATATATAGTCGTATTCTCTATCTGAAATCTCTTTATTTAATTTATCATAATCTTCATTTTCTGCTATATATTTA
>JAEZXR010000117.1 GCA_023419605.1 Bacillota bacterium | reverse complement strand
GTCACTCGGTCCGGGCTGATATTCGGAACTTCGGCCAGCGTATGCATGGCGTCCATCAGCCTTTCAAGATGCTCCTTCAGGGCTTCTTTGTACTCAAATTCCTGCTCCAGTATCTTTGCGTCCGCCGGTAGTTGGCCGTCACCAGTAAGCTCCCACAGGGCATTTGGCGCAACCTGCAGGGGGTCGGCTTCTCCCGCTGCAACCTCCTCTTTGGAGGGCATTGAAGCGTTTGTTATCACCTTGATTGCAAACATGCCAAACTTCAGGGAGTCGGAGTTATCGCTGATCTTCCGATTGATCTCGTCATTGATCTCATAGAGCGTTGGGATCAGCGAACGACCTTCTGTCTCCCCGGTGAGCCCTCCCCGGTTAAACACCTCAACCGGAATAAATGGTAGTCCTAGATTGGTAGGAGGCACGATCTGACGTTTCAGTTTCAGGGCGAGGTCATATTCCCCCTCTTCCATCCAGCAGAAGCTGTCCTGCATCCAATAAGTTTGCTTCCAGATGGTTTGGTCATCAATAAACGCTGTGAAATGGATTTTCTCCATCTCTTCGGCATCGTCCGGGTTATAGACCGGCCAGAATTCCAGCCTCGGCCGCCAGATAAAGCGCAGTCCTTTGTTGACATCATACCGGAGCTTGCAGCAAACCGCGCCGCCAATATGAAAGTCCATTGCCGCCTTTAACAGGGCTTCATCCAACATGTTTTGCTTAGCGATCTTATTCAACAGCCATTCCCTGGAGGCAGCAACCTCATTAGCCTCCTTCTGTTCGGAGCTCTCTTGGTAGTCCGATGAACCCATGGCCTCGCTGTCGTCGATCTGCTCCGCTTCGCAGGATATCCCAATAGGCTGTTCGAACATGAAGGCGGCCAATCGGTTTACGAACCATTCTACATAGTTCAGGGTAAGCATGGTCGGGAAGTAGTCCAGGTTGTTGGACTGCTTGATAATCTCCGGTGTAATCGTCTGGCCATAGGAATTGCGCCAGTGGGCGCCGTCGTAGATTTCATACCATTGGATTAATTGATTCACCTTTCGCAGGTTTTCGTTGCCCAGGTATTGGAATTCGTCTCCGTAGGCCAGGCGGGGGAATAGATTTAGGTCACGGTATACGATTTGGATCACCTCCTTGTCATGCCGCGCTTGGCGGTGCTTGCTTTGGCTTTGAGTCGCCTAAAGGGCTCGATAGAATATCGCAGGGCGGCCATGGCATCATCCATAAACTCAACAGGTTGGTCAAGATAAAGGCCAGTCCTTTCGTCTCTCTTCCACTTCCATTGCTGTATTTCTTTGATAGTATTTACGCATTGTGGGTGAATGTGAATTTTTGTGCCCTTTAAATAATCAATTTGGGCAGTTACGCAATTGGGCTCCTTCTTGACCGGAATCGCCCTATAGCCACCTTTCTTCCACATCTTGATGCGGTCAGGTTCCGCACTGTCGCAATACATTAAATGGCTCTTTGATAGCTTCTTTTTATCCGCCAGAACGATAATTTCCGACGTGTCTTTTTCATGTACATAAATTTCGTCGCAAATAAAAATCTCGCCGTCCTTAAACCCAACGACGAGAATGCAGTTTGCATGGTTAAACCCAAAGTCTTGGGACAGAACCATGCTATCAAACGCCTGATAGCCAGTATCAAATTCATGGACAATATAATTTTTCAGGATTAGGCCGCCGGTCTCGCCCCATTCCCCAAGGCCGTATACTAAATAACCGTCGGGATCCTGTTCTTTCCGCATTTGCATGCGCCGGTGATAGGCTTCATCTATAAAACGGTTGTCCAGATAGGTGCTGTGGTGAGTGAAAATATCCAGGCTCTCATAATCGAAGTACTTTCTCTTTATCCAGTGAGTTGCAGATATAGGGTTAAAAGTATAAGTCATTTGGTAGTAAAGATTGGGGTTCTCTAAGATCCCGCGCAGGCGGTCATCTAAAATATCTACATCGCTTTCAAATAGCTCCGTTCCCTCTTCAACCCAAATCCATGTCAATTTCCCTTTAGGAAAGTTGACTGACTTAATCTTTTCCCGCTGCCGGGCATCGTTCATGCCTCGGAAAATGATAGAGTTTCCGGTAACCCGGCTGATAATCTCTAAGGGGTTCAACCGGATGATCCAATATTTATTGGCTGCATTGCCGCATATCCGGTTAATGGCCCCGGTAAGCTCGGCATATGTGGAATACTTGTTGGTAGACTCGGACTTCCGCACTACCAGGAGATTTGCCCCTGTGTACTTTTTGTCCATTAACTTGATGATGTAATCTTGGGCTACATTAACGGACTTCCCGGAACCAGCAGAGCCCTTCATGACCCGATAGCGTTTGGTTGTTCGGTTGGCTTCTCTGAACACCGGATTAAACGGAACATTAACCTTCATTGGCATCACCGTAGTCAACGACTATTTCCAGACCATCATCCTGGCCACCAAGATTGGCCTTTTCTTTGTCAATGTTCAGCCGCTCTCTGGCTATATCCATGTCCGCCTTCAGCTTCTCAACCCTCAGCCTATGTTCTTCAACCACATAGCCCCGCTTCTCGTATTTCTCCACCAATTCCTCATAAGACATAATCTTGCTTTCTAAGGTCTTTTGAGCCTTGGCCAATGTAGCCATGTAACTGTTGTGCTTATCCCAGGGAAACTGAATCTCATATTCTTTTTCCCATCCATCGCTATTCAGTCCACTGGTCTCTTTCTCGCGTTTCAGATATTCTGTAAGGTCGTCTTTATCTTTGACCCATGCTAACTTTGGAGAACGGGCAATAACAGTAGTAAGTAGTTTGATACTCTGCCACATGATATCCAGAGAGCTCATGGTATCAATCTCTTCCATGAAGGCCCTGGACTCCACGTCATCTTCAGGGATGAACTTTGCAAATAGCCCGTGTTTCATGTGATTCTGGTGCCCTACCGGCCCCGTACTCTTCCCTCCATGGAACTTGCATACCTTCTTCCCCGGTACCGCCTTCCTCCTGCACCGCTCCCCCGTCTGCTTCGACCGGGCAGTGCATTGACTCTCCCGGTGGCCATCAAGGTGGACGGTACAGTATCGCTCCCCGGGCACCGCTTTCTTTTTGCACCGGGCGCCGGACTTATGGCCGACGGCTTCACATTGGCCGGGGAAGGAAGGGGGTTCGGGTTCTCTTGGTTCTTCCTGCGTTGCAACGTCGGTTTCGCGTTGCGTTGCATCCTCCTCTTGCGTTGCAACGCGGTTCCATCCTTCACGGTTTTTCCTGCTGCGAACCGTTCCTTCCTTCAGGCCGTGCTTTGCCGCCAGGTCCTTGAGCAGCATATCGGTTGATTCGTATTCTTTTCTGATCTTCGCCCAATTGACTTCTGGCGGCATTCACCTCACCTTCTTCCCGGCGTGTGTCAGTTAGTTAAAGCCCTAATAATTTCCTCGCATGATAATGCGCCCTCTCAATATGGTTGTTGTATAAAGGTTTGCTGACTCTGGATATATGTTGGTTGTATCTTTTGATATGATAATTCCACCAGAACCTATGCCATTTGATGAGCAATGGACCCACCAATAAACCACCTCTTTCTTTCGGGGCATAAGAAAAGAGCCTATTCGCTAGGCCCTTTAACCATCTCGTATATTTTTATCAGTTCACTTCTATCTCTTGTTTCTATAAGTCTCTCTTGTAGTTCAATGTGCTTACTTATCCTTCCTTGCCCAGTGAGTATCTTCTCTGCAAGCATCCCCAAAGCAACATACCTAATGTCTTCCTTGCCTAAATGCCCTGGGTCTTTCATTAGCACTCCTCCTTAAAGATTCAAATGCTGGATGCCATATTTAAAATAAAACATCACCCAGCCAAGCACTGCAATTCCAGCAGCCAACCTGTTAATTATTTTTGGGAATATCGCCAAAACAATTGGCACTGTTGCAGTTATGGGAATCAAGAGCCAAAGCATAATATTCCAAACAATCAACTTTAACGGCTCAGCAACAATAGCTGCCAAATCCATTTAGCCCCCTCCTCCTCGCCAATCTTCGGCATAAAGAGGGGTATTCCTCTATACAAATTCCCGCAAATTCCGACAATGTTAGATAAAGGAAAACCTCCTTTGTTGTGGAAGTTTGCCATTGCAAGTTACTTCCAGGCGAAAGGAGGTGTTTGTTTTGCCAAGTACAGGAGAAAAGCCAGGCAAAGGTAATTATCAGTGTAAAAAATGTGGTCAAATCGTTAGATTGGACGATAATACTGATACTCTACCTCCCTGCCCTAAGTGTACGGGGACAGAATTTAAACGGATCTAGTTGCTAAGAATTCACCAATTGAACTCTCATCGTATCCAAACAATTTTCCTAATACCCAATGGTCAAAGACCGTCTCCGGCTTGCTTGGGGCGGTCTTGATTATTTCTAGAATATACGAATGTTTGTATATCCAGAGCGTTAACCATCCTTCAAAAAGTTCCTCTATATAAACTCTAAGTCCGTATTCTTTTTCGATAAAAGCAACCGCTTTATCAAGGAAACGTGATTGCAGAGGTATTGCCGCAGCCGGTTTGCCCGCCTTCACCATATAGCAACACGCTGAAATCTCACCCATGATAAAGTCCATTACTTTACTTCCTTCCCCTTAGTATTCTGTTCTTGATTATTGGTCCTTCATGGTTTTGAAATAGTATGCCCTGATGGATGCCGTCTATTATCGCGGACATAAATAAAGAAGGCCGAACTCGAAAAAGAGTCCGTCCTTCAACACTAATGATATATCAAGTCTATCCATTTGTCAACTAATTATGTTATATTTAAGTTTTACCCTTCTTTTAAATTCCACTCCATACACTCAGCACGGGCGGGTTCTTCTTGGGTGACTTCCTTCTCTTCGACTTACTTCCCCCACCGAATACCGGGACCCCTGCCGGCAACGGCTCCTTTTCATTATTGTTCGGCGGCTTCGTCCCTGCCAGGTAACTGAATACCGCCCGGTCCCCGGAACTTATCATCAATGTTGGGCAGCTTGAGTAGCAACTGCTGGCCCTGCACGACTGGCAGGCCCGCCCACGAATAATCTTCTCTGCACTCTCTTTGACGGCGCGGTTGTGTTTTCTGGCTATTATTTCTGCAGCTTCTTTCAAATTCGGTTCTGCCATCTTCCCCACCCCCTATGAAATTTACCATCCCCATGGTATACTGTGAGTGTCCAGTTCACAGTCCTGCCGATAGGCGGGGCTTTTGTTTTTATCTAAATTTTAATGAACCATAAATAAAGTCCCGGCACTCCTATTTCAACCCCAACATTGTGCCTTTGCCAGTAAAAAAATGGTAGCCTAATCAACCAATGAAAGTATCTCCACTGCCTATGAGGGTTAATGGAAAACTTGTAGTTAATAAGCCCTTTTTCTTTACACCAAAATTCCATTTTTCTGTGATATTTTATTACCACTAGGTTTTTGCTAAGTTTATAGGCCGTATGTCTTTTGTTTCTGTATACCTTTATTATCCCTAGAAACATTGTCTCCGCACCCATTCGGTTACCCTCCTCTCCTAGTAAAACAGGTCACTCCACTTGGGCTTAACCTCTTCGGAGTCATCGCAATCACTGCAGTCATAATCACAGTCAGCCATCCCGTCCGTTATGTCCTCCGCGTCGCTTCCCCAGCAGTCGTAACGGTTGCACCACAAGGCCATTACTCATCCTCCTCTTCCTCTGGCTCTCCCTCTTCAAAGTTACAGACATAGTTATGGCAGCAGTTTTGGCATTTAAAATAACTATCTCTGAACCTGCACTCTTCGCAATCATGGGAATATGATTCACAGCTTACCATCCTTACCCCGCCCTCCTCCCGGGCCACCACAACACCCGCAGCAGCCAAGTCCTATAGTCCAAATAATCCGCCCGACCGCAGCCGGTACAGAGCCTTACTTTTCGTCCTAAAAGTTTACTCTTGCCTGTCACCATCCCTTGTCCGCAGTGTTTGCATAGCATCACGCCACCGCCTTTTTATTTTTCTCCCATCTCCTTGAGTATCCACAACAACGCATCGGCCACGGCATCCTCGGGTTCGCCTTCGAATCTCATTTCATTCAGGTCAGCGTCCTCAGTTTCAACATCTACCCTCAAGGCAATGATTACGCTATATCTCGAAAGGACCCAGAGATATCCCAACTCCTCAATCTTTTTGAGTAGTTGGTCCAGACGAGGGATCCATATGTCATTATCATGCGGAACATAATAACCCTTGACACAAAGCGTTGGATTATGTTGATGTGCTCCAATATGAAAATAGTCGCCATTTTGCGCTTTTCTGGTTAGCCCTGCTTCTTTCAACGCCTGCGCCTTCTCAAAGCTAATCACCTCGCACCCCTCCCGCACATCTTCTCAATCCTTGCCATTCTGCCGCCCTGGTAGGCCTCCTTCGCCTTCCCGTGCTCCGCCTGCTTCTCCTTGTGTCGCCGTTCCGCCTGGCGCATCTCCTTGCGCCTACTCATCCCGTTCATCCCATTCATCCACCGGCCCTGTGTACTCCGGCCTCGGGGCGAACACCGCATATCCGATGTACACCCCGAGCAGAGTACCAAGGAGGGCGGTGGAGATTAGTGCTGCTAACATGTGGTGGCCTCCTCCCAAATAAAAATCTCCGTCCGCGGACGCTCACGATCGCATTCCATCCCCGGCGGCATCACTTTAATCCAGTCGTCCCGGTCATCCTCCAGGATACCTCCTCGTACCAGCGCGTCCAAAGCGAACTTTGGCGCCATGTTATCCGCATCTCTGCGCCGCACGGTGGCAAAATAATGAATGATCTGCACCGTGGCAAATTTATACTGCGGTAGCTTAAATGCCATTTTCAGTACTTGCATATTTTGCAATAACTCCTCTTTGTACCGGCGCTGTTCGGTCCAGTGCCACTTCATCCAGACATTCAGGCTGGGCGGTACAAAGGGTACTTGTATCCACATCCCGCCCCGGAAGGTCTTGGCGTCCCACTGCACGGGGTTTGGCCTGGGCATCTTTTTCTGCTTCGGTTTGGCTGGAATGATACCCAAGGCCCGGGCCTCCTTAAGGCTGAGGCGGGTCATTGCCTGGCCTCCAATCCCTATACCCCATCACCCGGCACAGTAGCGCGAACCTTGCATCCCTGGTGCATTTCTCAAGCCCCTCGCCGTAGCATGCGCAGGTGGTACAACCCCGGCTCATTTGGAGCCACCTATCTCGATCTCCTCCGCGCACTTGCGGCAGATTCCATGCTTGCCGCCGTCTTTGCATTTGCAGAATCGGCATTTATTTTTCATGTGTAACGCTCCCTCCTTGCAGGTATTGAACCACCTGTACCATTTGCGGTCGGGTAAATTCCAACCGCTTTCCGCCATGTGTTCCCGGTCCCACCTGCGCCTGAATGCCTAAGATTTTTACCGCGCTTGCTACGGTATTTCTACATCTTCCAGACAGGTTCATGATGTCTGAGACGGTATACCGGTATTGGTCCGGAATATCTTTTAGATTGCAGACTTTCGTCTCCTTGGGCGGTCTGCCTCTCCGCTTCGGCTTCTTCATCACCGGGTCACAGAATGCCGCCAAGGGCGAAGGCCTCTCCGTTTTCACCGGCGGACCATACCGGGCTATAATCTCCTCCGCCGTTAACCTGTACTTCGTGACCGGCGCCGGGGTAAAGTCTTCTGCCTTCCTCGGTCCCACCGGCACCCTGCGCCGTCCGCTATATCCATGCATTTCCGAAAACTCCTCCTTCTCTGTTCTCGATCCTTTTACCCCGTGCCAGGTCCAGGAGTAGTATTCCTACCTCGTCCGGATCCCGGGCCATTTCCTTGGCCATGTGTTCCAAGGGTGCGCCGGCGTTCCAGAGTTCGATGATCCGGCTGACCTCATCTGCGTACCAGGACAGGTCCATGTCCATCAAGGCGATATACAAGGGCTCCGGCGGTCTGCGTTTGTCTCTCTTCCGCCGGGTCGGCTTTTTATACTGAGAAGGCGGGAGGGAGAAGATGCGGGAGCCTGCTTCAAACATATTTCTGCACCACCTTTACTAATTGACTGAATATCCACTCCAGCACCGGAATTGCTATGCTGTTGCCGATCGCTTTGTATCTTGCCGTGTCGCTCCCGCCTTCGGTCCATCCATCAGGGAAGCCCATGAGGCGTTCGCATTCTGTAGGAGTTAGGCGGCGTACTCGGTAGTCAACAGAAACTAGATTGTCTTGGTCCCCATGGAACGATAGATTGCCCTTACCAAGTAACGTGTTTGCCGGTTCTGGATAGCACACCACATGACTATCACCTCTACTGTCCAGGGTAAACATCATGCCATCTTCACGGTATCCCTTCCCTTGCGGCCCTGCTTCTGGCTTTCTACCAATCATGCTGTGTTGTATTGCTATGCATTGAGTTCCTCCGTCCGCATCCAAAGCCCCAGTTACCCTTCCGCTTACAGGGTCTTGTCTGCCGTTGAAAGCTATGGGATCTAAAATGGTCGCTACTTGATTCGTCCCGCTCGCCCCGCCCCTCAGCGTAGGCGCTATCCCTTCTTGGAAACCTATTGATCCAGCTTTAGCCGATTGCCCTGCGCTAAAGGCATAAACCGGTATCAGCGTTTCAGATTCCGGGCAATATCTTCTTCCGGTCCCGGTTGTTAAGCACTGTGCCACAATCAAATCCGTCTCGCTTGCCATTCCTGCCGGCCTATTCATTCCTGCGCCGTTGGCACACAGTGTGCCAACAATTTTGGGGTGTACTAAAATGTGCCCAGCATCAACACTTTGATTACTTACGAAACCGCAGTAGTCTGCATTGAGTGTGCCTGTTGTCTCAGCGCCATCTCCAACACCTGCGGCAACTTCTTCCCTCGTTTTTCCGCCCGCCTCAATATCCCTTGGCAAGCCTTGCTCGACAAAAAGTATTTCTCCGGCACGTTCACCTCTAAAATCTGCGATAACTTTGACTCTACGACGACGCTGGGGGACTCCCCAATATTGAGCGTCGAATACTCTCCAAGCCACTTGGCCTCTGGGTCCAAAAACAATGCCTGCGTTTGGCCATCCTTCTTCAGGGCAATATATCTCTGCTCCAGCCATCTCCGAGAGAACACGGGCGAAGTCTTCCCCTCCGTTTGAACTGAATGCTCCAAAGACATTCTCCCAAATAGCGAAAGTTGGGTACTCACCGTATGTCGCCTCCTGCATTTCCAAAATGATCCGGATTGCCTCGTAGAAGAGTCCCGATCTCTCCCCGTCTAATCCTTCCCGCCTGCCTGCTACGCTCAAGTCCTGACATGGGCTGCCAAAGGTGATTATGTCGACGGGTTCGATGCGCCCGCCATGGATGTCTGTAACGCTTCCCAGGTGCTTCATGTTGGGGAAGCGGCGCCGTGATACCTCAATGGGGAACGGCTCAATTTCGCTCGCCCATACCGGGGTGATGCCGTTTCTCTGGGCGGCCAGTGGGAAGGCTGAGATTCCGTCGAAGAGGCTGCCAAGCTTCAATGCTACACCCCCTACAACCCACACCGGCACGGTGGTCGGTCTTGGTCGTCGAACATTTCCATGGTTCCAGGGGCTACCCGCCTGCCGCGGCGGTCCTTGACTTGGATCAACTCATCCAAGGGCATGTCGCGGAAGTAGATTGGTGTCTTTTCCGCCTCCGCCCTGCGCTGGTTGCAGTGGTTTTCCAAGGCTCTTGCCTTACAGAACAGTTCCGGCTTTTGCCCTCTGAGTTTTATCCAATCTGCTCTGCTTTGAAACGGGCAGATATAACAACCGCTTTTAGGAGGAACCGGTAACCCATGACTTTTAATGATTTCAATACATCCTTGTCGGTCTATGCCCTCTGTGATAAGTGGGTAATCGTAAGTAATGCCATCATCCTCAAACATCTGCTGCCGTTCCATGCGTCCTTCCTCACCAGCATCAAAGCCAGTCATTGCTACGCATGGCCTTTGGTAATATTTTAAAGATGCTTGGAGTTTAAATTTTTCGGTGCACCACCTGCGTTGCCGACACGGTAAAACTTTATAATGTTTACTATACTCATAGAGATTCCAGTGCCCCTGGGCTTCAGGGAAAATAACTGTCACCGGGTATCCTCGTGAATCCATCATGGCCATATACCGATACGTCTCCGGCCAATCTGCTCCGTGGTGGACAAATACAGCCTCAAAATCCACCCCCGGCACCATCCCCTGATCCATGCACCAGAGATATAACGCCCAGGAGTTCACTCCCCCTCCGTGGGACAGATACACTTTTGGTTCCGTCACTTCACCCGCCCCTTTCTATGCGCCACCACCGCGAGAAGCCCCAGGAGATACAGGAGGGTGGCGGCGGTTAGGATCGTCATATAGATCACCTCGTTCATGAACTTATGTTAGGTTTCGCGGGAAATCTATGACCTTGCCGGGAGGCTTTGGTTCATCCGCCCTTCTCTCACCTTCAAACCCAGGGAAGCCGGCATACTTATTCCCCACTTCGCATTTGCACCGGTAGAACACCGGATCCTCCTCGATAACCACTCTCACATAGCCTTTGCCCTTGCAAATTTTGCACATCAGCACCACTTCCTAACGCCAGATTATTTGCCAGTCCTTCGATGATTTCCCGGACATCCCCGGGCAGTACCGACATTTCCCTTTTCCGGCCGGCGTACTGTTCGTAAGCCATCCTGAATTGCCCTCGAAGTACATCCGGTTCCTCGCAAGCGCACATATCATGCCAGTTAAATCGTCGGCATATCTCTGCGGTCAGCGGTGACATACTGGCAAGCGCCTCTTCCGGCCTGGGCCACCCATAAAGCCGCATTGCCCTCGTGACTTCGCCCCATGCTTCGTTGAACGAGGGAATACCTGGGGTGGTAAGTTCTGCAGCTGCCTGGCGTATTTCTGCCACGGTAGGGAAGAATCTTGCCGTAGCCAGTACTTTGATTAGGGCCTTTTCGGCCACGTTGTACGGAATGTCGCCCAAGAGCTTTTCCCAAAGCTTGGCCGTTGGAACCATGTCTTTCTCTTGCATATTGGGGAAGTTGGCCAAAGCTAGACCAACAAGGTTAACGCATTGCTTAAGATCCATAACCCTCTGCCTCCTTGCTCAATTCATATAGTCCGGCATACCCGCGTGCCATTCGTTTATCCGGATTCCGAATGGGCGGTTTTTTGGCCTTCTGCTGCTTTTGTTGCTCGTATTCAAAATCCGCTCTACCCACTCCAGCCATGCTGGTAACGCCTTGGTCCTTCCAGTTGTTCAGGATGGTCACGGTATACTTTGTAAATGTCTTGCCTTGAGATCTGGTCCTTTTGATGGCCTCGCACACAACCTCTTCGCTTAATCCATCTGTGATAAACGAGTTAAGTAACTGGAAATCGTTTGGTGAAATTAACCGGCCAAACTCCTGCTCGTAGACCTTCACGAAATTTTCACTCGTGCGCGCGTTATCATCATCATTATTATTTTGGTTAGGTACGGTACTGTTAGGTACGGTGCCAGCGGTCGTTTGATGGACGTCCGCCGGTTGTTCTTCGGTTGTTTTTGGTTTGTCCGGTTTTTTCTTATTTTCAGCCCGCCTTCTTCGTGATCTATCACGTTCTGCAGCCCTTCGCTCCATAAGTTTTCCGGCATAATCATCCCAATCATGTATAAAGAGAGTAGCCCCTTCTTCATCAAGCCACCCAGACTTAATAGCTGCAGACACAAATTTCCCCGGGTCACCTTTCCACCCAGCCCCATAGGCGATTACCTTATGGGGTAGGCCGGATAGATCACCATCTTGTGCATTATCTAGCGCCCACGTCCAAAGTTTTACCATGTGTGCGGCAACATAGATTTCATCTAAATCAAGTTCAGCAGCCATTAGATATGTCTTTTTATGAGTCCAAATAGATTGATGAAGCTCTATCCAGGCCATTCTCTAACCCCCTGATGATACTTTTGCTATTCCCCACTTGCCATATCCATAAAATCAAACAGAGTCGGTATATTCATCTCTTCCTCTGCCGCCTTTAGGTACCCAACCCCATCCCGGAAGTAATCCGAATTCAGTTCAATACCGTAACCCTTCCTGCCCATCTTCACGGCCGTAACCGGTACCGTCATAAGCCCACCAAACGGCTCAAAGACAACTTCCCCCGGATTGGTATACCGGTTGATAATTCGTTCCACAATGTCGATCTGTAGCGGGCATACATGCATCTGTAGCTTCTTCTGGCTCTGTGAGGTGTTCAGCGTTTTCATGCGGTTGATATCATCCCATACCTCATCAGTCCAGGATCCGGGAGCGACTACCATGAATGATGCCGGGAGACGGCCATCCTGGTCTAATTTTTTCGCAAGCTCCACGTGTTCTTCGTAGCTGTAGATGCTCTCTCGGGAATATTTCCTGTAGGCCGCCTGGAGCTTACTCACCGGTATATTGGCCAGTTCTTCCTTGGTCAATAGTCGGTTCCCGGAGGACCTCCAAAAACCATGAGCATCAATTTGCCACTGGGCCCGGGTGTACTCTTCCTTGGTCTTGACCACAGGTACATCAGCATAGGCCCTGCTGGTATCGGTAGGCAACTTCCGGAAGAGTAGAATATATTCAGGGCAGCCAACTCCCATCTTGGTACCGTCCTTGCACTGTTCTGACCATCCCAACCGGTAGGTCTGGTTATTCTCCCGGACCACATCCGTCACGACTGTAATCATCCCGAAGTATTGGAAACCATGTCTCATATAGTGGTCAATGCATAGTGCGTGGAATGGTTCAATGGTCGGCATCCCGGTCCCGGTGGCATTCCCAAATAGAACCCGGTCCTTTACATGGCAGGCAAAAACTCTGCCGGGTTTCAAGATCCGGAGAAGTTGAGGTGATAGAAAATCCATCTGCTCAAAGAACCGGGCCGTATCTTCGTTATGACCAAAATCGTTGTATGACGGTGTATACTCATAGTGATTGCTAAACGGTATCGAAGTATGAATCAGGTCAACACTGTTATCCGGCATATTTTGTGTTTCTAATACGCAATCGTTATTAATGGCAGTAAAATGTTTTCCCTCGATCTTCACGCGCTCAACCCCTATACTGCGGGCTAATTTATCAATCATAGAGGTGGTATTAAGCCCGTATTTCTTAATGATGGCCGTCATTTTTTCAAGCATGTAATCATGGTTCTTCCATTTCTCCAATAGAACCTCAAGTATGGTCCGTTCGCTCTCGGTGAAGATAATGTCAATTCTTACCCGTTCCTTTTGCAGGAAGCGATATATTCTGTGAATGGCCTGAATGAAATCGTTAAATTGGTAATCTATCCCCAGGAAGATAGCCCGGTGGCAATGGCGCTGAAAGTTACATCCGGATCCTGATAACTCTTTCTTGGTGGCAAAGCGCTTAATTTTCCCCTGGGAAAAATCAATCACCCGCCTCTCCCTGACCTCCAGGTCCTGGCTACCGTAAATATCCACCACTTCAGGGATCGTTTTTTTAATGGCGTGCCGTTCGTCTTCTAAGTCATGCCAGAGGAGATAGTGGTCTTTCGGGCTTTCAGTAATTATTTCTTCCATCTTCGCAACCCGGATATCTATAGACTCTCGCTTCTCCCTGGCTGCATCCACCAAACCGGCCGCAGCATCCCTGAATAACTTGACCTGGCCATCCTTCTCAGCGCCTGCTTTAGAATGATCCACCTTCACTTCGTGGTACCTGATATCCAATGGAGGTAAGTCATACCCTTCATCGGAATAGCCCAAGTCAGAAGGTTTAGTAATAAACAGGGCCCATGTCGATATCCAAAGCCAAAACTCATCTTCTTTATGTGGGTACAAGGTAAGGTTATTAGCTTTCGTGCTATCCCTCTGAAAAAATCTTGTTAGGGCCTGGCCAGTGTCCATTACCTCCAAGAACCCGGCATAATGGATAAGTTCTTTGAATTTGTTTGGCGAAGGCGTGGCCGTGGCTACGAGTTTATATGGAATTACTTAAAACTTATCAAGGAAGGTTTGGTAGGTCTTGCTCCCAAAACTTCTGAGGACGGAAGCTTCATCCAGGGAAGCTGCCGTAAAATAAGTTGGGTCAATATCGCCATCCCGGACTCTCTCGTAGTTAGTAAGTAGAATTTTCCTTGATGTCTGTTTAACTTCCGACATTGAACGGACATATCCCGGAGGATCCATTCTCAGGAGGCTTTCAGCGTCCTGGGTAAATTCCTGCC
>JAEZXR010000086.1 GCA_023419605.1 Bacillota bacterium | reverse complement strand
GGGCGAAGCCCGCAAATTTTTGACAATTTGTCAATACTTTTTATATGTGTTTGTAAAAAAATAAGATAAAGATACTCTTTACTATGAAGTATCTTTATCCTATTAATTGCTTAACTAAATGACATTGACTACAAAGGGAGCATATCAAACTGTGTGGCTTTATTTCAACTAAATATCTGTTAATGGTTTATCCACTTCATTTTTAACAACGCTTTCCAATTGTTCAAGTTCTATGCTGCCTTGATTACCAACAAGCAATCTAATTAAAATACTTGTAACTTTTGAAAATATAACCTGATTTGAACCATAATCACTGAAACCACCAACATTGAAAGTTAATATACCCGAAGGAATATCACCCAATTTCTTAAACACTTTTATAGTCGTATTTAAAATAGTTTGAGCATACTCATTTGATATCCCCGAATGCACCTTATCCGAAGGAAGTGCTAATGTATCAGTAACAATCCCTTCAGAATCTTTAGTAATATTCACATGAATCTCAATGTTACTAGTTTCTTTATAAACATATTCAACTCCCAAAAATGCGTAATACCTTGGTGCAACAAACAATTCAATTGCTATTTTTTGGTTATTTCTACTCATGCAATTGGAGGTTTCCAGTACTGAACTTAGCACTTCAACGGTCTTGCATTCTATTGAAGGTAATTCTTCCAACCAAATTCTACATTTTTTTAGATTTCCTATATTGTTAATATTTATCATTATTTTAACCCCCAGAAATTTTTAAATCCTTGGTTAAACCACTCTGAAAACTGTTGAATTACTTCAGGGTGATATACACTATATGGTGAAACATTATACTTCTGCAATATTGCCTCATGTGCAACTTCATAAGATATACCCTTCTGCATCATTGTAGCCTCCGCCGCTTCATGCATATAGAAGCTCGCATCTGCACCAGTTATGGGCTGCCCATTTTTTAATGCACTCTCAATTCTGTTTATCATTGCTTGATTTTCAGGAATGTCACCAAACTGAGATATATGGTTTTTAACTAAACTTAACCCCTTTTCACTTACATTTATTGATTTTCCATTTAGCTTACCTAATCCATTACCAATATCCATACTAAGGTTAGGATTATATGCCCCAGTCTTATCCGCTCCCTTTGAAGCATTTGTATTACCAGAGCCTGAACTTACTTTCATATCTGCCAGCATAAACATAAAGGCAGATATGAACGCTTGCTTATCATATACATTTTTATATAATTCGTCAAGTTGTTCAGTTGTAAGTCTGGTTATATCGTATCCCTGGCTTTTGAGCTTAGTTAACTCCATCTGAAAGTCATTTGCTGCCCTCATACCATAAGGAATATCTTTAAAACGATTTTCCGGTGAGGTATTAATCCAATCATTGAAAACAACTTTTGCCGTTTGACCTGAAGATAAACCACTTACAGTTCCACCTTTACCCGTCCCCTCATTGCCTCTAGGCATCGTTGAATAACCCGTCTTACTAGGCGGTAATTCACTTCCACCCGAACCCTGATTGTTAATCCTATTAGAGTCCTTATAATACAGTGAAGTTCCAGTTTTACTCACAGTATAGGTGTATCCGCTATCATCACTGATAAATACATTACCTATGGACTCTTCAACATTCTTTTGCACCTGATCTCTGAGATCCTTTGCTAAACGAGCAGCCTCAGCCATACCAGTCTGATCATTGATTGCGTTGGCAGCTTCCCATTGCTTTGTATATTTATCAATTTCTCCAGCAATCCCATACTCTTTATCCCATTCGGTAACTATATGCCCTGTTGGGTCGAAATACCGTATCGGGTTATTAAAGCAATACGCATACAAATTCAAACTGAGCGGATCATTTGCGCTTCCCCTGTATGTATCCTCCTGCAAGAATCGAGCAATCTTCGGATCATAGTACCTGGCATTCAGGTAATAATGCCCAGTCTCAGCATCATACTGGTACCCTGCATACCGGATCGGGTTGTTTACATCCCCCGTAGTCTCCACAATATTACCAAAGGCATCATAGTAATAAGTAGCATCTACCTGGTTTGTAGTATCCAACAGCGCCGTTACATCCCCATGCCCGTTGTACATGTAATAGTACTTATCCCCATCTACCGTCCTGGCTAGCAGGTTTGTACCGTAAATGTTTTTTGCCACCTGGTTTCCACTGCTGTCCATCTCCAATACTACTTTATCATATTCATACAGGTATCGCACAGTATTTCCGCTTGAAACCTTTTCTACCCGCAAACCCTCAGCATTATACTTGTATCCCAAGGTTTGATCTCCAGTGGTTGTCCCTACCAACTGGTTCCACTTGTCGTATGCAAAGAAGGTAACCGTACTTCCAGCAAAGCTTCCTGCCTTGGATACATTGAAACTTCCCTGTACTCCCTGAGTCTGTGGCTCTGCTGTCGTCTTTGACTGGCTCACCATGTTCCCGTTGTTGTCATACTGGTAGGTTACCTTCTCCGTAACTCCATTTCCCGTACTGGTGATTGTGCTTACCAGCCGGTTCTGCTCGTTGTAGGCATAGGTAGTGGAAGTGGTATTTCCTCCCAGGGTTACGGTTTCCGTCAATCGGTTTCCAGCCTTGTCAAAGGTGTAGGAAGTCAGTTTCCCATTGGGTTCCTTCACTGTCTCCAGCCGATTCAAGCTGTCGTAGGTATAGAGGGTAGCTCCCTTCCCGTCGGTTTTCTCCGTCTGGTTATGAGCTCCGTCGTAGGTATAGCTATAGGCGTCAATGACAGTCCCGTCGGCCTTTCTATTCACCAGGGTCTTATTCAGGCCATCCTTGTCATAGGTATAATCCTCCCTGGCTCCGCCCGGATAGACTACACTTTTCCTGCTGCCGTTGTCATAGTACTCGTAGGTCGTGGTTTGTCCGTCGGCATTGACATATTTGAGCCGTCCCGCTTTGTCATATACCTTTGTAGTAATATTCCCTTTCGGGTCTTTTGTACCTTCTGCAACAAAACCGGCAGTCAACTGTCCGCTGCTTACACCCCATACCCCTCCTGTAGTTAGTATATCATACCCAAAGGTAGTTGTGCCAAAGTTTGGTACATCTTTTGAGGTAACCCGGTTCATTTCGTCATAGGTCCGGGTGGTTGTTCCTGTGGAATCCACAGTGGTCAGTAAGTTTCCATTCTTATCGTAGGTATAGGCGATACTCTCTGCCCCTGCACTCTTTGAAACCAGTCTTCCATGGATGTCATAGCTGTAGGTGATGGTTTCTCCGTTCCGGTCTATCTGTGTTTTAAGGCTTCCATCGGCGTAATAAGTGTAGCTCTCGGTTTTGGCTGCGATGTAGGTATAGCTGCCGGGCTGGCCGGTTCTGCCTTCGGCATCGATTTTCCTTGCTATCTTGTTCGCCGCATTGTATTCAAAATTTGTAGTATTGCCATTTCCATCCGTCTGGGTCAGCGTATTCCCATTGTTGTCATAGGTATATCTGGTGATCTCCGACTTGGCATTGGTGACGGATTGCAGCCGGTTCTGCTCGTCATAGGTATAGGTGGTGGTAATATTTCTTCCATCGGTCTTTGTCTGGATATTCCCCACATTGTCATAGGACTGGCTGGTACTATGCCCTTCCGGATCGATGGTGGTTACCAGGCGGTTGTTTTTATCATAGAGGTACTGGGTTAGGTTGTTTAAGGCATCATAGGATTTCACCTGGGCATTGTTCCGGTTGTACTCCAGTTTTTGTACGATGGTATAGGGGTCGCGTTTCTCTATGAGCCTGTTTAACGGGTCATATTTGTTTTCCGCGGTGTTCCCATACCAGTCGGTCTGTGTTGTTTGGTTTCCATTCCTGTCATACCCCAGGGTGGCAGTTCGTACCGTCCCGCCAACAGTTTTCTTTGTTTGTGTAACGCGATTTAACGCATCATAGATATATTCTGTCGTATTCCCGTTTCCGTCCGTCTCAAAGCGCTTGTTACCGGCTCTGTCATACCGGAAGGTCAGGGTAATGGCTTCGGTTCCGTCAGCTTTTTGTTGGGTTTGGGCCAGTACTCTTCCCTTGTTGTCGTAGTCATACAGGTTAACCCTTCCTACGGCATCCTGTTTGAATTTCAGATTGCCCTCCAGGTCATACTGGTACACGATCGTATTGGAGGGTATGGTGCCGTCACCAGGCGTTACAGCTTTCTTCACCTTGTTTAAACTGTTGTATTCATAGGACGTAGTGTTTCCGTTTCCATCGGTCTGTGTCTTTTGCCTGCCTGCCAGGTCATAGGTGGCTGTCTTCAGGGTTTGTTCCTCTGGATTTTCGTTCTTCTTTACTTTTACAGCTAGTACGTTTCCGGCATTATCGTAGCTGTAAAGGGTAATAACTCCGTTGGCATTAGTCTCCGATACTTTCCTCCCCAAACCGTCGTAGGAGAACTTCTGGCTGTAATCCAGCCCTCTTTCCTTGGATACGGGGTCCAGGGCGGTGAGCACCTTCCCCACCAGGTTATAGGTGTATTCCGTTCCGTAGCCGGTATTGATTTTCTCCTCTGGGGTAGACCCGGTCCCTGCATCAAAGCCCAGGGCATCCAGTTCCTTCACCACATTACCATCGCTGTCATATTTGTAGGATTTGGCGTTTACTGTCTCCCATTGCTGCGTAGAAGGATTTAGATACTTCTCAATTTTAGACTTTACCCTTCCCATCACATCATAGAGGTATTCGCTTCGATTCAGTTCCGTTAAAGGTTTGGCTGCATCATAGTTTTGGGGTGAAACCTCCAGGATCTTTCTTCCGGCACGGTCGTATTCAAATGCAGTAACCCCGTTATTGGCATCCGTCACCTTTACAAGGAACCCTCTCTTGCTATATTCATAGGCGGTGGTATTTCCGTTTTCATTGACAACCGTTACAGGTTTCCCTTCCCAATTCAGCGTGGTGGAGCTGCTGATTTCTGCTTGGTTCCCATACTCCTCCATTCCCGGCTGCTTAACACCAATCTGACGATTGAGGTTGTCGTAAGCGTACGTGGTAACTACCCCTGCGGGTGTGGTTACGGTCGTCAGATTGCCGTTCTTGTCATAGGTATACACGGTAGAGAGGGTGATTTGACTTTTATCGTCTACACCGTAGCCCGCAAAGTCTCCGGCCGTAGCATATACCTTTTTCTCAGCGACTTTCCCCAGGTGGTTATATACATATTCCGTAATGTTTGTGGTTGCTGCATCGGTATATACAGCTTCTCTCAACAGGTTTCCATCGTCGTCATAGCCGTACTCCGTTTTTCTTCCTTCATCATCATATACACTCTTTACTTTTCCATCTTTGTAGTATTCATAATTGGTTACCACCAAACTAGCTGGGATTCCATAGAGGGCCACTTTATCCTTGCCTGTCCGGACCACTGTTTTCCTGCCTGCTTTATCATAGTCCGTTTGGGTATAGGCATACCGCAGCTCTCCGTTTTCGATCTCCAGGGGCACCCATTGTTCCACCAGGCGGTTGAGTCCGTCATATTTGTAATAGGTGGTACTACTGTTGGCAGCAGTACTGGAGCCAAGGGTCCCATTGGCATTATACTCAACCCGTGTTTTGGTTCCATCGGGGTTTTGCTTCTCTACCGGGCGGCCCGCATAATCAAAGATGGATACAGTGACGGCTTTCTCGGTATCATTCAGGTAGACGGTTTCCGTCTTCTGCGTTTTTCCGTCGCTTAAAACCGCGTAGGAATATTGTTGGAGCAATGCCTCTACCGCGTTTGCATCCTCTTTGAAGTATACCTTTTCCATCCGGTCCATGACATCATATTCATACCGGTAGCTAGAGCCGTTGGGTTTTGTTTCCGTCTCTACATTTCCGTATATCGTATAGGTATAGGTGGTGGTATAGCCTTCGGCATCCGTCACCGACTTTACTTTTCCATTGTCATAGTATACATACCGGGTTCCCTGGTCTCCCGTATAGGTATGGTTGGTAAGGTCATCCAGCCCAGCCTCGTATTGGTTGGGAGATATTTGTTTTACCTTTTGTCCCAACACATCGTATACCATCCGGGTAGTTTCACCGTTTTGCTGTACGGATTTTTCCAGCAGCCCGTTTTTATCATAGGTGTAGGTGGTGGCATACCCTTTGGGCGTCAGGGTCTGGGTTTCCCATCCGACGGTGTTATAGGTATGGGTGGTCACCTTTCCTTCCGGGTTCTTAACTGTACGGGTGCTGCCATAGGCATCATAGGTGTATTCCGTAGTGTTGTTCATGGGGTCGGTAATGCTTTTCAGCAGGCTTGCAGCATTACACCCGAAGTTGGTTTTTGCTTCCTCTGCCGTGTAGTACTGGTAGGTGGTAACGGCAAATTTGGATTCATCGCCGCCTGCGGCATATACATCCACACCGTTCAAAGGCTGCGCCTTTTTCAAGAGGTTGCGTTTCTCTGCGTCATAGAGGTAGAAGGTGGGTTTGCCCATTTCGTCTTTTTCCATGACCAGGTTGTTTTTGTCATCATAGGCATATTCTTTGGTACTCAGGTCCGGGTTGATGATTTTAGTTACGTTCCCCCGGTCATCCCTTGTGTATTCGGTTTTATTGTTGTTCCGGTCTGTCATCGTTTTTATATCGCCATATTTGTTTGTACCGCCATAGAGGAAGTATTCCGTTGTAGAATATTTTCCTTCCGGGTCCTGTACTTTTATGGTGTACATGGCGGTATCAAACCAGTAGGTATATACCCTGCCGTTTACATCCGTGATGGTCGTCTTGCGGTTTAACATATCGTAGGAGAAGTTCCGGCTGTCCCCCATGGCGTCCATGGCCTGGGATACCTTGTGCTGGTTTTCACCGACGGCATGGTTATAGGTAATGACTTCCACGGTCTTCTGGTTATGGTCTTCGATTTTGTTCAAGTACCCCAGGGAGTCATAGCTGTACCGCATAACTCCACCCATGGGGTCGGTGACCTTTACCAGATAGTTGTTGGCATCATACTCATACCGGATCACCCTGTTTTCCGTGTCTTTTATGGTCTCAATCAGGCCTTTTGCGTTGTAGGCTACTGGATAATGCCGTCCTACTGTATCGATGATCTCCTGTACCTTACCCTGTGCATCTACCTGGATGGTTACTACATTCCCGTTCCTGTCCTTCATCCAGGTAAGCCAGCCATTGGTATTGAAACCATAGCTGTATTGATCCTTTGTGGTCAGGGTATAGGTATTGTCCGCATTCTTAACAAAGATGCTTCTTGAGTCCTCCGGAGTATAGGTGGTTCCGTTCCTACGGAACCGCTGGACACCGCCGTTGGGTAGGGAAACTGCCACTACATCTGTTCCATATACCGCGCCTTCAAAGCCGAAGGTCCAGCCCCTCCCCATGGGACCCATCCGGTCCTCCCTGGAGTTGTAGGTTCGGCTGATGTTGATTTGAAACCCTGGCGCTGCAATGCTCATATCATTGCAAGTAAAGGAAAAGTTACCGGAGGCCGGGTTTACACCGCTCTCCCCATAATGCAACTTTTCTTTGATTTTCGCTAACTGGTCCAGAGTATACCAGGTGTCTTCTTCTCCTCCCTGTTCCCCTCCCGGGATGGTAGGAGTTTCACCGCCAGGTCCGGTGTAATTATCCGGGGAAGGCGGTGTATTGGTTAAGGCAGCAAAGGCATTAACCCGGCCTGCCGTTGTTACTTTCCCCTGGAGGTTGGTGCAAGCCGTTACATTGTTCTTGATCCGGTCGGCGATCTCCAGATAGGATTTATTGGGCAGATAGCTGTCGACCAGGGCTGCAATTCCCGTAACGATGGGGGCCGAAACCGAGGTCCCGCTGAAATAGTCGTAGTCGTTTCCCGGGGTGGTGCTCAGAACATTAATACCGGGAGCGGCTACATGAATCTTGTTTCCGTAGCTGGAGAAGGAAGCAAGGACGCCGTAGCTGTCAATGGCTGCTACCGAAAGCACATTGGGGATATCAAAGCAGGCGGGGTATACGGGCAAGGTAGCTACATCGCCCCCACGGTTCCCTCCTGCTGCGATAAACAGGATGCCGCTGTTTTTCATAGCGTCCTTCAATGCATAGTTGTTGTCGGTACCCCCGAAGCTGCAGTTGATGATTTTCACGCCCATGGACATGGCATACTCGATGGCACCGATGGCGTCACAGGTATAGCCCGTATCCCCGTTGATAAATTTCAAGGGAAGGATTTTTACATTGGGCGCTACACCGCTGATGCCTTTGGCGTTATTGGCACTGGCTGCGATAATACCTGCCGTATAGGTCCCATGTAAATCCGTCTCGCTGGAATCGTATACTGTTTTATCGCCGTTGGCGAAATCCCAGCCGTTCACATCGTCGATATATCCGTTAAGGTCATCGTCAATGCCGTTATTGGGGATTTCCTTGGTGTTGACAAAGATATTGTTCTTTAACTCCTCATGGTTTATATCAATCCCTGTGTCCAATACCCCTATGACAGTGGTTGCAGTCCCTTTTGTCAGGTCCCATGCAGGCAGGGCATTGATATCCACATTGGCCCTTCCTTTTTGTCCTTCGATTTCCTGTCCGTTGTTTAAAAGGCTCCATTGTTCGGTAAACCTCGGGTCAGAAGGTGCTGCCATTATATTCAGCTTATAGTTGGGCTGAACATACTCTACATTGGGGTCTTTCCGTAGTTCCTGAATGACCGTGTCGATGTTATCCTTCTCATCAATTTCCAACAGGTCGACCTTACTGGCCTTCCGCTCGACTTTTGTTTCCAGTTTGGACAGCTTTAGCTTATTCTTCACCGAATCCTTACTGTTTTTGTTCTTTGCACTATCTTTGTACTTAACCAGTATTTCTGTCTTTTCCCTTTTCATGAAGACTTCCTGTTGCTTTCCTGTACCGGTTTGTCCATAGGAGGGTACCGGCTGTGCTACTAAACTGGCAATGAGCAGCAACAGCAGGGTCAATGTACTCTTTATCCAATTCTTTGACCTCATTTTTATGCCTCCCTTTACTGAATCGAATATTTAATATGAACATTGCCATCCACTTTCGATCGGAACTTAATGCTATTAACCTCTCCCGTCCATACCTGTCCAGGTAACCCGCCACTGAGTTTCTTGAACACAATGGTACCCGGTGTGAACTGTACAATTTCCACATCGGTTCCTATAGGGTTCCCGACGCCTGTATCCAGCCTTGCCGTGGCAGCACAGAGGTCCACTACGTCCAACTCGTCCTTGTTATAGGTGACGGTATAGGTGTAGCTGCTGGGGTCCACAATGTCGGAGGCGGTAATGACCAGGTTAAAGGCCTCATTGATATCGCAGGCCAGCTCATAATCCTGTAAGGAGTTCTTGGTCTGGGCTACCACAGGTGCACTCCAGGCGCTTACTCCGCTGGCATTTTTGGACCGTACCCGGTAGCTGTGCTGGGTGTTGGGAGATACTGCCGTATGGAGGTAGCTGGTGCCGGAACCACTGTCAATGATGGTGCTTCCATCCACTTCGATCTCATACCCGGTTACATTATCCACCTTGTCCCAGGTAACCAGTATGGTGTTGGTGGTCGTGGAAGCCACACCATTGGCAGGTGTTACCGGTGCGTATGGCAGGGTTGTTGCCATGATGAGGTTGCTCCATTCGCTTACTTTTGTTCCACTCTTGGCCCGTACCCGGTAGGTATGAGTGCTTCCCGGAGTAAGCCCTGTCTGTTGGTAGCTCTTCTGAGTCAGGTCCTTGATGAGTACTCCGTCTACCTCCACATCGTAAGCGGTGGCATTATCTACTCCGGTCCATACCACAGTGACGGAAGTATTTCTGGATATAGCGGAGACCGTAGCCGGTATGCTGTATCCGTTAAAGAGAGTGGATTTGGTCACAGGACTGCTCCAGGCACTGGTCCCATTGACATTTACTGCTCTTATGCGGAATATATGCTGGGTGTTGGGGATCAGTCCTTCAAAGGTGTAGGCCGGTGCATATACCGATCCGTACACAGAACTGGCCACACTGATGGGTGCTGCTCCATCCTTTTCAATCTGATAACTTTCAGCTCCGTCTACTTTGACCCAGGTTAATGTAATGGAGGTTTCTGTTGACGCAGCAGTTACACCCTGCGGTGTTAACAAGGTATAGGTCGTGAGTACCAGAGGATCGCTCCACCCGCTGGTTTCCGCACCTCTCTTGGCCCGTACCCTGTAAACATGCGTCGTATTGGGGGTTAAGCCATTATGGATGCAGGTAGTACTGGTTCCATTGTCAAGGATAGCACCATCTACTTCCAGTTCATAGCCCGTAGCGCCCGTTACCCTATCCCACTGGAGGGTGATAGAGTTGTTCCCGGCTTCTCCTTTTAATCCTCCCGGCGTACCGAATACATCTGCCAGGGTAGAAACAGTAAGAACAGAACTCCAGTCACTGGTTCCTCCTGTTTTTCGGGCCCGTACCTGATAGGTGTGCTGGGTATTAGGGGTTAGCCCTGTATGGGTAAAGGTAGTAGAGGTTCCATTATTCCGTTCCACTCCGTCTACCTTGATATCGTATTCCGCTCCCTGGACCGGACTCCAGGTGAGGGTAATCTGGTTGTAGGATTTATTGGCTAGCAGGTTGGAAGGTACTGGAGGTACATCTGCCAGGGTGGTTACGACAACCTCCTGACTCCAGTCACTCTTTCCTCCTGAGTTGATGCTCCGTACCTGGTAGGAGTGTTTGGTTCCCGGTATTAAGCCTCCATGGATATAATTAGTACTCGACCCGTTGTTCACTACGACCCCATCTACCTTGATGTCATACCCGGAAGCCCCTCCTACGGAATCCCAGGTGAGGATGACGGAGGTGTTGGTAGCCGCCGCATTTACATTCAAGGGAGTCCAGGGGGAAAAGGCCGATGTGCTTTTTGTAAGGGCAGGACTCCAGTTCCCGGCTCCTCCTGTATTCTTGCCTCGTACCCGGTAGGTGTACTGGGTATCAGGGGTTAGTCCGATGTGGGTGTAGGTGGTGTTGGTTCCTACATCTACAATTCCGCTGCTGGTTTCGATCTCATACCCGGTAGCATCGGCTACAGGGCTCCAGTTAACGGTAATGGAGGTACTGGAACTGGTGGCCGTTACACTGGCAGGTGGGTTAGGTGGGTTCGGCAGTGTGGTTTTGGTTAGTACCGTACTCCAGACACTGGTTCCCCCTGCATTCTTAGCCCGTACACTGTAGGTGTGGGTACTATTGGGCTGTAACCCTGTGTGGGAGTAAGGGCTGCTTACATTAAAGATGTCGATTCCATCAATCTTAATGTCGTAGCTGGTGGCTCCGGTAACGGCATCCCAGGCCAGAGTGATGCCTGTTTGCGTGATACCCGTAGACCGAAGGTTGGCTGGCGGTGCTCCCGGAGGTGCCACCAGGGTAGTTCCGCTGGCAGCCGCACTGGTGGTGGTTTCTACACCTGCCGCGTTCCTTGCCTTGGCAGTGAAGCTGTAGGTAGTGTTAGGGGTTAGACTGTTAACTGTAATCTTCTTCCCTGTCAGAGTAATCCAACTAGGGGTTGTAGATAGGGTTCCTGTGGAGGTCACGTATTGGGAGCCGGCTAATATCTGGTACTGGGTGGTGGCTGGATTGCTGTCGGATATGTTTATATCCAGGGTGTATGAAGTTGCATTATTTACGACGATGGACGGTACAACCGCTTGGGTATAAATGCTCTGGGTGTTACTGGCGATATGTCCCTTTGCGTCCCTGGCTTCGAATTTGACTGCATAGGAGGTATTCGGGGTAAGACCGCTTTGAGTATAGGATGAGTCATTTAGCCAGGAGGTTACGTTATTACCTACGGTATACCGGTAGGGATAGGGATCAAGGCCTGCTATGCTATCAGTGGCAGAACCCGATACTGCTATACTGGAGCTGGTAGAGTTTACTCCTATGGAGCCAAGAGTAGGTATGGACTTATCTATTTTTATATTTACTGATGTAGACATAGGAGAAGCAATACCGTCAGACACTTCAAACCTGATAGTATGGTTTCCCTCTGTTAATGTACTCATATTTATTCCGTTACTAAAAGTAACTGTTTGAGGTGTTATCGTATTGGCTATATTTGTAACCGTATCTCTTGGTGTAGTTTCTGAATCCACATAGTATTTACATAGTACTGTATCATTGTCTGGGTCAGACACTGATACAGTTGGAGTAAAGGCTGTATCTGCTTCAGAAAAAGTACTATCTGTTGATGGTGATATACTAGTAACTAGAGGGGGAGTATTCAAGGCTAATAGATGCCATTTTTTATTAAGTGATTCATATACCATGAATCTATTCTTTCCAACTCCAACTGCGGCAGAAATGTAACCATACCCACTAAGGTTACCTATATAGCCTGCAGAACTCAAAGTATTATTTGAACTAATTACTTCTGCATCTCCAGATGCAAGTATTACTAAAGTGTTATTATCTGTATCAACCGCACCTGCATGAAACCAGTTATGTCTCCAAACATTTCCACTATCCTTAAAACTATTCTTAATATACTGCTGTTGGGGTTGAAAACTTAAATCAGTATTCATAATAGTAAAAGATGGACCAGCATAGCTACATAACACAATAGAATTATCGCTTCGCCTTATAGCGCTTTTAGAAGGTTCCACACCAGCAACGAGTTCCCCATACCAACCAGGATAGTCACTTCCAGACTCACTAATAAAAAAATCAGTTGTTGAATAGTTACCCATATCACGATAACCATTATGCCACCGCCAAGCCAATCTTTGACCCAAAACTACTATGTTATTATATCCTGGGTCTTCTGCTACAACCTTTGAATAATACTGTGTTGCCGCTTTATCCAGATATTTATATGTGTTATCTGCTTTCAAAATAGAAACCCGTCCCTTAGCGCCTGTACAAACTATTGTGCCATCAGCATTCAACTGGCTGTCCGCAATAAAGCCGTCATCTATACCTACGTTATTGTATCTGGGTTTATATATCATACTATAATCATTACCACTTAATACACAAAAACTAAAGGTAATGTTTAAATCGTCATACCTCCAACCATAAAAAACAACGATTTCCCCGTTAGCACGCTGGCAAACATTAGATATCCGCCAATTGGTTCCTCGAGAGATGTCTCCAGTGATATCTCCATTTGCTACATAGTCTCCAGAAGGCGTTATCACACACCAGACTCCGTGATCAATTGACTGTATGGATTTTGTACCATGTACAAAAATATTTCCGTTTTTCAGTCTGTACATCCCATAGATATTATCAAAACTAAAGGGCAGTGTTCCTGATGAAATTTCACTAATTGTAGCTGCATGAGTATAATCGTAATGGATATTAATTACAGCAGCAATAATACAAAAGGTTAGAAAAACTTTTACAATAGACCTCAAAATACGTTTCAATTCAATCATCCTTTCAAAAAATATAAAGTATTAAAATTGGTTACTGCCAGTGAATAGAATTTCTTTTATAGCTTAGATATCTAATAGCCTCTTTCTTCAATGTTTGTTTGGCACTGTATGTTTTTACAATTGATAAGTTACATAAATCTTGTTTATCTTTATTTAAACTCCATAATTGTAAATTATTAGACCAAATCGCTTACTGATTGTATCACTCCGTGTTATATTGTGTCAAACAATAAGATTCGCGATGTTTCGACACAATACGCCTAATTTGTCGAAACAAAAGTAGTAAGTTTACCGTTTAAATTGCTAATAAAAAACGATTATGAAGAAGGATATCCTTCTTCATAATCGTTTAAGAAACCATGAACAAACGTCTATAGGCACAAGAGTTTTACTATGGGTTATATACAGCTTTCATTTTTACTTCCTCACACCCCCAGGTTTCCATTTTCTTAAGAACCTTGGAAGGCTTCTATGGAGTCACTTTATTTTGTCCAAAAGCATCTCTCACAGACATATGTAAAATCCATTAATATAAGTAATCTAAACCTTTTTTGAAATGGAAATTCATTGACATAATATCCAGAACAAAATGCTATTGCACCTTGTTCTTCACTATGGAACCCTATGGTTCCCTTCGACGGATCTATCGATCCTGGCACCCTCCTTAAATCGACAAAGGAGAATCCCCTTTGTAAACCCCATGTCTAGGAAATTTTGTATATGTGAGCATAGCATAATTTCCTAGACATTAAAAAAAGATAAACCACCTAGCCGATTTTTATGCAACCAGGTAGTTTACCCTTTTTAAAATAAAGTCAGTCCGCATGAAACACCGGTTTCCTCTCCGGTGTATAATGAACAACCTGCGCATTCACACCGAAAACCTTTGAAATGATACCACTGTTTACAGTATCCTCCGTCCTTCCACTGGCAAAAACCTTGCCTTCCTTCAAAACTGTAACATACTCCGAATACCCCACGGCCTGATTAATATCATGGAGCACCATAACCACCGTAATGCATTCTTCCTCATTCAGGCTTTTAATCAGCTTCAAAACCTCCAGTTGATGACTGATATCAAGGTACGTAGTCGGTTCATCCAGAATCAATATCTTGGGCTTCTGGGCCAAAGCCATGGCAATCCACGCCCGCTGCCGCTCTCCGCCCGACAATGTTCCCATGGCCCTTTCCGCCAGTTCTACCAGCCCTGTCCGCTCCAATGCCCATTCAACAATCTCCGTATCCTCTCCACTTCCACCCTTCCACCAGCTTTTATGAGCGAATCTCCCGTACCGGACCAGCTCCTGGACCTGAACATCCCCCGGACACTCGTGGATTTGCGTGAGAAAGGCCACCTCTTTGGCAAACTCCCTGACGCCCATCCTATAAATATTCTTCCCTCTAAAGGCTGCAACACCCTGCTGTGGCTTCATACTTCTGCATAACACCCGCAAAAGCGTCGTCTTTCCCGAACCGTTGGGGCCGATAATGGAAAGAACACTTCCCTCCGGTACTGCCAGGTTTACCTCCTGGAGTATGTCCTTTCCATTTATTGAAACGGATACATTCGCTGCGTTCATGATGTCCATTACTTTTCCCCCCTTAGAAGGTACAGAAAAAAGGGCGCTCCCAAAACCGCCATAACCACACCTACAGGAATCTCCCTGGGACTGAACAGCGTCCTGGCCAGGGTATCGCTAAAGGTAACTACGGCCGCTCCCAAAAGGGCCGATGCCGGAATCAGGTATTTGTGGTTGGAACCGATGAGGAGCCTCGCCGTGTGAGGAACCACCAACCCTACAAAGCCCAGAAGTCCGGCAACACAAACCGCACTGGCGGCAAGCAGGGCGGCAATGGCTGTGAACAGCAGCCTTGCAGCTTCCACACGCAGTCCTACTCCCCTTGCAACATCGTCTCCCAGTGCAAGAATGTTCAGTTTCTCTGAAATGACCAGAGAGGCAATCCCCCCCAGCAGTGTATAAGGAAGCAGGATCCATACATGGGGCCAGCTTTTGGCCGCCAGGCCGCCGGTCATAAACATCAAGGCACCCTGAACCCGGTCGCTGTAAAATACCATAAGCGCCGAAATTCCCGCCCCCAGGAAAGAAGAGACCGCCACGCCCGCAAGGATCATCCGTACCGGCTGTATTCCGCCTTTCCATGCCAGGATATAGATCAATACCGCTGCTGCCATGGCTCCGGCAAAGGCCACCGGGGGTACCAGATAGGTCAAATGGGGAAATAGGATCAGTATACTTACACCTGCCAGCCCTGCTCCGGAGGAAATACCGATAATGTGCGGGTCCGCCAGAGGATTCCGCATAACTCCCTGAAGAATAACGCCAGACAAAGCCAGGTTCAATCCTGTCAGCATGGCTACAATAGTTCTCGGCACCCGGATATTCCAGAGGATTTGCCGGAGAGTTCCTTCCCGGTCCACAAAAATGGCTTTTAAAATATCGGGAATCGCAATTTTTGTAGCCCCAACAGAATTACTGACCAGAAAACCGCCTGCAACTGCGACGGCAAATGCCAGCAGAACGCTGACCTTCCATGCAGTTGTATTCCGTAAACTACGGCGCTTCGCGGTATTAGTTTGCGACATTTCCGTAAACCTCCGGGTACACCAGCTTCGCCATATACTCAATGGCTTCCGGATATTGTTCTCCCGGATTTGTCAGGAAGAACTTCTGGGGAAGGGTATATATCCTTTTTTCCTTTACCGCCTTCAACTGATTCCATGCCGGGTTGCTTTCCAGGTCTTTTCGGATTCTTTCATCCGCCAGTTCCTTGGAGGTAACCATGGTGGTAACCAGTATGACATCCGGATTGCTTTCCACGATTTTTTCCATACTAAAGGGCGCATTTTCCCCTCCGGCCTTTTCTGCCTTCAAACCGGAGGCAATGTTGTCCAGTTTCAGTATTTTTGCCACATCCCCTGCGATACTGTTATCCAGCTTTACGGAAATATTCTGCGATGTAGTATACAGAATCACGACCTTCTTCGGATTCTGCGGGAGCTTTTTCGTCAGAGCAGCGATTTTGCTCTCCATATTGGCTACGGCTTCCTCCGCCTTTGCCGTATTGCCTGTTATTTTACCCATGAGTCGAAGCTTTTCCTGCGTATCCCCATAGCTTTTCATTTGCAGCAGGACAACAGGAATTTTAGCGGACTCCAGTATCTCTGCATATTTTTCATGGCTTCCCAGCTGTGCGATAACCAGGTCAGGCTGAAGAGCCACCAGCTTTTCCATATTAATTTCATTGACATGCCCAACGCTTTCCGCACTTTCCGCCTCTTTCGGCAGGGAGCTTTCCCCTTTTGCTTCAACCCGGGTGATGGACTTGCCTCCCACGGCGTATAAAGCGCCAATCATGGTACTGGATATGGCAGCGATCTTCTGGGGCTTTTTCTCCAACGTCACAGTTTTCCCTGCATCATCCTTTATAGTAAGCGGAAAGGATACCTCCCCGGTTTTTTCTGAAGCTTGTCCAACGTTTTGCGTGCTTGTAGCGGTACTCTGTCCGGCGCAGCCTGTAATAAGCATAAGACCGGTCATTATCATTGCCAAAGTCCCTATTGCCTGTTTTTTCATCTGAAGCCCTCTCCTTTACTTGTTTCCGGAACTCAACTGGATTACACACCCCAGCGTTTCCTCCATCGAATGACATAGCTTGCTATACGTTATATCCGGTCTTGCTATTACCATCAAAGGAATGCCCAGCTGTGCTGCCGCCATTCCCTTTTCCTCCACTCCGCCTTCCTTTCCGCTGTCCTTGGTCACCAGAACGGAGGCATTACAGTGCTTTATCATGGCGATATTCATCTCCAGTGAAAAAGGCCCCTTTGCTGCAAAAATGTTGGAAGCGGAAAAGCCTAATTCTTCACATTTTATTAACACCTTACTGTCCGGAAGCACCCGGACAAACAGACGGTTTTTATAATCCCTCAGCTTTGTGAAATATCCCAGGTTATTGCTGCCGATGGTCAAGAGAATGTTTCCTTCCAGATCCTCCAGCCGCTGCACAGCTTCCTCAAAGTCCTTCACAGCAATTAATTCCTGCTCCAATTCCGAAGCACGCCTTTCATAGCGTATATAGGGTATCCCCGCAGAGCAGCAGGCCTCCATGGCTGTTTTCGATACTTCCGCCGCATAGGGATGGGAAGCATCCACCAGACAAAACGCCTCCGTTTCCTTTATCAGGGTGAGGAACTCTTCTTTCTTCCTTCTCCCTTCACGGACCGTCACGCCTTCGGAGTCCTTTAACAGCTCGTGTCCGAAACCGGTGGCTACTGTGGCGATAATAGGATATCCCTGTTTTTCCAGCTCCATGATCAGCTTTCTTGCATCAGCAGTACCCGCGATTACAATAATTTTCTTCATGACTTACAATTTGTACCCCCTGGGTGTTATGATCCTTTTTCCTTCGATATAGGTCATGGAATTTCCTATAATCACCATGGTAAACATATCAATCTCAAAATCCAGCATGGTTTCCAGTGTGGCGATATCCATACTTTCCTGCTTTCTTCCCGCATTTCTCACAATACCCACAGGCGTACCACCCTGGCGATGCTGTAAAAGGAGATCCCGGGCAATCCGGATATAATCCTGCCGGTTCCTGCTTTTGGGATTATACAGGCATACTACGAAATCCCCCATAGCCGCATACTCCAGCCTCTTCTCGATGGTCTCCCAGGGAGTCAATAAATCGCTAAGGCTGATAACGGCAAAATCATGCATCACCGGCGCCCCTAATACAGCCGCTGCCGCACTGGCTGCCGTCACTCCCGGTACCACCTCCACCGGAATGCTGCTTCCTTCCTTTGAGGCAACCTCCAGCATAATTCCTGCCATACCGTATATCCCGCTATCGCCGCTGCTGATCAGCGCTACTATACGGCCCTCTTCCGCTTTTTGTAAGACCATTATACATCGTTCCACTTCCCGTGTCATCTGGGAACTGATGAATTCCTTCTGCGGAAAGTACTCCTTGATCAATTCTACATAGGTGCTGTACCCGACAATCAGATCGCTCTCCTCCAGTGCTTCCCTGGCTTTTATGGTCATGTGCTCCAGGTCGCCCGGGCCGATTCCAATTACATAGATTTTCCCCATAATAACCCCCGTTTGATTTATCATTTTACAAGTCCTAATAAAATCTGTAGGTTCTTTGAAGCTGGGCCAAGGCTAATGTAATTCCCTTATACACGGTTTTTTCGCAAAGGAGCCTTGCCCCCTCCTCTACCGCAATAGCACAAGCTTCCGATACACTTCCTACTCCTACGGTTTGCTTCACGAAATCTGAGGTGCTGCACCGGTCTTCCACCTGCTGAAGCTTTTGGGCAGACAGGGTTACAAAGGGAATCCGCCGTTTTTCACAAAAAGTGCGAATCCCCTGCTCGTCTTTTTTAAGCTCAATGGAAGCCAGACATTTTACAGACAAAATGCTTTTCCCATTCTTTTTTAAAAAGTTTTCCGCCGCTTCTTCTACCGCCTCCAGAGTGACTCCCTTTCTGCAACCGATTCCCAGAATCAGATTCCTGGGCCGCAGCTTCAGCACATGTTTTTCCTCCGCCTGGTGTTCCGTGGAATTTGTAAGCAGAACGCCACAGGACAAGCCGGACTCTCCCGGTATAATATTCTCCGGTATCGCCCCTTCCATGAAGCAGTCGGTATGCAGCGATACCTTCTCGCCATTGACCAGTGCTCCGCTGATATATTTCAATTCCTCCAAGTTTTCAATGGCACAATCGTTCTCTACTGCAAACAGGTCAAAAGCCGTAACCTGGTTTACATCGGTAGCTGTTGTGATGACGGGCGTTCCTCCGGTGACAGCCGCCACTTGTGCCGCCAGTCGATTAGCCCCTCCCAGATGCCCGGAAAGCAGGCTGATAGCATGTTTTCCCTTTTCATCCACCACCACCACAGCCGGGTCAGTGCTTTTATCCTTTATATAGGGAGCGATACTGCGAACTACAATGCCGCAGGCCATTACAAAAACCAATTCCCCATGGGAATGAAAAATCTTCTTTACCAGCGAGGCAAAATTTTCTGCAATGGGAATGACCCGAAGAGGGTTTTCATCGGAGACATACTGCTCCATAAACGCTTCCTTAATATAAATATCCGCTTGCAGCTTCTGTCCGATCTCCAGGGCCAGCTTTGCGCCATTTTTAGTCAGTGAAACCACCGCCGTACTCATTCCATACTCCCGGTTCTATACTCATGGGTAAATTGGCTGTCGTACAGCTTCGACAGCTCATACTCGTCCCCCAAAAACCACCCCACAACGATCAAGGCCGTTTTCCGTATTCCTTCCTTTTGCACCAGCCCGGCAATATTCTCCAGAGTGCCCCTGACAATCTTCTGCTGTGGCCAGGAAGCTTTGTATACCACCGCCACCGGGGTGTTCTTAGCGTATTTTTTCGCCAGCTTCGCTGCCACTTCCTCCATCATGCCGACGCTGAGGAAAATCACCATGGTTGCGTTGTGGGAAGCCAGCTGTTCGATGTCTTCACTTTCCGGTACTTTGGTCCGTCCTTCCATCCGCGTCAGAATAACGGTTTGTGTCACCCCCGGCAGCGTATACTCCTTTTTCAGAGCTGCTGCTGTTGCACAAAAGGAACTTACGCCAGGTATAACCTCATAGGGGATTCCTAACCGGTCCAACCCATCCATTTGCTCCCGGATCGCACCAAACAAAGAGGGGTCCCCGGTATGAAGGCGGACAATTTCCTTTCCCTCCCGGCTGGCTCTTTCCATTACCTCCAGGACCTCATCCAGGGTCATGGAGGCACTGTTATGGATTTCACAATGGGCAGGGACCTCGTTCAAAAGCTCCTTATTGACAAGAGAACCCGCATAGATCACTACATCCGCCTTTTGAAGAAGCTTCATTCCTTTCACCGTTATCAGCTCCGGATCTCCCGGGCCTGCTCCGATAATGTATACCATCACTGTATCCTCCCGTTTTTCTTCACGATCATTGTCGTAAAATAGCTTACGCTCTCCTCTTCCATTCCGTCCAAACCATAGTGGATTTTCTCCCCCTCCAGTCCACAGCGGGACACGGTAACCACCTGCTTGTCCAGGCCTTTTTCATACAGCTTTTCCTTCACTTGCTGCAGTTTGGCCGATACCTTCATCATAACGACATTGTCAAAGGTATCCAGTACCTGATCCAAAGCGGTAAAATCATAAGCTGACGGAATCACAGCCAGCGTTTCGCGGTTTTCTGCGAGACTGATGCCTGCCCTGGCTGCCGATGCACAGAAAGAGGTAATTCCCGGTATCATCTCCACTTCATATTCCATTTCCTGCAGCTTTTTCAAAACATACATACAGGTGCTGTAGACAGACGGATCTCCCAGCGTGATCAATGCTACATTTTTACCCTGATCCAGGCAGCCTGTTATTTTTTCCGCCGCCGCAGCCCAGCTTTGATCCAGCTTCTCCTTATTATGTGTCATAGGAAACACCAGGTCCAGGATCTCCTTCTCTTCCGTAATTACCTGCCTTGCAATGGAGAGTGCCAGACTTTCCTTTTCTTCCATTGTCTTCGGCACTGCAATACACGCACACCGCTCCAGTGTTTTGACTGCCTTAAGGGTCATAAGTTCCGGGTCTCCCGGTCCTACGCCGATTCCATAGAATTTCCCCTTCAAATTTCTTCCCCCTTCTCTCCACTAATGATATAGACAGGATTTATCGACTGCATCAGGTGCTTTCCGCCTACCTCCCTGCCGCGGGCTATACTCATGCTGATGATCTCGACATTCTTATATCCCTGTGTTTTCAGCGCTTCTAATGCTTCATAGGTAGATTCAACAGTGATGGTATTGATGACAACCCTGACGGGTCCTCCAAAAGCTGTAACCCTGCCGATGATCTCACCCATATTTCCCCCCGAACCACCAATGAATACCCGGTCCGGTGCCTGCATTTCCCTGGTAAAGCTTTCCGGCGCTTCCCCGGGGATTACCTTCACATTCTGCACACAAAACTTCTCCGTATTCTTCTTTATCAGTTCCACAGCATCCATCTCCCGTTCAAATGCGTAAACAACTCCCTGCGGACAGCGCAGAGCACATTCAACGGCAACGGAGCCCGTCCCGGCTCCCACATCATACACCACACTATGGGTATTCAACCGCAGCTTGCTGACGGATACAGCCCGGATCTCCTCTTTTGTCATGGGGACCTGCGCCCTGTCAAACATCGCGTCGGGAATTCCCGGTACGGAATAGGCCCATATTGCACTCGTTTCAGTCTTCCGATTCCGCTGTACAATCATGAGCGACAAGGGATGGAACTCCATTTCCATAAGCTCCCGGGCACTTCCCGTAACCACCCGCTCCTCCGGGTAGGACAGATTCTCGCCCACCACTACCTTCACAGTATCCAATCCTGCTTCTGCCAGGCTTCGGCAGATCCCGTCCGGCGCACTGCCTCCCCCGGTGAAGATCGCGACCTTTTCGTGTTCTTTCACCGCCTGGACGATATCATTTGTCCTTCCGTGGACACTGGTGATATAGAGGTTCTCCCAGGACAGATTTGCTTTGCTGCAAAGGTACTGCAGCGAACTGATTCCGGGAATGATTTCCATATGGATTCCCTGCAGGTTTTCCCTCAGATACCGGGTGATGCTGAAAAGCCCCGGATCTCCGGAGGCTATTACGGTAATCCTTTTCGTCCCGGCATTCTCCGCTATATATTCACAAACCGCCCGGAGGTTGTTGCCGATAGCCAGCGTCTCCCCCTTATAGTCATGAAACATCTCCAGGTTCCTTCTGCCACCAATCAGTACATCGCTTTGTTCAATAACTGAACAAGCTGCGGGGGTCAGCAGTTCCAAACTACCGGGTCCAATGCCCGCTATATGGATTGACTTTTTCATCCCATCCCCTCCTTTATCTTCTGAAGTATTGCAGCTGCCTTTTCATTCATGCACAGCAGGGCGTTATCTTCGTTGAACAAGACACTTCCTACCTGAAGCCGCTGGAAAACATAGCGTTCACACCGGGTGGAAACCTGTTCTACCACTCGCCTGTAAATACCCTCCAGACCTTTTTGTCGAATGATTCTGGCAGCAGCGTCGGTGGTATTGCAGGAATAAATCGCCTCCACCGTATCCCTGCCCGCGCCTTCCAGCGCTGCATAGGCACAAAGGATTTCCATCCGCGCATCCGCAACCCGGCTGTGGGTGTGAAAAATCCCGGCAGCCACCTTTATAAGCTTACCCATATGCCCGGCAAGCAGCACCTGCTTAAAGCCCCTGACAGCCGCCGCTTCCAGCATATACCCCACAAAATTGCTGATTTTGACAACACCTTCGGCAGGTATCTCCAAAATATTTTCTGCGAAGTCTTCTCCATAATTCCCGAAAACCATGACGACCGTATCCCGACCTTTTGCAGAAAGCATATCCAGTTCCAGTACCAGCGACTCCTTCCACGCCTCTTCCGACATGGGCTCCACAATGCCTTTGGTTCCGAGAATGGAAATACCGCCTTCGATTCCCAGCCGGGGATTATAGGTCATTTTAGCTACCTCTTCTCCCCCTGGAACGCTTAAAAGAATGTTTACTCCTTCTCCTTCTTTCAGAACCTCTCCAACTTCCTTACGGATCATTTTCATGGGAACCGGGTTAATGGCAGGGGCTCCTACTTCTACTTTCAACCCGGGCTGCGTAACCCTTCCGATCCCCTGGCCTGCGGATACAAAGATTCCTTCCTGCTTCCTTTTTCTCACTTCGGCATATATTTTCAAACCGGTGGTAACATCCGGGTCATCTCCTCCATCTTTTACCACACAGCATTTTGCAACTCCCTCTCCCACGGTAACATCCGTTACCGGAAGATTCAGCCGAATTCCTGCCGGAGTATCTATTTCGATGCTTTCCAGGATACCGCCCCTCAGCAGCATGGTGGCGGCGGCTTTGGCGGCCGCCGCCGCACAGGACCCGGTGGTATACCCTTTCCGGTATTTTTTCCCTGCAATAATCACAAAATCCTGCATCCTATTCCCTCCGGTCTCCTGCGGCCATATAGAGCATGGCATTTACAATGGCTGCGGCTACGTTACTGCCGCCCTTTCTACCTTCCGATATAATGGTTGGAATGCCGGCCGCTTTTATAAGCTCCTTGGATTCCACCACATTCACAAAGCCCACAGGCACACCAACGATCAGTTTCGGAGCAGCCACCCCGGCCTTAATCAGTTCATAGAGCCGGATCAAAGCCGTCGGCGCGTTTCCCACCACATAAATGCCGATGGATGGACTGGCCGCAGCTTTCTCCATACAGACGGAAGCCCGGGTAATATTTTTCTCCTTTGCTTCCGCGGCCACATCCTCATCACTCATAAAGCATAGAACTTCTCCCCCGAATCCTTTTAAGGTTCTCTTGTTGATGCCTGCTGCCGCCATCTGTGTATCGGTGACAATATTCATTCCCGCCTGCAGTGCTTCCATTCCTGCCTCCACAGCTCCCTCGCCGATTTTCAGGATGTCCGCATATTCAAAATCCGCAGTGGTGTGAATCACCCTCTTGATCACAGACTCATGGAGCGGCGGAAACCGTCTTTCTCCCAGAATCTCCGTGAGAATCTCAAAGCTCCTCTTCTCGATATCGGCTGGATGTATAATCTGTATATTTTCGAGCATCCGTGCTCCTCCCTCTGTATTTCCTTTGTAAATTTTTATTCTATACATAGACAAAAAACCCCTCGGCGAATCACTGCCGAGGGGTTTACATAGAATCACATTACTGTATGCAACTGCAAACACACCCTCCATCGCCCGTAGAGTTTGCGGTGCAAAGAAACAGGCAGGTCTTCTGGCTTGAGCGTCATCATCCTTCCAGCCTTCCCCTCCGGATGCTATCAAGCACCGGAAAGTGGCAATGAGGCAGGACTCCTCTCTTACAGCGGCGGGACCGCGCGGGACTTTCACCCGACTTCCCTTTTCACCGGCTCCTGACCATTCCTTTCAGACCAGAACCGGCACCTGTTTCCTTTCATTCAATTAACCTCATTATATGTTAGCAGTGAAGGCCTGTCAATCTACTTTCTCGTTACAAACTATAAATTTTAGTTGACTTTTTGTCCCCGTGTGGCATATACTTAATTCATAAAACTGAATGTTTGGATCATATAACTGGCGGAAGTGGAGTTCACCACAGGGAGTATGATCTTTGAAATTGCCGACCGCCTGGGTATACCTATTTTACCCAGGCGGTTTTCTTGTGCCTCCTGGATAAATATTATATTTGAAACATGGATCGGGAGGTTAATTCGCATGAAGCATACACGATGGGATGGATTTACAGAGGGCAGTTGGCAGAAGACCGTCGACGTGCAGGATTTTATCCGGCGAAATTACACACCGTATGCCGGGACCGCAGAATTCCTTTCAGGCCCCTCTCCAAAGACACAACAGTTATGGGATCAGTGCCGCCTTCTCTTGCTGGAGGAATATAAAAAAGGCGGAATCCTTGATATTAGCACGGAAATCCCCTCCACCGTCACAAGCCACAAACCCGGCTATATTGATTATGACCTGGAAGTTATAAAAGGACTGCAGACAGAAGCGCCCTTAAAACGGGCCATCGTGCCCTTCGGCGGTATACGGATGGCGAAACAGGCCTGTGAAAGTTACGGATACGAACTATCTGCTGAAATAGAAAAAACTTTTACGGATCTGCGAAAAACCCATAATGATGCTGTTTTCAGTGCCTATACCTCCGATATGAAAAAGGTACGGAAAAGCGGGTTAATTACGGGTCTGCCCGACGCCTACGGCCGCGGAAGGATCATTGGGGACTACAGGCGTGCAGCACTTTATGGCGTGGACAGGCTCATAGAGGAAAAGAAACGGGATCTGGAAGAACTGGGCCAAGGTTCTTTTACAGATAACCGAATCCGCCTGCAGGAAGAAATCCAGGAGCAGATGGCAGCACTGAAGGATTTAGTTGCTATGGCCGCCTCCTACGGCATTGACCTGTCCCGTCCCGCGGAGAATGCCTATGAAGCCGTTCAGTGGACCTACCTGGCTTTTCTCGGCTCTATTAAGGAAACCAATGGAGCTGCCAATTCCCTGGGTCGAGTCAACACCTTTTTCGATATTTATATCGAAAGGGATTTAAAAAACGGCTCCCTCACGGAACAGGAAGCTCAGGAACTCATTGACCAGTTTGTTCTAAAGCTGCGGTTCATCCGGCACCTGCGTACTCCGGAATATAATGAACTCTTCGCCGGCGACCCGGTCTGGATTACCGAATCCCTGGGCGGGGTGGGCAGTGATGGCCGTTCCATGGTGACCAAAACCGCCTACCGTTTTCTCCAGACCCTGTATAACCTTGGACCTGCCCCCGAACCGAATCTCACCATTCTTTGGTCGGCAAAGCTGCCCCAACACTTTAAAAGCTTTTGCAGTACAGTTTCTGTAGAGACCAGTTCCATCCAGTATGAGAATGATGACCTTATGCGCCCTGGCTTTGGAGATGACTACGGAATATCCTGCTGTGTTTCTGCTATGAGCATTGGCAAAGACATGCAGTTTTTCGGAGCCCGCTGCAACATGCCCAAGCTTCTGCTGCTGGCCCTGAATGGGGGCAGGGACGAGCTGACCGGTGAACAAATCGGTCCGGTTTCAGCCCCCTGCACCGATACCGTTCTATCCTATGATTCCGTAATGGAAAAGCTGGCCTATTATCAGAAGTGGCTGGCGGGCCTCTATGTAGATACCATGAACCTGATCCATTACATGCATGACAAATATGCCTATGAAAGGCTTATGATGGCCCTTCATGACACCCATGTCAACCGCTTCATGGCTTTTGGCATCGCAGGTCTGTCGGTAGTGGCTGATTCGCTGAGTGCGATCCGGCATTCGCAGGTATTACCCCTGCGAGATGAAACAGGGCTTATTACCAACTTTGAAATTAAGGGTGAGTACCCTCAGTTCGGAAACAATGACGACAGGGTAGACTCATTGGCAGCAGATCTGGTGAAAAGTTTTTATGCCGATCTTGCTGAACATTCTGCCTATCGGGATGCAAAGCACACGCTTTCCATCCTGACCATTACCTCCAATGTAGTATACGGTAAAAAAACCGGCAACACCCCCGATGGAAGGAAGAAAGGAGAGCCTTTTGCTCCAGGTGCCAATCCCATGCATGGCCGTGATAAATCCGGCGCCCTGGCCGTGCTCTGCTCCGCAGCCAAAATCCCCTACGAATACTGCCAGGATGGAATCTCCCTTACTATGACCTTTGTTCCCCAATCCCTGGGCAAGGATTCGAAAACAAGAACCGATAACCTGGTTTCCCTGTTGGACGGCTATTTTACACAAGGCGGCCATCACATGAACGTAAATGTTCTGGACCGGGCAGACCTCGAAAAAGCCATGGAAGATCCCCTGTCCAATCCACAGCTTACGGTCCGGGTATCCGGCTATGCAGTAAATTTTAACCGATTGACGAAAGCACAGCAGAAAGAGGTTATTGCAAGAACGTTTCACGATAAATAGCGGACATAATAAAGGAAGGTGATGGAAGCTATAGCTTCCATCACCTTCCTTTATATCCGTCTTCATTTTTTAACGTCTCTCTTTAGCTTCTTTCTCCGTGTCACCGAATGCCCAAAATACCCCAGAGATTTTTTCAGACTCCAGTACTCCCCATGGGAATAGCAGATGAGTCCCGCCTTTTCAAGGCATAGCTTTCCTCTTTCATTCAAGAGACTTTCATCCACATTGACCGCTACCACCTCTGCGATGAACATATCGTGACTTCCCAGTTCCAACCTGTTTTTAACGACACATTCCAGATTGATAGGACTTTCCTTTATCATGGGTACATCCACCGTGGATGCTTTTTCCGGGGTCAGTCCCGCTGCCTGGAACTTATCCATATCCTTGCCGGACCTTACTCCACAGAAATCCGTGGCCTTTACCAGCTTTTCCGTTGTCAGATTCACCACGAATTGTCCTTTTTCCTTTATAAGCTGATAGGAATAACGCTCCTTGCGAACGGAAATGGAAAGCATGGGAGGCGCCGAGTTTATGGTCCCTGCCCAGGCCACTGTAATGATATTGGGTTTCCCGTCCGTTCCTGCACAGCTTACCATCACTGCAGGCACCGGATTCAATAATGTTGTAGGCTTCCACTGCTGTTTTGCCATCTTACTCTCCTTTTCCCCATTGATTAAAATACACCATTTCTTCCGGTTTCTTACGGATTCGAACCTTTGGGTTCTCCTTGGGATACCCCAGCGGTGTATAGGCGATGACCCTCATATGATCCGGCAGATTCAAAATGGCCTTGACAGCACTTTCATCAAACCAACCTACAATACAGGTTCCCAGGCCTTGATCCTGTGCAGCCAGCACAAGGTTTTCCATGGCCAGACCGCAATCAAACATAAAATAATTCAGTCCATTTTTAACACCCGACTGTTCCGGATCGGCACAGAGAACAACCACATAAGGTGCAGCTTCACAGGCCTTTCCAATGGGCTCCTGCCCGGAAGCTCTTCCTATGATATTCTTCTCCACTTTTTTATTGACAATTATAAACCGCCAACTTTGCTTATTCCCCCAGGAAGGCGCCCGCAGCGCAGTTTCTACCACCGCTTTCACCGTCTCTGCTGAAACCGGATCATTTTTGTAAGACCTCACACTGAACCGATTCTCGATAACCTCATGAAACTCCATACTGAATTTCCCCATCCCTACATAATAATTCTCAATTCTCAATTCACAATTTTCAATTCTCCATTAATTTCATGCTTCTACCTTTTGATACATATTTTCCGCGGCTGCATACAGCCACCCCATACAGGGTAACGCCAACAGCGCCATAACCAAGCCGAGAAGGACATATAGGAACCAGCCCTTGACTCCTAAGGCGATAAGTCCAACGGTTATACCAGCCAGCAGCACGGTAATCAAGGTCGACACCAATATCCCGAAGAAGCCGTTCAGATTCTGCTTCACTGCTTCCTGCGGATTTGTCCAGTTAAGCTTCGGATGCAGTACATCAATAATAAGATTTAAGGTCACAAACAGAAGATTCCCAATACCTGAAAGCACCAGCATAATAATCACGCTGGACATGGTAAGCCCCAGTACATACGTAAGTACCGCAATGCTGACAACAATACCCAGCATTTCAATTACCAGACTATGCAAAAGCTTTGCTGTAATCTGTTCTCTGGGTGATACGGGAATCATTCTGGACATCCAATACATGCTTCCTTCCCTGGATATGGCGGTAGAAGCAATAATGTTCAGATTGGTAATATAGAGTACAAGCCCTAATGCTCCAACCGTCACAAACGAGCTGTTGGCGGGGTTCCGTAGAATCTCCATGAATTCCCCCATTTCATTCCTCTGGGTCAAAAAAGGCATTACGATCAGGATAGGGGCGATTACCATCCCCATAATTCCATTCATTACATAAACGGGCGTCCGGAAGAACACCTTCCATTCTCTCCGGAAAAGAGCCTTAATCGGGCTTCCTTCCTTCATCTGCTTTCTTCCGATATCTTCACGGGACAGCCTGGTTCTTTTCCTTGTCACTTCCTGCCCTGCCAGGATGCTCTTATAGAACCAGCGGTTGCCGATCCACATCAATACCGCCAGCAGCAAGGCTGCAACCAGGAAAAAGAGCAGTATATACCCCAAGCCTGCAAATCCAGGCTTGGATAGTCCATAGGTAATCCATATACTGGGAGGAAATTTATTGCCTATGCTTTCAATCAAGCCGGTTTGAGACGCAAGGAAATTCTGGAAAAACTCCATATTACCGGTCTTTGGCATTCGCTGTGTAAAATAATTCGTGCCTATGGCGAACCCAATTCCTACAAATCCGCCGAGAATCGCCAACAGGTCCTTGCTTCGCCGAAGGTTGACAAACCGCATAAGTGCTACTACAAACAAGGAACAGAGAACCAAAGGGATCACCGGGGATGCCAGTAAAACAAAGAGCGCCTTACTATAGTACACCACTCCCTGCCCTGTTCCGACGCCGAATATAATCAGTGAAGGAAGTAAAACAGGAATCACCGTCAGGTATTCATTAATCATCACAATGATAAGCTTCGTTCCCAGCACATGAGAAGCCTTCAACGGAAGCGGAAGCAAGATATTCATATCATTGGCAAAGTAAAAGGTGCCCATGATATAAAAAATACCAAACATCAGAACTACCAGTTGCGTCATTAAGAATGCGATGGTTATGACCAGCTCCGGCTTCCCCAGGGACTTCCCACCCAGAAAAACCCCCACCATCGCCGCACCCAGAACGGAGGAAACGCTGATCAAGCCCACGAAAACACCAATAATGATGAAAATAGTCTGAGCCAGCTTCTTCCGGTCTTTTTTCAGCTGATATTTCAATACGGAAAACCCGTAATTCACATTCAACGTAGTCTTTAGCAAAGAAAAAAACTCTCTCATCGTTCCGTCAACTCCAGGAATATATTTTCAAGAGATTCGGCCTGCTCACCCTGCTTAAGTTCATCCAGCGTGCCAATAGCAACGATTTTGCCCTTGTTTATAATGGCAAGCCTGTCACACAGCTTTTCTGCCACTTCCAGCACGTGGGTGGAGAAGAAGACCGTATTCCCCTTGTCACAATGCTTCCTCATAAGCTCCTTCAACTGATGGGCCGATTTGGGGTCCAGACCCACCATGGGTTCATCCAGCACCCATAAAGCAGGGTCATGCAGCAAAGCTCCTGTAAGCACAATCTTCTGCTTCATACCGTGGGAATAGCTTTTGATAAGATCTCCAGCCGCATCCAAAAGCCCGAACATTTCGAGGAAATAATGTATCCGTTCCCTTCGGACATCCATGGGAACCTTGTATACATCCCCCATAAAGTTCAGGTATTCCAGACCTGTCAAGCGTTCATAAACATCCGGATTATCCGGGACATAGCTTATATTTCTCTTGGCTTCCAGCGGTTGTTCCCTGTTGTCGAACCCTTTGATTACGATACTTCCGGAATCTGCATTCAAAAGTCCTACAATCATTTTAATGGTAGTTGTCTTTCCCGCCCCGTTCGGCCCTAAAAACCCGAAGATTTCACCGGGTTTCACATGAAGATTAAGATTGTCCACCGCTTTAACGGCTCCTTTATTATAACTCTTTGAAAGGTTTGTAATCTTGATCATATGCATGCTCCTTTTATATAGTGGAAGGCTTCCAACTCATCCCCTCCCTCCTTCTCTTTCCAAAAAGTAGGGAAACAAAGCCTTCTTCCCTCTCTTTTGGAAAGAGAGGATCCGGGGTGAGTTAGTGCGTCTCTGTCTATAGTACGTCCCAAACGCTAAAAAGTTTATCTGCCTAAAATTTTCTTATAGAATAGTATACCCTTTTTTGGCTATAAACAACGATCCGACTTCTTTTCCTTCTACAATATCCATAATGATGTCAGGATTGCTTCCATTGCATATGACCATATCCACGCCTGCTGCGGCTGATATTCTCGCAGCAGATATCTTTGTTGCCATACCGCCGGTTCCTCTGCTGCTTCCTGCGCCTCCGGCACAGGCCTCAATATCTGCCGTGATCTCATGGATTACGGATATCAGCTTTGAAGACTCATTTTCTCTCGGATCGCAGTCATATAAACCATCAATGTCGGACAGGATAATCAGCAGATCCGCATGTATGACTTCTGAAACTACAGCAGACAAGGTATCATTATCTCCGAAGTTATTAATATTTTTAATTTCCTCGATGGATACAGAGTCATTTTCGTTTACGATGGGTATGATGGCCCTTTTTAACAAATTTTCAAAGGTATTTGTTACATTTTCTCTCCGGTGATCGTCCTCTACCACATCCCGGGTTAAGAGAATCTGCCCTACAACATGCCCATACTCCGCAAAAAATTTACTGTATATGTGCATCAGCTCACACTGACCTACAGCAGCCACTGCCTGTTTTTCGCCGATCGTTTTCGGCTTCTCGGGCAGATTGAGCTTACCGACTCCCACACCAATAGCTCCGGAAGTCACCAGGGCGACTTCCCTGCCCTGGTTTACCAGGTCGGATATTACCCGCACCAGCCTGTCAATTCGTGTAAAGTTCACCTTTCCTGTTTCATAGGTCAAGGTGGATGTACCGACCTTCACTACAATTCTTTTTGCTTCTGTCAATCGCTCTCTCATATTCTCCATATTGAACCCCTTTGTCCCCGGCACTGCCATCTATGGATCAAGAGGTACCGGGAAAGTTATTCTTTCGCTAATTCCATAGATATCCAACTTTATACTTGAATTTATCCAGTGGCAAAACTGCCCCAAAACCCGGTCATTTTTGCCACTGGAAATTGTAAGGTTTAAAGTTGGATATCTGTAAATCATTATATAACAAGTACACTGGATTTTCCAGTTTAAAAACGAAAAGCACACCGCCCTTTCCTTTGGCCGTGTGCCCCTCCTGCAAAACCCTCTGCTAAATATTCGGATCGTTTCCCGGTCTTGGGTGTGTAAAAAATGCCATAACCCTTTGCATGGGAATCGAGTTCCAAAAGTTCTCATTCATAAAGAAGAGATAAACGCCTGTGGATAGAATAATGCCCCCTACCGCATCCAATACATAGTGCTGTTTTACAAACAAGGTAGAAAGAATAATAGCTGCACAGCTAAAAATAGAAACTCCCCAAACCCGCAGGCTCTTGTGGTAGCTGCAAAGGAACATCGTTACCAGCATGGCATTCAATACATGAATACTGGGGAAACAGTTATAGGGATTATCCATGGAGTAGATGTAGGCTACAGACCTTTCCATCAGCCCATTTCCCAGTATCTCCGGCCTGATCACCGTTGTGGGGTAAAAGTAAAAAAACACGAAGCTTAAACACATCCCCACTACAATACTGCCAAGAAGCCGGAAGTAATATTTACCGTCCGTGATGGCAAAGTAAAGGAGCCCAGCAAACACATACACAAACCAATACAAATACGGGATTGAAAAAGCCGGCACAAAAGGTATCCGATCATCCAGGCTGGTGCTTATGTTGTGCATATTCTCCCTGTAGGTGTTCAAGGCTACATGAATAATTGATATCAACGGTATTATAATCATGCAGCAGATTCGAACCATTATCTGTCTATTCTTATCAGACATTTTTCCCCTCCGAAATATCGCAATGTATTTTATTATTTTAACACGCGGGAAATCATTATTCTTCCTTTATTATTTGTATAATTTGACTTCCATTAAGGGTGCTTCAATAAAATTCACCTTACATTCGATTTCTATGTTTTATTATACTACAAAACTTTAGAAAAGTCTCCTTTCTGTTAACAACCTATGAACCAAAGCTCCTAAAACTTTTTAAATGCAAAAAAGACGGCTCCCAGTATCAAGAGGAACGAAACTGCATAGTTCCACCGAAAGGACTCTTTCAGGTACAGGACGGAAAAGACTGCAAAAACGGAAAGGCTTATGACCTCCTGAATAATTTTTAACTGTGTTGCAGTGAAGTAGGAACTTCCCAATCGGTTCGCGGGTACCTGAAAACAGTACTCAACAAAAGCAATAAGCCAGCTTATGATAATAACAATGGGCAGCTGCGTATCCTTATACCGTAAATGACCATACCACGCGAAAGTCATAAAAATATTTGAAATTACCAATAAAATAATCGGCAGCACCTTATTCCCCCCTCTTATGCAAATTCGGATGGAACTTAGCTGACTCGTGCCTCGTAAAGCCCCAGGACCGTTACACTTGCAGTATTCCCTGATTTATCCATTGCAGTTCCTTCCACCGACTGGGATACACCCTCGGTAGAAATTGTCGTATCCGGTGTAACTGACGCTATACCCGACCCATCGTCTGCTGCCGTGAAGCGTACGATTACATCACTGTTATACCAGCCTTTGGCATTCGGCAGCGTCGTTGCTGCCCCTTCTATAACAGGCGGAGTAGTATCCGCTAATGTTTTCGCGGTTACGGAAGGTCCGTTTGTCGTCCAATTTCCCGCCATATCCCCTGCCTGAATCCTGAAAATGTAGCTTGTGCCAGGAAGCAGCCCTGAAACTTTATAGCTGTAGAAACCAGTCGTGCTGTCATATACACGTTCACTGGTTACAGTATCTATACATTGATCTCCATTATAGATCCTGTAAGCAGTGACTAAAGGTGAAACAAACGCCGGGTCCCAGGTCAGTTCTACGCTTGCCACTGTTTCATTGAAAGCTGTCAGCACCGCGCCTGCAGCGAAAAGCGGAACATTGGTCATTGACATCTACGGTAACCGCCTTGCTGCCGTATCCGTATACACTGGCAGCAACACTGGTTTGTGCGGTTCCGCTGACTTTAATATACTTTGCCTTTGCAGGTGTTTGCATATAGAATCCTTGCGGTGTCTTACAGCCATTCTGGATGGAGGTCCAGGCAGCATTATCCGTAGAAACGCTCACTTCATAGTTAGCAGTGGACATACCGGAAAACTCCAGCTTGTCAAAGGCGCTTGTATTCGTAAGGGCTATTGTAATTCCGTTGCCATCCCCTTGCGCAGAGGCATTTACCACTCCGTAATCCGTTGCCGGAACTCCGTATACTTGCAGTTTAGATATGGAAGCAACACTGGGGGCATTTACCCGCACATACCTTCCATAGACTACTTCTCCCAAATAGATCGTTGTTGAAGTATCCGTTGCTGGTTTTGTCCTCGCAACCGCTTGTGTCCAGGTTGCTCCATCATTGGAATACTCCACATTGTAGTTCGATATACTCCCTGCTGTTTCTGCGATCTTTATAGTATCAAATACAGCGGGCTTGCCTAAATCAATAGCATAGGTAGAAGTTGTGACTGTGGGAGTAATCCCTTTTGCTATGTCACCGATCACAGGAGCAACCGTTTGACGGTTGTATATCTCAAATTCACGCAGCTTTGCATCACCGTTGCTCCATTTCATGTAAAGGATGACGTATCTCCCGTTTACACTCTGGTCCAATGCGATTTCATTCAATCCGCCTGTCGTATTGTTTATATCACTCCCTGTTAACTGACCGGCCAACTGCCAGGTGCTTCCTACAGGGGAAGTTGCATTGGCATCGCCCTTGGCAATATCCTTATAGGATGCCTTGTCCCCGTTCAGCTTTTTAACCTCTGCATTGATATCCCCGGTGGCAGCATCAAACAAGGTATAGGTGCCGGCGATGGCTTTATATGTAGCTGCAGCACTGTCCGTTATTGTGACCTGCTTATTCGCTGTGCTTGCGGATATGGGAATGGACTTATACCGTTCTGCCAAAGGAAGGGGCTGGTATTCCTCTCCGTCTTTTACAGTGTAGATACTCATCTCTGTAAAGGTTAACACATTGTCCAGGTACATCTTAAAGGTATTTACATCGGTGTCCTTCCCTAAATCCACCATGAGCCAGCCGCTGCGGGTATTCTGGTAAGCATTCCAAACCGTGTTGGACTTACCGTCGGCAACATTGACTGCTCCATAGCCTCCGGAATTCCACTTATAGTATCCGCTCTGGCCCGTCCTCTTTCCTAATGCAAGGTTGTCTCCCTGCAAGACCATAGCATCGCCTGCCGGTCTCTGGGCCGGAGGAGCAATGGTTGGGGCTGGTGTAGGTGCCGTGGGAGCTGTCGGTGTATTTACCGGACCCTGGTCTACACTCTGGTTGGTAATCTGGAAATCTGCAAAAAGTACAATTGCATCATTAGCCAGTACACGGTTTGAAGGCAGTGCCTGGTAAATTCCCCACTTGGGACGGTTAATCTGTCCGGAGACGGCAGGAAAGTCCGTTTCGTACCATTTCCCATCGGCATCTTTGGCTTCCGGCCTTCTCCACATATCGGCGTCCTCGTCACAGCTCATGAGCAGTGCACCGGTTTTTACATCTTTGAGTGTCATGGTAACATGCCCGGCGTCTTTATTGAGTACCGTAACCTCAGCCTCCACCCAGTTACCTCTTATATTGGACATGGGAATAGAGTCTAATACTCGTACCGTACTCATGTCCGCTCCTATTCTGGCGTGGCGGAAAAGAAGTTCATCCTCACCATTGCTGATGGTAAAGGTCAGCAATGGCGAGCCTGCTTCTCCACCCTCTGTGGCCTTGAGCTGGAAAATGTGGCAAAAGCCTGTGGGCTTAGGGAAGTCTTCCCCAACGCGGAACTTCCATTTGTAGGTGAAGGTTTGTCCTTCTTTCGCCTCAAGATTATCCGCAGAAGAGCTATTGATCTTTATTTCGTTTCTTTGCCTGTCATAGTTGGTACCGTCATAGTCCCCGACAGCATGATTGACCATGGCAAAAGCATTGATTCCGTCAGCATATGTTTCATATACATGCAGGTCCTGGTCATATCCCGGCGCATCCAGCCCCGTTCCCAGGTAATTCTTCAGTAGGGTATAGGCGTCAATATTGTTGTTGGGGCCATCGGACTGGATGAGCACCGTGTGTCCGGCAAATACCGTAGTTACCTGGATCACCACGATAAGCACCATCACAAAACAGGATGTTAGAACGCGTAAAAAACTTTTTTTCTCACTTTTTAACATTTGCTACCTCCTTAATTACTTCCATAAGAATTGGATACTGACAAACTTGGCCAATAAGGCAATCAAGCCGAAATGCTGTAAAACCTTGATAAACACCTCCTTCCCAGCACACATGCCGGAATACGGCATAGCATCATTAACAAATTTGATATTCTCTTTTTCTCTTTCATAAGCAAGAATAACATAGGAATCAGCCCTGATGGTTCTGATGTCGGCAGGAAGAAAAGCATGCCCACGAGTGAAGCCTGTCCCTGGATACAGGTTATTTGTATGCTGGAATGTTCGTGGCCGCTTAAAGATTTTTTAGGATTTTTCCTTTTTCCTTATTATATAATTCAATTATACTTATAAACTTCAATAGAGGTCTTAACTTTTTTCCTATCTTATCGGCTTTTTTTACGATAATTGGATGGACGACAAACCCGAGATACTATATCTTCCAGCCCTTGGAGTTACTGCCTTATGCCAATGGCCCGCCTTCTTGTAAAGCTATAATTCTTAGAAGTGTATACCACCCTCTATGGAATTTTATATGTCATACCTCAATAAAATGATTTATGAAAATTTACAGTAACATGAAATTATAGTTTAACATAATATACTAATGGGGAAGATAAATTTTTACTTATATTAGAAAAGTGGCAATCTGAAAGAGAGGGGTTGTAATGAGAAAAGATAGAAACAAGTCACTCGAAAATATAGCCAATGGCTTCAGGGCTGCACATAAAATAAACACAATTCGGAATTCCTCGCTTCAAACGTCGGATACCAGAACCTCCGTTAGAAAAGCAGAACCTGACGTTCTAAAAGAAATGCTTCAGGTTCTGGCTGAATTCTCTCCGGATAAATACAGGAGTAACCTGGCAAGCTCCCTGGACCAAAGCAGTCTATACGCAGATACTTTCAAAAACCTGAAGCAGCACCTGCGGGATTCAAGCAGCCGAAGCATGAAAAGTGATGATATCATTGATGCCATGCGGATTGTGAAGCCTGCTGTAAAAGGGAAAAATGAACATATGATAGACAAAGTACTGAGGATTTATGAAATACTGAAGGAGGAATAGTGTAGTCCATACATAAAAGGCAAGGCCCACAGAAATTTCACTGTGGGCCTTGCTCTGTTTTATAGCCATTTTTTCCTTTTAAAATACAGTACCATAATCACCGCCACCACCCCCATCAACAGCAGCGATCCCGGGTATCCCCACTTCCACTCCAGTTCCGGCATCACCCTGAAGTTCATGCCGTACACCCCGGCAATAAAAGTGAGAGGAATAAAAATCGTGGAGATAATGGTAAGCACCTTCATGATCTCATTCATCCGGTTGCTGGTGCTGGAAAGATAGACATCCAGCATGCCGGACAGCATGTCCCGGTATATTTCAGTAGCATCCATGGCCTGTACGGTATTGTCGTAGACATTTCGAAGGTAGGCCAGGGTTTCCTGCTTCACCAGGGCGGATTCTCCTCTGGACAGAACTCCTATAACCTCCCGCAGCGGCCAGATGGCCTTATGCATAAACATCATTTCTCTTTTTAAAATATGAATTTGACCCAGGACTCTTGTATGAGGTTTCCGCAGCAGTTCCTCTTCCACTGCTTCAATCTCATCCCCCAGCGCCTCCAGGACAATAAAATAGTTATCAACAATGGCATCCAGAAGGTTATACGCCAGATAATCCGCTCCCATTTTTCGAATCCGTCCGGTACCCTGACGCAGCCGCTCCCGCACTATATCAAACACATCACCTTCCCGTTCCCCAAAGGAGAGGACAAAATTCTCCCCGATAACCATACTGGTCTGCTCTATGATGATTTTATTTGCCGGCGGATCATAGCTCATCATTTTCAATATCACATACAGGTAATTCTCATGATCCTCGATTTTCGGCCTTTGCCGTGTATCGGAAATATCCTCCAATACCAGGGGATGCAGCCCAAAACATTGGCCCAGGCTCTTCAAAACCTCCTCCTGGTTTACTCCGTCCACATTGACCCACAATACTCCCGGATTATTCCTATATAGAGCACATTCCTCCACACTGGCAGACTTTTTCTCCCTTATGGAGTCTCCATCATATTGAATACAATGGATTATACAGTTTTCAGCGGTGTTTTCTACATTCTGTATTTCAGGACTCCTGTTATCCTGTTTGCTCAAACGCATTTTACTGTAGTTCGGCATGTCGGCACCTTCTCCCCGTCACATACAAAAGGGCGACCTGGTATCATATGCTTTATGAAACCAAACCGCCCTTCTTTTATATCAAATTACATTTTCTTACCACCGTAATAGACAATACCTCTGTCAGCGTCAATGGACACAACCGCGCCGCTCTTGAGAATTTGCGTAGCATTGGATGCCCCAACAACAACGGGAATTTCCAGTGCCAATCCCACAGTAGCCGCGTGAGTTGATAATCCGCCCTCTTCAACGATAATGGCAATGGCACCCTTCATCGCTGAAAGCATTTCATTATTTGTGAAAGGCACAACAAGGATTTTGCCCGGTGTGAAACCTTTCTTAACTTCCTCGGAGGATCTTGCCATAAAGATTTCTCCGGTTACTTCTCCATGACCGATACCAATTCCCTGTACCAGCACATCTCCAACCATATGAACCTTTAATATATTGGTAGTACCACTGATTCCGATGGGTACACCCGCTGTAATAACCACCAGGTCTCCGTTGCGAACATGGCCGGATTCCAGTGCCTTTTCCACACCCATATCAAACATTTCATCGGTGCTGGAAGCTTCATCTACGAGGAAAGGTATTACACCCCATGCCAAGGAAAGCTGTCTCTGCACTTTAGGTGATGTAGTCGTTGCAATAATGGGGCAAGCAGGCCTGAATCTGGAGATCATCCTTGCAGTGTGCCCACTCTGGGTTACAGTAATGATAGCCGCTGCATTCAGGTCCATGGCTGTTGTACAGGTAGCATGGCTGATAGCGTTGGTCACACTGGCCATCAAATTGTACTGTATGCTTCCAAGCCTCTTCCAGTAGTTTACGGAGCTTTCAGCTTTTTCAGCGATTCTGGCCATGGTTTCTACACTTTCCAACGGGTACTTTCCGGCAGCAGTTTCCCCGGAAAGCATGATTACGCTGGTACCGTCGTAGATGGCATTGGCAACGTCACTTGCTTCCGCTCTGGTGGGTCTTGGGTTCCTGATCATGGAATCCAGCATCTGTGTAGCAGTTATAACAGGTTTTCCGTCCCTGTAGCATTTTTCTATCAGCATCTTTTGAACAACAGGTACTTCCTCAACGGGAATTTCAACCCCCAGGTCCCCTCTAGCTACCATGATGCCATCGGCTACCTTTACGATTTCATCGAAGTTCTGTATTCCCTGGCGGTTTTCGATTTTGGCGATAACCTTAATATCGCCTCCACCATAATTTTCCAGGACTTTCTTTATTTCAACAACATCGGAAGCCTTTCTTACAAAGGAAGCAGCTATATAATCGAAGTCGTTTTCAACGCCGAATTTTATATCCGCGATATCTCTTTCCGTAAGAGCCGGCAAATTGACAACCGTTCCCGGTACGTTCATGTTCTTGTTGTTGCTGAGCGTTCCACCGTTCAGTGCAGTACAGTAGATGTCCTTGCCCTTGATTTCGTTTACTTCCAATTCAATAAGACCATCGTTCATAAGGATTTTTGTTCCCTTTTGAACATCCTGATACAGGTTCTTATAGGATACGCTGCACTTTGTATTATCACCGAGGATCTCTTCATTCACCAGAACAAAGGGATCTCCTTCCTTCACAACGACTTCTTTCGCTGCAAATTTTCCGGTTCTGATTTCGGGCCCCTTTGTATCCAAAAGCAGGGCTACAGGTACTCCAAGTTCTTCTCTTACCTTCTTCAAACGGTCCGCTCTCTGCTTATGTTCCTCATGAGAACCGTGGGAAAAGTTCATTCTTGCCACATTCATACCTTTTAGAATAAGGCTCTTCAAAACTTCTTCATCGTCCACTGCTGGTCCAAGAGTACAAATTATCTTTGTTTTTCTCATATCTTTTACCCTCCAAAAGTTTATGTAAATGAAAAAACTAAGTTACACATAAAAAGCGTAAGGTCACAAAGAACATGCCCTACGCTGCGATGCAAGGAAAGCATACCACTCTATATAATACATATAAGCACTACAAAAATCAACAAAATTTTCACCAAAGTTATCGGTAATTTTATTAAGTTTTTTGTTTATATACAATATTATTTGTTTTTTCGATAATATTTATGCCAGGTATTCGAACAATTCAAGCCGCTCTCCGCTGGGTCCCCGGAAGAATATGACCTGAGCACCATTAAAAAGCTTTTCCATTTTAATGGGAGCTTCGGTTTCAAAAACAATACCTTTTTCTTTCAAATCCGTTACAACCTGTTCCAGGTCTTTCACTTCAATAGTGAGATGATCCACACAGCCATCATTTCCTGTTTTATGCTTTGCTTTGTCTGAATGCTGTAAAAGCTCTATCACCATACCGTTCAGATTTAAAAAAGCCATTTTCGTCCAGTGATTGTCTGGCTTGTCCATCACAGTCTCGTATTCCAGGGTAAATCCCAGATTTTCCACATAAAAGCGTTTTGATTCCTCAATATCTGCAGTAAACAAACCGATATGTGCAAGTCCTTTAAAATTACTCATTGTTCTGCCTCCATGCTCCTACATCCTGAAATTATACCCGTTTTTTGCTTTTTTAGAAGTAATCCTTTCAAGAAAGTAAAAAAATGTATGTTTAAAAATTATCAAAGCTTTTTTATGTGATTATATCATTAGATTCCGTTAGTATTCAATATAAAATTTTCCTGTTCACCTTTTATTTTTATGCAAAACTGCTTATATATACTCGGAAAACTATTGTCAAATGCAGTAGAAGAGCCAACATAATGAAGAGAGATTTTAAAATATTTTTGATGTTTTTTCGCACGGATACTTTTACCTCCGCAACAAACTGGTAATATTTGTAAAAACGCCGGCCTTGATAATATTTTATATCGGACTTATAATTTATACCGGGTACAGGCACTCCATTTTTATTCGATTGCAGATGGGCCCGGCGGCGAGGTCCATACTCCGCGACCTTATGGATTTATTCCCCTACGGAGTGTTTATTCATGGAAACCACTACTATGCTATGGAAGGAGAATGAGAAGGAATGAAGCTACGAATCAAGTGTGTATTATGGATCTGCCTCGCTGCAACTCTTTTGCTTTTACTTCCTTCTGTGAAGCTTAGATTCAGCAATGAAAATGCTAACCGTTCCGTAATCCTCGCAGCAGATATTCAGGAATTTGCCTCCCTCTGGACTGATTCTATAGAGTCCCTTGTGCAAAAGCTGAAGGACTCCTGCATACAAACCGCAGTTGTTAAGGAAGATGCAGCACAGTCCTCCCAAAACATTTGCAGCTTTGATATACAGCTTATCGATAACCTGCGAAAACAGGATATGGATGTGATTCTCCAGATTTCAGGCGTATACCATGACGCAAAATATTATGAAAGCTTGAAAAACATTATCACTCACTACGGAATACGCTATATCCAATTTGAATCGCCCTGGGCCTCCTCCGGTTCTGTGGATAGTACGCCTGCGGTCTCTGCGCTGAAAGAATCCGGGGTCATTTTGCTTTTAGTGGAAAATGCCCAGCAGACAGGCCATACCGCTGTTCCCGGCCTTGATCTCCTCATCAGCAGCATGGATTATGCTGCAGGCAGAGCTTATATCACCCCTCCCGGAGACCTGGCTGCCCTTGGGGAAGAAGACCTGCTTTTTCGCTGGCTTCGTGGTGTGGTAGACAGAAGTATCCGTTTCATTTATGTACAGCCGTTTCAATCCGGCAGTTCAACAGCTTCACAAAACCTGGAAGGTCCACTGAACACTTCTACAGAGCTTTCCGCGCTGCTGGACCAAAAGGGGTATGATGTCAATCAGCCATTCCTTGGCCCTTCTCCCAAGCTTCCAGGACCTTTTCACGTTCTGCTGATTCTATTGAACCTTCTTCTGGCTTTCTCACTGGGCTTTTGTTATCTGTTTACACCGGACAGAAGATTTTGGCTGCGGATGGCGTTTTCAAGTATTGTATCGGCCGTACTATTCCTCCTGCTTCAGGATTCCACCGCGCTGATCTTGGAAGCCACTGCGGCATCCATCCTCTATCCTTCCCTTGCGGTTATCATACTTCTGGTATACCTTAAAAATGCCCTGCATAAAAAAATTGGGACGCAGCTCCTCCATTCTCTGGTTTTGCTGGCTCTGTGCACTGCCGCAGGCGTTCTTTCCATTCTCGCAGCCATGTCGGATGTCCGTTTCACGCTGCATCTGGTAAACTTCAGCGGCTCACTCCTAACCTACACGCTTCCATTAGTTGCATTTATTGCCGTATACCTGCTGCTTTTCGGCAAGCCTGGCACCTGGGACCTTATCCTGCGTGGAATCCGTGCCAAAAAAGGAAACCTGCCCCAGCTTCTTCTGGGCCTTGCAGGAGTCACGGTATTTTACATCTACCTCTCCAGAAGCGGAAACCACTCCCTTATCCCGGCGTCGGCTCTGGAATTGAATATCCGTAAAACCCTTGAAAGATTTATGACGGTACGTCCTCGATTCAAAGAATTCCTTGTGGGGTATCCCTGTTTTTTTATTTTTGTCCTTCTATGTAAAAAAACAGCTAAACCCCTGGTTCCGGCGACTTTGGGTCTTGGGACAACCGTCGGCATCATCTCTGTTTTTAACAGCTTCTGCCATGGCTTTACTTCTGTCAGGGTTTCCGTGCACCGTACCCTGAACGGTTTTATTCTGGGCTTGATCATCGGTCTTACAGCCCTTTTACTCACTATCGTCCTTCATAAGGCATTGACTGCCTGGACTTATTCCAACTCATCCAATGTCAGAAAAAAGCTGGGCATGAAATTCTTCATAAAATAATCAACCTCCGGCAGACCAATTTCCAGGATGGATTTATAAATCGTCTCACTGGCCTTGTTAAACTCCCGATTCCCCACCTTCGCCTCCTCAACACATTTAATATATGCTGCGATGCGATCTGCCGCCTTTACCAACTTCCACTCACAGGCATCTTCCGTTTCATCGGCGATTATTTTTGAATAGCTGTCTACCAGCTCTTCCGGCAGCATGGACAGCAGTTTCTTTTTTGAAATGTTCTCAATTTCCTTATAAACTTTTTTAATCTCCGGGTTATAGTACTTTATGGGCGTGGGCAGATCTCCCGTAAAAATCTCATTGGAGTCATGATACATCCCCAGTACAGCCACTCTGTCGGCATTGATATCCCCACCGAAATGCTGGTTTCGGATAAGCGCCAGCGCATGGGCAATGACCGCCACCTGCAAGCTGTGCTCCTGTATGTTCTCCGACTGGGTATTCCGCATGAGCCCCCACCGGGTAATATGCTTCATCCTTGATAAAAACGCAAAAAAATGGTAGTTCCGTCCAGCCACTTTCATTCCCCCTATCATCATTTATAGCCAATAAATCTCTTCAAAACAGTTTAAGGCGAAGCTATCCGTCATTCCGGCTATAAAGTCGATGACCTTCTGCTCTCTTGTATCCTCCGCAGTGTATCCGATGTCCTTCATATAACTGTAAAATTTATGATGTACCTTCAGTTCGCTGTTTTTTAACTTTTCCAGATCGTTGCAGACCTCCATCAGGTTAAAGAACAAACCTTCCATTACGTTTTCCGCAGTCTTTTCGTATCGAACAATCTTATCCGCCCTGTAGATCAGTCTTACATTTTCCTTAATGAGCCGCTCCAGTGCCTCCCCCTTCTCTCTGCTTAGCTGGATGCAATCCTTGCCGTAACTGTTCTCTATAATATCACAGACCAGTGTGTTGATAATTTCCCCATTGGTATAGCCCAACTCCTCTTTTATATCCTTGGGAATATCATTCATATTGATCAGATTTACACGGACCGCATCTTCAATATCCCGGCCCACATAGGCAATCTTATCCACCAGCCGGACCACACAGGCTTCCAGCGTATGAGGATTCTGAGAACCTGCCTTCAACCGGGTCAGGCTCTGCAGCGTCTTGGACATATCTCTTTTAAGCTGATACTCGTTATACTTTTCTCCGCAATGGCAGGCAATTCCGTCCCGGACTTCAAAAGTCAGATTTAACCCGCCGTTTTCATTGACTTTTTCCCTGGGTATGCGCGAAGCTAACCGGTCAACCACCCGCAAGCTGTGAAGTTCGTGCTGGAAGGAATACTCCGGATTGATCTTTTTTAAGCACCGGTCCAAAACCTTTTCTCCGCTATGTCCGAAAGGTGCATGGCCCAAATCATGGCCCAGTGCGATAGCATAGGTCAGATCCTGGTTGAGGTTCAAGGTTCTTGCAATGGTAACGGCAATGGAGCCGACATTCAAAACATGTTCCATCCGCGTACAGATGTGATCATTCTTTGCATTAAAAAACACCTGCGTCTTATGCCTCAGCCTTCGAAATTCATAGGAGTACAGGATTCGATTGGAATCCCTCTCGAAGTCGGTCCGGACAGGGCATTTTTCCTCTTCGAAAACCCTTCCCTTTGAATGGCTGCTTTTGGCTGCAAAAGGACTCAATACCTCCTCCTGCTTTTCTCTGATTTCTCTCCAAACCGTAGACATGATGACCTCCTTCAATATCCCTTTTACTCTATTATATCATCGGCATGAGGGGATAAAAACCATAACTTTCCCGGGCGTGTTACTCTTTACGTTTTATGGAATACTACAGTTGGATGTCGAAAACTTAGATGTTTCTTTTGCAGTTCAACGGTGGAAAGAACCATAGCAGCACATATTTTATTACTTTGGAGGTGTAAAACATGATAAATGCAATACCTGAAAAACCGCTCCCCGATATCGTAGCGCCCAACCTATCCATTCTTTTCGTTGGATATAACCCCGGCCTGTACTCGGCCGCAGCCGGCCACCATTACGCAGGGAAGAGCAACAGGTTCTGGAAACTGCTCCATGAGTCCGGCCTTTTGCCCATCCTGTTAAAACCGGAGGAGGATCATCAATTGCTGAAATACGGCTACGGTTCAACCAATATTGTACCAAGGCCTACAAAGTCTGCTGCTGAAATTTCTGCCGAGGAATTTACGGCCGGAAGCAAGGAGTTGGCAAACCTGATACGGGGTTATATGCCTTCCATTGTATGCTATGTCGGCTTTGGAGTTTACCGTGCTTTTGTCTCCAATCTCCTGGGGACTCCCCAGTCCAAAATTAAAATTGTCCCCGGTGCTCAGTCCCACCGTCTGTTCGAGAGCAGCACCGATTATATCTGCTCGAATCCCAGCGGTTTGAATACCATTCCCTATGAAGTGCAGCTTGAATGCTTTAGAAATTTAAACTCTCTTAAATCCCGTCTACACCTTTCTTAAACACATTGCAGTCTCTATACATCATGTCTCCATAACCTGATGTATAGAGACTGCAAAAAATGTTCTTCTTTTTTAGCAGCACCCCCATTTATCTCCTTTGCGGCATATTCGCTTTTTTTACATTAACTGCCGGCTTTTTGGTAAATTATGTAGAAAACCCTTCATTCGCATGCTATAATTGTATAAATAGAAATCATTACAACGGTTTATGAGGAATGCTATGATGAAAAAATTTGCTTTGATCTTATTTTTATTCCTATGGATATGGGCACCCATCACAATTCATGCCGCAGAGGAGAACAAACAGGTTGAATTTCAACATGATGCCAACTATCCTCCCTACAGCTATATGAAAGGAATTGAAGTCTATGGCTTTACTGTTGACCTTACCAATACAATTTTTCAGGAAAGCCCCTATCCGATGACATATTCGGCAGACTCATGGTATAAAGTCAAAGAAAGGGTCCTTAAAGGAAACATCGATAGCTGCGGTTTAACCGCTATGACTCCTGAGAACAAACAGGAGCTCCTATTTTCCGTTCCAGTCCTTAAAACAAGCGTTGCCGTCTTCACCAGAAAGAATGCGGAACCGATTTTCATCGAGAACTTGGCAAAATACAGAATCGGAGTAGGACAGGGCAACTACCCGGAATACATATTATCCAAAAAACTTAACATTACTACCTATACTGCTTTTGAAAATACTGAAGAATGTCTGCGGGCTCTGGAATTTGGGGGCATTGATGTTATTTTTGAAGATGAGCAGGTAATAAACTATCTTCTCGTAAGGAACGGCTTAAAAGGAGATATTGTTCCAACTCTCACTTCCCTCTATCCCGTTGATGTGGCCTTTGGCGTCAGCAAATCCAACCCGCAGCTGGTCACATTTTTAAACAAGAGGATTCAGGAGCTTCAGAACTCGGGAGTTTATGAAACACTTTATGTAAGCCATTTTCTCCAGCATTCCGACCATTATACACGCTATGAAAGATTGAAGGTTACCATTATTATTATTTCGGTAACCCTGATAACCCTCATTATCTTTTTATCGCTGAATACCTATATTAAGTCTTTGCGCACGAAACTGCAGAAAACCTACTATGAATTACGGAAGCAGCACGAGTGGGTAAATATAGCCTATAATATCGCTTCCGCCACAAATACATGCAGTGATCTGCAAACTCTGATCCTCTATATTCATCAAGCCCTTGGCACTATTATCAATACAAAGAACTTTTACATCGCACTCTATGACCAGCATCAGGACATGATGCATTTTCCATACCTGGTGGATGAAACCATGCCTGACACGGGGTATGCAGATACTCCTTCCAGAAAGTTTGCAAACGGCATTACGGAGCACGTTATCAAAACAGATCGAACGCTGCTCCTGAACAACCAAAATGTCGAAGAAATGGCACATCGAGGCGAAATTGAAATATTTGGGCAAATCCCCATGCAGTGGCTGGGAACGCCCTTAAAAATTGACAATCAAGCCATCGGAATGATTGCCGTACAGAGTTACACAAACGACACTACCTACACCCTCGAAGATATGGAGTTGATGAAATTTGTCTCCAGCCAGATTGCCATCGCCATCAACAGGAAAAAGTTCGAGGAGACCATCAACCACATGGCGTACTATGATGCCTTGACGGATATGCCCAACCGTATTCTGTTCAATGACAGGCTCAAGCTGGCCCTGGTACAATCAAAGCGTACCCGGGAACTCCTGGCAGTCCTGTTTCTGGACCTTGACCACTTCAAAAACATCAATGACAGTCTGGGACACGGGCTGGGAGACAAGCTGCTTCAAGAGGTTTCGCAGCGCCTCAGCAATACCTTGCGCGAAGGAGATACCATCGCGCGTCTGGGCGGCGATGAATTCACCATCATTTTGCCTCAGTTGAAGAGCATCGAGGATGCCGCATTGGTTGCCGACAAAATCATCGAAAACCTGACGGCCCCCTTTTTCATTGAAGGGGTGGAATTGACTGTGACGGTGAGCATCGGCATCAGCGTGTTTCCCATGGATGGAGAAGACGCGGAAACACTCATAAAAAATGCGGATACGGCATTGTACAGGGCAAAGGAAAATGGAAGAAACGGTTATCAACTGTATACGGCAACGATGAATGCCACGGTTTTCAAACGTTTTTCACTGGAAACCAAGCTCAGGCATGCCATTAAGGACTCGGAGCTGGAGGTTTATTACCAGCCGCAGGCAGATATGCAGACCGGAAACATCACAGGCATGGAAGCTTTGGTACGGTGGAACCATCCGGATCTCGGCCTCGTGCCTCCCTCTGACTTTATTCCCATTGCAGAAGAATCGGGATTGATCGTACTGATTGATGAATTTGTCATGGAAGCTGCCTGCAGGAAAAATAAGGAGTGGCATTCCCTCGGCTTCGGGGATTTGACGGTTTCCGTAAATATTTCCGCCCGGCATTTTCAAAACAGGAAATTGATTGACACGGTAAAACGAGTCCTGCATACAACAGGGCTTCCTCCGCAGTACCTCCAGCTGGAGCTTACGGAAGGTACCTTGATGGAAGATGTGGATTATACTCTAGGCATTCTTGACAGCCTAAAAAACCTTGGAATCAATATTGCCCTGGATGATTTCGGTACCGGGTATTCCTCCCTGGGATACCTGAAGAGGTTTCCCATCGATACTTTAAAGATTGACAGGTCCTTTGTAAACAATGTACATGCCGATTCCGGCAATGCTACCATAACATCGGCAGTCATTGCTCTGGCGCAAAACCTGCAGCACAAAATCGTTGCCGAAGGAGTGGAAACCATAGAAGAGTTCTCCTTTTTGAAGTACCATAACTGCGAGCAGGTACAAGGCTACCTTTTGAGCCGGCCTATTCCCGCTTATCAATTTGAAGAGCTTCTGCGAACATACACCTTGTTAAAGGTTTGATTCTAATACTGTCTTTGTTTGCAAACAGTCTGCAAATCCGCAGACTGTTTTTTATTATCCAGAAAATAAAAAACAGTCCGGATAATAAAAAAAGTAAATGTAGGCGTATGCCAGCTTTTTCTCATGCTTCGGAAAGGTACATGCGCAAACAAAAGCGGTAACGCCATCTCTGTCTTTTTCCATTATTGGAAAATTACCAATCCTATTGTGTAATTACTCTCATTTTGACGATATAATAAGCGAAAGGAAAACAATCGGTCCAGATTTAGATTCATCTTAAAATTGCGAACTTGCTTTTCTATATGTAGTGAATTATAATTAGTAACGCACAATATATAGTGGTAAACTTAACCAACGGCACAACACTTATGCAATGCCCCGTCGTAGGAAAAGTTTCCGCTTTATACTGCTTCTATTACTTTTAGGGGGATAAATTTATATGATTACAAAGATTCGCAAGAGAGACGGTAGAGAAGTTCCATTCAACATTGAAAAGATTGCCAGTGCCGTATTCAAGGCAGCCAGTGCTACAGGCGGAAAGAATTACGATACAGCCCTTAAGCTGGCGGAGAAGGTAGTAGAGTACATAGAGAAAAATCTGGATCGGCAGACCCCTTCTGTTGAAGAAATCCAGGATGCTGTTGAGAAGGTTCTCATCGAAACCGGGCATGCCCGCACCGCCAAGGAGTTTATCCTCTATAGGGCGGACCGGACACGGGTAAGGGAAATGAATACCCGGCTCATGAAGGTATTTGAGGACTTAACCTTCAAAGAAGCGAAAGATAATGATATTAAGAGAGAAAATGCTAATATTGACGGTGATACAGCCATGGGAACCATGCTGAAATATGGTTCCGAGGGTGCAAAGCAGTTCTATGAAATGTATGTTCTAAAACCCGAGCATTCCAATGCTCACAAGGAAGGCGACATCCATATTCACGATTTGGACTTCCTGACCCTCACCACCACCTGCTGCCAGATTGATGTGCTGAAATTGTTCGATGGCGGGTTCAGCACCGGGCACGGCCACCTCAGAGAGCCTAATGACATACAAAGTTATTCAGCCCTGGCCTGTATCGCCATCCAGTCAAACCAGAACGACCAGCACGGGGGCCAGAGTATACCCAATTTTGACTATGGAATGGCTCCAGGCGTTGCCAAAACCTATGTAAAACTGTATCGACAGAATCTCATCAAGGCATTGGAACTCCTGACGGATGACCAAAATGCCAAAGCCCACGCTTTGGAAACCTTTGAAACCATTACCAAAGAGCACGGCGCACTTCCCAATCTGAGTAGGAACGAGGAGTATGCGAGGATTGAAGCGGGTTATCTGTCTCAATTTGTCAATGACGAAGCCGTCATAAAAAAAGCACAGGAATTTGCAAGAAACAAAGCGGAGGTCGAAACGGACCGCAGTACCTATCAAGCAATGGAAGCCTTTGTACATAACCTCAATACCATGCACAGCAGAGCAGGCGCTCAGATTCCCTTCAGTTCCATCAACTATGGCATGGATACGTCTCCGGAAGGCAGGCTCGTAATAAAAAATGTACTGCTGGCAACAGAAGCCGGCTTGGGTAATGGTGAGACACCCATATTCCCCATTCACATCTTCCGGGTCAAGGAAGGGGTAAGCTTCAACCCCGGGGATCCGAATTATGATTTGTTCAAGCTGGCTTGCAGAGTAAGCGCCAAAAGGCTGTTCCCCAACTTCTCCTTTATGGATGCACCCTTTAACGCGAAATATTACCGTCCGGGCCATCCTGAAACCGAGATCGCATACATGGGCTGCCGGACACGAGTTGCAGGAAATAGCTATGATCCTGAGAGAGAAACCATTTACGGAAGGGGTAACCTTAGCTTTACCACTGTAAATCTCCCCCGTATCGCACTGAGAAGCAACAAAAATATTAATATTTTCTTTGAGGAACTGGATAAAAAGATTGATCTGGTCATTGCACAGCTTTTTGAACGCTTTGAAATCCAGGCAGCCAAAAAGGTTAAAAATTTCCCCTTCCTCATGGGGCAAGGCATATGGATGGATTCTGAGAAGCTGAGCTGGGAAGATAAAATTGGAGAAGTTCTCAAGCACGGAACCCTTACCATGGGATTCATCGGCTTGGCAGAATGTCTGAAGGCTCTTACGGGAAAACACCACGGCGAGTCCGAAGAAGCCCAGAATCTCGGTCTTGAAATCATAGGCTACATGCGTAAGCGCATGGATGAAGTCAGTGAAAAATACAAGATGAATTTTACATTGATTGCCACTCCGGCGGAAGGCACAGCCGGACGTTTTGTAAAAATGGACCGTAAGATCTTCGGATCCATTGAGGGTGTCACCGACAGAGACTATTATACCAACAGTTTCCATGTACCTGTACACCATGAATTGAATGCCTTTGATAAAATCAACATTGAAGGTCCCTACCATGAACTGACAAATGCAGGACATATCACCTATGTGGAACTGGATGGAGATCCTACACAGAACGTGGAGGCCTTCGAGAAAGTTGTCAGAGCCATGAAGGAAGCAGGCATTGGCTACGGCTCCATCAACCATCCTGTAGACCGGGATCCGATTTGCGGATATACCGGTATTATCGGTGAAGCTTGCCCCTTCTGCGGAAGAAAGGAAGGCGACATAAAGTTCGAAAGAATTCGTCGTATTACAGGATACCTGGTGGGTACCCTGGAACGTTTCAATGACGCCAAAAAAGCGGAAGAACGCGAAAGAGTGAAACACTTTTCCTGTAAAATATAAATACCCGGACAGGGGTGGGTCTGCATGTCCGCCCCTGCTTAATCCATAAAACATTATTTCCGACAGGGTGATATCATATGAATAGACAACTGCGAATTGCAGGTATTATAAAGGAATCCATCGTCGACGGTCCGGGAATTCGTTTAGTGGTATTCACCCAGGGGTGCCGGCACAATTGTCCCGGCTGCCATAACCCAAACTCCCACTCCTTCGAAGGAGGAACACTGGTGGATATCAGTTTTATACTCCAACAGATTACGAGCAACCCTCTGCTGGATGGAGTTACCCTAAGCGGTGGAGAACCCTTTGAACAGGCAGAAATTCTGGCGGAACTTGCCAGGGAGATCAAAAAACTGGGACTGAATATCATGACCTATACAGGTTATAAATTCGAATATCTACTGGCGCATTCCGATGCGCATCCCGGTTGGTCTGAACTGCTGGAGCAGACGGATATACTGGTAGATGGGCGCTTCGATATGGAGAAGAAAAATCTGCTGCTTCGTTTCAGAGGATCTGAAAACCAGCGTATTATCGATGTGAGGAAGTCCCTGCTGGATAGCGAACCGGCACTGCTGGACTGGTGACAGTATTCTTCAATATAATAAATTTTCTTACCATTAGAAAAGGCTTATGGGAACAAAGCAGTTCCCATAAGCCTTCTTATTCTTTATATAAAATCAACAACAATCTTAATGAATAAAAGAGCCAAAACCCCTATAAAAACAGGCTTTATAACCTTTGCCCCATTTTTGATGGCCAGGCCGGAACCAATCCAGTTCCCCAGGATTCCAAACAGAGCAGCAGGGATTCCCACCATAAAGCTAACCTTTCCGCCCATGATAAAGGTAATGAGCGCAGCGATATTGGATGACAGGTTTACTACTTTGGCATTCCCTGAGGCCGTAATCAGACTAAATCCGATGATCCCCGTGTATATCAGAATTAAAAAGGTTCCCGTCCCCGGGCCAAAGAACCCATCGTATGCTCCTATCAACAATCCTGACAGGAAAGACAGTAGAATCATCTTGATTTTGGATAACTCCCCAGCCGTCTCTTTTTCTCCAAAACCCCTTCGGGTAAGGACAAAGACTCCGATGACGGGCAGTAAAACCACCAAACAGTATTTCAGGTATTTTTCATCCAGTTCCAAGGCGGCTTTTGCCCCCCAATGCGATCCAAAAAGGGCAGCCGCAGCGGAAATGGCAGCCGATACGTAATGAATCTTCCCACTGCGAACAAAACGCAGAGTGGAGAAAAAGGTACCAAAGGTAGAGGAAAATTTATTGGTTCCGTAGGCAAAGTGTATGGGTAAACCCGCAAACATATACGCAGGGAGCGATATTAAGCCTCCCCCGCCTGCAATGGAATCCACCAATCCTGCCAGAAAAATAAAAGGACATATCCTTAGCAGCAGAATAACGGTTTCATTCATGTTTCTACCTCATCCAAGCTGTTGGGTACATATTCGAGGTCAACATACATCAAAGCCAGCAGCCTTTGAGACATGAGGTTGATAATCGCTGAGATAAAGGCTGAAACGAAGGCATAGATTAAAGGTCCTCCGGAAGAACCGATCATCATGGGAATAAGAATGATAATGGCGTTAAAAAATACAATTACCCGGAATATCTGCCCCTTAAATCCGTGTGTTAAATCCAGACTGGATTTCAGTGAACGGATAATCCCGGTATCTTTATCCATCATATAGCAATTTGAAAAAACAAACATGAGATATAGAATGATGCCTGGAACGATAAACAGAAACAGCCCTGTAAAAATGGCCAGCATATTTATAATGGAAAGCACCATGATGACCAGGAATCTGCGTCCAATAAAGCTCCAACATTCCCGAGACGTGTAGCTGATGCCTCTCAGGTCCCGTATGTACGCATATAAGTAGGCAGAGGAAAAGAGGTTGGAAAGAATAAAGGAGCCCAGACTTATGCCATTCATGATCAGCGTCGCCCGTAAAAGGTTCATGAGTTCCTCTGTACTAGCAGACACAGGCGAAATACTGATTTCACCGATAAATTTCATAGGAATTAAGTTTGCAGCAAAACCTATTGCCAATACCAATACAAAAACAAGAGGGCTTACCCCTTCTCCTTTTACATCATAAAATTTTAAAACCTTTGGCAGGTATGCTATCAGAGGTCTTATCCTTCCCCGCCTTTTGCTACCGTACATAGTTCATCCTCCAAATAAATAAATACAAAACATATATTTATATTTTTCACCAAAATTCCAGCTTTGTCAAACTTTTTTTGAAAATAGCCTTGCTGCTATTGCCGTACCGGTTAAATATCCATATAATTAAAATAAGCAAAAACACATGCATTAGAAGCCATGGATATCTAAGGATTTATATCTCTCCCAACACTTTTAGCCAATTTGGATATAAGCGTTCCCCTAGCCCCCTGTCATTAGATGCTGCTGCCATGGTCATAGAAAATAGTAATATAGAGTGAAGGTTTTGAAAAAATTTGTGACACTCGGTTCGGGAGTGATCGGTATATTGGTTTTCAGCTAAATTTCCCTTAGATGCTTTTTTCCGTTGAACTTCCATATTCCAAATCCATATACAACAGAGCCACCAGCCGCTGATACATCAGGTTAATGACAGCTCCGGTAAAAGCGGTAACAAATGTGACTATGATGGGGCTTCCGGAAGAACCGGCAAAAACAAGAAGCAGGAAAACAGGGAGGAGCAGGACCAGATTAAACAGGATCAGGATCACCAGAATCCGCTGCCGGTATCCTCTTGTGATGCGTTTACTTGCCTGGAAAGCATCCGGTACCGACTCTCCAAGGTCTGTAATATAGCAGATGTAAAAAATATATATGACCGCTATAATAAGCCCGGGCAGAACCAAGGCAAATAGCCCCATTGCGAGGGCAACACCATACAGCAGGGACGCTATTACAATACGGGATGCCTTCCGCATCACACGGCGAAAACATTCCTGTGCCGTATACTCCTTGTTTTTCAGTTCTCTTATATAGGCAACAAGATAAACCGTCGATGCAAGATATATGACGGCAATAGTAGCCACGTTAACGATAATGTCCTGAAAACTCATGCCACTGCCCACCTCTGCAGGAACAAGTGCGCTTAGGAAGCTGGTAAGCAAAATTACAACAAATACTGCCCGGGTCAGCTTTTCATTTTTCAAATCATAAAACTTTACAGCTTTAGGCAGATAGTATAAAAATCCCTTGAGCTTTTCCGGCCGACTTTGGTTTTCCATATTTCCCACCCCAGTTTTTACGCTTTTTACCGTATTTTCCGATGCAAGTGATCGATAACGTATGATTTATTACCAGATTCACGGAAAATAAAGAACAAAGATAGCTTTGCCACTTTTGTTTGCGCATGTGCCTTCCCGAAATATGAGGAAAAGCTGGCACGCGCATAAATTTAATGTTTTTTTATTGTATCGGAAAGAGAACTTTCCGATACAATAAAAAAATTAAGCAGTACGCGGCTGTGAAGCCTTACTGCTCAACTTTTATCTTACAGTATACCCTTGATCTTCTATCGTTCCTTTAATAATGTCTACAGAAACCTTCTCCGCATCATATTCAACAATCACCTTTTTGGCACTCAAGTCTACTATAACATTTTCAACACCATTGAGAGCACCTACCGCATTTTTAACGGCATTCTCACAGTGACTGCAAGACATTCCTTCTACGTTTACTGCTACATGATCCATAGCTGGTAGAACCCCTCCATTAATTTATGAGTATAGCTATTATAATACAAAACAGGCGGAAAGGCAAGTTTTCCCGGGGATATTATTCGAAATAAGCATTGAAAAACCAGCCTTTGCCCCCTCGAACACTTTCTATCGCACCTCTACTTCAGCCGTTGTACTGCACCCTCCGAAGGAACTGGTAATAATGGCTTTACCGGATCTTCTTCCGATTATCTTCCCTTTCGCAACCGTAGCTACAGTATTGTCGGAAGACGCCCAGGTGGCGACCGGCGTTACATCCATTGATTTCCCATCACTAAAGGTTTCCTTTGCAGCCAGCTGCTTTTCGTTTCCTTTATTTAAGGCGAAATTCCGCTCATTCAGACTGATTTTATTTTTGGATTGGAAATCATGTGTACGTTTGAATATTTCCCAGGTTCCATCACTGTATTCATGGGAGTACACTCCTACCAGCTGGTTGTCAAAAATATGCTGGAAATAGCAGGCATCATTGTCCACCAGTATTTCGTGGTTATCTACGGGTATAAATCCCTTGTAGGGGTGTTTGGAGGCAAACATAATGGTTTTCCAGACCTTTTTGCCCTTGATCTCGTGCAAGGTCTCTGCTGCCAGCCAGTACCTTCCATCCCTGTACATCATGGAAGGTGCAGCAAGAATAAACTTTGTATCGCTTAAAACCTTGTTTTCCTGGGCCTTTGCGATCTGCGTTATATCCTTGTCATGTTTTTCTTCTATATAATATTTGTCATCCTTGAAATGATAGTAATATAGCCGATAGGTAGCATTTTTTTCATCATAGAAGATGAAAGGATTCTGGTGCCTTTCTCCTGGCGCTGCTGCGACAGCAATCTCCTCTTCCTTGAAATTCTTGCCGTCAGCAGAGGATAGTCTGACAATATAAGAATCTCCCCCATAGTTTCGGGTTCCGAACATATGGACAATCCCATCCACAACCACCACGGTTCCCCAGCGCAGGTTCGGTACGATGGGAGTTGTTCCTTCCTTTTGCCAGTTTACCAGGTCATTGCTGTAGGCCACTCCCATGTCATTTCGAATATTCTTTCCGTCATAGCCGTGGTAATACGCCCAATACCGGTATCCGTTCCGATTCAATTCTGCAATGGACATGGTGTGCGTTCTCTGTGAATCAAAAGCTCCTTCCGGCCCTTTTTTCAGAATCAGCTCCGGATCGCTGAGCGAATAATACTTAATGTTTCTCTCCTGCTTGAAAGCCGGTACGATAAGCACATTGGAGGCAGTAAACAGAATCACTGATGCTAAAAAGACAATGGCAGCCATATACCTCTTTTTCAAAATTTTTCTCCCCTTATTTGTCTATTAATTTTAAAGCCTCTACATATTTCGACATACTCTATACTACCCGAGTCCAGACAAATTTTCAAGTGACTCTTTTTATATATGGTCAAATTTCATTTTCCGCCATTCAGCCATGCTGCCATCAAATCCCTGGCAATGGGTGCAGCCCCCTGTCCCCCTGTTTCACCACTATATTCCAGAATGACAGCAACAGCGATCTTAGGGTTTTCCGCAGGGGCAAAACCGATAAACCATGCATGTTCCTTATTCTTTTCCCTGCCTGTCATTTCATTTTCTGCAGTACCTGTTTTCCCTGCGACACGCACGCCTTGAATCGCAGCGTTTCCTCCCGTTCCCGAATCCACTACTCCCTGCATCATTTCCTTCAGCACCTTTGCAGTCTCCGGTTTCATCATCCTGTAAAGCTCACTGGATTTCTGTTGTTTCAGTATAGTTTCATCCGGCTTCATGACCCGGTTTACCAATATAGGCTTCATTACAGTCCCGTTATTGGCGATACCTGCTGCAATCATGGCCATGTGGAGGGGAGTAACCAGAATCTTCCCCTGCCCGATGCCAACAGCACCCATATCTGCTTTACTCATGCTTTTATAAGGGAAGAGGCTTCGGCTTACCGGCAAATCAAAGGGGATTTCGCTTCCGATCCCTGCCTTTTCCGCTGCATTCTGAAGGTTCTTGGCCCCCAGTTCCACTCCAAGCTGTGAAAAGTACACATTACTGGATACCGCCAGGGCGGTTTTCAGATCGAGAGTACCATGGGCTCCTCCTCCAAAATTCCTGAATTCCTTTCCGTCAATGGTTACAACTCCTTTATCCTCCAAAATACGGTTTCCCAGTCCATTTTCAATAGCCGAAGCACTGATAACCGTTTTAAAAGTGGACCCGGGTGCATACAACCCCTGCAGTACACGGGACAGGAAGGGAGATTCCTTGGATTCCACCATCTTTGTCCAGTTTTCCGCCAGCTTTTGGCTATTGGGATCAAAATCCGGCTTACTGACCATGGCCAACACTTCTCCGGACTTCGGATCCAATGCTACCACGGCCCCCCGCTTTTCGCCCAACAATTGGTCCGTCGCAGCCTGTAGGTTATGGTCGATGGTAAGCACCAGATTGTTCCCCGGCTTTTTATCCTGAATCAATTTATTTTTGATATCAAATACGGAGCTAAATTCCCGGATTCCCAGCAGTTCATTGTTATAGGCGGCTTCCAGCATGGATTTGCCATAGTTCCGGGAATTATAACCGATTACATGGCTGTACAGCGAACCGAAAGGATACTCTCTTGTCTGCTTATCGCCCTCTATCTTACTTGTCGCCAGCAGTGTTCCGTTCCGGTCATAAATATCACCTCTGCGTGTGCTTTCTTCGACTTCCCACTGCCTGCGGTTATAGGGGTTGGATACAATTTTGTCCTTTACAAAAAATTCAAAATAGGTAAGGTAGCCAATGAGGGATAGGAATAGCAAACTCATGACCAGCATCACCTGGATAACCTTTTTATTGGCTGTCATCTGCTTCCTCCTCCTTCCGATTGCCGGTGTGTCTGGATATCGCCTGCAGGATTCCAAGGGCTATAAAACTGGTAGTCATGGAACTCCCGCCATAGCTGATGAAGGGGAGTGTAATTCCCGTCAACGGAATGAGTTTGATTACGCCCCCGATGATGATAAAGGTCTGGAATCCAAACAATACCGTAATGCCAAGAGCCACGGCCTTTTCAAACAATTGCTTCTCCTCGAGGGCCACTTTGAATCCCCGGTAGGTCAAAAGGAAAAACAGGAGAATCACGGCAGCACCTCCGAAAATCCCCATCTCCTCACAAATGGCAGAAAATATGAAGTCGGTTTGGACCTCTGGTATAAAATCCGGTCTTCCCATGCCAATACCTTTTCCAAAGAAGCCACCTGCAGCAATGGCAAAAAGGGACTGGGTAATCTGATATCCCTTTTTGGCGATATCCACCCACGGGTCCCACCAGGTTTCAAATCGTACCCGAATATGGTAGAGTGTGAAGTACCCTGCCGTAGCACCAAAGGCAGCCAGCGCCAGATTGGCTGCAAGGTAGTCCAACCGGGTATCCAACACGTATAAAAACATAAAGAAAATCGCAAAAAACAGAAGCGCGGACCCCCAATCCCTCTGCAGCACTAAAAATCCCATAAACATATAGGAAACCGCCGTCAAAACAACTCTTTCACTAATGCGGATATCAGTTCCCCTCAAGTTCAACTGTACCGCCAGCTTTTTCGGCTTATGAAAATAGGCAGCCAGAAAGAAAATAAAGATAACCTTAATCAGCTCAGAGGGCTGAAAGCCATATCTGCCAATAAGAATCCAGTTATTGGCACCCTTTATATTGCTTCCGAAAACCAAAGTCAAAAGAAAAAGTGCAAAGGCGCTTCCGATATAATAGTAAATAAGTTCATCCCACCGGTGAAATGCAAGGTAAACAAAATAGCTGATAAAAAACAGGACAATTCCAATAACATACCATACAATCTGTTTGAACCCCTGGACCGGATCGAGACGATAGATCATCAGCACCCCCAGGTTTGCAAGCATGGCAACCACTAAAAAAAGATATTCATCCCCCATACCTCTTCTTGTGATAACGATGTAGGTCGCTATTACCATGACAGTGACCAGAAAGCCCGCACTCAGCAGTTTTTCATCAAACTTTGCCTTATAGATATAGAGAAGGCCAAAAGCCATAATATTTACAATCGCCACCATATTAATGGGTCTGTATAAAATGGATATTTTTTTCATATTTATCACCTCATGTGGCATTGTTTACATATAACAGGTCCAATTGCCCCATTTGTACTCTGTCGCCGCTTTTTAACGGCATCAATTCCCCTGTAATGCGCTGACCGTTGACAAAAGTACCGTTTTTGCTTCCCAAATCCTCAATGTAGAAGGTACCTTCCTTCTGAACCAGCCGGACATGTTCACTGGAGATAAAGGGGTCCTGGATTGTAATATCGCATTTGCCGGAGCGACCCACCATTTTACTGCCATCCAGCAGGTATGCCTCTTCCAGCTTAAAGCCCAGGCTGTCCCTCCGGTTGATCAATTTCAAATAGGGCAGCTTCCCGCCCGGGTCCTTCTGCCTTTCCTTCATTGATTCAATATCAAGGTAAATCAGTCGCATAACTCCATAGATAAAAAGGTAAATTACTGTTATAAAAATATACCTTAACAGGGAAGACACGATTTCAAACAATTTATTCACTCCCCCAACAAATAAAAACTTATAGTACTATTATACTACAAAATCATCAAGTTACGCTTCATTGTCATAGAAATGAAAAACTCTCCATTCTATAGAATGACCGAACTGCCTTCAATGGCCTTGCAATAACTAGAACAAAGGTGGCTTCGCCACTTTTGTTTGCGCATGTGCCTTTCCGAAGCATGAGGAAAAGCTGGCACGCGCATAAACTCAATGTTTTTTATTGTCTAGGAAAGAGAACTTTCCTAGACAATAAAAAAGCAGCAGACCTTGGTCTGCTGCCGCTTTCCTCCATATCGACTTTCTTTTATTCATACACGACGACCTTGTTTCTCCCTGTTCGTTTTGCTTCATATAATGCTCCATCAGCCTTTTCCTTCAATTTCTCTACATCCCTGACCGGCTCCGGGTAGGAAGCAATCCCGATGGACACCGTGATGACAGTCTTTCTCTGTCCGGGTAATCCAAAAGAGTGTTCCTCAATGGTTCTTCGGATACGCTCGGCGATTTCGACAGCTTTGCTCCGGGAACAATCCATCAGTAATACGGAGAATTCCTCTCCGCCATTCCTGGAAACAACATCCACATCCCTGCAGGTTTGCCGAAGGATCTTCCCGAGCTCCTTCAAAACAACATCCCCCTGTTTATGCCCATAGGTATCATTCACCTTCTTGAAGAAATCCACATCGATAAACAGGAGTGCCAGCTTCTGCCTTCGATTTTCCGCCTCCCGTATAATTCTTCCGGTAACCACCTCAAATTGCCGTACATTATTTAAACCCGTCAGAAAGTCACGCTTCGCTTCTTCCCGGTATTTTCTATAGGAAAACGTTAAACCTTCCAAATATCCTATATAATAATAGACTAAAACTGCGGCAACACTCAGTCCCAGGTTGTAGTAAAGCAAAGCCTCCCTGCGGATTGCCGGATTCGGGAGCAGGAAAGAAAGCGCTATGCTGCTTATAATTAAGGATATTCCAACAGCTAACGTCCATTTTTTCCATAACTTCATGGCAAAGCTGGATATAAAACTAAAAATAACGGTGAGCAGCGCAATAACCATAACAGCCATTACGGAAGACATGGACGCACCAAAATAACATATTCTGAAGATGCTGATCGCAAGGCCGGTCATCACAGCAGGTATCCAGCCTGCATTGATCGCCGACAGCAGTAAAGCGATATTGCGAAAGTCGATAATCACCGTTTCGTTGATACGGATGGTAAAAACCATCAGTACAATGCCTAATAACCCGTAAATCCCGCCTAATACAAGTTTTAGCTTCAACGGCAGGCCGTGATGCAGCCCTGTGTTTCTAAAAGCCTGATAGCTGACACTGGTAAAAGCAACCACCATGACGGTATTAATAAATAAATCCCTTAACACTAGCTTTCTCCTAACATAGTATAGGTCATCCCTATCTTTCTCTCTCTAACAAACACGTTTAGCATAAACATATTCATTATACGCGCTAGGAGCATTTCTGTAAATCAGATTTTTAGTAGTTTTAGCTAAATTTTGTAAAAATTTTTGTTTATTTTCCAGTTCCCATTTTTACCGCTGAAAAGTATGTCATACCCCTCTGAATCTGTAACCGCACCAACCCCAGCATCAAGTGGATTTCGTACGCCGACAGTAAAATAACGATGGGCATCACCGGATAGGCATATCTGGCAAAAGTAAAATAGGGCAAATGAATCCCTGTAAAATACACAATCGTAAGGATCAAGACCGCACTTCTCTGCCGGTATGCACCCAAACAGGCTGCAACGATGCCTAAAGCAGCAGTAATGAGAATCCGCATATGATATTCCGCAGCCTGATTAAAGGAAATCCCAAAGACTTCCTTCCAATAGTATGGATACTGCCATAGGTATCTGGCTTTCCCAATGGTATACCACTGAACATATTCCATCGGATACTTCGGAAAATAGGTTTCCAGCCTTCGAATTCCTGTTTCCATTTCGATCCGGTCTGTTTCAACGGCATTGGCCCCCGGCATATAGCCCATAAAATCCCGCGTCTGGTCATAGTTGATATAGGTTCCTTGCAGAAAAGGGTTTCCTGATGCCAGGGCCAGAGGGATAAAGCGGTCAAAAGCCTGGTAATTCCGTACCCACCAGGGCATCATAACCATAGCAAACACAGCTGAAGCCACCAGGGTATATTTCAGCATCTCTTTGAAGGAATATCGTTGGATCAGCCATAAGCCGAAGATCACTACCGGAAACGTGGCTATGGTAGGTCTGACTAAACAGGCAACTCCCCATACAAGGCCACCCAAAATATAATAACCGGTTTTCTTTGTCTTAACGGCATAAATCGAAATATAGACCAAGAGCAGCAGTAAGAATTTGCAAGCTACCTCCATCATAATCAAACCGGTACTCACAATGTCTGCAACATAAAAGGAGCTGAGGACACAAGCCAAAATCGCAACCGTACTGTTAAAGACCGTTGTCCCGATTAGAAAAAGCAGGAAAATGCTCAATGCCTGAAGGCATGCTTGTACCACCCGGAAAGCAACGACACCGTTACCATAGCCGAATACCTTCATACACCCTGCCAGCATCAACGCATGCCCTGGCATTTCTGCCGCTGTCGGTTTATTCGTATCGCTATCAGTCAGCATTCCTTTTTCCAGAAGAATTTTTGCAGTCTGTATATACTTAACGTCATCGTTGTTCATTTTCTCCATACTTCCAAGGAGAAAATAGTCCTGGTACTTGAACACAGCCACCAGGTTTACGGTTAGAGTGAAGAGAACCGATGCCAACAGCACTGTCTTCACCCAGGTTTTTTCATTCCGTAGTATAATCATTACACCATCCTGTTATTCCCAATTTTCCGCTATCCTTTTTGATTCACCCATTATTTTGCCAGTGAAACGCAAAAATGATGCATTGATATTTGCAGTATTCTTGATTATAATTTAGAGATACCGATTTACCGAGGAGGGATTACCATTCAGCGAATCGAGGCTCTTATTAAACCATACAGGGGATTGTCTACCGGCATATACATACTGTTTTTTGCTTCCATCGTGAATTATATGGGCAATTTTGTCGGACCTTTTCTTACTCTGTTCTTAACCCATAAGGCAGGTATCAGTGTGGGCATCGTAGGAATTATCGTTGCCATTAACGCGGGATTGGGCATGGTGGGTTCCATGATCGGCGGAAAATTAATTGACACTATCGGGAGAAAAAAGGTGCTTATGCTCTTCTCTACTGCCTCTGGCGTGGGATATGCCCTGTGTGCCTTCATCCATCAACCTATAATAGTTACCGGCCTATTAATGCTTTCCAGCTTTTTAGGGGGTTTTTCACAGCCGGTGTACAGCACCATAACTACCGATTTAACGGAAGGCGAACAAAGGAAAGCTGCATTTTCGTTAAATTACATTGCCATCAATGTCGGATACTCCGTGGGGCCCCTTCTGGCAGGATTTTTATATAAGGATCATTTACTGTGGTTCTTTCTGGGTGATGCCATAACTACCTTTATGTCCGTTGCTCTTGTATCCATCTTTGTACCTGAGACTTTGCCATCCAAAGCTGAATTCTGCCAATCAAAAGTAAAAACCTCCGAAAGTGCGGAAGAGGGCAGCCTGGTCTCTGCTTTTACGAAACGGCCTGCACTCATGATGTTTTCATTGATTACCATAATCTATTTTATTGTGTTTTCACAATTTAACTTCGGACTGTCGCTGCAGGTGGAAGACGTGTTCAAGGAAAACGGAGCCGCTGTATTTGGAAGCCTTATGACAGTAAATGCCTTGCTGTGCAGCATCCTAACGGTAGTTATAACTTCAGCAGCAAAAAATATCAAACCCTCCCTCAGCATATCCATTGGAGGGCTATTCTACGCTGTCGGATTCGGTATGATGTTCTTTATCACTTCCTATTTTAATTTTATTCTTTCAACTATAATCTGGACGATTGGAGAAATTCTTGTATCCACCAATACCAGCGTATATATTGCAGATCACACCCCCATCACCCACCGGGGAAGATTTAATTCCATATTCCCCATCATACGGAGGATAGGATTTATCATAGGACCCATACTGGGAGGCTTCTGTGTAAAATATGCCAGCATCCGGAGTTTATGGATCATCATCGTAGCTTTGTCTCTTCTAGGTGCTTTTATGATGTATCGATTATACAGAAGAGATCGTTTAAAGGCAGACAATACTTTAGCAGCATAGCAAAGCGCGGGGGCATTTCAAATTCCCCCGCGCTTCTACTTTATTACTTATAAGTGTCTCTCAGATACTGCATCCACTGTTTTTCAAAATCATCCTTTGCGATACCTAAAACCTCTTTAAAATTTTAAAAGTGTTTCCAGCACTTTGCTCATTACCAGGGCATGCAATAGGCTTTTACAGGTTTGCCGAATACAAGTGGCATGCCACCGCATGTCCCTGCCCAACCTCTATCATGTCCGGTTCCTTGTGTTTGCACACCTCCATGCATCGGGTACACCGGGGATGAAATCTGCATCCGGCCGGGGGGTTTACCGGGCTGGGAACTTCACCTGTCAGGAGTATTCTCTCCCTCCGCCGCGATGGGTTAGGAGTGGGGATGGAGGAAAGCAGCGCCTGCGCATAGGGATGCGCCGGTTTGGCGTACAAATCATCGACATCTGCGATTTCTACCAACTTCCCCAGGTACATGACCCCGACGCGGGTACTTATATGTTTTACCACATTCAAGCCATGGGCAATAAACAAGTATGTCAATGAGAATTCCTTTTGGAGATCATAAAGCAAATTCAGCACTTGCGCCTGAATGGATACATCCAGGGCGGAAACCGGCTCGTCACACACAATCAGCTTTGGATTCACAGCCAGGGCCCGCGCAATTCCAACTCTTTGCCTTTGTCCCCCGCTGAATTGGTGTGGATAGCGGTTTCTGTGGTAACTCGCCAGACCTACGCACTGCAATAGATAGGAAACTTTCTTGTCCAGTTCAGCCCCTTTGGCAATTTTATTTACTTTCATGGGTTCTGCAATAATATCACCGATGGTCATCCGCGGGTTTAGCGAAGCATAGGGGTCCTGGAATACGATTTGAATATCCTTGCGTAACAGCCGCTGTTCCTTTTTATTCAGCTTCCCCATGTCCCTTCCTTCAAAATAGATCTCTCCCGCAGTGGGTCTCATCAGGTTTACCATAACTCTGCCCAACGTTGACTTTCCGCAGCCGGATTCCCCTACGAGCCCCAGTGTCTCACCTTTGTAAATAGTAAAGGATACATTATCCAGGGCTTTAACATAGCTGTCTTTAGGGTGCAACCAGGCCTTTTCTATGGGAAAATATTTTTTCAGGTTTTTTACTTTCAAAAGCGCTTCCATCGTCACACCCTCCCCACCTTGCTCTGTACATGCTTATAGCACCGTACGTGCCGACCGTCCACCTGACTCAGCGGTGGAGCATGCTGCCTGCAGATATCCATACACTCCCGGCACCGTGCGCTAAAAGCGCATCCGGGCGGCATCTTCAAAGGATTTGGAACCATACCCGGGATCATAAAAAGTCTTTCCTTTTTCTCTTCCATGCGAGGGATGGACTGAAGAAGTCCCTGGGTATATGGGTGCAATGGGTTTTCAAATATCTCCTGAACAGGTCCTTTTTCCACTACTCTCCCGCAGTACATTACGACCACGCTCTCCGCAATATCTGCCACGACGCCCATATCATGCGTAATCAATAAAATAGCGGTATTCACCCGCTGCTTTAATCTCAGCATCAAATCCAGGATCTGCGCCTCAATGGTTACATCCAAAGCGGTAGTAGGTTCATCTGCAATTAAAAGCTCCGGCTCACAGGCAAGGGCCATGGCAATCATCACCCTTTGCCGCATCCCTCCGCTCAACTGGTGAGGATAGGCTCGAAGCCTTTCTTCCGCTGCCGGAATCCCCACCCACTCCAGCATTTCCCTGGCACGGCCGGCAGCTTGTTTTCCGCTCATCTTCTTATGCCGTATCAGGGTTTCCACAATTTGTTTGCCGATGGAATATACAGGATTCAGTGAAGTCATGGGCTCCTGAAAGATCATGGAAATACGGTCTCCCCGTATGTCCTGCATCTGTCTTTTACTCTTTTTTAACAAATCCTCTCCATTAAAGAGAATCTCCCCCTCTACGATTCTTCCCGGAGGGTTCGGAACCAAACCCATAACGGACAGGGATGTCACACTTTTTCCGCTGCCTGACTCCCCCACCACAGCAACCACTTCACCTCTATGGACATCGAGATCCATTCCGTCGACTGCATAAAAGCTGCCTCCATCCACAGTAAACTGTGTTCTTAGATTTCTTACCTTCAACAATGAGTCCATCGTCTTCTACCATCCTATCTCCGCTGTTTTGGGTCCAGTGCGTCGCGTAATCCATCCCCCAGCAGGTTAAATGCCAATACTGTTATGGTGATGGCCAGACCTGGAAAAAGTATAATATGGGGTGCATTATAAAAGTAACCGCGTCCTGCTCCCAGCATACTCCCCCACTCGGCATAGGGAGGCTGGATTCCCAATCCCAGAAAGCCCAGGGCGGAGGTTTCCAGAATGGCTGTGGAAATGCCCAGCGTCGCCCGGACTACGATGGGTGATAGGATGTTAGGTAAAATGTGTTTGTAAATAATGGCAGCATCTCGATTTCCAATCACCCTTGCAGCCTGTATGTATTCATTTTCCTTCACAGCCAGAACCGATCCCCTCACGATCCTGGCATACTCGGGTATGGTCACAATACTGATGGCAATAATGGCCTTGTCAATCCCCTTCCCCAGGGCGCTCATAAAGGCGATGGCCAGCAACAGTGAGGGAAATGCCAGCATGATATCCATAATCCGCATCACCAGCATATCGGCAACTCCTCCGTAATAGCCTGCCACAGCTCCGATAATGATTCCGGCCGTAAGCGCGATGGCCACTGCGGTCACACCTACACGTAAAGATACTTTGGTACCATCAATAATTCTGCTTAAAATGTCCCTTCCCTGTTCATCCGTTCCCAGAATATGCGCGGAAGAAGGAGGCTTTAAGCTTTGAGATAATTCTCCGATGTAGGGGTTATAGGGCATTATGAATTTGCCGAAGGCGGTTACCAGCACCAGTAAAATAATGATGCCCAACCCGACAACAGCAGCTTTATTCTTAAATAGAAGTTTTACAAGCTCCTTCCCAGGGGACACCGCTTCCTCCCGATCCTCCTGGAGCTCTACATTTTCTATAGCCTCTGAAATCGTATCCATATTCCCCCCCCTTTACGAATATTTGATGCGTGGATCCAGATAAGCATATAAGAGATCCACGATCAGGTTTACTACTACAAAGACCACGGCCATCAGCATAACGGCACCCTGGACAACGGGATAATCCGATTTCAGGATCGCCTCGATGGTATAACTTCCTACACCCGGCCAGGAGAATACGGTTTCGGTTAACACCGCGCCCCCCAGCAAAGCCCCCAATTGTAAGCCGATTACCGTCACAACCGGAACCAGGGCATTCCGCAGGGCGTGCTGCAAAATTACGACACGCTCAAAAAGTCCCTTTGCCCGGGCAGTCCGGATATAATCCTGCTTCAGCACCTCCAACATGGTGGAGCGGGTCATGCGGGCGATGATAGCCGTTGAATAGGAGCCTAATGCAACCGCCGGCAAAATCAGATGCTTCACTGCACTGAAAAAAGCCTCCCGGTTTCCCGTCAACAAACTGTCAACCAAATAGAAGGAAGTAATCTTCTGCGGCTCCAAACCGATCTGTATGCGTCCCGCTACCGGCAGCCAGTGAAGTCCCACGGAGAAAACAACAATCAAAAGAAGCCCCAGCCAGAAGATGGGCATGGAAACCCCCAACAGCGCAGTTACCATCCCCATATAGTCCACGAGAGAATTTTGCTTAACCGCAGACAGGGCTCCGATGGATACACCCAAAATTGACGCAAACAAAATGGCAGCCAAGGCAAGCTCAATGGTTGCGGGAAAACGGGATAATATCTCTTTGGCAACCGGAACTTTGGTTACAAGAGAACTACCCAGATCACCGCGAAATATGCCCTTTAGAAAATTCCAGTATTGGATGTGGAGCGGGTCATGCAGTCCCAGCTGCTGCCGCAGCGTTTCCAACTGCTCTGCAGTGGCGTGTTCCCCCAGAATTACCGCTGCCGGATCTGCCGTAAAGACATGCATAACGATAAACACTGTAACTGAAACTCCTAACATAACCGGAAGTAAAAGGATCAACCTCTTTATAATGTATTTTACCAGCATTCTTCTCCCCCTTATGTATGTACATTTTATAAACCACCAGCAAATGTTCATAACATGCATAAAATGGAAACACCGTCAAAGGACGAGTTTCCATTTTATGCACCGATAATATTTCAGGTTCTGCTTATTCCTTTTCAACATCCTTCAGGAATACAGAGCCTGTAGGATGCACCCGGAAGTTTTTCACCTTGGGCGAATATGCTGCCATGCTGGCAGCATGTGAGATGGGCAGCCAGGGAGCGTCCTTGGCCACGATCTCCTGCATCTGCTGGTATACTTTATTCCTCTCTTCTCCGTTAGGGACGGCTCTTGCTTTTGCCAGCAGCTTATCCACTTCCGGATTGACATATTTAGCTACATTCAGCGTAGACTTGATTTCATTGGAATCAAACAGTGATAGGAAGTTGTCGGCATCTCCGTTATCACCCACCCAGCCATAAAACAGGATATCGCCTTCTCCCTGGGCTGTTTTCTGCTTATACTCCGTCCATGGATATACGTCGATTTTGGCTTTAATTCCTACTTTAGCCAGGTAGTTCTGCACAGCTTCCGCCAGTTTCTGTCCATTGACCGGATTATAGGGGCGTGGATTTGAATATGCAATCATTTTCACTTCCAGGTTTTCTTTTCCCAGTTCCTTCAGCAGTGCCTTTGCTTTATCTACGTTATACTCATAGGGCTTAACTGCACTATTATGACCCGGTATAAAGCTGGGCATCGGACTGTCTGCCTTCTCGGCAAAGCCCTGGTACAGGAACTTCACAAGCTCATCGCGGTTGATGGCATAGGAAATCGCCTCCCTGAGCTTGGGATCATTAAAGGGTGCTCTGGAGCAGTTGAAGGCCATATAGTTGATATTCATGCCTTTATCCTTGAAGATAGCCATTTTACTCTGCTCCAGCTTCGGAACATCATTGGGGTCTACACCATCGATGATGTCTACGGCGCCGGTCATCAATTCACTGGCTCTTACAGAGTTCTCCTTGGTAAATTTAAATACCACCTTATCGGTCTTTGCCTTACTTCCCCAATAGTCATTGTTCTTTTCCAGCGTAATAGACTGGCTCTTATCCCATTTGATAAACTTGTAGGGTCCTGTACCCACCGGGTTCTCAATGAATTTATCCCCGAATTTTTTAGCAGCTTCCGGACTAACAATAGGAGCTGCCAGCGACATGGCCAAATTAGCCAGGAAAGGTGTGTTAGGCTCTTTTAATGTGAATTTCACTGTATAGTCATCCACTTTTTCTACTTTTTCAACCAGACCAAAAGTAAAGGAGGCATAGGGCATATCGTCAATCTTATTGGGCGGCAGCTGGCGCTCCACACTGAATTTTACCGCATCGGCGTTAAAAGGTGTTCCGTCGTGGAACTTGACGCCCTGGCGCAGTTTAAAGGTATAGACCTTTCCATCGGCGCTAATGTTCCATTCCGTGGCAAGACAGGGCTCGATGGCTGTTGAGTCCGGCTTATACTGCAACAGCCCTTCAAAAATATTGCACATGACTTTGGCGGATTCCCCATCATCCACATAGGCCGGGTCCAGCCCTCTCGGATCTGCGCCCTGCGCAAAAATCAAAGTTTTGGGTGCCTTACTTTCCTGTTTTTTTGGTTCTTCCTTGGTTGTCTGTGTCTGCGCTTCCTTTGCCGTGTTTCCGCACCCGGATAGGAGTGCCGTTACCGAAAACACGCCGGCCAACGCGAATGCTATCAATCTCTTCTTCATCTAATTCATCCCCCTAAATTAAATTTGAGAACACGTAGCTCTCAAGCTTTAGAAAACTTTGTTATAAAACAAAAAACAAAGCAGTTAACTGCTTTGTTATCAACATAAAAAGGATAAATGCACCATCGCAAACTGTTATTAATAAATTTAGCATTATATACCATATTTGTCAATAGACAAGTATAATTTTATTTCAGCTTGCGAACCTTTTGGGCTCGCTGCAGTTTGCTATTGGTGCTCTTAAGCAGACTACAGGCCACTTGAGAGTGAGAACTCGATGCAAACATCGAGTTCTCACTCTCAAGTGGCCTGAAAATTCCTCTAACTTATTCTATATCTCCCTCTATTTCACCGTCAACATGTGTATATTCAAGAATGTCCCCGGGCTGACACTGCAAGTGCCTACAAATGGCGTTCAGAGTTGAAAAACGTATTGCTTTTACTTTTCCTGTTTTTAAATTGGAAAGGTTAACAATAGAAATGCCTACTTTTTCCGCCAATTCACTCAACTGCATCTTTCTATCTGCCAGAACCCTGTCCAGTCTTATGATGATGGCCAATGTAATCACCTGCCTTATAACGTTGCATCATATTCTTCCTGCAAATAACTTCCATACCGAAAAACTCCGGCGAGAATAAAAATTAAGAAGCCCGATAGAAACATGGTAGAGTTGATTGTATAGTTCACGGAAACATTCTGTATTTTCAACGCATCAATGATTAATCTCGCTAGTCTTGCCTCAGCAACGTTTACAGTGATGGACCCCACTATTAAAATAGCGGCAATTATGCAAAGCCTTGAGGAGTTCTTCCTATGAAAGGGACAATCGTCCGCTACGGTTTTCACTATGCATCGAACTTGATGAATAACAATCACAAGCAACAGTGATGCAATCAATGCAACCGGGAGCAGTGCCTGCAAAAGTGGTTTTATACTTACACTTTGATTCAATGCGGGATCAACTGCAAATTTAATGATTCCATTAACTGTTAGCCCGCCACTCCCTCCCTGTTTTTGAAAAGCAAAGACGCTTTCCGGAATAAAAAAAGTGGCTGTAAACACAATAATACCAATGATTTCCGCAGCTGCACCCACCCAAAAAAACACATTAAATACTGTCACCATAATCTTTGACAATCTCTTAAGTTTTTCCTGGCTAATCCGCATAAATCCATCCCCTATTCCTTTTATTTTTAGTATCGTTACTACTAGCATAGTACAGAATTTAATTTTTGTAAATAAATATTTAACGATAATCGTTAAATATTTATCGACATAATTATCACTTTCTCTCCATCCTCTTCGCATCAGAAATATTCTGCATAGTAATCCGATACTTCCATAGGGTTAGTGCCAATTCACTTTGAAGCGCCCAAATAAGTGCTCAATATTTCATTGATTTTATTGTTTATTCCTTTACTATCCACAGAGCTCCTTGTTTCATCGGTCAGCCCATACTTTTTCTTTAATTTTAGCACCCTATAAACACTTTCATCGATTCTGCTTTGGGGTATAGTACCCTTTTCAACGGCATTTCGAATCCGGTCCATGACAGCGGTCGCATTTTCGTCGCCATGACAAACCAGAATAATATCACTGCCCGCATTGACAGACTGAACGGCAGCCTCCGCAATGGAATAGTTTTTTTGAATGGCTCCCATGGTCATATCGTCCGTGATTACAACCCCTGAAAAGTTCAAATCTTTTCTCAGAATATCTGTTATCACCGCCTTCGACAGGGAAGCAGGGTTTTTGGCATCAATGTTCTGCATAAGGATGTGCGCAACCATTACTGCATCTGCGTCACTTTTTACCGCTTCGGCAAAAGGCACCAGTTCAAAGCTTTTCAATCTGCTCAGGTCATGGGTGACAGAAGGCAGCCCTACATGGGAATCCACCGTAGTATCCCCGTGACCGGGAAAATGCTTGATCACCGGAATGACACTCTCCGCCTGAATCCCCTTCATGGTTTGTACTCCCAATGTGCTTACAATATCCACTTTTGAACCGAAGGACCGGTCACCGATGACAGTATTTTGGGGATTGCTGTTTATGTCCAGAACCGGGGCAAAATCCATGTTAAAGCCAAAGGACTTTATTTCCTGTGCAATAACGCTTCCTATTTTATAAGAAAAATCCTTATTGTTCGCCTGACCGATGATCTTACTGGCCGGAAGGCGTTTTAGCTCTCCCGGCATGCGGCTGACCCTTCCCCCTTCCTCATCTACAGAGATAAACAAGGGAACCTTGTTTTTTGTATTGGCTTTTTTCAGGGCATTCACCAGGGTAAGCAGTTGATTCGCATTCTGCACATTGTCTCCCATTATAATGAAACCACCTACCCGATATGTCTCAATCATTTTTTTTGCCGCATCACTCAGGGTATATCCATCAAGTCCCACAATCATCATCTGGCCGATTTTCTCTTCCAGGGACATTTGACTGATTTGCAGCTTAATAGGATCCGGTGTTGCCGTTGGTTTCGGAGTTTCCTGCTTTGAAGGCGCAGGAGTCGCAGAAATTCCCGGTTCTATCGTACTACTTCCCTTGCCCGGTGAACGGTCTGTATATTTTATAAATAGGTAGCATCCCAAAAAGGAAACTACAAAAACGATCATACTATACGCTATCAATTTTTTAGCCATTCGATTTCCCCCACCTTTTGTTAGAATCTACAAGTCGGCACATAACTATTTATGCCCATATCAATGGAATTTCTCCCTTTTGCTTTGCGAAGCTCTCCAGGAGATAGTACAAATAAGTAGTCCACCGAATCATTATTCAGTGAACTGCTCAAAATACTGCAATGAAATTATCTCTCCTACCTCACTTTACTTTTATCCTTAAAATGCGTAGCTGCAAAGATCATGGTAGGAATAAAGAACAAACACCATCCCTCTAAAGCAATCACCCCCATATTACTTCCCTGTTCCACGCTTCCTGCACTGCCGAACAGGTTTAACATGGGAAATATAACGCAGACGGGTGCAAATATGCCATGGAGCATAAGGAGGGTCTTCAGCCACTTATCCGCCTTACTTTCAGCTTTTACAGTCAAACCGATAAAGAACGTTGATACTGCCATCATCCCATATCCGAATATATCGAAGGCAAAAATCCAGCTTCCCGGCTCAAAGGTCAGTATTTTTAGGATATCGGCCGAGGCCGCTTGCTGATTGACTGTCGTTAATTGCGTGAAATACACCAGGTTGATAAATACCGCATATACGCAAGCAAAAGCCATACCCGCATAAGCAAAGGCTTTTTTATCCTGCTTTACCTGAGCTGCAAAGGCACAGGTTAAGGTTATGTAGGACCATGACAGCAGCATACAAATACCAAAAGAGAGCAGGCTATTGTTTATCAGCATGGAAATGGCAAAAATAACTGTTGACAGCGCTGCTGTTACGGCAGAATAAAACCCAATTTTGTTGTTTGTCATAAGGGGCCCCCTTTATTAACCATTAGTAAAAAGAAGTTTACACTTCATTCCATCAAAAATATCCTGCTCACCCCACCCCATATGTTTTTAGTGGTGAGACTGTAAACCCTAATCTTAAAAAAAACCCTCTTTAAATGTATCCTCCGGGTCCCATATGGACCACGCTGCTTCCAGCAAATTACCCTCGTGATCCTTAAAATAAAAATATTTCGCTTCACCATTCCCCAAAACATGGATATCTTCAACTTCTACTCCGTTTTCCTTCAATTTTTTATGCGTGTATTCAATATCCGGGCAATTCATGGCCATCACCGGAAACTTTTTTCCATTCCGGATGATTTCAAGCGGTTTGTGGTTCTCCGTTTCAATTAATACTATAGCGATGGCATTTTTATGCGGATAATGCAAGATACCAATCAATGACCCGCGTTCTTCAAACTTATCCATCAATTTGAGTCCCAAATTCTTTGTATACCAATTGATGGTCTCTTCTATCTTTGTCGTTGGCAAATAGGAATAGCCAACCCTGGTAAATAAACTTGATTCTCCATTTCCGTTTCCTCCGTTCTCAGGTCCGTCAAACCCTTAAAATATGGCATACCCCGCTCAGATACATAATATCATTCCCGTGTGGACCTGTCTACAAGCTAAAAACATACTTTCTCTGCTAAAGCTCAATGGATGCTTCTTAAGTTCTATTCGGCCCCCCTGCTTCACTTGCTATTTTACCATTTCCACACAAGAATAAAGCCCTCGGGTCTCCCCAAGAGCTAGGATTATAACAACGGAAGAAATTGCATAGCAATTTCAACACACCCAGGTTGCATGGGCGAGCAGCAAGCTTTGCTTGCGACCAGCCGTTTCAACGAGGCGGGAGATATGCTCCCCGCCTGTTAAATTTAATTGGTACCCGCCACCTATAGAGGTGGGGCGGGGGCCCATCTTATGCCTCGTTATAAGTACTTAATTATTATCTATTTCTACATGCAAATTACATATCGAAATGATATCTACAAAGTTTGTTTTAGCGAAGTAACCGTTATTTCCAGTACTCTGCTAAGAAAAGGATATTTCTCCTTCATTCGATCGAATTCTAATCCGGATTCAATAAACACAGCAGTTCCTTCAACTAAAAACCCGGTTCCCATAGACCTATAGCCCATAACTTCCCTGCTGCCCAATGTAACTTTCACCTTATTATTTATTTCTATGTTCTTCTGAGTTTTACGCATTCCGGCAGCAGGTATAAGCAGCCTGCCATCCTGAGTGACATCCAGATAGCTATTCCATGTATTAACAACATGAGCTTCTTCATTTGCCCAGGACACAATGGATACTACCCCTTCATGGGATACTACTTCATAAAATTTTTCATTAAACACTTCGATCTCCTCCTCTAAACTAGACAAATCCGGATGGAACTTAGCTGATTCGGACCTTGTAACGCCCCGGAACCGTTATGTACGATGCTCAAATCAGCAGCTACCAATCCGATCGTATATGGATAAACGTATGTCTAGTGCATGATAGATAGTAAGTATAATATATATTACAGATAACTGTTATCCGTAATATATATTATATGATTTCATTTAGCATGTCAATATCGATTTAAATTTTTTACCATTTAGTTGCCAGTCCCATCCATAGAGGGATACTTGACTAGAAACAATGGATAAAGTAAGATAGGAGGTATATTATTTATCATAAACGGAGGTTTGATATTTTGCAATTTAGTGTAGGTGTGGAATATGCATTACATTCTTTGTTTTATATGGTAGAACTTCCTTCCGGGAAAGTCATTGGAATAAAAGAACTGGCTACCTTTCAGGGAATATCTGAAACCTATCTTTCCAAGGTATTTACCAAACTGAGAAAGGGCGGTATAGTAAGATCAATGCCAGGGGTGAATGGAGGATACGAGTTAGCCCGCAGCCCTGAAGAGATCAGCTTCTGGGATATTGTAGAGGCAGTTGAAGGATCCTCGCATCTATTCCAGTGTGCAGAAATCAGGCAAAACAATATTTTATTGGATAAAAGCAGCCTACCCAGCAGTTATACCCAATGTCCCTGTTTAATAAAAGTAGTTATGTTAGAGGCAGAAGATCAAATGAGAAAATATCTGGATAATAAGTCTTTAGCGTGGTTGCAAAAGGAAGTTTATAAAGGTTTTTCAGAAGATAGAAGGAAAGCAATTGATGAATGGCTTAAAAATGCTATGTCGTAATCAGATGAAAGATGAGGATCGATTGCTCCTCATTTTTTTAATAAAAAAATAAGACCTAGAACGTTTATATTCTAGGTCTTATTTGGCCTGCCTGAGACGACTCGAACGTCCGGCCAACAGATTAGAAGTCTGTTGCTCTATCCAACTGAGCTACAGGCAGATATAATAAATTTAGTGGAGCGGGTGATGGGAATCGAACCCACGCAATCAGCTTGGAAGGCTGATGTTCTACCATTGAACTACACCCGCATTAATTTGTTTTATCATGTCAAAGGCCTCTTATTACTCACTCGCAAGTGCCTTACCGCCTGTCGACTCTTAGTATTATACTAGGCACTCTATCATTTGTCAACACCTTTTCCAAAATTTTTTCAACTTTTATATTTGCCTGAATCCACCCTTATTATAGCCGGATTCAGGCAAATATAGGGAGAGTGAAAACCCTCAAACAAACATTAATTTCGGTTCCAGTTTCCCTTCCTTAATTTCAATAATTGCATAGGATTCGCTGCATTCATCCCTTGAATCACTAATACTGCCCGGATTCATAAGAATATAGTTCTTTTTCCGAATCATATCAGAAACATGGGTATGCCCAAAAAGAAGCAAATCCACTCCCAGCTCCTCTGCCTTCTTATGCAGCTTCTCATAATCCCATTTCACAGAATATCGATGTCCATGGGTGATGAAAATCTTCTTTCCTTCCAGATTCAAAAGTTTCTCCGCCGGAACATCACCAATCATAAAATCACTGTTTCCGTAAATATATTCAACTCGAATGCCGGGAAACATGCCGGACAGCTTTTCCGCATCCCTGAAATAGTCTCCCAGATGGATTACAACGCTTGCATCTATATTATCCTTTATAGCTTTTTCAGCTTTTTCTATATCTCCATGTGTATCACTTAAAACCAAAATCTTCATTGCTACCCCCACTTAAGTAATGAAGAATGAAGAGTGAAGGATGAAGACTCTACCTGACGAAGGACAAATCTTTTACACTCCTATTACTTCATTATAACTACTATAATTCCTTTAATTTTTTCAGCATCTGCCGTAGAGCATTTCCTCTATGGCTAATTTGATTCTTTTCTTCTGAACTCATTTCTGCCACCGTCTTATGATACTCCTGAATGAAAAAGAGCGGATCGTATCCAAAACCATGATTCCCCCGGGGCTCGAACTCTATATACCCTTCACAGGTACCTCTAACGGTGAAGCTCTCACCCTCCGGGAATACTACAGCAATCGCACAGACGAACCTGGCTGTTCGCTTTTCGAAAGGTACGTCCTTCAGTTCATTTAAAAGCTTATTGTTACGATCGGAATCCGAAGCCCCTTCCCCGGCATAACGAGCCGAATAAATTCCGGGAGCCCCATTCAGGAAATCAACCTCCAGGCCGGAATCGTCTGCTATAACCATTTCTCCGGTTATTTCTGCGATCTCTCTCGCCTTAATGAGAGCATTTTCTTCAAAAGTACTGCCGTACTCGTCAATATCCTGTGAAAGGCCTACATCTTCCATCGATGCAACCTTGTATGGCAGCCCGGTAAGAATCTCTTCAATCTCTTTCATTTTCCCTTTATTTTTAGTAGCTACTATTAACTTTCTCATTGGTTTTGCCCCCAAATACATATATTCATTTCTCATCTGGAACCATTTTTCTATTCGCCCTGGTCCTCAATGATGGTATTTATGACTTCCGGTATGGTAATATTCCCAATCAACTCTGTTCCTTCCGGAAGTACGGCTTCCTGGCCGTTAACCAGTATTTTCAACTTCTCAGCACCTTCGATTTGTTTCATGGAATACAACAGCTGCCTCATCAATGCTTCTTCCCTGGCACTTCCACTATAACCCCTGATCTCACTGTTAAAGTTCAGTGTAAGCACGCCGCCCTTTGTACTATACTCCAGCAGCTTTGTTTTCTGCGGAATTGCAGAATATAACTTTCTGGAGCTATAATCCTGGGCCAGCAGTTCTACGATTTTTCCAGGTATCTGCTCGTCTTTTATACGGCTGTGTTCTAAGGACACGGGAATCGCATAGGAACGCTTTTCATCCACGGATTTGATGACATAGATATCTGTTTTTCCCATCTCCGGGTTTATATTCAACCGGGTTGAATTAACAAGCACATTCTGTCTGTTCAATACGCCTGATAAAACTGTATTGAATTTCAGTTTATTTACAGGCTTTCCATCTACCCAAATTTTAACTCCTTTAATGGACTTAAATTGAGTTGCCGTATACACGATAGAGGAAATAATATTTCTTTCTGCAGCCTCGGTTTTATAGTTAAGTATTTTATTATTAAAATCGATGGTAGCGATGCCATTAATCACATTAATGCCTAATACCTGGGTCCCCTGGGGTATAACAGGATAGACGCCATAGTATTCGATTTCCTCCCTGGTAATCGCGCTGTCAATCAGTCCACTGATTGCTGCCTTCGCGATACTTTCCTGTTTTTCGATTCTGCGGCTCAGCGGCACAATATTTCCATCGGCATCCTGATAGTACAAAACGATAGATGCCCCTGTCGATTTGTCCTGTAAAGCCATTACAGCCGTCTTATCCTTATTCTCTGCAAGGACTGGCTGCTGCGTCGCAGCGGGCACAGGACCGCTCTCAGGAGTTGGTGTCGCCTGAGCTGTACTTACTCCCGGTGTACTATTCGTATTCTTATTCCCACTGGTACCTTCCGGCAATACTTTCTCTCTATTTTCAGCCACTCGCTGCTCGCTGGTTGTTATTCCTTTATTAACAGGCTCAGCGTTTTTTTCTCCAGCATCAAAGATACATCCGGAAGTAAAAAACAAACTGAGCATCAGCAGTAAACATAAAAGTTTTCGCATAAACATCCTCCTTACAGTAATTTCCTTAATTTACTGTAATTATGGACATTCCAGAGTAAAAATATAACCTTTCATATATTTCCCGATTTACTATGTATATTACCATAAGGGGTATATAAAAAAAATAAGTAGAATATATGAATTCTACTTATCTTTTTTATATAGTTTTATACAATTTTTCCACAGCTAAACGAAGTAAGAGCTACATAAATACGTCCCCACCCCCAAAGGAAACTATAGTTATTAAAAAGCGGGGCTCACAAACGAGCGAGCACTCTCTACGCACCTCGGTTTATACGCACATTACTTTGCTTCGCCAAGGGCCTGAATAATACCCTGACACAGAGCCTCAGCAGCCTTTTGCCTGAATTCGGAAGTATTCAGTTTCGCTCTTTCCTCCGGATTATCAATGAATCCAACTTCAGCCAGAATTCCCGGCATCTTTGTCCTGTTTAAGACCACAAGTCCCGGCCTTTCAATAATTCCTCTATTTTTTGTGCCTAAGGCACTTAAAAGATTGTTCTGAATGATCTGTGCAAACCTCTTACTATTAAATTTGGTATCGTTGGGGTCTGTCGGGTAGTAAAGCGTCTCCGTACCTGACGATACACTGTTAAATGCATTATTGTGTACGCTCACAAACAAGGTCGCATTTAACCGGTTCGCAATGTATGCCCTTTCATACAGGTCTACATAGCTATCATCCTGTCGAAGCATATAGGTTTTTATTCCTTTGCTTCTCAACAGGTTGTTTAGCCGTATTGCAATATCAAGGTTCAGCGTCTTTTCTACAAGTCCGCCGCTTGCAGCTCCGGTTTCCAGCCCGCCATGCCCCGGATCGATGACCACCAGCTTTTCTGAGGGTGCTGTGGGTTTTAACAATGTGATGGCTGTATCAATCAATTGATTATTGTCATAATTGTACCGGGTTACAGTTTCAAAATACAACTGGCTTTTTGCGTTAAAAATAATACTAGTCTGTCCGGCAGCAGAATTTTGAGTGACTTCAATAGAGTCCAGCATAGCATCGTTGATTTTCATCACTCCGGTTCCCAAATCCGCCAAATTCGATGGGAATGTCATGATATACCGCTTACCGTCCAGCTCGTACTTCTCGGTAAACAGTTTGTTGTTGTCTCTGGCCGGACCTGCCAGTGCAATTTTCGGGAATGTAAGATAAATCCTGTCCCCATTGCTATGGTACACAAAGTTTTTATAGGAAGAAGGTGATAGTTTTATCAGCAGCTTGCCGCTCTTCTCTTCAACATCAAAAGGAGTCTGCCCCTTCATATCCAGTACCACCCGCGCTGTATTGTTTTCAAACTGCGCACAACGAATAGAGCGCAGCAATGCGCTGTCTATATTTGTTTTTTGTTCAATGGCCGGAGCTGCCGTGTTCGGAATATCCAGCACGATCCGGTCAGCGTCTGTGATTCTAACGACCTTGTAGCCGTCGTATTTATCCAGATTCACTTCAATAACTTCCTGGCTGCCAACCTTTGAGTATTTTATATTTGACATATCCACCACTCCGGATACGGACCCTGGTGTGGGTGTCGGAGTCCCTGCCGGTGTGGGCGTTGGGGTCTCTGCCGGTGTCGGCGTTGGAGTCGGAACCGGTGTGGGTGTCGGAGTCGGCACTGGTGTTACTGTGGGAACAGGCGTCTCTCCACGATCTCCATCCCCCCTGTCCGGCAGCCCTGATTTCACCAAGGCAACCAGCTGTCCCTGCCTCTCCTCAATCTGGTATGTGGCTTCAGGGTTTACATCCAAAACAACCCGAGCCGCCTTATATCCATTGCTGGTATCCTCAAACTGGGCATACCGTACGGCCTTTACAGCACTTCCATTCACCTCGGTCCGCTGCGGCATTTCAGGAGCGCCTACATTTGGAAAGTCGATTACAATCCTTGCGGGGTCAAACCGCATCACCTTGTAATCTTTGTAGTAGTCCAGGGAAATGGTAACGGTGTCCTGGCCTGAAGCTGAATTATATGCAATGTTTCCCAGATTTGAGCGGTCGATCATGACAATATTCTGTGACGGATTCCAGCCCACTTTCATGTTAAGCTGCTCTGCAACAAAACGTACCGGAAGCATGGTACTGTCATTAATGATTTTTGGGGGAACATCCATCTGGACGATCTTATTGTTGATTTTAGCATTTTTGTCGTTAATTTTCAGTTCTACAGAAGAATTGTTCAAGCTAACGAAGACCTTCTCATTCACTTCATCCCAGCCGACCTTTGCGCCAAGCTTTTCAAATACAGCTCTTGCCGGAACCAAAGTTCTGTCATTCATTATAATGGCCGGTACTTTTGAAGTCACAACTTCACCATTAATCAACAGGCTGCATACTTCACCTGTGAATTCATGAACCTTTCCGTCATAAGCCAGCAGTAAAGGTGCGGCAAAGCAATTTGTTGCAACCAGTGTTGCCATCAATGTTGTAGAAATCGATAGTATCAGTTTTTTCATATATACACCCCACATAAAAGCAGAAACCAGAAAAAAATAGAAAACGCACTCTTCCAATCTCCGACGTAATTATAGTTTCATAATAAATAGAACCTATACCTACATATACTTCGGCATTTCAACATTTTTTCCTCCTAGTAACATCGAATTTTAACTAGATTGTAATTCTTTTGTAACTTTAAGGAGGAAAAGGCACAAAGGTAGCTTTCCGAAGCATGAGAACAAATTGGCACGCACGTAAATTCAATGTTTTTTTATTGTCCAGGAAAGAGAACTTTCCCGGACAATAAAAAAAACGCCTAAAAGGCGTTTCTCCATTTTATTCATACCGCAGTCCAAAGTGTTCATAGGCCCGTTTCGTTGCAACTCTTCCTCTGGGTGTTTTATTAATATACCCCAATTGCAGGAGGTAAGGTTCATATACATCCTCGATGGTTTCCGCTTCCTCGCCTGTCGTCGCCGCCAGGGTATCCAGTCCTACAGGACCTCCGCCGAATTTATCGATGATGCTCATGAGTACATTACGGTCTACATTGTCCAACCCGATTTTATCTACTTCCAGTGCATCCAGCGCTACTTTTGCAATGGCATCATCAATGAATCCATTCCCCTTGATTTGTGCAAAATCCCGAACCCTTTTCAGGAGCCGGTTGGCAATTCTCGGGGTTCCGCGGGACCTTCGGGCAATTTCCATGGCGCCTTCTTCATCGATTCCTGCTCCAAGAATTTTTGCCGATCTTTTCACTATGATTTGTAATTCCTCATGGGTATACATCTCCAACCGGTTAATCATTCCAAAACGGTCTCTTAAGGGTGAAGTCAGCCGGCCTGCCTTGGTAGTGGCTCCAATGAGTGTAAACTTCGGTAAATCCAACCGTATGGAACGAGCGCTGGGTCCCTTGCCGATAATGATATCCAGGGCATAGTCCTCCATGGCAGGATACAAAACTTCCTCAACGCTCCGATTCAGCCGGTGGATTTCATCGATAAACAATACATCGAAATTTCCCAGATTGGTCAGTATGGCAGCCAGATCCCCCGGCTTCTCAATGGCCGGTCCTGAGGTAATCCTCAAATTTACTCCCAACTCTGATGCAATGATGCTGGCAAGAGTTGTTTTCCCCAATCCCGGCGGTCCGTACAAAAGTACATGGTCTAGCGCTTCCTTCCTCTGTTTTGCCGCTTCTATAAACACTGCCAGGTTTTCCTTTACTTTTTCCTGGCCTGTATACTCACTAAATTTCCTGGGTCTGAGACTGATCTCCTCAAAATCCTCCGGCTTCACCTCACACCCTACAAGACGTTCCTCTTCCATAATAAAGTCCTCCGATCCATTCCATGATGAGTGACGAAGCTCATCATTTTATTTCATCGCACCAATGTTTTCAATGCATTTTTAATAATGCTTTCCAGGTCCATATCCTCACTGTGTACAGCCGCCACCGCCTTATTGGCTTCAAAAGGTGTATAGCCCAGCACCATTAGTGCACTGACAGCTTCAGAAACCTTCGTGTTATCACTGCTGATTTCCGCTTTTTCTTCCTTATTATTAGTAATAGCTACTAATTGTTCCTTCTTTATCTTGTCCTTCAGTTCAAGAATTATCCTTTGCGCTACTTTGTTCCCCACTCCCTGGGCTTTTGTCAGCGTCTTTGCATCATCTGTTATAACGGCCAGGCCGAACTTTGAAGGCGATACGGAAGATATGACGGAGATGGCAGCCTTCGGTCCTACACCGGAAACCGAGAGCAGAAGCTCGAACATCCCCAGTTCCTCCTGGGAGTGAAACCCGTACAGACTCATAATGTCCTCACGTACATAGAGGTGCGTGTACATTTTCACTGTGTCTCCTACGGCACCAATCCCCTCAATGGTTGAAAGCGCCGTATGGATTTTGTATCCGACTCCATTGGCCTCCACAACGATGTATTCGTTATGTTTGTATTCAAGCGTTCCTTTTATATATGCGTACATGGCAAACCTCCATTATATAAATTCCTGGTTATCATAAAAATTTTCGTTCCATAAGACACGGGGACACACCCCTGATAAAACATCGGGGAATGTCCCCATGTCTCATTCCACTACTTCCGTTAGGATTAAAAATCGTTCCTAGTCGTTAGTTCCTGGTTACTGGTTTACGGCCTGTACTTATACCACAGCCACCATCCAGCAACTCGCAACAAGGAACCAGCAGCGCTTTTATCCCCCTACCTCCACTGCCCGGTTTGCAATGTGTTCATCCGGTAGGAATGGCCATGGCATACCGCAATGGCCAGAGCGTCTGCAACGTCATCGGGCTTCGGCACTTTCGGCAGGTTTAAAATAACTTTTATCATTTGCTGGATCTGCGTCTTCTCTGCCCTTCCATAGCCCACAACCGACTGTTTTACCTGAAGCGGGGTATATTCGAACACTTCAATCCCGGCTTTTGCCCCTGCCAGCAGGGCTACCCCCCTGCCATGTCCAACATTCAGGGCCGTTTTTATATTTTTATTAAAGAACAATTCTTCTACCGCGATGGCATCCGGCTTATGTTTTTCAATAAGTTCCTGCAGGCCTTCGTGCAACAGCAAAAGGCGCTTCGGAAAAGGCTCGGACGCCTCGGTGGTCACTGCCCCATAGTCAATGACCGAAAATTTGTTCCCCTCATATTTTACTATACCATACCCTGTAATTGCAAATCCAGGGTCAATTCCCATGATAATCATCAAATCCTCCGTTGCAAGCAGTACATATGGGTATTTACGCTGGAACTTTTCACCCCTGCATAGATATTCAGCAAAAGGTTAGTCCGGGGTGCAAGGAAAATTATGGCACCTTCCACAGCTCCAGCTTTTTAATCAAGTTTCCCTCCTGAAAGGGTCAGGAGGCGTTGGATATTTTAACTTTTAGGTCTTCTATGTATCCCGGTATGGCTGCTGTATAAATTTTTAATAACGTTATTGCATATTTATACATTTTAATGTATAATAATAAATAAATTCAAAGTAAATCATGAACCGCCAATGGATAACGGATGGAATTTGATTTTCCGCCGTCCTTGTCCATAGCCTGATTTATTATAACATAATTGAGGAGGTTTTTGTATGAGTCAGAAGGAAAAAGTAGTATTAGCTTATTCAGGAGGTCTAGACACTTCTATTATCATACCCTGGCTAAAGGAAAACTACGATTATGAGGTTATCGCCATGGCGGCTGATGTCGGCCAGGGAGAGGAACTGGACCATTTAAACGAGAAAGCAATCAAAACAGGTGCCAGCAAGCTTTACATAGAGGATTTGCAGGATGTATTCGTGAATGAATTTATCTTCCCAACGCTCAAAGCTGGAGCCGTGTATGAAGGAAAATACCTGCTTGGAACCTCCTTCGCCCGCCCTATTATTGCAAAGCGTCTGGTAGAAATCGCCGAGAAGGAAGGTGCCACCGCCATTTGCCACGGTGCTACCGGAAAAGGCAATGACCAGGTCCGGTTCGAACTTACCGTTAAAGCCTTAGCTCCTCATCTGAAAATAATCGCCCCCTGGAGAATCTGGGATATCAAATCCAGAGAAGACGCCATCGACTATGCGCAGGCAAGAAACATTCCCATCCCTGTTTCCAAAAAGGATAACTACAGCATGGACAGGAACCTGTGGCATCTGAGCCATGAAGGTTCCGATCTGGAAGATCCCTGGAATGAGCCGCAGTACGAAAAGCTGCTGAAGCTCATGGTTTCTCCGGAAAAAGCGCCCGATGCGCCTACCTATGTTGAAATTTATTTTGAAAAGGGTATTCCTAAGAAGGTGAATGGCGTTGAGTACGCACCGGTAGAATTGATTGAAGCCCTAAATAAAATCGGCGGAGCCAACGGAATCGGCATTATCGACATGGTTGAAAACAGACTGGTAGGCATGAAATCCAGAGGGGTTTATGAAACTCCCGGCGGAACTATATTGTACGCCGCTCACAGAGAACTGGAGCTCCTCTGTCTCGACAGGGATACCCTTCACTACAAGGACATCGTTGCTCAAAGGTTCGCCGAGCTGGTATACTTCGGCCAGTGGTACACACCACTCAGAGAAGCACTTTCCGCCTTTGTGGATGTAACCCAGCAAACAGTGACCGGGACGGTCCGCTTGAAGCTGTATAAAGGGAATTGTATGCCTGCCGGAGCAAAATCCGACTACTCTCTGTACAGTGAAGAATTGTCCACCTTCGGCAGAGATGCGGTTTACAACCAAAAAGACGCGGAAGGCTTCATCAACCTCTTCGGTCTTCCATTGAAAGTCAATGCCCTGATGAAGGAAAAGAATAAGTAATAAATAGTAATTGAAAAAGCGTTACTGGTTCCTGGCCACTGGTTCCCGGATATTAAGGGTCCCCGGTCGCCTGGGGCCGGCAGCGCTTTTAATAATAAATACGACGGAGTGAATAATTATGAAACTTTGGGGCGGCAGATTTGAGAAAAATACGGACCAATCGGTGGACGATTTCAACTCCTCCATCCGTTTTGACAGTCGCTTGTATAAACAGGATATTACCGGCAGCATCGCCCATGCAAAAATGCTGGGACAGCGTGGAATTATACCGGTGGAAGACGCTGCACTGATACAAAAAACCTTGAAGGAAATACTGGCAGATATCGAGAAGGGGCTTATCGACTTCGAAATTGATGCGGAAGATATTCACATGAATGTGGAAAAAATTCTTATACAGAGAATCGGGGATGTGGGGAAACGCCTTCATACAGGAAGAAGCAGAAACGACCAGATCGCGCTGGATATCCGAATGTATCTGAAGGAGCAAATCATTGAAATCAAAAACATGCTGGTTTCTCTGGAAAAAGTGCTTCTGAAAGTGGCAGAAGAGAACACGGGAACTATTCTTCCCGGCTATACGCACCTTCAGCGGGCACAACCCATCACCTTCGCACATCACATCATGGCATATTTCCAGATGTTCAAACGGGATATCCTGCGGCTGGAGGACTGCTATGAACGTACCAATATAATGCCTCTGGGTTCCGGAGCCCTGGCGGGTACCACTTATCCCCTCGACCGGCTTATGGTTGCGCAGGAGCTGGGGTTTTCCGGCATCACGGAAAACAGTCTGGATGGAGTCAGCGACAGGGATTTTGCCATTGAATTGGCCTCCTGCCTTTCCATTACTATGATGCATCTGAGCCGATTCAGTGAAGAGATTATTCTTTGGTCTACCTCTGAGTTTGGGTTTATTGAACTGGATGATGCTTACAGCACAGGCAGCAGTATTATGCCTCAAAAGAAGAATCCTGATGTGGCTGAACTGGTAAGAGGAAAAACCGGGCGTGTCTATGGTGGGCTCATGACGCTTCTAACAGTGATGAAATCACTGCCTTTGGCTTATAATAAGGATATGCAGGAAGACAAGGAAGCCATCTTTGATTGTGTGGACACGGTAAAAATGTGCCTGCCTGTGTTTACCAGTATGGTATCTACTATGAAAATACGGCCGGCTGCTATGTATAAAGCTGCGCAGGGTGGATTTACCAATGCAACGGACATTGCCGATTATCTGGTTAAGAAGGGAATTCCTTTCCGGAATGCGCATGAAATCATCGGTAAAATGGTACTATATTGTATCCAGAACAACAAAGCCATCGACCAGCTTTCCATGGAAGAGTTTAAAAATTTCTCCGATAAAATTCAAGAGGATGTTTACCAGGAAATCAGCCTTGAAAAATGTGTTTCCGGAAGAGGCCTTCCCGGAGGTCCTGCTGCTGAAGCCGTACTGCAGGCCATTGGAAGCGGTAAAGGGTTTATAGAAGCACTGGAGATATAGACGATTCCTCCTGAATAAATCTCATCTATCAATAAAAAGTACAGCTGGAAAGCTGTACTTTTATCGTTTTATGCTTAAACTTACATTTACATTTCCGGTTCTTAAGTCAACGTGGATTTTAGAAATATCAATGCCTTTTCGCTCCAGGGTAGCTAAGAGTTCTCTTTTTATCTTTTCTTCTATTTCGTTATATGGGTTTACATCTGTTGTTTTGTTCTTAAAAAGCATCCTTCTCCTCCTACGTATTTTTTCATTTACCGCCTATTTCTATAGTACATCATTTCCTAATCGGTGTATAATATTTCCATAGGAGAGGCTTGCTGTAACTTGGCTAAACCGGTAAAAAGCAAATAACCCAGTCCTTTTGTGTGGACCGGGTTATTTAAACGAAGCTTTTTTATCCAATGCTTTTCCCAAACTATACCAGGAGTCTCTTAATTTAAAACGTATCTCTTCATCCAACGTGCTCTCGATCACGTCATTCAGTTTCTTTCGCATGGCTATATATTCAGAAATTGCAAAATCGGACTTTGACAGGAGTTCGTCCATTTCCGTGACCCATTGGTTCACATACTCCGAACCTATAAACTCTCGTGTAAGCTTCCTTTTTAAGTGAACAATAACCAGCTTGACAGCTTTCTTTTTCACATCATAATCCGTCTGATGCTTTTTCTCCCAATCTTTTAACACCTTAACCACTCCCCTATGATAAAACAGTATTGCAGATAAACCCGGGAAGGTTCATCTGCAATTATCCATATATTGTATATTCTCATTATATTATAACATCTTCCTTTTGCAAATATACATAGGCGGTTAAAATTTTATTTTTTATTGGTTCACGCTGCACTAATAAGTTACCAAGGATTTTCCCTTCAGCTTTTCCTGGTCTACATCCACTGCTTTTGCTTTGGGTACTGTAACGGTATTGGGGTTCCCATCGCTGACATATTCATCCGCTCTGGAGATGTTCTTCAGCCACCAGTCCAGATCTGCCTGTACGGGTTTTATCCCCGTGGCCCTTACACGACTCATGGACAGAGGGGTGGACTTTTTATGGACTGTTGACAGGGTTGGACCTGCTCCCACTTCTACAATGGCCAGGTGACTGTATTTTGCACCCTCAAACTCCCCTTGAGCAACATACTGCTGAAGGTCTTTTGACGCCTGTCCATAGGGCAATGAGAAAGTAGTCATTTGGTAGCCGGGAATCAACTCCAGCATTTTCTTCTGGTTCCCCCCAATTTCCTGCTGTATTTTCTCCGCAGTTTTTACCTGAGGCAAACTTACATGGGTCAGAGTATGGTTACCGATTTCAAGACCTTTATCTGCAAGGTATTTCAGCCTTTCCTGCACCGTTCCCTTACCCTCGAAGGTTCGGTTTCCCAGATTGACGTAAAATGTCCCCTTTAGCCCGAAATCAGGATGGGTTTTATTAAACTCTTCCATGATGCCGACAGCTGAATTCTTATTTGCCACCAGCTTCCCGTTCTCTTCAACCAGGTTAAACTGCCCTGCCGTTCCATCATCAAAGGTAAAAATCATAGGCACACAACCTGCCGGTACATTCACGTTATTATTCAGAAAATCATTCAAGTTCACCAATCGGTACCCTTTATCATATAAGGTGCCTAGCAGTTTTCTGAACTCACTGAAAGTTGTAGTGTACTCGCCGGGGTCTGCCTGGGTTGGGGTAAAAGTTTCAACGAAATTGTGAAACATAACCACCATGACCTTTCCTGCTTCATTGGGCTTCACCTTTTGAAGGTCCACCAACGGTGGCGCAGGTGTAGGCGTTGGCGTACTCTGCACCGCCTGGGGTGAAGAGGTAGCCCCTTGTGACGTACCTGCCGGGGTTGGAGAACCGGTATTATTTCCGCTATTGTTCGTCTTACTCCCGCATCCGGACAATAGTAAAGTCGAGACCAAAAATACCGCTGCTGCTTTTTGCGCAATTGATGACATTTGTTTAACACTCCCATCATATATTTTAATTGACAAAGAAATCAACATATCGTGGTTTACCTAAAGCCTTTATTATATATTTTATCAGATTTTCGTATTTTATGGCTACAAATTTGTGACAAAAATCACATTTCAATGTGTCGTACATAACAGAACCCACGGTACAAATCCATTACAATAAGATTATCCGAAATGAAAATTTACAGAGGGGGATTTTAACAATGTTTTGTTATCAATGTGAACAATGTCCAACAGGCGGCTGTACAAAAGTAGGTGTTTGCGGTAAGGATGAAAATATCGCAAGCCTCCAGGATACTATTATCTTCGGTTTGAAGGGTGTATCAGCGTATGCTACCCATGCAAGACAACTGGGCTTTACAGATCCTGAAGTGGATAAAATTACACACGAAGCACTTTACATGACTTTGACAAACTCAAACTTTAATTTAAATGAACATATAGAAATGGCACTAAGAGTAGGTACTGCTACAGTAAAAGTAATGGATCTTCTTGACAAAGCCCACACTTCAAAGCTTGGAATTCCACAGCCTGTAACTGTGTCGGAAGACCAGGTGGAAGGCCACTGCATCCTGGTAACAGGCCATAACCTGCTTGCTCTCCAGGAGTTATTGAAGCAGACTGAAGGAAAAGGTATCAACATCTATACCCACTCTGAAATGCTTCCGGCCCATGGATATCCTGAGCTGAAGAAATATCCTCACCTGAAGGGTAATGTAGGTAAGGCATGGTACGATCAAAGAAAAGTTTTCGAAGAATTCCCAGGCGCTATTCTCGGTACCACAAACTGCCTCATGCCCATCAAGGGAACCTACTTCGACCGTTTCTTCTCTTATGATGTAGCAGGTCTTGAGGGCGTTAAGAAAATTGAAAATGACGACTTTACCGCACTGATTGAAAAAGCACTGTCACTGCCTGCTGCCAGTGTAAAGTCCGACAAGACATTGACCACCGGTTTCCACCACGAAACTGTGCTGTCCATCGCGCCGGAAATCATTGATGCTGTAAAAGCCGGAAAAATCAAGAGATTTTTCGTAATCGCAGGCTGCGATGCACCTGGAAAGGGCGGCGAATACTACAGAGAACTGGCTCTGTCCTTGCCTGAAAATTGCGTAATTCTGACGACTTCCTGCGGTAAATTCCGCTTCAATGACCATGACTACGGTACAGTACCCGGAACCAACATTCCGCGTTACATTGACCTCGGTCAGTGCAACAACTCCGGCTCCGGTGTGAAGATCGCTCTGGCTCTTGCAGATGCATTCAACTGCTCTGTCAACGAACTGCCATTGTCCATCGTATTGTCATGGTTTGAACAGAAGGCTGTGGCTATTCTCCTCGGATTGTTCAGCCTCGGAATCCAGGATATCCGCATTGGACCAAAAGCTCCGGAATTCCTCTCCCCTGGTGTAATCAATGTATTGCAGCAGACCTTTAACCTGAAGCTCACTGAAAATGCACAGGATGACCTGAAGGCAATGCTGGGATAATTCGTATAATAAAAAATCAAAAGGAGAGGTCTCTTGACTGATGAAGTCACATCAGTCAAGAGACCTCTCCTTTTGATTTTCTTACGATGTCGTTGGCTGGCAGTTCCTTCTTCTCCACCCTTGCCCTGCTACCCTATTTACATGGCTTTGGTGTACCTGTTGGCAAAGCTGCTGGCGCAGTAGCTGTCCGGCTTGATTTTAGGTACAAAGCCGATTCCTTTTGTCATACCCACCATTTCACTGATGAGCGTCTTTGTCTGTCCCTTCACTCCAATATCGATATGAAATTCAAAATCCACTTTAGGTCCCACTGCTTTATAAATTTCATTCATCTTTTCTTCATTAAAAAGATAGGCTAGTTGGAGACTGGTGCAGGTTTCCAGATATATTTTCTCTCTCAGATTCTTGACCGGCCTCTGAAACTCGGTTCGATGGAGAAAACCAATAGCACCTTTTCCGATTCTGTGCACATGAATGCACGTCACAAATACGGTTTTTCCCGCCACCTGTGAATCCGTACCGATGGATATTCTGTAAGAGCTTTTCGTATCGCTTCGCATAAATCCAAGAATGGCTTCGTATACTTCCTCAAAAGAGGAGTAACAGGCGGAAAGGCTTCTAAACTCTGTCTTTTCATCAATCGCTATCATATTTCCTACAACCATAATAGTCACCTCCAAATAGCAAAAAATCCCTGTGACATAAGTCACAGGGATACTGATTCCATTTCAATTTTCAGACTGCTTTTACAGGCAGCAGGGAATATGCGCCATCTCAAAATATACCGTATATTGCATTGTATCTCTCGATAACCCATATCATATCTCCTCCCCAACAGTCTCCTTACTTATTATATACTATTATTATATCATAAAATGAGTGATCTGAAAATTAAACTCTTGTAAAATTTTGACGAGGAGCATCTCCCCAATCCTATTGTACCGATGGAACTTTTCATGGGTAGTAACGTTATTCCCCTTGCCTTTGGTATTCATGAAGGAAAGGGGCTTATCTCATAAAAATGGGAAGGGGCTGAAACTTGTCATCCCTTTCCCATTTTTTATAATGCCATCTTGCTACCTTTTATAGAATGTCGCATCCTGCTTCTCCAGGTCAGTACTGATAGGATCTATACGCAATTCGTTATTGTAATGCCGTATGTACCTTGTAGGCAAATTGTACGACTGATAGGAGAATGTGGTAGAATCCTTCAATCCCGCTACTTGTTTGAATGTTGCATCTGCAGCAAATTGGCTGGAATCATCATTCTGCTGCACACGCAAGGCATAATTGTAGTGCCGCAGGTAATATCCCGGAAAATTCAGGGATTCAAAGGATACGCAGCTCCGGTCGGCCAGACCCGGTACTACCCTGAACTGTGAATCTTCTATGGGTGTAACATTCGTTTGCAGATATCCGTAGAAATCATAATGCCTCCAGAAGTAATTGGGCTTATTATAGGACTCAAACCGGCTGGGGGTAACTGTGCTGGTGCCTACATCCATATCGCAGTAGGTGACTTTATTGCTGCTGCTGCTTCCCCCGATAGCACCTCCACCGATAATAAACAGCCTTCCATTGGACAGGGCCACCAGGCACCGGGTATAGCTGCCCGGTATTTTTGTCTGGACAGAAGCAATTCCGCCGCTCATGTTCCAGGCATTTACATAGACGTTGCTTGTTCCGTAGGTTCCAAGAATCACCTTGCCGTTGGGCATAACCGTTACATAGGGTGACCCCCCGCTGCCGAAATTAGTCCCCTGACTGGTGGGATTCCAGGATTCCGGATTGGATGCGATCTGGTAATTGCAGGGGGCACCGGATAATCCTATGATTTCATAGGTCATGATATAGCTTCCATTGGCCATTTTGGCTATGACAGGCATCCCCGGCCGAAGAGAACTGTTGGATAAAGCAACATCATTTACGACAGAACTCCAAGTTATGCCGTTCGTCGAGGTTTGATGAACGATTTTTTGGCTATAGGCAGGATCCCGTTCGTCGGAATAGAAGCAAATCAGCTTATTATTAGCAACCATGAGGAAGGGTTCCCAAACCGGATCATAAGCACCGCTGGGGTCCGCTCTACCACCGGAGGCAATGGAACTTACGAAAGTCCAGGTTCTTCCCAGGTCGTTGCTTTTATACAAATCCAATTTTGTCGAGGAAAGATCATTGGGAATTGAATTTCCTGCACACAGAAGGGTTCCTGCAGGCATACTGCCTATGGCCTGGGGAAGTTCATACAGGAACGGCTGATATCGCATTCCCCATCCGTTCACCATATCTTTTACACTGCCGACCTGGGCCCAGGTCGCGCCGTTGTCAAGGCTTTCATAGATGGGGAAAACCGGAGTCCCGCTTTTATACTGCTCAAAGGTGGCATACATTTTGCCGTTGTTTGAACCGCTATACTTGAGTTGCATCGCCCGGGCGTACAAAGAGCCAGGATTCGGATCCGTCGACACCGGCGTATACAGGGTCGACGGGCCATAGGCTCCCACCGAGCCCGGAATGACGAATACCGTCAGCAGCGCTGCCAGAAGCAGCATTGTTGCCAATACCTTTTTGATACTTTTTTCACCCACACTTTTCATTGTTTTACCCCTTTCCTATTGTTTTTCTACTCTATATTGAACGCAATAAAGGTTTTCCATTGCGCTTCAATTTTCTTGACGTTCTGTCGCAAAAATCTAATTCTTCCATGTAAAATCATTTTTGCGATTTATTATAGTAACCAGACAACGCTTCAAGGTGTAGGGGGAAATGCAGCAGTCCTGCATATGTCCTCATACTCCTGGGGTGTCATGCCCTCGTTATCCTTAAAGACTTTGAAGAAGTAAGTATAATTGTTAAATCCCACCTCTTTTACCACCTCTTTTAATTTTATATTTCCTTTCTGAATGCTTTGTTTGGCATATTCCACCCGGATCCGATTCAAATATTCTACAAAACCGATACCGCAATCTCTTTTGAAGACTCTGCTGAGATAGGAGCTATTTACTCCTATAAAATCGGCAACATCATTCAGGGAGATGTTATTGAAATAGTTCCGCAAAATAAATTCGATGGCTCTTGCAGTAGGTTCCGAGTATCCTGGATGAATTCGTACCACCGCTATGATGCCGATGAGCCGTTCATAGGCTCCGGAAATCCAATCCTTCACCTCTGTGAGGGTTTCGTACTTTTTCATCTCGTCATAAGGAATCTCATCATCCGAATAGATGAGTTTGGCATCGATCCCCAGTTCTTTGGCAACCCTATTAATGATATTAATCAGCTCTGCACAGATCATCCGGATGGACTTGTAGCTTGCACAACCCTTTGACAGCTTTTCAAAAATATGGGCAAGCTGCTCTCGCACCCCTGTCCGGTCCAGGTTTTTCAACCTATGGATCAGTTTCTTTTCATCGTTGATGTCCAGGTTGAGAAATTCCATACACTTCCCGGCGTTTTCATTTTCTTTGATCACTTTGTCCTTGCCTCTGAAAAATTTATCTTGCAGGGCACCATCCGTTTCATTATAATACTTGCTGATTTCAGTAATGTCATTGAAGATACCGCCGAGGCTGAAGCAAGCCGTTATATTCAAAAATCTTCTGATACTTGCCTTGATCCGGTCCACCGCTGTCATGATACTGTTATAGATATAGAGATCGCTTCTCATATTTCCATAGGAGAATATAATCACAAACTTTCCTTCCGAAAGATGGGTTATGAGCGCTTTCCCGGCATCCCGCAGGATTTCGCCGGCAATATCTTCAAAAGAGGAAATCAGTTTATGGATCTCCTTTGCAGAATACCGTTCCTGAAGGAAGTGAAAATCATCAATCTTGCAAATCACCACCGACAAATTCCTGGTATCCAGCCGCAGCTCCAAATTTTTGATTTGCCGCTCTATTTCCTTTTTTTCGGTAATGGTGCCCTGTACCAGCTGTTTGATAAAATTCTGTGAAAGAACGGCTCTGCTTTCCGTCAGCTGCTCCTTTACAAGATTATTATACGCAACCATTTTCCGTTCCTCGCGAATCCTCTGTGCCGCGGTTTCCAGTACACTCTGGAGCAGGGCTCCATTCAACTTGTGCTTGAGCAAATAGTCAACGGCCCCCTTCTTCATGCTTTGCCGGACATACTCAAAGTCATCATATCCGCTCAGAGCGATCACTTTCGTTCTTGGAAAATACTTTTCCAGGTACTCAATCAAGGCAACACCATCCATAATGGGCATACTCATATCCGTGATAACGATATCCGGCCCGCTGCCCTCAACAAGTTGAATCGCATTGGCTCCGTTTGCTGCCTCCCCGCAAATATCAAATCCGCTTTTATTCCAATCCACCATGGTTTTTATATTGGTTCTGGCAATAGAGTCATCATCTACAATGAGTACTTTTAACATACAACGCTCCCATCTCTTTCCTTGATCACCGGAAGTGTAATCTCAACAGTGGTATAAAGACCGGGGACACTCTGGATGTGCAATCCGAATGGATCCCCAAAATTCATTTTTATCCGCTCGCAAACATTACTGATGCCGATGCCGCTAAACCTTGATTTATCCGTATTTTTATTTTGATGCAGGATGCTTTCAAGCTTATCCTCGGGAATTCCGACGCCATTATCCGTTACGGTAATTTTTATGGCATCACCGTAGGTAAAGCCTTTAATGACCAGCAGCCCCTGCCCTTCCATCGGTTCGATCCCATGGATCAGCGAATTTTCCACCACCGGCTGCAAGAGGAATTTCAACAGTTTGTACTCCATAATGTCTTTTTCGATCTCGAAGTTGACCTTGAATTTGTTATAATAACGGAACTCCTGAATATTGATATAGTTTTTGATGTATTCCAGCTCTTCCCGGACGGTAATATAGTCCCCCCCTTTTCCCATGCTGACCTGAAGCAGTTGTATCAGAGAAGTGATAATATTTTCTATGTTCTCGGCTTTTTGAATACCAGCCAGCCACTTTACCGTATTCAGCGTATTGGACAAAAAGTGGGGGCTTATTTGCGCCTGAAGCGCTTTTAGCTCTGCCGTTCTTTTCTGTTTCTCCTTGCTTTTTACATTCTCCATCAATATTTTGATCTCATTGAGCATCCGGTTAAAGTTCCGGGTTACCTCGCCGATCTCATCCCGGTTGTCATCCGTTATGCTCACCGAAAGATTTCCCTTTTTCACTTCATTCATTGCCTTGACCAGCTTTCGCAAAGGACTGGATATGCTCAAAGAAAACAGATAGGATAAAACAACTGCCAGCAGCAAACAGCCGATGCTGAGCAGGGTGATGTTCACCCATATTTTATTGGACTCCAGATTCAGGTAGGTATAAGGAATAGTACACACCACATACCAGTTGGCTTTTTGCAGGGGAGAGAAAGCCACCAGGTACTCCTTGTCGAACAGCGAATCGGTAAACACCTTCGTCTCGCTTTCGAGGTTTGCCTGAATCTTCTTGATCAAGGAGGCATCCCTGTATTCCGACGCTACGGGAATTTTCGCATCCCTGCTGGATACGACAGTTCCATCGGAATCCACCACGAAGATCTCCGCTCCCTGTCCAATGTCAATGTTTTTGTAGATGTTGGAAAAATATCTTTCATTTGTACGGATAATCAGCGAGCCGATAATATCTCCATCCCGCAGGGATTTTACCGCCCTGCCGATGAGGATGCCGTTACTCTTGCTCAACTGTTCCGCACTGGTTGCATACTTGACGAGCCTTTCCTCCATATCCTGGTTCATGGAGCTCCACACCGGTACTCCTTTCCCATCCGTAAGTTCCTTTAAGTAGCGCTCAAGAAACTCCTGTCTGAAATTCAGTTTAAAGCTGCTGTCCCCGTAGGCACTGATTCTTTTGAGGTCCCGGGTATAGAGGATGACATCCGAAACATCATGCAGAAAGGAAAACTTCTTTGCCAAATCATTCTTCAGCCGAAGCTGTATATCTTCCACATCCCATTCCGTGAGATGGTCGTAGTTTAAAAGGGCGTCCTGCACCTTATCGGAAAACTCAATCTCCACGCTGTCATTCTCCAGCCGGGCCAGTTCCCGCTCGATATTTTCCCCGATCTGGCTCATGACCTGTACGGAATAGGTGCTGATCTTCGATTGGATGGCATCGCTGGACTCCCTGTAGGAGAAGATCCCTGTGATCAAAACCGGTAGGAGAGAAAGAATAAGGAATATCAAAATAAGCCGGGCTTGTATTTTAATATTTCTGAATACCCACGCTAGCTTTACCGTTCTTTTTACAAACCCGCCGATGGTTTTGATCGATTTGCCCATTTTGCACTCCTGCTGCAACCCTACTGCACCCCTACAGAATTTTATCTCTTATATTCATTATATAATCGATTTTCCGTTATTTCAAAGAAATTTCCCATTCTCTTTGCAACTCACTCTTTGCCATTCAGTCGGCTTCAGGGATTCCAAAGTCCGGTGTTCCGTCACTCTTCCAATGAAGCACTTGGGCTCTGGTATGCCGGTTGGGATCATAGAGAGGGTCACCGACGATATTCTTGTAATTTCGGGCGTGATAAATGTAAATATCCTTTTGTCCATCCTCCGACACTGTAAAGCTGTTGTGTCCCGGTCCATACTGCCCCGTTCCGTCATGGCTCTTCAATACGGGCTTACTGGATTTGCTCCAGGAATTCGGGTCCAGCAAGTCGCTATCCTCGGAAGCCGTAAGAAGCCCCATACAATAACGGGAATCCGTGGCACTGGCGGAATAGCTGATGAATACCTTCCCGTTTCTCTTGATCACTGCGGGACCTTCATTGACCCAAAAGCCCTCCCGTTCCCAATCGTAATCCGGTGTGGCAAGCATCACTTGCACCGTTGACAGGGTCCAGGGATTGCTCATTTGTGCGATATAAAGGTTGGAAATGCCCCCGGCTCCATTGACCTTTTGCGCCCATACCAGATACCTTTTGCCTTTGTGTTCAAAGGTAGTGGCATCCAGTGAAAATTCTGTAAAGGAAAAAGGATCTTCCCTGGACTTGCGGATCATCCCCTTTTCCAGCCATGGATCCGTCAGAGGATCACTGCCCGAGCACTCCAGTACATAAGGCCGGAGGGCCCAGATATCTTCTGCTTTGCTTGCGGCAAAATAAATATACCATGTACCGTCCACATAGTGAAGCTCCGGCGCCCATATGTGCTTTGACATCTCACCATATTCGTGCTTTCTCCATACCACTTTTGGCTCTGCAGCACCTAGCCCTTCAATGGTGCGAGCCCTTCTGATTTCTATGCGGTCATACTCGGGAAGCGACGCAGTAAAGTAATAATATCCATCCGTATGTTTATATACCCAGGGATCCGCCCGCTGCTCTACAATTGGATTTTTATAAGGTTTCCCTTTCATTGTCCCATCCTTTCCGGCCGGGTTTGCCGCCGTAAATCGACTTGCCGTGCTTGCCAGCAGTATACCGGCAACCGCTGCCACTGCTGCTATTACACCAATAGCCCGATTGCCTTTTTCGTTCCTTCCTTTTATCATGCTGATGCTATCCCTTCACCCCCCCTACCGTTAATCCGGAAATGAAGGCCTTCTGATTAAACAAAAACACAAGGATAATGGGAACGACGGACATAACCGCTCCTGCCAAAAGCAGGTCGTAGTTGTTTCCATAGGGTGTAATCAAGGTTTGAAGTCCGATGGGCAAGGTCAGCATCCTGTCCGAACGCAGGACGATCAACGGCCACACAAAGCTGTTCCAGCTGCTCATGGCCGTCAGAATGGTCATAGCGCCAAAAGCAGGAAGCAGCAGCGGTGCCATAATTCTAAAATAAATTCCATATTCCGTGCATCCATCAATCCGCCCCGCATCCAGAAAATCTTTAGGAAGCCCACTGGCGTACTGCCGGAAGAAAAACACGGAGAAAGGGGAAACCACAAAGGGTAAAATAGCGCCCCAGTAAGTATCCATGATCTTCAGCCCGATGGACAGCTTATATAAGGGAAGGATCAAAATCTCCACAGGAATCATCATAACAATAAGCACCAAGATGAAGAGCAGGTTCCTGCCTTTAAATTTGTATACAGCCAGACCATACCCGACCATGGCCGAGAAGAAAAGGGACAGCACCGTATTCAACAAGGTAATGACCAGGCTGTTCCTGTACCAGTACAGATAGATTCCATCCCTGGCTGTTGTGAGAAGGCCATAGTTTTTCAGGTTCATCCCGGTAAAGTCAAGGTCCACTGTGATTCCGTTCCGTATCATCTCCGACCCGGGCTTAAAAGAGGATTGCAGTAAAAAGAGAAAAGGAGCCAGGCAAAACAGGGTAAATAGCAGAAGAAGGAGAATCATAGCGATTCTGGGAAGTGTAAGCCGTTTCGTCCGGTAATTCATGCTGAATCACTCTCCTTTTTAAAAAATCCCGTCAAGGTCAACTGTACCAGGTTTACCAACAGCACGATCAGCAGCAGGGTAATGCCCACAGCAGAGCCTGCACCCAGATTATTGTTATTGAACCCCTGCTGATAAATATAGTTCACCAGGGTCAATCCAATGTCTCCCGGTGACCGGGGTCCGGAGAATATGGTGTAGGATTCGGCAAACATGGAGTACCCGCCGTAGATACTGATAGTTACGACATAGATGATAACGGGCTTGAGCCCTGGCACAGTGATGTTCTTGAATTTTTGCCATGTATTGGCCCCATCGATAGCCGCAGCTTCATAATGCTCTGTAGGAATTGATTGAAGACCGGAAAGAAAATATATAATATTAACCCCCAGCCATCGCCATGTGCAAAGCACCACCATGGCAATCATTCCCGTGTGTTTTCCCTGGAGCCAGGCTCTGGGCGGTATCCCGAAGATTTTCAGCATTGCGTTCACCAGCGTCGTTTCCTGTTCGCCAAAGGCCAGCCGGAAGAAAAGTCCCGCGATAATCACCGAGGTAAGGGCTGGAATAAAGAATGCCGACCGAAAGAAATTCCCCCCTCGGAGCCTTCCGCTGTTTAAAAATACGGCAAGCAAAATGGGCAAGGGGACCAGGATGAGTATGGTCCAGAAGGTATACCGGGTGGTTACCGAAAGGGCGTTGAAGAAATGCTCGTTAATCAGGTTGGAATAATTCTTCAGACCGATAAATTCTATGTCCGTCGGCCCCTGAATCTTCTGGAAGCTCATGTGGACCGTGGAAATAATCGGGTACAAAAAGAACAATAAAAACGACAGGATAAAAGGCAGAACGAAAATGTAGGGTGCTATCTTCTCGGAATTGATACTTCGCTTTCCGGTAGCTTTTCTATTTTCCCTCGCCCGTGATGAATGAATATTGCCGGACATCCGGGTCCCTCCTTTCAATCAAAAGACCCAACCGGAGAACCTGTTGAATCCTTTGATTTTCGTCTAAACAACTTGTATTCTATCGATGTGACGGCTATGTTTTACTATTTCTTGCTCAATTCCTGGGCAGTTGCTTTTAATGCCTGCTCCGGCGTCTGGCTCTGTTCCTTCAAGGCTTTGAACATTACATTTTTCTGGAGCAGTGTAATGGCATCGGGATATTTTTCATTGAGATTCAAACCGCTGATATCACCAACAACCGACTGAAGCGTGGAGAATACATCTTTTCCGAAGTAGTCGGTATACTTGTTTTGTGCGGACATGGCAGGATCGCTCCATACATCGGACCGGATAGGATCAAATCCAAGTATCGACCATAGTTTTAAGTTCCCTTCCTTGGAAAGCTTAGCATCCGCCATCAGCTTCTTTGCGATTTCCCCGTTCTTGCTCTGGTTTGTTATGACTGTTCCTGTACCGCCTTCTCCCGCCGATTTTTTTCCGCCCGGGAAGGTAGGCATAGCCGCCACCACCATTTTCCCTTTCAAATCAGGCATGTACTGTGTAAATCTTCCCATATACCACAGCGGCATCCAGATGGATGCTGCATTCCCCTTATTCATCCACGCCCAATATTCTTCCGAGTGATGGAATCCGCCGGGAGCTGCCACGAAAATCTTATCCGTCATCCCCTGCTTGATCATATTCAGAGTTTTTATATTCACATCATTATCCAGAATGACTTTGCCGTCTTTACTAAAGATATCCGATCCCTGCATGTTGATGAGGGGGTAGTATGACCAGTGTTCGGTGGTTTCCACCGTGGCCATAGGTTTGCCCGTTGCAGCCAGAACCTTTTTGCCTGCCGCCAGATAATCATCCCATGTTTTAATGTCCGAAATCTTCACTCCTGCTTTATCCAGCAGTTCCTTATTATAATACATGACTTCGGCTCCCACATGGTAATCTACGCCATAATACTTCCCGTCCTTTGCATAGTTGTCGAACCGCCCCATAATCAGTTTGTCTTTCACCGGCTCGATGATATCGTTCAAAGGCTGCAAAGCCGGTGTCCCTTTCAGGAAGTTCGCAAACTTGCCCAGTTCAATATCCGATATATCCGGTGCTCCGGTCCCTGACTGCAAAGCGATCAGCAGCTTGTTATGCAGTTCATCATAAGGGTATACATCAGTCTTTAGTGTAATTTGCTGGTCTGCATGCGCCTTATTCCAGGTTGCTACAGCATCGTCCCAGAAACCCTTATGCAGCTCCTGGAATGTCCAGAAATTTAATGTAGCGGGCTTTGCCGTTTCCTTCTTTGCCTCCTCTTTCGCCGGATCGCTTTGAACGGGCTTTGTTCCACAGCCTGCAAAAGCAAACGTAAACATGCACACACCCGCCAACAGTAAAGCAGTTAGCTTCTTCAACATAATCTCCTCCTTATTTTTTACCGAATCATCATTGCTTGGCGCCTGACGTCTATGGCACAAACATCCATTCAGTAAAATCTTGACGCGGCCTTCCTTTGCAATAAGTACCCTTATCGCTGCCGTTCATCCGCTTCATGTTTTTATTATAACTGCAATAGGCTTACGGCGAATTATACTTTTTTTACTTTTTACTCAAAAATTTTGATATGGACTGGGACCCATTGTAAAGTTTTGCGGCTGGACTTATTTAATCAATGGCAGCTTTGATTAGCTTCATAGCATTCCTTGCGCCTCCTTCCAATCGATGAAAAGGTTATAAGGAGTGATCTGAAAATTAAACTTTTGTAAAACGGACTCGTTTCCTTCTTCGAGTAAGCTTTTTTAAGAACCAGATAATTTTCGTCGGCAGACTTTCCGGGCGTTCTGCCACAGCAATTTGAGCCATCTTCATTATACTGTCAAAGGATTTTGCCCCGGCAATAAATCTCCCGGGATGGCAAAATATAGCATCGTCAACACCTACGATCTCCCCTAAACTCTTCCCCCTTTTTCCCGCCCATGTTTTTGGCAGATCCCTCCTTGCTTCCAGGCCACCGCCCTTTTTCCGCACCGTCTGCAAGGAATATCCCTCCCGGCTGGGATATACGGCATATAGAACTTCCTCTTTCCTGTCAATCTCTTGTAGTACCTGCCCCCAGGGACAATAGGTGTCCAGAACCAAAATCTCCGGCTGTGTACGGTTTTTGTAAGCTTCAACCACCTGCTCCCGTGCTCGCATCACCGACATTTTCTGTTCAAGGGTATTTTGAAGCACCGAAGCTGCAAAATCAACTGCCTCGTGAAAGGCTTCATCCTCCGGCATCTCTGAATCCCAGGGCGGGTTAAAGCCTGAAATGATTCCGGAAAAGCTCATGGTATTGATAATGGGTTCACTGGTCTTCAGCCCGTTGTCGACAGCGTCAATTCCCTCCATCAGCACCCGGTCTACATAGCTAAAAGTGGATTCTACCTCGTCATGGGACAGCTCAGAATCCCAGGATCGGATTACTTCTCTCCCAAACCGGTGCCAGATCAAACCGCAAGCCGCATAAGGAGTTCCGCTTTCCCTGTAAATCTTTTTCGTGTCATGGTGGTCAAACTCTCCACCTCCTACGTCATATACAATGTCCAGTTTCTCCAGCACTTTAGGATCTCTCGTTCTGACAACCTCCACCTCATATATTTCCTTCAGAATGGCAGTGGCCATAACTTCATCTGCATGAAATTTTCCATGGTGTGTTCCAACTTTTTTAAAAGGCTTTTGCATCTCCATTCTGTTCACCTTCTTTACAAAAATTCCTGTACTTTTTTCTTCTTTCCCTCTTGGTATTTCCTCAAAAGCAAAGATTCATTCCAACCGGAGCAAGAGAATTTTTACCTGTATTTCAGTGTAGATTCAACCCGTTGAAAAAATTTCCTTTTACTATATTGCAATGCAAGGTAGCGTGTGATATCATATAGTAAAATTACCAATAAATCTCAAATGTGTAAGGATGTGAAGCATGAACATTCAATTCAAAAAAGGGGTATTGGAACTGTGTGTACTTTCCATGCTGGATGAGAAGGACTGTTATGGGTATGAGCTGGTCAATGAAATCTCCAAAAACATCCTCATCGCAGAGGGTACCATCTATCCCCTGTTGAAGCGCCTAAAGGATGAAGGCTATGTTACCACATACCTTGCAGAATCCCCGGAAGGCCCTCCTAGAAAATACTACCGGATCGCGGAAGCAGGTAGAAGCACAAAAGCACTATTATCGAAAGAATGGTTCTCCTTCCTGGAAGGAGTCAGCAGAATTATTAAGGAGGAAAGCAAATGTCCAGAAGAGAATTTTTAAACATATTGGCTCAGTCCATCACTCATTTATCCAAGGAAGAACAGGATGAGATTCTGTATGATTATGAAGAGCATTTTCGAATCGGTTTAGAGCAAGGCAAAACCGAGGATGAAATCGCTGAATCCTTAGGTAACCCGTACATTATCGCCAACCAATTCGACCCTTCTCCCGCGCCCGTCGAAAAAACAGCAAAGTCCATTACCGGCAAAGTCATACTGACAACAGTAGCCATCATGTGCGTAGTATCGGTTTTCTTTGCCCTGTATAGAAATAATTTAAAGAACACTACAAACCAATCTTCCAGTTCCCTGAACGCAGCTCAGGTCAAAAACCAAACCGGCAATTCAGACCCAAATGCAAAAATCCAGCACTCCATTGACAGCGAAAAAACACTTTCTCTGGATAACACTACTATGGTGAATGTTACTTTTGTTTCTGGAGTAAACTTTATCAATGTGGATACAAAGGAAATAAAAATTCACCTCTATGGAGATGTCACTACCAATAATAACTTCATTCCTGAATTGGAAATCTCCAAAGACGGAAACCAGATCACCATCGGTGTAACCAGCACTTCTTCCGGTACTTCTTACTATAACTCCACCATGAAAATGGATGTATATATTCCCAAAACATACACACAGAGCATTCAAACCCGTACAACTTCCGGCAACATCAAAATCAGTGATTTGAAGCTGGAGACTCTTAACTGCAAATCCGTATCCGGCTCTGTGGATATTAGGAATATAGTCTCCCGCGAGATCACTGCTGAAACTACTTCCGGTGATATTCAACTGGACAGTATTTCAGGAGACTTAAAGGTACAGTCCACATCAGGCAGCATCATGGCTTCCTACAAAGACTTTAATAACAACATAACAGCAGAAAATGTTTCCGGTAGTACGGACCTAAAATTATCAGAGAATGCGGAGTTTGCGCTGCAAGCCAAAACCATAAGCGGTGAAATCACCAACAGCTTTCCTATGACCGGTTCCAGCACTGGCAAGGGTAAATCGCTCACGGGTACGGTTAAGAGTGACCGTAACAGAATCACAATTAACTCGGTTTCAGGCAGCATTCATATTGATAAGTGAGATATGGAGGTGAAATTATGATAAATAAGAAACGTATAATCACACTATGTTTATTCTTCGTTTTGAGTTTTGCAGGCTGCCAGGAAAATGTAGTTAAAATTGAAGAAACCGTCAAATTACCCGAAAGTACAGTTACTGCGAATCCCAGCTTAGGCCTAACTACGGATCAAAAGCTCCAGGATTTTGACTACATGTACAATGTATTAAAGGAAAACTACCCTTTCTTCTGGGTGAATCAGCGAGTAAATGGAGTTGACTGGCTGGCAAAAAAAGATGAGTATATCAGCAAGATAAAAGAAACACGGACTGATGGTGAATTTGGAAATGTATTAAGTACCATACTTCAATATCTCCATAATGGACATACTCAACTTATTACATCTGAAAGTACTTATGCGAACATTATAAAAGCATATGAGATATCAGGAAACAGAAACACTTGGGTAGAAGAGTTGAAAAAAACTGCCTCTCTAAAGAGATATAACTACGCATCGGATAATCAAATCAGCTCAACTGCCCAACTCCCAACAAATACCTCCAGCCCCCGCCTCTTTAAGTCGGACATTATTGTCCCGAACCAGATTGCCTACCTGAAAGTCGGCAGCTTCAATAACTTCAGTGTCCAATCCGATAGGGCTGGGATTCTTGACTTCTATCAAAAGATAAAGAACTATCCCATACTCATTATCGATATACGGCAAAACAGCGGTGGTTCCGATTCATATTGGATGAAGAACATTATTCCACCTCTCATAAAGGAAGGCATTTCTGCAGAATTTTATATCCTATTCAGAGGTGGTTCCTACAGCGAGCCTTTTATTAAGTCCCTGGGAATAACACTAGCCGAGGTTAGCAGTTTAGACAAAAAGCTTGTCCATACGCTTCCTGAAGAAGCCGCTGAGAAATTCAAATATGCGATGAAACATACTCGAACAGTAAACTCATCTGATTATGTTGGATTTAAAGGTAAAGTCTATCTGCTTGTAGATAGAAAAGTTTATTCCTCGTCCGAAAGTTTCGCAGCTTTTTGCAAAGCTACTCAGTGGGCAACACTAGTTGGTGAAAAAACCGGAGGAGATGGTATCGGAATTGACCCTCTTTTTCTCTCACTCCCTAACAGTGGATATATTGCCCGTTTTTCATGGGACATGGGATTGAATCCTGATGGCACTTGTAATGAAGAAAAGAAAACTGAACCAGATATTAAAGTAGATGCAACTATAGGCAGTTCCTATGAACAGGACAAAGCAATTCAAGAAGTGCTAAAACTTAACAAGCTTACAAACTAAACTACAAAGCCACCCATGAAGCCCTTCTCAAAGCCGCCTTGCGGAGCGACATACAGATGCCTACATTACGGAGGGTGAAAAGGGGTAAAACCCACAGGACGTGGGTTTTAGGCTTCACTTTGACAAGGGGACACTCCTCAACGCAAAAGAAATACCCCTTGTTCAGAGAGGTGTGTCCCCATTCCTTAACCCGTCAATTGAAGCCGACCCCTTTTCAGCCGGAGTAAGGCAGAGCAGCTGTTGGAGCGAAACTCCAGCGGTGGCAAGGAGGAGTGTCCAGAGAGGAAACTGCGCCGAGCCGGTTCCTCTTTGGGCTGCTGTAGTCACCCGTAAGGAATACCCTAATAAATCAAACTCCCTAGTATAGCACTCCCCCAACAAACGCCTATCGCTTCCCCCGCAAAGCCCCACACCTCGTCTTAATCCGCATTGCCTCATTCATATGTACCATAAGATGCCGGGTTACAGGCATCAACAAAATCCCCGCAACATTTTTCCTCCCCCAAAAGTCAATCAACCAATTCGCACCCTCAACATCTAAAACAGCTCCCTCGGCTAAAATACGCTGCAAGCCCTCCGGTGCCACTTTCCGCTTCAAATCCGCAGGCTGAAGCTTTTGAACAACCTCCCGGGTCTTTCTCCCTACAGCCACTCTATACTTGTACAATTCCTGCATATCGATGACCGAACTCAAATCGGCAATTTCTTCCTCCGTCATGGCATTCCCCGTATCACAGACCGTAACATTCAGCTTTTGAAGCCACTGATCCCTATTCATCACTTGAGCCTCATCGGCAATCAATATATTGACCGTGATATCTTCGATTCTGGTTACGTGCCATAGATTCCATGCAACGGTGGAATCCTTTACCCCCGGCCTCGCGCGAAATGCAGCCTCCTCAAGTCCTTCCCATAATTCATCTTCAAAGGTGACAGCGTCGATTTGCGACATTTCAGAAGCATGAACCATGGCGTGCTGCTCCAGACACAACTGTATCGCCGCATCAAATTGATCCGTTTTTGACAACATCTCCCTTAGCAGATTTTGCTGTGAGCCCCATACAGCTTTTTCCCCAACCATCCGCATCTCTTCTTTCCTTATATATTTATGTTAACTGCATTCATCTGTAGTCTACTATTTTTAGGAATTCCATCCGAGTAAATAAAACATGGTTTACAAAGCCGCATTCCGTGTTATAATAATAAGTGAGGATAGCGACGCTTGTTGCTGTCAGGTTACGTTAGGTGTTTAAATTTCTAAACGGCTTTTTTAAGGCCGTTTTTTCTTTTGGTCATTTGGATGTGGACTTTGAAACCGCAATTTCCAGTATCCGGCCAATACTGATACCAGCAGTGGCGCAAAAAGGTACCTTGCAAGAGCAGCAATGATTTTCCCCAATGTTGTATAAAACTCTTCCGTCATGAGCCCACCTCCTTCCTTTTTATATTCCCCGCAGCAACTATAACGTCGCTATCCCCATATCAGGAATATAAAAGAAAGGAACCAAATGCCTGTTATCTAATTTAAGGCTAACCTGAAAGCCTGTACACTGCACTTACTATTATATTCCTAGTATAACCAATTTGCAATAACTTTATCGAACATTTGTTCTATTTTTATTATAGAAAAAGGGTTTACGCCGCATCATCGACGCAAACCCCTGTTTTACCATGGTTCTTTAACGATTCAAAAACTTGTAGATGGTTGTATGCTTGTACTCCTGCCCCACTTTAAGGATCGGTGACGGGAAATGCTTGTGCTGTGTGCCATTGGGGAAATACTGGGTTTCCAGACATAAGCCCGCCCGCTGGGTATAAACCGCCCCCTCCTTGCAGACCTCTGAACCGTCCAGGAAATTTCCACTATAGAATTGTATTCCCGGCTTAGTGGTATACACCTCCATCACTCTTCCGCTGTCCGGATCATAGACCTCAGCCGCCTTTTCAGCAGTTTTTCCGCTGACATTCAGAATCCAGTTATGATCATATCCATTTGCAAACACGATTTGCTCATAGTCACTGTTGATCCCTTGTCCAATGGGGATACTCCTCGTAAAATCCAACGGAGTTCCCCCCACCTTCCGGATCTCTCCCGTAGGTATGGACTCTTTGTTGGCAGCGGTAAAGGAATCGGCATGGATCATCAGTTCATGCCGTAAAACATCACCGGCAGCATGACCGGACAGGTTAAAGTAGGAGTGATTGGTGAGATTCACCACTGTGTCCTTATCTGTGACAGCATAATAATCGATGCGTAGTGCATTGTCTTCCGTCAAGGTATATGTAACCATAACGTCCAAGTTCCCGGGATACCCTTCCTCGCCATCCGCACTGCGGTATGCCAGCTGCAGGCATTCCCCCTTTTCCTGCTGGAGGATATCTGCCTTCCACAGAACTCTGTCAAAACCCTTTAACCCTCCATGGAGGTGGTTTTCCCCTTCATTTTTCAGTACATGGTAGGTTTCCCCGTTAATTTCAAACTCTGCATTTTCAATCCGGTTTGCATGCCGTCCGATAATGGCTCCAAAGTAGGGCCCTTTTTTGCAATACCCCTCGATACTGCCATATCCTAACACAACATCGGCTGCCTCACCGTTTTTATCCGGTACAAGAAGCGAAACCAAAACACCTCCGTAGTTCGTTATTTCAGCCACTACTCCATTGGAGTTGGATAATGTATAAATATCTGCATCTTTTCCCTCTTCGGTTTTCCCGTAAAATCTTTTGGTAATACTCATTCGGCCATTCCTCCTCATCATTCTTGCTTTTTATTTTATAACAAATAGTCCCAAATAGCAAACAGAGCTTCCTGTCTCTTTTACGAGACAGAAAGCCCTATACTGAATTCACTCTTATTTCTTTGCCAAATACTTTCTGATATCAAAGGCAACGGCACCGATAATGATAAGACCTTTGATAACCTGCTGCCAGTATGCGGATACACCGAGGATAACCAGTCCGTTGTTCAGAACCTCAAAGATCAGAACACCGGTGATGATTCCCTGAACAGTACCGATACCGCCGGAGGTGGACACACCACCAATGGTTGCAGCCGCGATAGCATCCAACTCGTACATGTTACCGTAATTGTTGGTGGCTCCACCGGTTCTTGCTGCCAGCAAAGCACCTGCAAGGCCGTAAAGCGCACCCGCCATGGCATATACCTTGATGAGCGTTGCCGCTACATTAATACCGGAAACTTCCGCTGCATTGGGGTTTCCGCCGATAGCGTAAATATATTTTCCAAAGCGTGTTTTATTGAGTATAAACCACATGAATATTACCACGCCAAGGGCAATCAATATCAGGTTCGGGATAGTCAGGAATTCGCCGGTGGCTACCTTCGTAAAGTCATCCCTCAAACCGCCGATGGGCTGTGCGTTGGTATAAATACAAGCTATACCGTATACAATAACCATGCTGCCCAGGGTTGCAATAAATGGAGGCACCTTCAATTTGGAAATAACCACTCCGTTCAAAGCACCAATCAATAATCCGACAAGGATTACGAGAATTATAGGGAGAATTACCGGTAAATGCGGTACCCCTTTGAATATCTTATACGCATAGTCCGGACGCTGCAAAAGGCTGGCAGCGATACATGCCGTAAGTCCTACCGTACGGCCTGCCGACAGGTCGGTTCCCCTGGTGATCAGGACACCGCCCACACCCAGGGCTATAATAATACGAACCGAAGCAATAATAAGGACGTTACGGAGGTTCTGTACGGAAAGGAAGTTCTTATCCAGCAAACCGATTACAACCAATAATCCTACAAGCACCACATAGATCGCATATTTACTTATAAATTCTCTAACAGCCTTTACATCCAGCTTTCTCGCCGGCTTCGAGGTAACATCCGACATTTCTAAAACCCCTTTCTATTAAAAGAACTATGCGAACTGTGCCGCATACTTCATGATGATTTCCTGATTTGCATCCTTGCCATCTACGATGCCGCTAAGTCTTCCTGCACACATAACCATAATCCGGTCGGACATTCCCAAAAGTTCGGGCATTTCCGAAGAGATCATGATGATACTCTTTCCCTGCTTTGCCAGGTCCGCAATAATGGAATAGATTTCATATTTGGCACCTACGTCGATTCCCCGGGTAGGTTCATCCAGAATCAGTATATCCGGATTTGTCAGCAGCCAGCGCGATAGTATAACCTTCTGCTGATTACCCCCGGAAAGATTCTGTATTTGTACCTTGGCCGAAGGCGTCTTGGTTCTGAACATTTTGATGCTCTTGTCTACGTCCGCGGCTCCTCTTTTACTATTGAGGACGAAATTATAGTCAACATACTTATCCAGACTGGCCACCAGCGTATTCTCTGTAATGGAAAGCACAGGGAAAATACCTGTTGTACGGCGTTCCTCCGTAACCAGCGCAATACCATGCTTCTTTGCATCAATGGAATTCTTGATTTTTACTTCCTTACCCGATATAAAGATTTTTCCCTTTGCTGTGTGCCTCAAGCCGAAAATCGCTTCTACCAGTTCGGTACGCTGTGCTCCCACCAGTCCGCCGATGCCGAGAATTTCTCCCCGTTTGAGCTCAAAGGTCACATCCTTAAAGGACTTGGGATTAATGGAAGTAAACTCCTCTACCCGAAGGATCACATCCCCCGGCACATTTTCACGGGGTGGGAAACGGTTGGTCAGGTCACGGCCTACCATTTTGGATATAATCGTATCCGTGGTCAAACCGGCAGCATCCCATGTACCAATATACTTACCATCTCTCATGATGGTAACTTCATCCGAAATCTCGAGAATTTCTTCCATCTTGTGGGAAATATATATAATAGCTACGCCTTGTTTTCTTAATTTGTTAATAATTTTGAATAGATGGGCCACTTCATTCCCTGTCAGGGACGATGTGGGTTCATCCATAACAATAACCTTGGAGCGGTAGGAAACCGCCTTTGCAATTTCAATAGCCTGAACCTGAGATACCGATAGTCTGGATACCAGCGTATCCGGCGCAATCTCCATCTGCAGTTCATCCATAAGGGCTTTTGTGTCATTGTACATTTTTTTATGATCAACGACTTTTATACCCATTATACTTTTCATCGGGAATCTTCCCAACCATATGTTTTCCATCACACTGCGGTGTGGAACCGGATGCAGTTCCTGGTGTATCATTGAAATTCCGTTTTCCAGGGCGTCTTTGGTATTTTTAAACTGCATTTGATTGCCTTCCAGGATAATTTCACCCTCGTCAGGAACATAGATACCAAACAGGCACTTCATTAATGTGGACTTGCCTGCGCCATTTTCACCCATTAACGCATGGACCGTACCGGGTCGGACTTTTACTGTGACATCATCCAGGGCCTTTACACCGGGAAAGCTTTTAGAAATATTCTTCATCTCCAAAATGTATTCCTGTGCCATAAGTACACCCCTTTCAAAACTTTACACTACGTCTTAAGTAAAGGGAGTGCTCTAACACTCCCTTTACCTCAACTACTTATTTAAACTTCCTTACACGACCTGCTTATTTAAACTTGCTTACGTTTTCCTTTGTAACCGGCTGATAAGGAACCCATTTGTATTTTGCATCTGTAATTCCTTCAACGCTCTTCGTTGCATCTTCACCTTTTGCCAGTGCATAGGAGATATCGAAGATTGCTTTACCCTGGTTTGCAGCGTCGTTCAATACTGTACCCATCAGTTGTCCTGCATTCAAGGAGTCAAGAGCCGGTGCAGTAGCGTCTACACTAACTACAGGCATTGTCTTGTCGCCTTTGAAATATCCAGCTGCCTTCAATGCTTCGATAGCGCCCAGACCCATGTCATCATTGTTTGCGAAAACAGCTTCTATTTTGTCGCCGTAAGCTGACAGCCAAGCCGCCATCTTTTCCTGTCCCTGTGCACGCTGCCAGTTTGCTGTATCACTTGCCAGTTTCTCTACCTTAATACCTGCTGCTTCCAATGCTTTGATGGAGTACTGTGTACGGAGTATAGCGTCCTGATGTCCGGGTTCTCCCTCCAGCATTACATATTGAAGCTTGCCATCCTTGTTTTTGTCTGCTCCAGGGTTCTTTTTCCAGAAGTCAGCCACGATTTGTCCTTGCATAGTACCGGATTCTTCTGCCTTCGCTCCAACGTAGAACATCTTGTCCCACTTTGCCATGTCTTCCTTCACAGGTTCACGGTTAAAGAATACTACCGGGATATTTGCCTTCTTTGCTTTGTCTATGATAACGGAAGCCGCTGTACGGTCAACCATGTTTACTGCGATTACGTCATATTTTTGTGTGATGAAAGTGTCGATCTGGTCGTTCTGGTTTGCCTGCTGGCCTTGTCCGTCAACAGCATTGATTGTGATCTTCTCACCTGTAGACTGGCCTTTTGCCTGTGCAGTCTTTTCAATAGCCTGACGTACTGTGGAAATGAAGGTGTCATCAAATTTGTAAAGAGCAACACCGACTTTGATTTCTTTCTTCCCTGCTCCGCCAGGAGTAGTACCTTCCTGCTTAGGTGTAGTGCCGGTGCAACCTGCCAGTACACTGGATGCAATAGCAGCTACAGCAACGAGTGAAAGAACTTTTCTCATTTTACCTTTCAACATTTTCTAAATCCTCCTCAGATTCTTTGTTTTCTGGACTGTATATACATAATAACACCCGGTTTAGAGGAATTTAATACAAAATCCTATGGTCTTGTATCGAAATTCTACTGTGTTTTATAGTATGTGCACAAAAGAAGCCACTATGCAATCGATAATTTTGTTAAAAATGTAACAATCCATTGCAATAAAGAACGCCGCTGCCGTCTGGAATCCATTTTAGACGGCGGCGGCATTCTTTTTCTGCATAACTTCCGTTTTTATTTAATAAAGGGAAAAAGAAGTTTTTGATTTTCCGGAAGATACATGTTATTCTTATCGATAATTTTAATCCCGGTATCTACACGTTTGGGGATCTTTTTCCCCTGCATGGCTTCCACTGCGTGCTTTATACCCAGATAGCCAATATTAAAGGGATTTTGCACGATGGTGGCCTGTATGACATCCTTGTCTAAAAAATCGATTTCCTCGGCAATACTGTCGAAAGCCACCACTTTCACCTTGTTTTCCAAATTCATTTCATCCACCACCTGGGATACCCCCACTGCAGCAAAGGAGTTCAGGGCAACGATAACATCCACAGGACCTTTTTCTTCAATGATTTTTCGTGTCAGGTTCACTGCCAGCCGGGTATCCGAATGGCAATACTCCTTTGCCACTACCTGGATCTGCGGGTGGAGAGAAAGCACCTGCAGCACCCCGGCTTCCCTCTCCTGAGCGTTTCTGCTGCCCTGTACGAAGTTCATGATGGCTACCCGGCAGTTCCCCCCGGCAATCTCCACCAGCTTCTCCCCGGCCTTTTTTCCAGCTTCCACATTATCCGTAGAGATGTAACTGTGATACTTCTGCGTATTCACCTCCGAATCGATCATGATGACCGGCAAATGCTGATCATAGGCCCTCTCCGTCACTTCAACAAGGGCTGTAAAGTCTCCGGCAGCCAAAACGATGGCACCGACTTTTTGTTCGATAGCCAGGTTCATCAACCGCTTCTGTTCTTCAATATCCTGTTCGTCCTGGGGAGCAGCAAACTCCACATTCACACCGAACTCCCTGGCCGCCGCATCAGCCCCCATCTTAATGGTATTCCAGTAATCTCCGCTTTTCATCTTTGCAATGAGCGTAATGGTCTTCTTTTTTTCCACCCGGTTCAAATCCACGTTCCTTGTGCATCCATTGAAGAGGAAGAGAGAAAAAACCAGTATAAAAATACTACATCGCCGCAGAATTGTTTTCATTTTCATCCTCCTCCACGAGGGGAAGCCAGGCTTTCACCGTGGTTCCCTCCTCCAATTCACTTTGTATCTCCAATCCATATTGCTTTCCATAATAAAGCTGGATCCTTTCATGAACATTTTTCATCCCCACACCGGACCCCTTGCCTTTTTTCCATTCCTTACTCAATATATTTTCCAGGACCTCCGGCTTCATACCCAATCCGTTGTCCCTCACCTCATACAGCAGTTTTCCATCCACGATGGATACCCTAATCCGTATTTCCCCTTCATCCACCATATACTCAATACCATGATAAATGGCATTTTCAATCAGAGGCTGCAAAATCAGCTTCAGGGTTTTATACCGGAGGGTTTCCTCCGCGGCTTCAATGGTAAACTGGAACTTGTCCTTGTATCTCCGCTTCTGAATAATCAGGTAGTTTCTGGCATGTTCCAATTCCTCCCGCACCGTAATTACATTCTTCCCCCGGCTGATACTGATCCGGAACAGCCTTGCCAATGCGGTGACCATGGTGATAACATCTTGGGTCTTTTCATTTTCCGCCATCCATACGATTGAGTCCAGCGTATTATATAAAAAGTGAGGATTGATCTGAGCCTGGAGTGCTTCCAATTCACTTTTCCGCTTTGCCTCCTGCTCCGTTACAACCTGTCCCATCAGTTGCTTGATTCTGGCTACCATCAGATTAAAGGCTCTGGAGAGCTGCACCACCTCATCCTCGCCCTTGACCTCGATATTGATGTCAAAATGCCCTTCTTCCACCATTTTCATGGATTCCTCCAGCCTTTTTACAGGCTGCGAGATTTTGTACGAAATAAAGGCAGAAATGAAAATAACAAAAAGGATGCCCACAACCAGAATCCATCCCACAAAACTGCGTATTTCCCGTGTTGTAGCGACCATTTCATCCATATAGGAAATGCCGATGATTTTCCACCCGGTATACCCTACGGTTTTTACCGTGATCAGTTGTCTCACGCCATCAAAGGTTTCGATATAATTTCCGTCGTCCATCTTCGCAACCTTATAATTATTCTCATTTTTTACACCTGCATAAATCAGCTGCTGCTGGTTATGATACACAATATCTCCATTGGGATCGGTGATATAGATATATCCCTTACTGCCCAGGTTCACCTTCTGTGCCAGCTGCTCAATGGCGCTGAAGTTCATATCCACCAGCATGACTCCATAAATATTTTCTCCATCCTTGTTCAGTGTTACAGCTCTGCTCAAGGATACCACCCATTTATGCTGCCCTGCGAAGAGGCTTTGAACGTGAGGCGGCGAGAAATAAAGGTTCTCAGGCTGGTTTACCGCTCGGCGAAACCACTCCTGGCCCGTAACATTGGCATTACCCTTTAGCCTCGACAAGGGAACGCCTGTAATCATCTCACCCTTTTCTGAAAAGACAGCCAAAGATATAATGTCTTTCCGGGTATTCACAATAACGTTCATTTGCTCAGCCAGCTTGCTGTTAGGAATATTCTGGGTTTTGATCACATTATAGTACAGCAGGTTGGATACATCCATCATATTTCTAAGGTAGGTATCCAGGTTATAATTCACCTGATCAATGATTTGGCGAGTACTTAAGGAAGCGTTTTGCTCCGCTGTCCGCGAAAACTTGTTATAGAGTGTAAGGCCTACGATGAGCAAAGTGCAGACGGTAATCAAGGTAAAGGAAACAGTGATGACTGCCTGTATGCTCTTCACCTTCCAGGCCTTCATCATGTTTTTGAACGTTTTATTTATAAGCTTATGGAATATAGCTTTCATGACACTTTCCTTTTCTAACTCCATCTTCAGGAGAGTTTTCCGGAATGCGGGAGTGAATCTTCACCGGACTCCTGTGGCAGAAGCAGGTCCATCCCTGTGTTCAGCGCCACCTGTACTGTTCCTGTATTCCGACGGAGAAATCCCGAAATTCTTTTTGAAGCTGTAACTAAAATAATTCGGCTCGGAATATCCGACCTTTTCAGCGATTTCAAAGGTTTTCATGTTGGTATTCCTCAACAAATCCTTTGCAGCCTCCATACGAATACCCGTAAGGTAATTCAAAAAGGTTACTTTTGTTTCTCTTTTGAATAGGGTACTAAAATATGTGGGACTGATATGAAGGAATTTGCAAACTCTGTCGATGGTAATGTCACTATCGCTGTAATGGCTTTGCAAATACTCCCGAGCCCTGTCCACCAGCTGCTTTGAGGTATCCTGTCGTTCCCGGCTGATATAACCCGATATTTTCGTGCATACTCCGATAAACCAGTCCCGAACTTCACTGATATCCCCAAACCGGTACATTTCCATGAACAGGTTGTAGTTAGGTCCGAATACATTGTCCATATTTACATTTAAATCCTTTGCAACCTTCAGCACTGCCGTAAGGAGTTCCAGCAGGTAAACCTGGTAATCCTTATAGGACGCTTTGGCTTCAATAAGCTCTTTAAACAGCCCTTCTATCACTTCTTCAATTTCATCGGTCCCCCCGACTTTTATGCTGCTCACCAGTGAGTGCTGTTTTATTTCATCAAACACCACCCGGTCAACACTTTTCGGTTCCACATCCTCAAGGATGATCACCCGATTGCTGCCGATGAGCACCCTGTAATCCAGGGCACTGACCGCCTCCGAGAAAGACGTGTGAATATTTTCGATCTGATGGCAAACCGACCCCAGCCCGATGGTAACTGTAAATTTGAGATACTTTTCAATGGACTGCCGGATTTCCTCCAGCGCCGAAACGGTTTCTCCCATCACATCTTCGTCACTGGCCTGAGTGCTGGCGGTTAGGATTACAACATGCTCATTGTGAAAAAACGTAATGCCCAAATTATATTTATTAACAACCTCTTCCGATATATTAAAAACCGCAAATCGCAGAAGCTCCAGGTCATCGGGCAGACAAAAGGCCGTCGTCTTCACCTCTTCATTACATTGGGAAACCGTATTGTAATCTACACTCAGAACCGCGGCAGCATACCTTTTGCCTTCCAGGTCAACACCATACTGCCTGGCCTTCTCCAAAATCTCCTTTCGGCTCAACCGGCTTGTAACCAGCGAAGTGAGGAATTTATCCCTCAGAATCGGCAGGCTTCGGCGATAGTGCTCGCGCAGTGCCTGTACGTCTTCCTTCTGTGCAATCTCCTCGTCAATTCTGGATTTGACTTTTATCAGGACTTCGACGAGTTCCTGGGCCGATATGGGCTTTAGGACATACTCAACCACATTCAGTTTTATCGCCCTCCGGGCATACTCGAATTCATCAAACCCAGTCAATATTACCACCTTGGTAGTAGGAAATTTATCTCTAAGGATCTCCGACAGCTCCATTCCGTCCATGAAAGGCATCTTGATATCCGTGATAACCACATCAGGAACAACTTTTTCAGCAATCTCCAAAGCTTCCTTGCCGTTCTCGGCTTCACCGGCAACCTCAAAACCATAGCTTGTCCAATCAATCTTTCGGATGACCCCTTTACGTACTTCCTCTTCATCATCCACAACAATCAGCTTGTACATGCTCTCAACCTCCTACTATATAAAGATATTATTGACTATTCTGCCGTTCAATTTATGTAAACCAGTTTATTTCATAATTATAGTATAGTAATACATCTTGTCAAAGGAAATTATTACAGCCGTCTAAAGTAGTCAGAAATAAAATATCATATTCTATAGTGTTTTGCCAATATCTGTTTTAAAATAAAATATAGGGAGGGTTAAAAATGAACACAACATTGGATTTATTAAGTAAGCGGACATCCTTGCGCAAGTATTCCGAGAAGCCTGTCAGCGAAGAAGATTTGAACCTGATTATCGAAGGGGCAATGCGGGCACCTACAGCCGGAAACATGATGCTTTACTCCATTTTAATCATACGGGATGAAGAAAAAAGAGTACAACTCAGTAAAAGCTGCGATAACCAGCCTTTTATCGCCAAAGCACCCGTCAGCCTTATTTTTCTGGCAGATATGCAGCGGATGGAGGATTACTTCCATTACTCCGACCTCCATGCATACTGTAAGAAAAAAGGCGTGGAATACAGGAATCCCGGCTATGCCAGCCTGTTTCTGGCGGTGAGCGATGCTCTCATCGCCGCCCAGAACGCAGTCATTGCTGCTGAATCCCTGGGGATCGGCTCCTGTTATATCGGAGATATCATGGAAAACTATGAGTTCCATAAAGCTTTGCTCAACCTGCCGGACAAGGTATTTCCCATCGGTATGCTTTGCCTGGGGTATTATCCGGAAAACCATGAACGGATCATCAAACCCCGATACGCCAGGGAATATATCGTTTTTGAAGAAAGCTATCACCGTTTGTCCCCGGAGGATTTCAAAGAGATGTTTAAGGAAGGGGAAAAAAACGTACTTCCCGGCAACCGTCATGACGCTGAAAACTTCGGGCAGATGCTCTACGCTAGAAAATTCGGCAGCGACTTTTTTGAAGGGATGGAACGGTCCATCAGGGTTATATTGGAGCACTGGCTTTCAACCCAAGCCCAATAGTGCAGGAAGGATGCTCCTGCCCGGAATAAATTTCAGGCAGAAGCATCCTTTCTATATCCTCTTAACCAAAGAACTTTTCCCAGATATGCATTCTGGCATCGTGGAGGTCTGCGGCCTCATAGTCCGCAAAACTAAAATCCAATCCGCAGGTATACTCCGACGGGACGGCAATGGTATAGCAGCCTGCCCGCTTCCCTGCCAGGGCTCCATTTTGCGAGTCTTCCAAGACGATACAGTCCTCCGGCAGAACCCCCAGCATTTCCATAACCTTCAAATAAATCTCCGGGTCCGGCTTCCCATTGGCCACTTCATTGGATGTACATATAGCGGAGAAGAATTCATCAATTTTCAGCTGCGTAAGGACAATCTCTGCAAACTTTCTTGAGGAACCCGTAGCAATCCCCATTTTCAGGGTATTCCTATATTCACCCAGTATTTCAAAAAGCCCTGTCATTGGGACCAGATCCTTTCGGAGTCTTTCTTCAAACATGTCATCCCTTATTTGCAGCAAATCGTTGGCGGGAACCTCCAGCTCCAAGTCCCGGATCAAAATTCCCATGGCTTCTGCCGGCTTCTTTCCCATCATTTTAAATATGGTTTCCTCCTGCAGCTCTTTTCCGTAACTGCGGGCAAGTTCGCTTTCCGTTTCTATATACAGCCGCTCGGTGTCCACCATAAGACCATCCATATCAAAAAGTATTGCTTTCATCCTTGTCACTTCCACTCTTATCCATGATTTTTTATAACTTCAACGAGGCGGGAGATATGCTCGCCGCCTATAAAGTTAATCGGTACCCACCACCTAAAGAGGTAGGGCGGGGGCTCATCTTATGCCTCGTTATAAGCTCCAGAACATTATTGTAAGATATTCTCTCCTGAATGTCTATCCATACAAAATGTAATAAAAATATATCGAGACACTATTTTCACGGAGAAACTTCCCTCAACTGTTTATTGTACCAACAGCAAAAATTCATAATTTTCCAGTTCCACTGTGCCATCCTTCAGTTCTCGCAGAAGCAGGTTTCTAAAAATGTATTTCACCTGCAAGCCATTCTGGCTGTCCACAAACGTCATGTTTTCCATGGGCAGCTGCTGCTTCGTCTTATTTTCCTTATCGACTTCCAGTGCGAAGTCTTTGATACTCCGTTCATACATTTTTCTTCCTTCCCGATGGATGGTCAGGATGTTATGGGACCGGTCCAGTTTTATCTCAAAAGGAGGTAAGAAATGGGTATTCACATTTGAAGTTATTTTAGAGGATTCTATCATGTAACTATACCCCTTTATGTCGATGACACCCTGGTCCATCAAAAAGTAGCTTCTACTCTGATCCAGGATAAGGTCCGTCCAACCCTGAGTCTTAAACCCCAATATCTCCTCACTTTGGGATAAGGTAAAGCCCCCGGGTAAAGCATGCAGCTCCGAAAGGCTGTGGGTATTGGAAAAATAGAATAGGATCGAAGTCATGGACTCCTTATCTTCCCTTGAAACCTCCATCGCCGCTTTTTGAAGCTTCCCTTCCACCCACATGTTGTTTTTAACCAATAACCTCTCAAACCGATTTTCCTGGCTGTCCTTTGATATTTCAAAAGCACTCCAGGGCCCGGTAACCGTAATCACCGCAATCACAGCCAATGACAGGGGTAAAAACACATTGTTCCGACCCCTGTTAAAAATGTAGAACAGCATCACAAATAAGACCCAGACCACCGCCGCTACAACAAAATACCGGCTTTCCGTCACTCCGTAAGCATGAATTCTTATGCCGATGGCCCATGCGCACAGTGCAAGCAGTGGAAGTGTGACCATGGGCATACTTCTTGAAAATACTGCTGCCCAGGAGGAAATGGGCTTCAACGGGCGAATCAGGAAAATAATAAAAGCGGTCAAAATGCAATACCAGAGTACCAGATGGGAAACCATTCCTTCCGGCCATTTCTGTGTAATAAGCACCTTTGCAAAATAAACGTAAAGTATGGCAGTATAGACCATAAGGAGCGGCATGACAATATAAAAGAGCAATATTTTTAAAACCTTGGAATACCGATCTTTCGGAAGTACCTCTCCAGACCGGGGAACCTCCGAAAGGAAATATGCCGGCCAGAACACCCCTGCGGCAATCATAAAAATATCAAAATAAATTTTTCCCTGTATATGGATGCTAAACAACTGATCGACGGTAAAAAGGATGGCGGTCATTCCCAGAAACAGCACTAACGCATAGAGCGCCGCCACAAAAGCTCCGGAAAACACTTTTGTTATATAAAGTTCAAAGCCCTCCCGTTTCACCAGATACGGGATGCTAAGGAACAGCAGGGCCGATGCGAACAACACGGCGGAGTACCGGATCATGCCTACCCGATTATCCTGTAAGAAAGCAAAATAATAAAACACGGTAAAGGCAGCGGTTCCCGTCCACAGAACTGCCTTGTACAGTGTCTTTTTCAGCACCTCTCTCTCCAGAACCGCTCTGTAGCAAAGGAACAGCAGTGCTCCCAGTATAAGGCCCTGCACAACCTTACTAATGATTTCCCTCTGGGAAGACAGCGTATAGGGCATGTGATTGTGAATAATCAGCAGAACTACGGCTGCAATCAAAAGCAGCAAAGTCTCAAAGAACCGCCGGAAACTCTTACCGATTTTCAACATGAATTGGTGTACTCTACCAGACATAGCAGACATCACTCATCTTCCTTTCCCTGCCAGGCAGCTTTCCGTTGCTGTTGAAATTTTCTGGAGCAGACCGCCGAACAGAAGCCAAATTACGAATTAAAGATGCAGAATATATTTTCTTGCTTTTATTCTTACCCCTATATCTTATCCAAATACCAGAAATCGGTCAAGAAAAGCAAAAGACACGGGGTAAATCGACTCCCCCGCGTCTTTCCTCTGTTTTACTTGTTATTAATAAACAAATACCATATGACCAATTCTAGCGGCTAAAGGTTTTGACCAAAGCCATTTATTTGTTGCACTGTCGTCAAAGTAGTAGAAAGCACCACGAGATGGGTCTGCACCATGCAGCGCGTCATACGCGGCCTTTTTGGACTCCTCTGTTGCCGGCTTGTTTATATATCCGTTGAGAACAGGACTAAACTGGTAGTATCCGCCGGACACTTCATAAATTACACCTTTAATTGTATTTGGATAACGAGAGTCCTTTACCCTGTTTATAACGACTGCACCTACTGCCACTTGCGCATTGTAAGGCTCTCCCTGCGCTTCCGCAGTGATCAGTCTTGCCAATAAATCCAGGTCTGCTGCGGTGTAAGGAACTCTGGCACCTGTACTGCTTCCTCCTGTTGAAGGCGTAGATCCTGTGGCCACCTTCGGCACGATCAATTTCTGCCCGGGATAAATGATGTTATCCCATTCGTTGCTGGCCTTCTTCAAAGTATCTACCGATACTCCGAACTTTTTGGCAATTCCGTAGAGCGTATCGCCGGCTTGAACCGTATAGGTGGTTCCCGGTACGTTCAACACCTGGCCCGGATAAATGGTTGTACCGGAAAGTCCGTTATCCTTCATAATTGCACTGCTGGTGGTATTGAACACCTTCCCCAGTGAATAAAGCGTATCACCCTGCACAACCTTATAGGCAGCTGCCTGAGCTGTGTACGGAACCAACATGGTAAAAATTGCTGCAAAAACAACCGCTTTTGCCTTCTTTAATGTAAACATTATACATTTCCCCCTTTCGCCTCCGAGGTTAGCTGACGGGTTCGGAAGAGAGATTTTCCTACACGCGGTACAGTTTTCATCTATACCCGTGATTAACCCCAAAACTACATTTGCGTCCCCCGTACTCCTCTTTCAGGAGATTCGGCATTTCGGAGTCATTGTAACAAGGTTTACATAATATTTCAACCCTAAGTTTCTGGCAATAGCGGAAGTTTCTGGTACTTACTGCGCAAAAAAAACCACTGTGCAATCCAGCTGCACAGCGGTTTTGCGTCCATATTGCCTAATAGCTGCCACCGAAGGTTTCCTTTCGAATTCTGCTGTAATAATCGACGATGTTCCTGTCATATTCCTGCTCCATCAGGCTGGAAGTCAGCATAAAGTCAGCGGAAGATTGATTCATGGCAACCGGAATATCATAGAGTACGGCGATGCGAAGCAGCGCTTTTACGTCTGGATCGTGCGGCTGCGAGGTTAACGGGTCCCAGAAAAAAACCATAAAATCGACTTTGCCGTCCGTGATACGTGCACCAATCTGTTGGTCTCCACCCAGAGGTCCGCTTTTATAGGCTTTTACAGGGAGTCCTGTTTGCTCCGAAATCAATCGAGCCGTAGTACCGGTACCGCAAAGAAAGTGTCTCGAAAGGATTTGGCTGTTTGCTTGCACCCAGTTCACCAGATCCTGCTTCCTATTATCATGTGCTATTAATGCGATGTGCTTCTGTTTTCCTAATTTTCTACTATCCATAAACAGCCCTTTCACTTTATGATTATGTTTTTATGATACTATTCATAACAAATCTTTTCAATAGCCGTGTCAAATAATTGCCGTGAAAAGTCCTGTAAATTTCTGCATTTATTTCTCATGAAAAGCAATTATTTCCCACAATTCGGTAAAAACATGCTAAAAAAAGCTGATGGCGATATCTTTCAATTTACGCAGGAAAAGACAGAAAAACAGAAAAACCCTTTGTCATACTCACCAGAATATCTGCTAAAGCTGTAGAAAAAAACAAGTCCGTGTCATATCCCCCAAACCCGGCAACGGCGGTTTTTTTACATCTAAAAATGAAGGGATTTCAATATTTCTTGAATTTACATAACCAAGTAATTATAATATGATGTGTGCTTTAAGGATGATTTTACCAAAGTTTCAAGAGTATATAAATTTAGTACATTTACAGGAGGCAGTTATAGTGTTGTATGAAGAGATGTTCCGTAAGGATGTAACGCATAAGTTCAATATAAGCCCCAGGGCTTTAGCCTATAACATTCCAGAGCTACCCACCCTGAATCGAAACTATAGATCGGAAAGTGTAACGACTGTTCCCTCAGGTTCTACAAAAGTGAGAAGGAAGAGAAACCCTTGTATGGAAGCGGAAGAAGTTTTAAAAGCTGTTTTGGAATCTACGGATCATGGTATCATTATCGTTGACGTCCATTCCAGAATCACACATATGAACCGGAAATTTGCCGATATGTTTCATTTGCCGGAAAAGCTCAGGCTGGAGAAAGACTCCCTGGAGATCGGCAATTTCGTGCAAACCCAGGTTTTACATCCTGAAAATTTAAAAATACCTGTGAAGCAAACCACCGAGGTGTCCGAAAGCGATACAGGCTTTCTTTATCTCCATGACGGAAGAGTCTTCAAGTATTCGGTGACTCCTCTTTCTCCAAACACAAATAAGAGCGGAATCATTTTAAGCTTCCGGGACGAAACCCATGAAGTACGGTTAAAAAGTGAATTGGCCCAGCTGGAGGAATCGACCCGGTGCAATAAAATAAAAACGCACCTTTTTTCAACAGTCTCCCATGAGCTCAAAACTCCACTGAACATTGTCTTCAGCGCCGTACAGCTCATTGAAAAGCTGCATGTGAATCATCTCGGCTGTGAACACTTCAAAACGCTGTCAAAGTACTTGCGGATGATGAAACAAAACTGTTACAGGCTTTTGCGGCTTATTAACAATCTGATCGATATGAACAAAATTGAAGCCGGTTTTTTTCACATTAATCCGGGAAATCATGATATAATTAGAATTATAGAAGATATAAGCCTTTCCATTGCAGAATACACCATTAACAAGCAAATTGAGCTTGTTTTCGATACGGAAGTGGAAGAAAAAGTGATTGCCTGTGATCCGGAAAAGCTGGAAAGAGTTATGCTGAACCTGCTTTCGAATGCTGTGAAATTCACAGCTCCCGGAGGTAAAATCGAAGTAAACCTCTTTGATAAGGGCGAAGAAATTGTTGTGTCCGTCAAGGATACCGGGACAGGAATCCCAGCAGATATGCTGGAGAAGGTTTTTGAAGCCTATACCCAGGTGGATTCAACCCTTCGGAAAAAGGAGGAAGGAAACGGAATCGGTCTGTATCTGGTACGGTCCCTGGTGGAAATGCATGGCGGTACCATCTATGTTCAAAGCGAACTCGGGAAAGGAAGTGAGTTTATTTTTACGCTGCCTGTTCGATTTGTGGAAGGAGAGGAAAAAACGACTTCCCTCTGTGCAAATGCCAGCAGTTCAAAAGTGGAAAAAATCAGTATTGAATTTTCTGATATTTATGCATAAAAGGTAATGGAGGAAAGAATAATGAGCCATACGAATCAACGATACATTGCGTACATAGGAACCTATACCCAGGGCGAAAGCGAGGGGATCTACGCTTTTGATGTAAATACCGAAACAGGCCATCTGGAAGGGAAAGGTGTCTCCGCCCGTCTGGAAAACCCCTCCTATCTGGCCATTGATAAAAAGAATCGCTATCTTTACGCCGTCATGGAAACGGATCATTTCAACGGTACCCCCAGTGGCGCTGTAGCCGCTTTTGCCATTCATCGTCAAACCGGGAACCTGACACCCCTCAATTTTGAATCTACCAAAGGCCAGGTCCCCTGCCATATAACTACCGACAGCCTCAACAGGTTCCTTTTTGCAGCCAACTACAGAGATGGGAATGTGTCTGCATTTCCTCTGAATGGGGATGGCAGCTTGGGCCCTGTTTCCACCATCATTCAGCACCAGGGTTCCGGCCCCAACAAAGAGCGGCAGGAAAGAGCCCATGCCCATTTTGTTTCACTGACACCGGAAGAAAATTATCTCTGCGCCGTAGATCTGGGAATTGATAAAATCATGGTTTACCAGTTTGATCCCGCTGCTGGCAGGCTGACTTCGGATGAAAAACGGTCGGTCGCCATCCGTCCGGCCTCCGGCCCGAGGCACCTGGCTTTTCACCCTAATGGCAAATTTGTATATCTGGTGAATGAGCTCAGCTCGGATGTGGTGTTCTTGAAGCATTCCACCGATTCCACCTTCACAGCAGAGCAATATATTTCCACACTCCCTGAAGGATATGCCGGAATTAATACTTGTGCTGCCATTCACGTCTCCCCTGACGGAAGATACCTATATGCCTCCAACCGGGGCCATGACAGCATTGCTGTCTATCGTATCGACGCCCAGACGGGAAAACTGGAATTTGTGGCGCATACCTCTACCGGTGGAAAGGACCCGCGTGATTTTGCCATCGACCCTACCGGAAAATACCTCTATGCCGCAAACCAGAACTCCAATACCATCGTTTCCTTTGCAATTCACCAGGAAACCGGTGAGTTGCGGCCTCTGGGACAAGTTATCCCCGTGCCTAGTCCCGTATGTATCAAGTTTGTTCTCCTGGATGAATAGCATACATGCTAAAAAGCCTGGGATGACTGTTGTGTCATCCCAGGCTTTTTTAACGAACTAAACAAAGCGCATTATAACCAGTGTCCGATAAGGGCTATAACACCGAAAGTTATGACCTGGGCGGCTCCCATCAGCAAAAAGTTTTTTACAGCCAGGGCGAAGGTATCCCGTTTTGATTGCCGCGCATCAAAGAGTCGTAAATTTTTGTTTACTACTACCAGTGTCAACAGCACCAGCAGCAGCGTGAAGGGAACCAGCCGCAGCAGCACCACTACCACAATATCCATATAAGCAATATAATAGAGGCCTCGAAAAAGCCGAAGGGCATTTTTTCTCCCAATATAGATGGGCAATGTATACCTCCGGTTTTCAAGATCATCCTCCATATCACAGATATTGTTGGCCAGCATAATGTTGGCAATCCCACACATTACCGGTATGGACAGGAGGAAGATGTAAAACACCTCCGGCAGGTCTATGCGGAGTGTTAGAATAGCGTTTTCAAGCGCCACTGTTAAAATGCTCCGGTCATATACATGAATATAGACGGATAGGAAAATAATAATAAACCCCATAAAAAACCCGGAAAGCAGTTCACCCAAAGGCGTCCGGGATATGGGCACCGGCCCGAAGGAATACAGGATTCCGACAGCAAAGGACAGCACCCCGATCAACAGCACCGTGATATTGGTCCGTACCACCAGCAGAATGCCCAGAACAATGGCAATCCCCAGCAGTGTGCCGATTACTGCGAGAACAGCAGACTCCTTCAGGTTATCACTTACAATGGTATTATGGCTTTCATAATTATACCCATGCTTCCTTTTGGCTCTTTTATAATCAAAATAATTATTGAGTGCTGTAGTTACCATATCAAAAGCCAACAGGGACAAAAGCATAATCAAAAAATTTATACCGTTGAACATTTGAAAATGATACAGCGCATAAATGGTGCCCAGCAAAAAAGGGATTATACTGGCCAGCTTGGTCCGGATTTCAACCAGCCCCAGGAAGCTTTGCAATTTCATGTGTCTAAACCACCTTTGTCGTCCAATTCTCCACATTCCATACTTCTGTGACCCAATCCTCATAAAACTCGGGTTCATGGCTTACCAGAAGAATCGTCCCCTTGAATTCCTTCAAAGCTCTTTTCAATTCTTCCTTTGCATCCACATCCAAATGGTTGGTAGGCTCGTCCAGCACCAGCCAGTTGACATCCTTGAGCATCAATTTGCAGAGTCGCACCTTTGCGCTTTCCCCACCGCTCAACACCATCATCTGGTTGGTAATATGCTCTGTCGTTAAGCCGCACTTTGCCAAAGCGCCCCGGACTTCTGCGTTGGTTAACCCCGGGAATTCGTTCCACACTTCTTCCAGAGCTGTCCGGGTATTGCTGCCTGCCGACTCCTGCTCAAAGTAGCCCGGGAAGAGGTACGGATCCAGACTTACTTCTCCGGCTACCGGTTTTAACAGTCCCAAAAGGGTTTTCAGCAGTGTCGATTTCCCCAGACCGTTAACGCCTCTGATGGCGACCTTCTTCCCTCTCTCCAGTGCGATATTCAGCGGCTGGGTCAAAGGTTCATCATAGCCGATGACCAGATTGTTGGCCTGAAATACAAATCTGCCGGGAGTCCGGGCCTCATTGAACTTGAATACCGGCTTAACCTTCTCCCTGGCGATTTCAATAATCTCCATCTTGTCCAGCTTCTTCTGCCGGCTTTTTGCCATGTTGGTCGTGGCTACCCTGGCTTTGTTCCGGGCAATAAAGTCTTCCAGCCGGTCAATTTCCTTCTGCTGCTTTTCATAGGCCTGCTGTGTTTGCTGCTTTTTCAGCTGGTACATCTGCTGGAATTGATCGTAGTTTCCCGCATATCGTGTCAACCTGGCGTTCTCTACATGATAAATCACATTGACAACATCATTTAAAAATGGAATATCATGAGAGACCAGAATAAAGCTGTTCTCGTAGTTTTTCAGGTAATTCTTCAGCCAGTAAATATGCTCTACATCCAGGAAGTTGGTAGGCTCGTCCAGGATTAGAATCATGGGATTCTGCAGCAAAAGCTTGGTGAGGAGAACCTTGGATCTTTGGCCTCCGCTCAGATCGGATACATCCCTGTCCAGGCCGATTTCACCCAGTCCCAACCCATTGGCCACCTCTTCGATTTTTGCATCGATAATATAAAAACCGTTTTGCTCCAGCAGGCTTTGGATATCGCCCACGTCTTCCATCATTTTATTGATCTCGTCTTCAGAGGCATCCGCCATCTTTTCATACATTTGAAGCATTTCCTGTTCCAGATCAAACATATACTGGAAGGCTTCCCGTAAGACTTCCCGAATGCTTTTCCCCTTTGTAAGAACCGTATGCTGATCCAAATACCCGGTGGTAATCCGGTTGCACCATTCTACCTTTCCTTCATCCGGCAGTAATTTACCGGTAATGATATTCAAAAATGTAGATTTTCCTTCCCCATTGGCACCAACCAAGCCTACATGTTCTCCTTTCAACAATCGAAAGGAGGCTTCCTCTAAGATGCTTCTACCGCCAAAACCATGGCTTACATTTTCAACTGTAAGAATGCTCATTTTTCCCTCGCTCAATTCATAGAATTTCAATACCTATTATATTACCGTATGGATCCCATAAAAGTCAAAGCAAAGATTTTTCCTCCCGTCAGCAATCAACTGCTTTACACCCTTGCGGCAGGTAGTGCCAGGCAACCGATCCTCCAAACCGACCGTATAAATTGCAATCGACATTATATAGGCATTTTATTTCAGTAGAAGGAAAAGGCCGAGAGCTTTCACCCTCAGCCTTTTCCTTCTGTATTCTGCACCTCGCATTTACTTATTCATCCCAACTTTTCAGTATGGAATTGATCTTGTCTGCCAGCATGGAAAACGCCACATGGTTCATTCCTCCCTCGGGAATTATGATATCGGCATGCTTTTTACTGGGTTCAACAAAAGCTTCATGCATAGGTTTTACAGTATTCAGGTACTGATTCACCACAGAGTCAATATCCCTGCCCCTTTCATGAATATCCCGGCAGAGTCTCCTGGCAAAGCGTATGTCTGCGTCCGTATCTACGAAAACCTTTATATCCATCAGTTCCCGAAGCGCAGGATTTTCAAAAATAAGGATGCCCTCAATGATAACCACCCGTTTGGCCTCCTCTAAGACCACCTCCTCCAGTCTGCCGTACTCTTCAAAGGAATAGACGGGTCTCTCAATGGACTCCAGGCTTTTGAGCTGCTTTATCTGCTCTATCAACAGCTCATTGTCAAAAGCGTGGGGATGATCAAAATTCAGCTTGATTTTTTCTTCATGGGACAGTCCGTTAAAGGATTTATAGTAGTAATCCTGGCAAAGCAAGGTAATATCCGCATCGAAGTCCTCTTTCAATCTTCTGGCCAGCGTCGTCTTTCCTGAGCCTGTTCCTCCCGCGATGCCTATAACAGCCACTTGTTTCATACATATGTCCTCAACAATCTTAAATTTTGTGGAAATAGCTTTTTGCTCTATTTATCTCTACTGTAGCTTTTATGAATCAGCTGCGAATTATTTCTGTTACAAATTATAGCATCAATTTAGTTATCTGTGAATACGAGGATTTGTCGATTCCATAATTAAATATTACCAATGGTTGCGTTTGATTTCACAATGCATCCTTGTATTGTGAAGTAAAGGTCGCTGATGTATTTAAAAAGAATAAAAATTTGAGTGACAAACTATTCTCCAACGTATAATAATGGTAAAATAATACCATGTGATAAAAGAAAGGTGGATACATAATGAAAACACTGGATCAGAAAACAATGGCGGCCATGATTGACCATACCGTTTTAAAGCCTGTCGCTACAAAGGAACAAGTACTACAGCTCTGCAAGGAAGCTCTGGAAAATAAATTTGCGTCGGTTTGCATTAATCCCTGGTTTGTCAAACTGGCGGCACAGGAATTAAAAGGCTCAGAAGTAAAGACCTGTACCGTCATCGGGTTTCCTCTCGGAGCCAACACAACCGAAGTCAAGGTTTTTGAAACGAAACAAGCGGTAGAAGAGGGTGCTGAAGAAATCGACATGGTCATCAACATCGGTGCCCTTAAGGAAGGAAATCTGGAGTACGTTGAAAATGATATCGCCCAGGTGGTAAAAGCCTCCCAGGGCAAATTGGTAAAGGTGATCATAGAGGCTTGTTTCCTGACGGATGAGGAAAAGGTAACGGCCTGTGAACTGTCCAAAAAAGCAGGCGCTCATTTTGTAAAGACCTCCACCGGCTTCGGAACGGGCGGTGCCACTGCGGCTGATGTTGCCCTCATGCGTAAAACCGTGGGTGATAACATAGGCGTAAAGGCTTCCGGCGGCGTACGGAACCTGCAGGATGCATTGGCTATGGTAGAAGCAGGTGCTAACAGAATCGGTACAAGCTCCGGGTTGTCTATTATTCAGGAAATGAAATAGTACGTAAAAAGGAAACAGGTTCACAGGAACCTGTTTCCTTTTTATTTTTATCTTTTTCCGTGTTCAAAGGGTTCTCCGGAAGCTCGTGGAGCCTGTGACGATTTAGAAAACAGCACCAGAGCAATTAAGGTTACCACATAGGGGAAGACCTTTAGTATAATACCCGGAATTGAGGCTAAAGCTGGAACTACCTGGGAAACATTGGCAATGGTACTGGCAACACCGAAAAACAAAGTGGCTCCCAGAATACCCATAGGTTTCCACTGCCCAAAGATAAGAGCAGCCAGTGCGAGGAATCCAAGTCCCGCAACACTCCCGGTAAACTCGCCGGAGTAGGTAACCAGAATCGTAACACCTCCGAGTGCCGAAAAAGCTCCCGATATCATTACTGCAACATAGCGTATCCGATACACGTTGATCCCTGCCGAATCCGCAGCATGGGGATGTTCACCACAGGCACGAAGCCGCAAGCCAAAGGAAGTTTTATAAAGAACAATCCAACTGACCACAAGGATAAGCAGTACCAACCAGGTGGTAGCATAGGTTTGAGTAAAAAGAAGTTTACCAATAACAGGAATGGACGAAAGTCCCCAAATATCCATGCGATCCAAGCCGGCTACACGGACATGTCCGCTGCCCGTCATGTTTCGAGCCAAAAATATAGTCAGCGCGCCTGCAATCATATTGATGGCTGTTCCACTGATTACCTGATTAGCGTTTAAGTTAATGGAAGCAAATGCATGTAAAAGAGAGAATAGCGCACCTGCAATCATCGCCGCGAGGATTCCGATCCATACCACTCCAGCCGGTAACACCGGCGCTAACGTGTAGATAACCAGTGCTCCCGTAAAGGATCCAACAATCATCAGTCCCTCCAAACCGATGTTAACAACACCGCTGCGCTCCGAAAAGAGGCCTCCCAGAGCTGTAATCAGAAGGGGGATTGTGTAGGCTACCGCATAAGGAAAAATTTGTTGTATAATGGTCCACATCCGGTTATGCACCTCTCTTTCTTCGTTGGAACCTATCTAAAACTCTTTCAATTAGTATACTTGTTGCTGCAAAATAGATAATGGTGGCAATAATAGTATCGGCAATTTCCGGAGGGATATTGGTCATAGCATTCATGTAGCCCCTTCCCGAGTACAGAATCCCGAAGAATATGGCAGCACCCAGTACTCCTAGCGGAGAATTGGCCCCCAACAGAGAAACTGCGATGGCATCAAATCCCTGCGAGGGTAAAACACCGATTTGTATGTTGAATGCATTTCCCATATAATGGGCAGCTCCCCCCAATCCGGCCAACCCTCCTGCAATCATCATGGACAAGATAATGCTGCGGTTAACGCTGATACCTGCATATTCAGCTCCATGGCGGTTGAAACCCACTGCTTTGAGTTCATAGCCCATCACTGTCCTGTTAAGTATAAAGGCAATTACAGCGACTGCAATAATGGCGATAAATAGGCCCAAATTAATATAGGACCCGCCGAAAATACTGGAAAGCCAACCAACTCTCAAGGAAGCTGCTTCCGGGATTGAACGGGATTCCGTTTCCAAAAACTCTCCCTTAAAATATGCCGGTACTGCATAATAAACTGTCCAGTAAGCGATCCAATTCATCATAATGGTTGAAACCACTTCATGAACATTAAACCTAGCTTTCAGTATTCCAGGAATCAGGGCCCAAAGCGCCCCGCCAAGAATCGCAGCAATCAGCATTACGGTCAAAAGAGCGGGTTTCGGCAACTGCAATGTAAGTCCTACCGCTGTGGCGCAAAAACCACCAAAAAGCATTTGACCTGCCGCTCCGATATTGAACAGCCCCGTCTTAAAAGCAAAAGCCACCGAAAGGCCAGTGAGTATCAGCGGTGTAGCTGTAGCCAATGTATTCCCTATACGTTCAATGCTCATGAGCCCGCCTTGAAACAGGTAGGCGTAACCTTCAAAGGGGTTGTTGCCCGTAACTAGCATCAACACGGCTCCTCCAAGCAATCCTAGAACAACCGCAAGCAGTGAAACCACAGTTCCCTTATTCAAACCTTTTGAGTATGGTAGCTTCACGTGTTTCCCCCCTTTTTTATTCCGGCCATCATGAGGCCGATTTCATTTTCATTGGTTTCAGCAGCATTAACAATCCCTACAAGCTCCCCAGCATTAATAACAGCAATCCGGTCGGAAACATTGAGTATTTCATCCAATTCAAGGGACACAAGCAGCACTGCCTTGCCTTTATCCCGCTGCTCTACCAAACGTTTATGAATATACTCAATGGATCCAACATCAAGTCCACGCGTCGGCTGAACAGCAATCAGCAGATCTGGATTCAATTCCACCTCACGGCCAATGATAGCCTTTTGCTGATTCCCTCCTGAAAGAGACCTTGCTTTCGATTCACTCCCCTGTCCCGCACGCACATCGAAGTTTTTCATGATATCTTCCGCATAATTCCGGATGGCATCACGGTTAAGCAAACCATTTTTAGAGAAAGGTTGACGGTCATAGACCTCAATTACCATATTTTCCTCCATGGTATAGTCCAGTACCAGCCCTCGCTTATGACGGTCTTCCGGAATATGGGCAATTCCTTCGTTGATCCGTGAGCGTACCGGCAATGTCGTTATGTCCTTTCCCTTCAAGTAAATTCTTCCTGACTCGGCACGTCGAAGACCGGTGATAGCCTCTACCAGTTCCGACTGCCCATTGCCCTCAACACCGGCAATACCCACAATCTCACCTGCTCGTATTTCCAGCGAAAACTTCTTAAGCCCTAAAACTTTACGGCTGCTTAAAACAGAGAGGTCTTCTACCTTTACAATGGTCTCACCTGGCTCCTGCGGCTGCTTATCCACTTTAAAGGATACTTGACGGCCTACCATCATCTCGGCCATTTGTGCCTCGCTGGTAGATGCAACTTCCACCGTACCGATCATCTTACCGCGGCGGATTACCGTACATCGGTCTGCAACAGCTTTGATCTCCTTAAGTTTATGGGTTATGATGATAATGGATTTGCCTTCAGCTACAAGGCTCTTCATGATCTTCATGAGTTCCTGAATTTCCTGCGGAGTCAATACAGCAGTGGGTTCATCGAAAATTAACACCTCCGCATCACGATAAAGCATCTTCAGTATCTCAACGCGCTGCTGCATCCCCACCGATATGTCCTCAATTTTAGCATTGGGGTCCACATTCAGTCCATACCGCTCCGATAGGCTCTTGATGCGTTGGGCTGCCAATTTCACGTTCACAAATGTCCCGGCCTCCATGCCAAGGATAATATTTTCCGTAACGGTAAAATTGTGAACGAGCTTGAAGTGCTGGTGCACCATTCCGATCCCCAGTTTATTCGCAACATTAGGATTGGCTATTCGCACCTCTTTTTCGTGCATGCGTATAGTTCCACTGTCAGGCTGGTACATTCCGAAGAGTATGCTCATGAGTGTGGACTTCCCTGCGCCGTTTTCTCCCAGCAGGGCATGTATTTCCCCTTTTTTGAGGCTTAACGTTATGTTATCATTAGCTATAATGCCTGGGAACTCCTTACGTATGTTAAGCATCTCCACGACATATTCCATTAAATCTCCTCCTCACTTTGTTTGGAGTAAAATATAATTTATGAATCCTAAACCAAAAACAGGCACACATCGAGTGTACCTGATTTTGGCCAAAAACTATCGACTTTAAAGAAAAAGACGGAATACCCGCCTCTTTCCAAATCTTCAATTCTCTTACTTAATAAGACTTCCTCTCTCTGCGGATACTTTGATTTCACCGGATTGAATCTTCTTATAAACATCATCCACCTTGTTCTTGGTGTCATCAGTTAAGTTTGGATTCTTATCCGGAATCCCTACTCCATTGTTCTTTGCATCAAATATCAGAGTTTGTCCGCCTGGGAACTTTCCTTCCTTTTCATCCTTAATCACTTGGAACACGGATTCCTGAATCTTCTTCATTGCAGAGGTAAGAATAACTGACTTCTGCCCATCATAAATACCCTCAGCATACTGATCAACATCAACACCGATGATCCATACCTGTTTTCCAGCTTTGGCGCGCGTCATTGCTTCTTTTATAGCTCCTACGCCAGTTCCTCCTGCTGCACAGAAGATCGCTTTTACGCCCTTGTCATACATTTGAGCTGCCAGTTGTTGGCCTGCTGCTGCATTATCAAAGGTTCCCTGATAAACCACATTTTCAGGTTTTAGTGTAATCTTGGTACCCAGTTTTTCATTTGCATACTTGATGCCCTGCTGGAATCCCCAGTTGAACTTCTGAACTGCGGGAATCTCCATACCACCAATATAACCCATCTCGGCTTCCTTCAATTGAAGTGCAGCAGCTACACCAGCCAGGTAACCAGCTTCGTGTTCAGCATAGAATATTGAAACCGTATTAGGCTTTACAACCGGTTTTGCATCTTTTTCCTCGGAATGAGGTGTACCATCAATGATAACAAATTTTGAATTCGGATATTTGTCTTGTGCTTTAAACACAGCAGTTTCGAACTTGAAGCCAGGGCATACAATGAACTTATACCCAGCATCATTAAGGTTTGCAATTTCCTTAGAATAGTCGGCTTCCGTCTGACCTGCCGGTTTTAGGTATTTGATGTCCTTCTTTTCATCCAGCTTAAACTCAGTGGCTGCCTTTTTAACACCCTCCCAAGCACCTTGATTGAAGGATTTGTCGTCAATGGTTCCAGCATCGGTTACCATACCAAGTTTCAGTTTGCCACCTGCGCCGCCCGTACTGGTTCCACAACCTGAAACCAGCGTAGCAACCATTACTGATGCAAGCGCTAATGATAAAAGTCTTTTTGCCATGTGTTTTTTCCTCCCGTTCATATGTAGTATTCGGTAGTTTTGATTGCAGTATGCATCAATTAACTCCATAATATACTATATAAAATATTAGAGCTTGTTTCAATATAAATATTCACTTTTGGTATAAAATGTATGCTTTATTTTGTATACTCCCAACGAATCTATACAAAACCGGCAATTTCGTTTCAACCTCAGGCACATCCGGGGGAAATATTACTTGCTTTTCATCCGTTAGGCCTCGCAGCAACTTATTATTCCCCGACATAAAAGTCCTCATAGGTTTTTCCTTGAGGACTTTTAATAAAAGACTACTTTTTTTTCTTAGCAATGATAAAATAATTATGTCCATCTTCTCCGCGCGGCTGATAATCGAATCCCTGCCTTGCCAGTTCATCCGTGATCTTGCCCGCCTGGTGTGCATCTTCTGCTTCCATCCGTATGCTGATTTCATCCCCAGGAGCCAAATCTTTCAGATTGTTTCGAAGCTGCAAAAGATCCTCCTCAAAAACAATATGTCGAAGGGTCATTCTAATATCCGGCATAACAACACTCCTTTCCATGAGTTATTATGCCCGTCACTATACATGAAAATTTACGGTTCTAAAATTTGCTTTAGTTTGTCACGAATTCTTTCCTTTTTAAAAATCACCCTGCTTCATTATTTTGGGGCGCTTCCTTCAATCCGTTGCTAAGAGTAACGGAGAGAACCGTACATAAAACAGCAAGAGCAATAAGCACAAAAAACACAACATGCAGCCCCGAATTCAGGGAGCCTCGTATGTACTCCAGCGGAAGGGCATTATTTACATCCGAGGAAGAATACAAACTATCCGGGTTCACTCCAAAGATCCCCCGGTTATTGAAATACCGGACGATATTCGCATTGAGCAAACTTCCAAAAACACTGACAGCTATGGTCTGTCCCACCGTACGGATCAAAGCATTGGAAGCAGTTGCCGCACCTCTTTTTGTATAATCCACAGACGCCTGTACTACAATGGTTAATGTCGTAAAGGCTCCACCAAAGCCGAATCCCATAATAAAAGCATAGGTAATGACCATGAACAGCGACGACTGAACACCCAAGGTAGGCAAAAGAGCACTGCTAACCGCCAGAATCAACGCTGAGAACCCGATGACCACCCGTTCTCCGTATTTTGGGATGGCTTTGCCTAAAATAACGGAAGACAAAAGCCATGAAATGGACATAGGCGCCATGCTGAGTCCCGACAAGGTTGCTCCATATCCCAAAACATTCTGTATGTAAATGGGCATATATACGTCTGCTCCGATCAAAATCGCAGAAGCCATAAAGCTGATTATATTCACAATAGTATTGGTTTTTGTAAAAACCTCAAAAGGAACAATGGGTTCTACCGCCCTCTTTTCTATAAAGTAAAAAGCAACGAATAGTGCAAGTCCTCCTCCTAAAAGGGTCAGCATCTTTGGTGAAAGCAAGCTGCTGCCTTTTCCTCCTGTCAGGACCCCCAGCAAAAGCAGAATAATGGCACCGGATAGTACCAGCGTACCCGCATAGTCGATTTTGTGCTTTTTCCTCTCGAAATTCTCCTGGAGATTCCGCTGGAGAAGCAGGATGGACAGTATCCCAAAGGGTATGTTGATATAGAAAATCCAGTGCCAGGAGAGCGTGTCAATAAGAAAACCGCCTAAAAAAGGTCCCGCCAGGCTGGCAACTCCCCACACCGAACTGACCCAGCCCTGAACTCTTGCCCTTTCCTCAAGACTGAAAACATCACCTACAATGGTATAGGTCACCGTAAATATGGCTCCCGCACCCAATCCCTGCAGTGCACGGAATCCGATCAACTGGTACATGTTTTGGGACAACCCGCAGAGGGAACTTCCCAATAAAAAAATAAGGATACCGACGGAAAGTGTATTTTTCCTTCCGTACAAATCCGACAGTTTTCCATATATGGGCGTGGAAATGGCCGACGTCAGCAGATACAGGGAGAAAACCCAGCTAATCATTTCGAATCCGCTCAGTTCCCTTGCGATCGTCGGTACTGCTGTGGTTACAATGGTCCCTTCCACCGCGCCGAGAAACATTGCCACCATAATGGCAACGATTATATTTCTTTTTCTTGCATCCATGAATATATTCCTTTCCTATCGTATGGTTTCATTGATTTACTTCGTTTATCGCCGCCGGAAATTTGCATCCTTTCGAACAAATTACACCCGGCGATGGGATGAATATTTCTGCATTTTTTATATAGCTTCTCCGTATCCTCCTTTTACATGCCCGCAAAGCCCTTTAGCAATGGAACATCACTCAATTTGCACCAATTAAAACATTTTACTACAAAAAGATGCGCCTGTCATGGTTTTTTATATGTGATCCGGCTTTGTAGCCTCCTCGAGGGCTGCCAGGTAAGAATTGGCATGCTCCGACGTTGTACCGCACATTTCTTCCGTTGGTTGTAAACTTACGCATACAGGGGGCCTCTCCGGCTTTCCAAATAATTTACATTTGTTCTCCTGGGTAAGCTGGGCACACCGGACACCTGCCGGCTTACCCTTTGGCATTCCCGGTACGGGAGAGGATATGGACACAACAATACAGCAAGCTGCACAACCGGCTCTACATTCCATATTGGATACTCCTTTTCTTTGGCTATTAGAATCCTGTTTCACAACCCTTATTATACAACAGATTCGCGGATAAACCAAAAAACATCTCTATTTATTCATATATTTATATTAATATGAATATCCTGTGATTGAAACTGCTCTGCAAGGGTTATACAATATTGATATATTCGTATGAAAGGAGCACACCCAATGATAGATCAATACCCTCCCATCAATCCCAAATACCCTCATTTTCTCCATGGCGGCGACTATAACCCGGACCAATGGAAAGATACCCCTGAAATATGGGATGAGGATATGCGCCTCATGAAGCTGGCTCATTGCAACACCATGAGCGTAGGCATCTTTGCCTGGTCCGCCCTGGAACCGGAAGAAGGCAGATTCGAATTCGGATGGCTTGATACCATTATGGATAAGCTCACTGCCAATGGGGCCTTTGCTGTTCTCTCAACCCCCACCGGTGCCCGGCCTGCCTGGATGTCCCAAAAGTACCCGGAGGTGCTGCGCGTACAATCGAATCGTGTAAGGAACCTTCACGGTGCACGGCATAACCACTGCTATACGTCCCCCGTTTACCGGGAAAAAGCCTCCCGCATCAACCGAAAGCTGGCAGAACGGTATAAAGACCACCCAGCCTTGCTGGTGTGGCATATTTCCAACGAATATGGCGGAGAGTGTCACTGTGATTTATGCCAGGAAGCCTTCCGCCTTTGGCTGAAGCAAAAGTACAACAATGATCTGGATCAATTGAACCGCGCCTGGTGGAATTCCTTCTGGAGCCACACCTACAACGACTGGTCCCAGATCGAGTCCCCTGCTCCCCAGGGTGAAACCTTGGTGCATGCACTCAACCTTGACTGGAAACGTTTTGTAACCCATCAAACCGCAGACTTCATGAAGCATGAGATCCAACCCCTGCGCGAATTGACTCCGGATATCCCCGTTACCACAAACTTCATGGGAACGTATCCAGGATTGAATTACTGGAAATTCGCCGGCGAACTGGACGTAATCTCCTGGGATAACTACCCTACCTGGCACGGCAACCGTAAGGACCATGAACTGGCAGCCGGGATCTCCTTTGTACATGACATCAACCGATCCCTGAAGGGCGGTAAACCCTTTATGCTCATGGAGAGCACACCCAGCCTTACCAACTGGCACCAGGTAAACAAACTGAAGCGTCCGGGTATGCACCTGCTCTCCTCTATCCAGGCCGTAGCCCACGGTTCGGATACCGTGCAATATTTCCAATGGAGAAAAAGCCGCGGTTCGTCGGAAAAATTTCATGGTGCAGTGGTGGACCACTGCGGTCATGAAAATACACGGGTATTCCGCGAGGTGGCAGAAGTGGGGCATGTCCTGGAAAAACTGGACCGGGTTATTGGAACTACGGTGCGTCCTGATGCAGCCATCCTCTACGACTGGGAAAACCGTTGGGCTATTGAAGATGCACAGGCGCTCCGCAAGGATAAAAAGGATTACCAGCAGGTATGCGAAAGCCACTACAGAGCCTTTTGGAAGCGCGGAGTCCCTGTTGATATTATTGATATGGACAGCGATTTCTCAAAGTATAAACTTCTGGTTGCTCCGATGCTTTACATGCTGCGACCCGATGTTGCCGAGAGGATTGAAAAGTTCGTTGAATCGGGCGGTACTTTCGTAACCACCTACTGGAGCGGCCTGGCAGACGAGAACGACCTCTGCTTCCTCGGCGGTTTCCCCGGCCCTCTTCGCAAAGTTACCGGGATTTGGTCGGAAGAGATGGATTCCCTATATGACGGAGATATCAACCATATCGTAGTAGAGGGAAAAAACAGTCTGGGACTCTCAGGAGAATACGAAGCAGGAATCTACTGTGATGTAATTCATGCGGAAACAGCAGAAGTACTGGCTACCTATAAAAGTGATTTCTATGCAGGCATGCCGGCACTGACAGTCAATCGGTTCGGAAACGGAAATGCTTATTATATCGCTGCCAGAACCGGAGATGATTTCCTCTCCGACTTTTACGGCCGGTTGCTGGAGAAATCCAGCATAAAGCGCGCTCTTGATGCAGAATTGCCGGAAGGCGTAACGGCACAGGTGCGTTCCAATGGACAAAACAGCTTCATTTTCCTGATGAATTTCACCCAAGAGGAAAAATGTGTACCTCTGGACAAAAACAAATATATAAATGTACTATCCGGCCAACAGGCAACGGAAGAGATCATCAGCCTCAAGCCCTTTGGAATTCAGATTTTAGAGCGCTGCGGCCAATAGGCCACTACCCCTCAGTCACTCCCCAGGGTACTGCCTCAGCAGGCAGCGCTCCGGGGAGTTTTATATTATCATAACCTCTACAGAAATCTTCCGAAAACGGAGACCAGCAAAACGGTAAAGAGTCCCGCAACTCCGATGGCCAATCCACTCATGGCCCCCTCTTTCTCCCCCAGTTCGACAGCTTTTGTCGTGCCCACAGCATGAGAGGAGGTTCCTATGGCAATTCCCGTCGCAGTTTTGTCAGTAATCCGAAGGAGTTTACACACACCCGGACCAATCACAGCGCCAAAAATACCGGTGATAAGGATGGCGGCAACCGTTACGGCAGGAATGCCTCCCAATTGTTTTGAGAGCTCGATTCCAATGGGTGTTGTAATGGATTTGGGAATCAGGGACTCTTGCAGTTCTTTAGACAGCCCCATGCGTGCCGAGAGGAAACGCACGCTGAAAACCGTGGTGATGCATCCTGTCAATACACCTGCCATAATGGGTATAAACTCTTTTTTCAGCGAATCCAGCTGTTTATAGAGCGGAACTGCCAGAATAACCGTTGCCGGTCCCAGAAAAAAAGAAATGAGATTGCCTCCCTTGTTGTAGGTGTCCAGACTGATTCCAGCCTTCATAATAAATCCCATGACCAAAAGGATCCCAATCAGCAAGGGGTTAAAAAGCGAAATCTTCGTTTTCCTGTATATAAAAAGTCCTGTTTCATAGGCCAGAATAGAAATCAAGACCTGGAAAGCAGGCATCTCCAGTAATTCTCTCACGATTTTCGTCCTCCTTTAAACAACTGAACCGTATGCCCTGTAACCGTCAGAACCAAAACGGTAGTGATCAGCGAAATCCCGAAGATCGCCGTAATATTGGCATTCAATATATCCAAATAGGCAAGGAGGCTTACACCTGCCGGGATAAAGAAAAACGCCAGGTGGTCCATCAAAAACCCCGTAATTTCCGTAAGCATTTCTACCTTTATTACACCGGTACAAAGGCATATGAAAAGAATAAGCATGCCTATAACACTTCCTGGGATCGGTATTCGAAGTAATTTATGAAACACTTCCCCTACAAAACAAATCGCTAGTACAAGTAATATCTGCCGTAACAATTTCAACCCTACCACTCCCTCAAAGCTTGTTAAATTTATAACTAAGTCCAGTAAGAATCCTACCACTTTTTGAAGGAATAAACAAATCCCGTATGCATACCTGAGTTTGGATCAGTGCCCGTGAGGGGAATTCTCCTGCCGCTGCTACTAAAACTTAGACTTATTCACGTTTCCACAGACTCTTAACAAGGAAACAATATTTATTTCCTCTTTCCCCGAGAATCGATAAAGCCCACAGCTCGAGCTGTGGGCTTTATCGATTCTCTTTACCACCCGTCCAATACATCATTTTGCAATTTTATATAGTGCTCCAAATCCTGCAGTGAATCAGCTCTGAATTCGTAAACCAGATAACTTGGCTTCACATAGCGTATTACCCGTTGAATGGATTTGTGTAAAAAAGGTTTGTGCCGGTCGATCTCCGCAATATGCCAGCAGGCTTGATTGTACCAGTCAAAGAACTCCCTCGCTTCCAGAGGTCTTTCCTCCCTGATCACCTTTTCTACATACTCACCTGAAAGGGAACTGTTCAGGTGAATGCCTTTTATAAACAGTGCCATATCCTCTAAACGGTGCAGTGTCTTCAGGATATAGTCCACCGCTTCCTCTTCCGACTTCAACTGGTGGTTGGTATTCATCATATGCCCGATGTCCAGCACAAACCCCGTTCGAGGATACCGAATCCCCCGCACCAGCCTGTGGGCAATCTGCCGGTCCAGCAAGGTAAGTCCGGGCCACCATTGGTTCTCCAATAGCAAATCAAATTCTGCCTCTACACCTTCCAGCACCTCATTCAACATTTGAATGAAGGCATCCGCGACTTCCTCATCACTGTAGGAAAATTGGCAGCTAAAGCAATGTTCTACTTCTACATGACTTACATGGAATACTATGTATTTAACTCCGATTTTACGTGCTATCTCAATTTCCTTCCGATAGTACTCCACCAATGCGTCTCTTGTTTCTCCGCCGTAATACTCCCTACAAGCTTCTTTTGTTCCAAACTGCCGCAGAACCTCTTCCATATCTCCCTTCCAGAAGTCCAGCCAGGTGGGCCAAAACTGCATGTGCAATCCTTTTATCTGCTCTGCCGGAATCCTTTGGGGGTCCCAGGGCATAAACCGGTTATGCTGGATGAGCTCCACTCCATCCAGCCTGTGCTTTTGTAGAAAGGCGGAAAGTTGTTCCGGGCTATGCCGATTCCCCTCTATAACAGGAGAGTAATCGGCAAAGTTTAAAAGCTTTTGCATTGGCTTTGACTTCCTCCATCATCCTCATGCTTCTCCATGGTTATTATAATCATTTTAACACAGGGGACAACATTTTGTACCGACAGAATTATAATCCTGGAAATGGCTTTCTACTAATCCTCCACCATGTTTTTGATGGCTTCCGCTCCGGGCAGTTCACAAAACCCGTAAAATTGAAAAGCATTCTCGCCCAAAAACAATGCCTTCTCCTTTGATGTCAACTCTTCTGTGGCAGCAACAAAATCAAAGGACATTTTATAGGTTATAGCTGTCATGGTCCGGGGATAATCCGAACCCCACATCAGTTTTTCCATTCCTACCATTTCCGCCGCCTCTTTAATGGCCCTCACAGCCCCACGGTAAGGATAGAATTCATTATGATACAGCCATGTGATCCCACCGGATTCAATCCTGACATTTTCGTATCTCGCCAGTTGAATCTGGTTCTTCCATTTAGGACGATTCGCCATCCCGAAATGACCGATGGCAACCTTCAGACCAGGATGCGCTTGAATCACCTCTTCCATTTCACCGGTTTGAGCATCCCCCTCCGCCAGGTCGATGGAGAGAATCACATTGTTTTTCTCCATCAATGCAAAGCATTGCATCATCTCCGGATTCGTCAGATATACCCTCTCCGGCAGCGGTACAAGCCGCTGGGCAGGTATTTTAATTCCGTCAAAGCCCTGTTCGATAAGCTTTTCCACCTGCGGAAGGAAGCCGGGTTCCCTGAATTCAGCCAAGCCGCAGATTTTAAACCTTTGGGGGTACTTCTGCTTGACGGAAAGCAGGTAGCCATTCTGCTCTCCGTCAATATACTCCTGTGTTACCACAGCACCTGAGACCCCTGCATAATCCATATTAGACAGAAACATCTCCACGGTATTTCTTCCATCCGTCATATAGGGAGGCATCATCTGTTTGATGCCTCCGTAAAATGTAGCACGGCCGCCTCCCAGGCTGCGTACCGGATAGCCTTCCACCTCTCCGCGCAGCTCCTCCCATAAATGGGAATGGGTATCAATGATTCGATACGACATATACTTCCTCCCGGCACCTAAAATCTGACCAATACCTTAGCCTTTGAGCCGTCATTGGATTTTAGCGCTTCATAGGCATCGATAACGCCATCCAACGGGTAAACATCCGTTACAATCTTCTTTAAATCCAGCTTTCCGGCATGAATAAGCCGGATAATGGGTTCGAAATCATTCAGGCTGTTTCGGGAGCCATACACGGTCAATTCCTTCTTTAACAGCATGGAGTGGTTAAAAGTGGTCTCCCGTTTTCCATTTCCGATGAGAATAAGTTTTCCGGTGAAACATACGCTGTCAATACAGTTGAGGAAGGTCTGGGGAAGTCCTGCCGCCTCGATACATACATCCATGCCGTTTCCCTGTGTCAATTCCATGACCTTCTCCTTTAGATTTTCGCTGCCGGAGTTGATAACCCCGTCCGCACCTAATTCCAAGGCCATTTGAAGCCTCTTATCCAAAACATCGGTGATATAAACGGTAGCACCGCACAGCTTGGCAGCCATCATGGCAAAAATGCCGATGGGACCTGCCCCGATGACGAGAACCGTATCGGAATCCTTTACTTCCCCTCTTTTCACGGCATGATAACTGATGGAGAAAGGCTCTACCAGAGCCAAAAGGTCCGCCGGCAGCCCCTTTCCATCCATAACTCTTTCCATGGGCATGGTGATATATTCAGCAAAGGAGCCGTCCCTTTGTACTCCCATGGTCTGATTATCCTGACAGCAATTTACCTTTCCCTTTTTACAGGAGTAGCACTGCCCACAGTTAAAATAGGGGTTGGCGGTAACGATGCTGCCAGGCCTCAGGTGAGGAGCCTCACCATTCACTTCTACAACTTCTGCTGAAAATTCGTGTCCCGGTATTCTGGGATAGGTGGTAAAAGGTTGGTTTCCTGTATAAGTAGCTACATCGGAACCGCAGATGCCGCAGTATTTAACTTTCAACAGCACCTCTCCGGGTTTGGGTACAGGGATTTCCCGTTCCGCGATTTGTATCCTTCCGGGCTCCTCTATATATACAACCTTCATTTTGTTCATTGCTGCTTCCCCCCTTCTACCTATTCCTGTCTATATAGTTCTCTTTCCAGATTGCCATGGTCTTTAAGGGTGCCCCCTTTGCATAAATCCTGTTTTCATACAATCCTTTAGGGTCCCGTTTCAAATCCTCCAAATCCACCAGTTCCACGATTTTATCATAATCCGATTCACAAAGCATTTCGATGGCTTTTTCCATATGGTCCTGTCTAAAATTGATGGACCCGAAAACCAGGTGGTTTTTAAAGCCAAAGGGCATGGTTTTAAAAGAAATCACAGGTCCAAGGGAGAAGCTGTTGTAAATGCCGTTATTGCCCAGGACATTATGCTCGAAAGCAATGCGATGCTCTACAGTGGCCCCGGAACAACCGATAAATACAGTCGCCTTTCCTCCCAGTCTCCCGACGATTTCATCCGCCAGCTCCGCTTCCGTATCAAAATTGCTTTCCACGTATTCCGCTTTCACCTTTGTTACGGCAAACTGGACCTTCGGGTCTTCCGGCCTGCTCCGGGAGACAAATAGAATCTGTGCCCCGGGATAACTCCGGCGGATCAAATCCCCCATAAACATCCCCGTAGTCCCTAAACCGAAGATTACCACCCTGCTGAAAATATTCTCCTTTGCAATGGCCCGTGCCTCCGCTTCCGGGCACTTGTGCTTCGCCATCTCCAGCCGGAAGTTTTGTGCCGACCCCAGGTCTTCCATCCTCTCCAACTGGAAAATCATGCAGGCATAAGGGTCTGCGAATACCAGCTTTTTTGCCAGGGACAGGGGCAGCTGCGTTCCCTGCATATGCTTTTCCGGTATTTTAAGGAGCATATCCGGATGATAGTAATTCTCTTCTACCATGAGTCCATCTGCTTGGTCACAGCCATATTCGAAGTAGGTTTCGTCATCCATGTACCGGGTAGGATCAAAAGAGTTTCCTCCACGGATCAACACGATGGCAAAACGATTTTCAGAAGGTACATAGACAATACCTTCATGCCCATTAATGAGGCGCTGGGTTCCTGCCGGAAATTTCGGTCCCAATTCCCCTCTTTGTCCCATGTGCATGAGTTCGAAATCCGTACCGCAGAACCCGGTACATACCGTCTCACAGAGAATACCTTCCTTCTCCTCTTCACCCCGCAAGCGTCTGCGCGGTGTGTTATAGACCTCAACTTCTCCATAAACGATGGGTCGACCCTCACTATTCTGAAAATACGTCCCCCTGGTTATCATTACTCCACCACAACTCCCTTTTTCAAAATGATATTGGCGTAGAGAGCCTTTTCCCCGGTAGCCACTACGGCATATGCTTTTTTCGCCCTTTCATAGAAAGCAAACCTTTCAACAAACTCGATTTTATTGGCTACGCTTTCGTGACTTTCAACGATCTTTTTATACTCATCCCAAATGACGGGCTTCACAGTATCTCCAGGCACAACCGCCATCAATGAAACCGGTGCCTCGGAATATGTATCCAGCGGGAAAAATTTAAGGACCGCATCCAACAATTCCGGGATGTCATGGCCATCGCAGCGCACCAGGCGCTCAGCACAACTGGCAGAGGGAAAATTCCCGTCCGCTAATACGATCTCATCGCCATGCCCCATTTCCATGAGTATTTTTATCAATTCCGGAGAAATAATCGGTGGAACTCCTTTTAACATAAAATCCTTCCTTTCCGGGCTATGCCCTGTCAACTTTTAATCGTTTTGTTATTGTTTTTTATATAAAGCTAAACGTTTAGCTTTAATAGCTAATAAGTTTGATCTTTGGCATCACAGTCCAATTCACCCATTATCCGGACACCTCAGAAACAGAGGCATTCTGCAGCAATTCCGTCTTTAGCCTGAACATGGCAGGTGAATTGCTCATGTCCCCCTTCAACCTTTTTAACAGTACATTGGCCGCAGCCTCCCCAATTTGCTGCATGGGCTGCACCACAACAGACAGGGAGGGTTTAACTACCTTTGCCAGTTGTATGTTGTCGAATCCGATAAAGGAAAGTTCCTCCGGAACTTTTATATTCCTTTCATTGAGAGCCATAATGGCTCCCAGGGTCATCTCGTAATTGGTAACAAACACTGCCGTTGGAGGATTCGAGCTGTCCAACAGTTCATTTAGAAGCCGATAGCCGCTCTCTACTTCATAATCCCCGTATTTTATAAGTCTCTCGTCTACCTGAAGGTGATAATCCTCATATACCCTGAAATACCCTGTCAAACGCTCTTGCGCCGTATAAATGTTCTGGGGCCCACAAATAATGCCAACCCTTTTGTGTCCTTTTGTAATCAGGTGCTCCACTGCATTATAGGAAGCATTCAGATTATCTACCAGCACCACATCACAGTCCAGCCCCTTGATGGCCCGGTCAATCAATACCACCGGGACGTTCCTTTCAAGAGCCTTTGCAATCCTGTCTTCATCAATGCCCAAAGGCATTACGATAATACCGTCTACGGCTTTATTGATAAGAAAATCGAATTTACTGTTCTCCAGGTCGGAATCCTGCCTGTAATCGGAAATAATGGTGCTGTACCCATTTTGTAATAGTATGTTCTCGATATAGGAAACAATGGTTGTGAAAAAAATGCTTTCAAGGCTTGGAATCAGCACGCCAATGGTCATGGTTTTATTGGTTTTCAGACCCCTGGCAATTTCATTGACCTTGAAATCAAGGGCTTTTATCGCCGCCTCGATCCGTACCCTGTTCTGCTCCAGCACATTCCCACCATTGATGTACTTGGATATGGTAGCAATGGATAAACCGGTATATTTTGCCACATCTTTTATTGTTGCCGCTATGTAAACCATCCCCCAGCGCGAAACGTTTTGTTTATGTCTATATTCTAGCAGTTCATTATGCCACTGTCAATGATGAATTCAACATGCTTTTCTGCGACCAGGAATCGCATGAGGCTTTATGGATGAGTCTCGTGCGGCTCTTGGTGCTCTGCTAATATTCCATTTCAACCATAAGGCCCTGGGAATCTTTTCCGCCAGGCATTTTCCTCCTGCTGGAAAAGAATTAATGGAACACATTCTGTCAACCATTCATATATTAGCCATAGGAAAATCTTTTTCTCATGGCTTATGTACTTAAATAAATATTGTTTACAGTGAACGAAAAAGAGGTGTATAAAAATGAAAGGCATTGCAAAAGGCATTACCGGTGCTTTGATCATAATTCTTGCAATAGCAAGTTTCTTTATCGGTGCATAACAGAGTCAAAGGCTATTCCGTCGGGAGAGGGTCCTCAGTGGAATAGCCTGCTGTTTTGAATTTCTCAAACTCTTTAACAACTTCCGGATGCGCCTCAAAAAATTTATTTAACTGATCGATACTTTTCAGCGTATTGGCGCTCACGTTATGCTCGATCAATTCTGTTTCTATCAACAGATTCTCATTGATCCCCATGCTTTCAAGGAATTTTTCAATGATATTGTGCCGTTCCAGAAGGAATTTACCTAAGTTTTTCCCGCTTTCGGTCAAAAAGATAATGCCATACTTCTTATAATCCAGCAACCCCAGTTCTGTGAGCTTCTGGACCATCTTGGTGGCAGACGAAGGCTTTACATTGAGCAGCTCCGAAAGCGTGTTAATGCGCATATATCTTTCTTTCTGGATGTTTCTGTAGATCATTTCCAGATAATCTTCCATAGCAGAAGTCAGAAGCTTTTCTTCCTGCTTCAGCAGTTGATACCCCCGAACGGTATGAAACTCGTTATGTTGCACCCTTATCACATCCTTATAAGTGGAAAGAAAATTTTATATTTATTTAAATTTTATTCGTAACACGGCCATTTTATATTTCATATAGCAGTCTCGAGAAAAATAATTTTTCTTTACTTGTATGGATGATTTAACACACTTATATAACACGTGCAGGGGATTTAGTTATATAGATTGACGCATAAAGTAAATTAAGTTTTACCATAGAAATTATAAATACATCACTCCATCATCAATACATCTAATGACTCCGATAGGAAATCAATTTTGTCCTGCAAACTTTCAATTTCTCCTGTTATTTTTCCGACGTATTCTTGCTTTATTTCATTTGGTATATCCTTTACAATAGATTCAACTAATAATAACGCCTGTCTGCTCACTTCAAAATTATCTTCGTTTAACAATAAATCAATAAATAATTCGAGATATTCTGAATAATCAAATGCTTCTAAAGCATACAATAAAGTTCCCCTATTTCCCATTGTTTTGGGGTTCCTTATCATATTAACTATTGGTTCAACAGCTTCCGCACTACCGATATCCGACAATGCCATAGCAATTTCATTTCTCAATGTATTATTATCTGTACTTTGAAGATATTTAATTAAAACCGGAACCGCTTCTTTATATTTATTTCTTCCAATCTCAGCTATAATACTTAAAGCATGCTCAAAGTCATTATTTTCAATACTTTCTTCTAATATATTTAAATTCATGATTCCTCCTTTATTTTACTTTAGCTTTCTCAAAAAGATTATTATTAAGGTCATATGATATGATCCATTTACTTTTAATTGGCATATACAACAAAATCTTCAATAGGATTATCCCAACTTATCCTATATCCTTTATTTATAAAATTGAACTTTAATGGGAACAACTCTTTCATTTGGTGAATTAGTTTTGATTTCATTTAACTTACTTGGCATAGGAAGCATATTTTCCGGTATACCCTCAAGGTAAAGTTCTAATGCATCTTTAGCCATCCTCATAGCCTCCTCAGTTGTATAACCGCAGGATATACAACCGGGTAAATCTGGAAAGTATATCGATATACCATCATCGTCATAACTGAAAATTGCATAATATACTAAATTATTTCTCCGCATATTTACTCCTTTGTTTTTAGCATCCGACTATTTCTGATAGTATGACTAGAAGCACCCTTTTTCTTGAGTATGTGCTTGGCACTATCCACCCGCACTCGGGACTTCACCCTTTAGGTTGAACCGATGCCGGGCATATTGCGAAAAAGGAAGCAAGAGAATTCTGATATGCTCCCCTTGCTTCCTCCAAAACTGTGTTACAACATTTAAACAATATTCTCTATCTCTTTAATTAAATCTTGATTATAATCATTATTATAAACAAAAATTAAATTGTCCCCATCATGACCTTTAATAAACACTGAATCTGAGTATTTATTTTCTATTATATTTATTGCATATTTTTGACTTACAGCTTTTTCATAATGTATTCTATATTCTTCCCAGCTATATAAGCCTTTAGGAGTAAAGAAAAGAATACTATAGAAATACTTCCACAAGCTTGGTATTTGACTGTAAGTATCTTCATCTATAGGCAAATAAGCAATGCTTTCAAATCTTCCCTCATCCAATTTTGTTTTCACTTCATACATTCCATGTTTATTAAAGTACTTTGATACATCACGCCTATACACCTTTATTTCTTCATCAGTTAAAAAATCGTAATCTTCTCGTTTAAAATGAAAATAATACGCATCGCCCTTCGTAAGTGTTTTTATTATAGTTTCTAATGTTTGCATAGATTGATGATCCTCAACATTAATGTCCGTTATCGTTAACATATTCATTCTATCATTTACTTTACTTTTTATTATTCTCAAAACATTAGCTCCTTAAATAGACATAGTGATCGTTCTCCTATCTTTGCTGCCATTATGTTAAATAAAAACTAGCTACTCAATACTTGGTAACCAGTTCAAAACTAGAATCCTTCTTCCCAATAACTCTTGTCGAGCGTGTATTCATCAATAAAAAATGAATCTGGATAATCCTTAAAACCAGGTAATGATTTATGCTTTATTAGCGCCTGTTCCGCAATTTCTTTTGAAGAAAAAATCCCTATAATCTTAGTTTCCTCAATTTTATCCATCTCATAACCATGTTGAAGTAAAAAAACCGATTTCATTACACTCACCCCTGTTCTCAATAAAATTAGAACGCATTAGTTAAAACCCCATGTTTACTTAATTTTATTAGAAAAATTTAAATTCTCTAAAAAAGGTAACGCAATCCACTAATGGATTGCATTACCCCTTCTTACTTTTCAGCTAATTTCTTTGGTGCTAACTAATGTATAAATGTCCTTCTTTTTATGCATTAGTTATAAAATATTTTTCAGCAGTCTCCACCTGCCTCCCCTTGACAAAAGAACAGCGCTAGTTGCTCCCCCTCTAGATTTCGTCATTGTATGGAGAATTAAATTCCTCAACAAACAATCCCTGTTGTTTTATCATATCCAAAACATGTTCATTTTTTACCGGACTTCCCATGTATAAATAATAGTCATATCCAAAATGTACAAACAAAGTTTTCCCATGTTGTAGTTTGCACCAGATATGCTCTCTAAGAATAAGGCGACTTAGAACCTCTATTTCCGTGGTATTTAGAGTATCATCCTCTTTTAATGTTTTATACATGTTGATCATATCATTGGTATACAGGCTGGTATGCCTATTAATTTGCAAGCTTTCCTCTGGCCTCTCTAACTCTTTAACTGTCATATAATTAATATTGTGTGCATCAATAAATGCTAATATTGATCTAATATATGCTTCCTCAACTTGAAGGTAGTCGTATACTGTAACTTTTTCTCCATTAAACTCTTTGCCTATATCATAAAATGACGTCCAGTCTTTTACATTATATCTACCACTCGCATCTCGATTACTGGGATTATATTTAGTTATTCTCCAATTATACATAATCAATCTCCGATTCTATTTAAATTAGCGTCATATGTTCCCCACCTAGTAGATTTACTACCCAAATCCTTAACTGAACCAGCTGCTTTCCAAATACCTCCATTATGTCCATCAACATCTGCGGTAATGTACATTCTACCCTTTTTAAAAACGGCTTGCCCGTGAGACCGATAGTTTGTTTTTTGAAAACCAAGCCTTTTCGCTTCCGCGGCTGCATTTGTCGTATTTGAAGCAAATAACTGTAAGTTTACTTCTCCAATACCAACCCTTGCTCCATCGTCAACAGCACCTAAAATACTCCTTGCCATTGTATTACCTACTCCACTTAGAAGCTCACCTACTGGTAAGACCAGCAATACAACTCCCGCAGAGTCTGCCCAATGTTCCAATGACATAGGTTTATCCGGGTTAAAGGCTCCTCCAATCATATCCAGCATACCGCCACTCCAATAATTCACCGCACTATAAGGTGATGTATGCTTTTCTTTATAGAAATCTCCTAAAGCTTGAATAAAGCCCTTACTGTCTCCCTTACTCGCTTGCTTCCATTCGTAATACTGTGCTTCTTGTTCTGGGGTATCAAACTCAGCTTTAAAACCATCAGAATCAACCATATTAACCGGGTTATTATCTGCATAAGCAAAAACATTAAAGGTTACAAGGGCATCCGCATTGATAAACCGTCCCCATTCCGGGTTATAGTACCTGGAATTCAAGTAATACAGTCCTGTCTCCGTGTCATACCGATATCCTTTATACCTGTACGGATTCTTCACACCCAGGGTATCTTTCAGCGTTCCCGTAACCGATACCAGCTTACCCCACGTGTCATAGGTGTAGGTTACAACCTCGGAACCATTTCCATCATATAACCCTATTATATCACCCTGAACATTTTTAATGTAGTAGTATTCCGTACCATTGAAGTTCATGCTGATCAGGCTTCCGTTTCGGCTGTAGGTATAGTGGATTTTATCCGTACCATTGGTCTCATAGATAACCTTGTCCCCTTCCAAGGTGTACTTCGTAGTCACTCCGTTAAAGGTCTTCTCTGTACGGATCCCGCTGTCGTTATACTTGTAGGCCAGATTCTTACCGTTCCCAGCCATGGAAGCCAACTGTCGTCCCATCTCCCAGGTAAAGGTGTAGCCATCGTACTGCGTAGGGTTGCCCATGGCATCATAGGTGACCGCCTTGCCTGCGTAACTTGTAAGCTTGTCCTTCCATACTGCATCACCGTAGCTGTAGCTGATGGAGCTTGTGGCAGTTCCTACAGTACCTGTTGTATACGGATACTCTGTCTTGCTTAGTATATTTCCACTCAAGTCGTAACCATAAAGGATGGTTTTATTTTGTACCGCATTATCTTCCCTAACAACCTCGTTCAACCCATTATAGGTATACTTTATCTCCTGCCCGTTTTGTGTAATGGTTTCAATATTTCCTGCTGCATTATACGTGTAGGTGATAACCTTACCATTGTTGTCCATAGTTTTGATTCGGCTTGAAGTAGCACCGTTCACACCGGGTGCATAAGTGAACGCCGTGTTGTACTTATATCCCGTTCCTGTCTTGACTTCCGTATTCACCAGTCTGGCAAGGGTGTCATAATTATACGTCTTGGTGCTGGAACCATAGGTTATAACCTGCAGTTTGTTATCCTTATCATAGGTGTACGCCGTATCATACTTCGTTCCGCCTAGATTTTCGGATACCATGCTAATGTTGTTATTGGCGTCATACTCATACTTCACCTGATTTCCACGAGTATCCTTCACCTGGATCAATCGGTTAGCCAGGTCATAGATATACCGGAAGTCTACGTTATTGACCAGGTCCTTTTTATATCCCAGATTTCCGGCGTTATCATATTCATACCGGAATTTATCCACGCCGTTTGCCGTTTTCGCGATCACTCTATAAAGGCTGTCATAGGTGAATCCCACCTTCTGCCCGTTTTGGTACTCTGAATCCTTCAGTATGCCTGTGCTGTAAACTCCGTTATAGGTTTCGTAGTTGTTCCTGGTGAGAAGCACTGAATTGGCTGCATTTCCCACAGATACAGTTGTATTGTTCCCTAGAGAATCATATCCATAAAAATATCCAAAGCCATTTTTAGTCATTGACGTAAGCCGGTCTTTTTCATAGGCATTTTCAACAGATACAATCTGTCCATTTACAGTACTTTCCGTTTTCGTCAAACGGTTTAGTATATCATAGCTGTAGATTGTTTCCTTTTGGTTCACATCGATTGTTTTTGTCAGCCGATTATAGGTTTCATCATATTCATATTTCTCCTTTTGCCCAAAGGTATCCGTCAGTTCACTGATATATTGCCCGGAGGCTGTATATTTGGCGGAAGCTGTAATCTGGGCCGGACTTAATATTCCCCCCTGCCGCTGGAAGGTTGTTCCTGTGGACATGTGGTACACAAAGCTTCCATCTGCATATCTGGCGATAAGGTCATCCTTATGATCTCCATTTATATCCATGGCAAAGAATCGATGTCCTGTATTCCAGCCTAAAGCGTCGGTGTAGTCCTCATCCCCGTAGCTTGTTCCTGATGTGATAAGATTGGTCCCATCAGACTTCCAGATTCCAAACTGTCCCCAGGAGTACCTGGACAAAAGCTCTTCTTTGCCATCATTGTCCATATCCAGTACAACAAACCGATTACCGGTATTCCATCCATTGGCATCGCTCAATTCTGAAACCAGCCTTCTTGATGTTTCTATAAGGCTGCTTCCGTTTGACTGATAAACGATGAAGGTACCGGAGCCTCCTCTCACCACCAGATCATCTTTTCCATCACCATTCATATCCATCACAAAAAACCTGTTTTCAGTATTAAAACCATTTCCATCGCTGAGCAGTGAAACATCCACTGAGTTACTCCTTGTGAAGGTGGTGCCATCGGAGGTATAGATTCCAAAGGTCCCTGCAGAGTTTCTGCTTACAAAGTCCTCCTTACCGTCCCCATTGATATCCATTACAAAGAACCGGTACCCTGTGCCATATCCTTGATCATTGCTTAATTCACCAATACTAATCATATAAGTTTTTGTAAGGGTAGTTCCATCGGAAAGCCATACATCAAATTGTCCCCATACAGTTCTTGTGACAAGATCGTCCTTGCCATCGCCGTTAAAATCCATAACGAGGAAATAGTTCCCCGAGTTTACACCGTTTTTATCCTCTAGTCCTGTCCCCGTTATCTTTTTATAGTCTTCCAGCTTAGTACCGCTGGATTTCCATATACTTAGGTTACCGTCAATATCTCTTGTAACCAGGTCATCTTTTTTATCCCCTGTGACATCCAGAATAAAGAATCGATTTCCATCATAGTAGTTGTTTGCATCCGAATACTTATCTGCCGGATCGCCCATCTTACCTTCTACAGGATTTCCATTTGTGTCGTAGTTTAAGGAATACATTACGTTTTCAGCAGTTGAAGCACTTTTTATGTTATGCTTGTCGTCGTAGGAATAGCGGAAAACCCCTCCTTTAGGGTCTACAGCTTTGATAAGGTCATTTTGGGAATCATACTCAAAGCTGGATTTCTGCTTATTCATATCCTCTGTTGACAGCACATTACCTTTTTCATCATATTGATAGCTCTGCCCAAACTCCTCCTTGAACAGCTGCAACCCATCAAAGTAGGCTTCATTCTGATTGAGATAGTACCTGTATATCACAGTTACGCTGTTATAGGGCTTTTGCGCAATGGCTTTATGAGAGGCATACTGCCATTGGGTACTGTCTTCATTGAGGTTAAAAGTATACCAAAACTGCGAACCATCGGTATAATTAAACTGCAAGTCAATGGCAAACCACCGCGGATAGGTTAACGGTACCGATTGGCCTTTTCCCCATCCACTCAGCACAAATACATCATCCTTATTGCCGCTGACCTTTATATCCTGATATAGCCATTTGTTGGCAGCAGCATTCCCGGTAAATTTCATCCGGTTTGCGTCCAGCCCCTGTGGGCTTGTGGCATCACTTTGTGTTACTACCGTATCGTTGGCATCCGTACCGACCTTGTTCCAATAAGTAAGTCCATAAGCAAAGTCGGCATTTTCCACCAGATTGTATCGATTGGCTAAGGAGCCTTCTTCCAGTTGCAATGCGTCAAAATAGGCAGTTCCTGTTTCCTCGGTGATACCCGCTGCTACATTGACAGTATTCGAAGCAGAGTCGAAAGGCACTGTAAACGTTACTTCAAGCCTTTCCCAGTCGGCTGTACCGGAAACCTTCTCCGATTCAAAATAAAGGGAATTATTTGCGCTATCCTTTGCACCAACAAAGATAAACGCTCCCTTACCATTTACATTGGAAATACCACTTCTCTTTACGTAGGAAGAGAAGGTGTAAGTTTTCCCCTTTTCCACCGTAACAGGCTGGTAAAAATGGTATCTTGCCATGGTATTGGTCTTTTCTACTTTTAAAGAAGTATTTCCAAAATACTTCTCATTGCCGGCAAATGTTCCTGTACCGGTAGAACCACTCCAAGCACCGGATGCCCATGCATCATTCATAACTTCTGCATTGTGGTTTTTCAGAAGATTCATGGATATTTTCTGCACTTTGGAATCAAAGCTGAGTTTATTTATATTGGAATCCTTTGCATAGTCAAAGTACTTTGCATATCCTAAATTATCCTTTATATAGACCGTATTTCCGTTGTCATTAAATTGATAAATATTTTTATTCCCTTTTACATCCGTAAAAGTGGTGGTATTGTAACCATAGGATAATTCCAGCTGGTTCCCGAGAGTTCCATCATTATGAAGCTCTTTTATTTTAGTGGCACGCCGTACATTGCCGGACCCGTATTCGAAACCTACTTTGTATCCATCGTAGTTTGCTGCAGCGGAGATATTTCCATCCCATTCATAGGAATAGTCACTGCTGTTGGTATCCGGATAGGTAATTTTAGTAAGCTTTCCATCGGTATAAAAGTATTTTGTAATTCTTCCTGCCGGGTCTGTAACCTGAGATAGCAGATTATTGGCATAATCGAGCCTTGTGACTCTTCCTGATCCATCCGTTACCGTGCTTATATAAGAGGTATCGGTATAATTTATCGTTTGTGTATTTCCGTTTCTATCCACTATGGTAGACAGGTAACCGGCTGAATTAAAAGTAAGCTTGTTATCACTTTTGTCTTTTATAATATATGTCCCATCGGCATTTTTAGTCAGTGTCAGATCCGTCCCGGATTCGTCCTTATAAATTCCGGAGGAATCCGCCTTAAAATAATGCTTTGTTCCGTCCTCATCGGTATAGATGTACTTAAGTCCGTCGGAAAAGTTTTGCGATGTTACGGTTTGGTTCAGGTTGGTTCTCCAACCGTTACCAAGTCCTATATTGTTTCCTTTTTCATTGCTGTTGAAAATGTGTCGAATGCTTACAGGCATCCTGTTTCCGTCCATGCCGGTATCCTCATGGGTAAATATTACGTTTCCATTATAGTCATTTACATATCCGGTCCCTGCCCTACCCGCGTTTTGCGAGTGATAAGTCCAATAGTTTTCCAGCCCGGAATTATTTACATAGGTTATCATAATTCGAGGTCTGAAATTGATAAGCAAAGACCCATTATCCGAGGATACAAATTCATTATATCCAACGGATTCATCTGCATTTTTCAGCATCACACCAAATTCATTTCCAGAGGAGTACCATTCCTTCACCATTCCGGTAATATCCCAGTAAAAAGCTGTTCCGGCATCACCTGTTACCATCTGGTAGTCTGCTACTTTGGTATCATAGGCAGGCTGGTTGGCCCAGGTTATAGTCTTCGAATCCCAGTTTCCCAGCACTTTGTGGGCATTAATCTGCCGGGTCGCTGTATTGGTAGTATAAAGCGCCAACCCCATGGTTGCATTGATAACCATGTCTGACGCAGCCAATGAAGGCATCTTAAATCTCAGAAAGGAACGGGTTGTACCCGAAATAGAACCTCTTCCCACTCGAAAACGGTCAAGGTTATAGGAGTTTGTTGTAGGATAATTGGACTGAACATCCGTATCATAGATGTCTTTTGGGTCCAGGGATGTCTCAATGGGTGGATCAATGGTAACCGGATAAACTCTTTCCGGTACATTTAACCACTGAGTATCCGGTGAAATCGTCAGCTTGTATCCTGTCTCCGTCTTGTCCAACCGGAGCTCAATCTCCTCGCTATAGCTTCCGTTGGCATCAAACATGATGGGCTTCATCATCTGCATAACTGCCTTCTGATGATCAGCTGCATCATAAAAAATGATACTGTTATCCTCATTATATACAGGTATCAGATTTTTGGTACTGAGGCTAAAACTCATTTGGGGGTTATCCACTTTTTGTTTGAGAACGATGTTTTCCTTTACCTGGCTGGATTCAATGATATATTGAAGATCTGTAGAAGGGGATATATCGGCAAAATCTACCTTTGTCGCGGTTTTCGGCAGTATTTTCTTCTTTTCATTTTCAACAAGGGTTTTCTTCCTGCTGTCGCTGCTTTTCAAATTGGAGGCAGCCAGTTTGGTATCCGCAGCCTGTTCCGCTGCGGCATTGATCTGCATATCATCGGGTGTCGTTACTACGGAAGAACTGCTTTTTATCCGATCCACATTCCATGCAATTTCGTATTTCCCTTTGTTGATACGAACCAGCTTGTTTGCTGTGGAGTCTTTTGCTATTTTTACACGAAAGTCATTGGTTTTATTGGCTAACACCTTATCCCCGGGAGTTTCGCCATCTTCCTCCTCGACCAGACTGTTATCCATATCTTTCCACTGTCCATTTTCCTTATAGTGAACCGGGTAGGGATATATGGCAGCTTCTATAGTGTTATCGTCCTTCAAGAAGTGTTTTACGTTGGCTTCTCTTTTTTCTGTTAATTCACCAATTATTTTTCCAACATTTTTATTCAACTGTGGATGATTACTGGAATCAAAGGCACTGCTCTGACCTTTAGAGGGGCTGACTGCTGCCGAAGCGTAAATATTGGCTGGAAGTGCTGTAACAAGTAGCGCTAAAATCAAAATATAGGATAGGGTCTTGCTTGACTTACTCAATGTAAATCCTCCCAAAATTCGTATTTTGTGCAATAGAGTGCGCACTTTCTATTACACGGAGCATTATACACCAGCTACATTATGTAAATCAAATGCATTATATGGTATAAAAATTTAGCACTGTAAAATATTCCTGTTTTAATCCATCCAATCAAACAAAAGCTAGAAAGTGTATTTCAGTAATAAAACCGGATTTAAACTTTTAGGAGTTGTGATATGGATATAAATACAAATGGCTTACAGGAAAAAATTTCTCCCATCATTAACGGCGAAGAAGTAGTTTTTATATATCACGGAAAGGCCGAAACAGTCTTTCTTGCAGGCGACTATAATCGCTGGGAACTTGAAGACCGGATGCAGAAGCTTCCGGATCGGGATCTTTGGTTTATAAAAAAGAACTTCCCTTATAATTCCCGGTTCGATTACAAGTACATCGTAGATGGGAACTGGATCACCGATCCTTTAAATGAAAACCGTACTCCCGGAGGTTCCGGTGACAATTCCACGTTGATCATGCCCGGTTACAAAAGCAATTACAGGGAAATTATAGACCGTGAGGTTCCAAGGGGCACCGTGATAACCAATCTTGAATATCCGAGCAATAACCTGGGCGTAGGGATGCGCTACCACATTTACCTGCCTTTTAACTATAAAAAAGAGGAAATGCACCACTTCCTGTATGCCCTGGACGGATCGGATTACCTGAATTTCAGTAAGATTCATCACATTCTTGATGTCATGATTCATGAGGGCGAATTGCCCAAAATAGCTGCCGTTCTGGCAGACCCCCATGACCGCACCCGGGAGTACACACTCTATAAACCCTATTACAATTATATAATTCAGGAGTTAATGCCTTTTGTAGAAAATGAATACCTCTCCCAACCATCCAAAATTCGGCGCTCTGTTATCGGCGTATCCTGGGGCGGGCTCACAGCAATCTATCTGGCAGCTAAAACACCGGGAACTTTTAACAGGGTTCTTTCTCAGTCCGGCTCCTTCTGGCCCAGGGATTGGCTCATTTTCGACATGGTCAAAAGAGCCAAGACGCCTCCGATTCATTTTTGCTTACAGACCGGTACTATAGAAGATACAGAGGAAATGAACGATGCCATGGCGGAGTTGCTGCAGGAAAAAGGCTATAGTCTCAATTACGTTAAGTACGCTGAAACACATAGCTGGTATAATTGGAAGGGACACCTGGATGAGGGACTGCGAGAACTTTATTCCGATGTAAAAAGTAAAGGCCCGGAAGAATAAAGGCGTACCTCCCAAGCCAATTGCATTATACTATGATTTTTCTTGCATCCGCCTTCAAATCCGTCATTCTCACACTCAAGTCCCAAAGCCTTTTTGCGTCCTCCAGGTCATAAGAGCTCCGTGAGGATTTTATGGGTTTTCGTCTGTAGAAGTACTTTCCTGTGACCCCTTCAATTTCCGGGGAGGTTGCCAGGTAGACGGCAGTCTCCGCCCCCTGTTCCGACGTTTGGAAAAACGGTTTCAGCATACCCGTTATCAGTTTGCCAAAGCCCGTTTCCCGGTTAACCCCCATATTGGTGGCCACAGCACCGGGATGCAGGCAGTTTACAGCGATTCCTGTTCCCTCCAATCGTCGGGCCAGTTCATAGGTGAACAGGATATTGGCCAGTTTGGATTGGGCATATGCCCTGACTACCGTATAGTTTTTTTCCAGATTGACATCGTCAAAATAAATTCGTCCTACCTTGTGTGCCCCTGAAGCTACATTGATGATTCTGGCAGGCGTGCTTTTAACTATAGTATCCAGCAGCAAGTTCGTCAATAGAAAATGCCCCAGGTGGTTGACACCGAACTGAAGCTCAAATCCATCTTTGGTCATGTGTCTCCCGGGAAGGATTACGCCCGCATTGTTGACCAGAACACTCAGTGTGTCAAATCGATTCTTGAATTCTTCGCAAAACCGCCGGATGTCCGCAAGGCATCCCAAATCACACAGCATTAGCTCCACCGGGCTGTTTCCGCTCAATGCTCGAACCTCGGCCCATGCTTCCTCGCCTCGTTTTTTATCCCGGCAGAGCATTACCACCCGGCCCCCTGTCTTTGCCAGCTCCAGCGCTGCCGCTTTTCCCATCCCGGAGTTGGCCCCGGTAACCAGAATGACCTCATTTTTGCCCATACCAACCACCCTTTCTGCAACAGGCTTATACGTCCCTTCGAGAAGCCCATCGTGCACTTCTTACAATGATTTCTCCATAACAGGGATCAGCCCTTTGTTCCAATAATTTCTCCGGCCAGGACCCGTACTTCATATCCCAATTCGGTCTGGTGCAGAATCTCCGCATCGATTTTTGCCGTCCTCTTTTCCATGAACAGAATCACCGTCGATCCCCCAAACTTGAAATATCCCTTTTCTTCACCTCTGGCGATGGAACGTCCGGGCTGATAGGTCTGTATGATGGAACCCACGGAGGTTGCCCCTACTTCCATATAGAGGATATCCCCAAAATTCTCCGAATGGAGAATACTGTATTCCCGTTTGTTTCTGCAGAAAACCTGCGGGATGGAGTTTAAGGCCACAGGATTCACCGAATAGTAGTGCCCATTGATTCGCTTACTCTCACTGCAGGTGCCTCCGTCAATAAAATGGAAGCGATGATAGTCCACCGGAGCGAGCCGTAAAACCATGCAAATTCCGCCCTGGTACTTCTTTGCCAGTTCATGGTCTTCCACCAGTTCCTTCAGTGAATAGGTAAAGCCCTTCACCTGAACCAGCCTATCCATGTCGATGTTATCCCAGGCTTTCAACCGCCCATCGCCGGGAGACAGGAGCATATCCGGCCTCGGATCAAAGGGCCTGGCCTCCGGTTTCAACTTTCTTGTAAAAAATTCATTGAAGCTTTTGAAATCCTCCACGCCGGCCGGACATAAACTCATATCAATATCAAAATCCTGAACAAAGGATTTAACCTTTCTTGCACTAATTCCTGCATCGCAGACAACCCCGGTGAGCCAGGAATAAAACTTTCTCTTAATCAGCAGTTCCAGCCCCAGTTTTCCCACCTTATTATCATATAAAGCCTTTAGAAGGCCGCCTCCTGCTACCTTCTCAATCTCATATTCCCTTGTTTTCCGGTTGTATAGTTTAATCATGGATGAATGCTCCCTATTTATAGTTTGCCACTATGGCTTTCCTCTACAGATATCCAACTTTAAACCTCATAATTTCCGGCGGAAAAATACCCGGGTTTTGGACAGTTTTGCCGCTGGGTAAATCTACGTCTAAAATTGGATATCTCTATTGTATATCCTTATGAAAGAAAAATAAATAACAAAAGGATCTCCATACAAAAAAATCTACCGGCTTACCGGTAGATTTTTACTGGGCGATCTCCATAGAAGGCCTAATAAAAAGGAAGGGATTCTACAGTGCGGCCGCAGCACAGCCTGTAGAATCCCTTTTAAGCTTCCTATATGGCTATATGGTCCAATGCATGGTCCAACTTTGCGTATTGTCCCGACCACATCTTCTTCGATGTCCAATCCCTCGGTTCATCCGTCCAAAACTCGTCCTCCGGTGAAAGGCCCAGTGGCAGGAATACCCCGGTGCAGAGGTACAAGCTTCCCGTTGAAATATACATTTCCCCCACATCCAACTGACTTCCGCAGAAGCCCACCGTAAGCCATCCATTTTCATCAAAGTTACCCGGAACCTCCAGGGTTCTTTTGATTACGGCGGTCAATGCACTTCTTACCTGGGAAGGATAAACATCGGCTCCCAGGTTATGCTGCAGCGCCATCTGTGCAAGGTGCTGGAAGGCTCCGAAACGGTAGGCCAAAGAACGCCCGATGGGCGGAAAGGTTCCATCCGGTGCAATCAACCGTTCCTGAATTTCCCCATATCTTCTGGCCCTGCTTAAAATCTTCGGCTTGAGCGCTTCCCATTCCGGATATTCAGCACCCACCGTAGTGATAATGTCGACCAGCATGGGCTGTATAACAAAGCTGTTATAATAATCCCAGTGGAACTCCGGACCATCTCCATACATCCCATCCCCTATATACCACTGTTCATGCTGGCGCAGAGCATAGTCGACACGCATCCGGTCCCAGTCTTCCCCCATTTGGCACAGTGCTGTTTCAATCATGGCGCTAAAAAGCAGCCAGTTATTAAAGTGGGGCTTTCTGGTCCGGGTGGCTTTCAATCCATTAACCAGGTTAACTTTTACATTTTCATCCAGCTTATACCACAATTCCTGTGGAGCCCGAAGGATGGCGTGGCTTAAAAATGCTGCATCCACGATGGGCTGGTAGCTGTAGCCGAAGTTTACATAGTCCGGCGAATCCGGGTCGGTAGCAGCATCAATGGCTTTTCTGGCGATCTCACAGAATTCCTTTCGCAGTGCCTCTTCCTCCCCCTGCGCAGAAGAACACTCCAGCCAGGGTGCTATGCCTACCAGTGTTCGTGCAATGGCTTCCAAGTGGGAGAAGTGTTTTCTATCATACCGCTCATCCCCAACCCCTTCTACCGGCATGGTTGCCTTGAGTCTTCTTTCGGCGAAAGCCTCCAGAACCGGTCTGGAAATCTGCACCAGTGTATCTACCCAATATTTTCTTTCCGATATTCCTTCTTTCATACGCTTCACTCCTGTTCTCATTTTCTCCAATGTCTATTCAATCACAACAGCCTGCATTTGTGCCTTCACGCACAGCTCCGCCGCTTTAAAAGCATGCTCCTGGGTCATGGCATTTTCCGTCCGGTTCAGGCAGTCCAGGATAAGCTGTCCGAAGTAGGGGTAACCGACCTGCCCTTTAACGGAGAAATGTTTTTCACCTTCATCGTTCACGAGATATACATGGTCCCCTACAGGCTCCCTGGCAATATCCACATATTTTCTCAATTCAATATAGCCTTTGGTGCCAAGGATCAGGGTACGCCCGTCTCCCCATGTACTCAGACCGTCGGGAGTAAACCAATCCACCCGGAAGTAGTTGGTAGACCCGTTATCCCCCACCAGCATGGCATCTCCGAAATCATCCAGTCCCGGGTATTGCTTGTGGTTATAATTTGCAATCTGGCTGCGCACCACCGTTGCATCCTTCACCCCGGCAAAAAACAGGTACTGCTCCACCTGATGGCTTCCGATATCACACAGGATCCCCCCGTACTTTTCCTTTTCAAAAAACCATTGGGGCCTGCTGGGAGCATTCAACCGGTGCGGGCCTGTACCTATAACCTGCAAAACGCGGCCAATGGCTCCATCTTTTATGAGCTGCCCAGCATAAACAGCACTTTCTACATGAAGCCTCTCACTGTAGTACACTGCATACTTATGCCCGGTCTGAGCAACCTTTGTCCGGGCCTGCTCCAACTGCTCCAGCGTCGTAAGGGGCGCTTTGTCCGTAAAGTAATCCTTTCCATGGTCCATAACCCGGAGTCCCAGTGCGCAGCGTTCCGAGGTCACCGCAGCCCCTGCCACCAGCCGGATTTCCTTATCCTGCAATACCTGCTGTTCCGAAGAACAAGGAATCACTTCCGGGTAGGTTTTACAGAAATTCTCCACTTTTTTAGGATCGGGGTCATACACATACTTCAGTGTGCCCCCCGCTTCCCGCAGTCCGTTGCACATGCCGTAAATATGCCCATGGTCCAGTCCAACCGCTCCAAATACAAAGTCTCCCTGTCCGCAAACCGGCTTCGGCTTCCCCTCGGGAGCATAATTCATTCCATCCGATTTTTGCATTTGATTCTCCTCCATTCTACTTTTACTGCCCTTTATCTATAATCACTACCTACGGTTATACTCTCATTGGATAGATTTTCAACGCTGGCTGTCTTCTCATAAAAATGCGTTGCATTTTTTATAATCCCCTCTGCTGTATAAAATATATCCTCTTTTGATAAAGGCAAATTCACAGAAACTCCTGTACTTGCCGATTTGTAAATTGCTGTAATGACTTCCAGGGTTCTTCTTCCATCTGCCCCTGTAATCATGGGTTCCACGCCTTGTTCAATGGCCGTTAAAACATTGTCGATTTGACCTGTATGTCCTTCATAAGGCACTTCCGGAATTCTATCGTAAAAATTCTGTATTTCACTTTCCAGCCCGGTGTCGCGTTCCGGAAAGCCATTCCCTTTGGATACGGAAGCATATACTTTCCAGGGGGCCGATATCCTGGCTCTACTGCCCTGAAAAACAAGCTGCTGTTCTTCTCCATGATGGACTACGGAACTGGTAATTTGGGCCAGCTTTCCTTTCCCATATTTTAAAATGGCAATGGACAGGTCTTCCACCTCTGCATTATCATGGGCCGTGTTGCCCATCACCGCATGAATCTGGTCCGGCAGCCCCATCATCCAGGCCAGGGCATCAATATGGTGCACTGCATGGTTTAAGGTACAGCCTCCGCCTTCCTTCTCCCAGGTACCGCGCCACCACAGATCATAGTAGCAATGGCCCCGCCACCAGAAAGAGTCTACCTGGGCATGGAGCACGTCCCCGATAAGCCCTGCCTCCAAGGTTCTTTTCAATTTCATCATAGGGGTCCTAAAACGGTTTTGCGCCACTACCGACAGCCGCCTCTTACTTTCCTCCACAGCCTGAAGGATGGCATCGCACTCCTCCAGCGACGATGCCATAGGCTTTTCCAGGATTACATCCTTTCCTGCCTTCAAACAGTCTATGGCGATTTCCGCATGAGTATAAGGGGGTGTACAAATGCTGACAAGGTGGATATCCTCTCTGCCAAGAATTTCTTTGTGAGAATTAAAGATTTCTGCATGATCTAATGAATATTTCCCGGCCTTTTCCTTCGCCTTCTCCGGATAAATGTCTACCAGAGCCACAATTTTACACCGTTCAGGAAACGCAAGGTATCCGGAAATGTGTGCAGGAGATATATTCCCCGTACCAATCACTGCAACATGAACCATATCTCGCCGACCTCCATAACTTTAGAATGTCACCTACTACTGCCTGTTGATTTTATTATAAAATAGTATTATGATAGATTCCATTAATAAACTAAAGATGGTTTGTACAAATTAAAGAATTCATAAGGAAAGTGATGCAATGTTTACCGACTATACAGAACTTATTCCATCCATGGAGTATTTTGTTGAAAGAAGATGTGCACCCACCTGGAGTATAAAAAGAGGATGCCTCCCGTATCATGACCTGACGTATGTGATCGCAGGGAAATCCACCTATTTTATCAATGATATCTCCTTTCATCTACAGCAGGGGGACATGATTTATATCCCAAAGGGCAGCTATCGCCAGGCTTTTACCACACAGGATACCCCTATGCACTGCTATGCCTTCAATTTTCATTGTTCCCTTAATAATCAGGAATGCACGCAGCTTCCTTTCCCCTCCACTTTTGCAATCCATGCCGATCCGGAGCTGATGCGGCTATTTAAGGACTTTGCCGGACTTTGGCTGGAGAAGCGGCAAGGCTATGCGCTTAAAGCCCGCGCAGTGTTTATGTTAATTCTGCACAAACTGCTCTATACTTACTCTTCCAATAGCCATACCGTCACGGACCCACGGATTCAGAAGGCTAACGAGTATATTCTGAACCACTATGATCAAAAAATTGACATGGAGCATCTGGCACGCATGAGTGAACTCCATCCGGTATACTTCGGCGCTTTGTTCCGGGAGGCAAATGGATGTACGGTTAAGGAGTATATTACCAACATTCGGATTAACAACGCGGAAAACCTCCTTTTAACCGGCGGCTATTCCGTAAGTGAAGCTGCTGAACGATGCGGTTTTAACGATATTTTCTATTTTAGCAGAATATTTAAGAAACGTAAGGGATACCCTCCCTCTGAAGCTCGTAAGGATCACTGAACTGCTGCTTTGCCAAACCGGTTCTTCTTATAAAAAATTGATTCCTCGAACATTTAAAGGAATAGTATAACAAAAGATTTTTAGGTCATTTTAATAAAAGGAATGTATCGTATCTATTATGGTTTCTAAAGGAGGAATTACGTTGGCAAAGTCAATGGGTCCAAGGTTTAAAATAGTGAGACGCCTGGGCGTTAATGTTTTTGGTCACCCTAAAGCACTAACCCGGGGTGTTGCATCAAGGAGAAAGACTTCGGAGTACGGTGAGCAGTTAATTGAAAAGCAAAAATTAAGAATGTATTATGGTGTACTGGAAAAGCAGTTCCGACGGTATGTGAACGAAGCATTTAAATCGGAAACAAATCCTGGCGAAGTACTGGTAACTCTTTTGGAAAGAAGGCTGGACAACCTTGTTTACCGTCTTGGTTTCGCCGCAACCCTACGGCAGTCAAGGCAGATGGTAGTGCACGGGCATATTACAGTGAACGGTCAACGAGTGGACCGCCCCTCTTTTCGAGTATACCCGGGAGATGCCATCGCACTGAATGAAAAGGCAAAACAAATGCATACCTTCGTGGATAATTTCAGGGAATCCGCTCTCAGCGTACCCTACCTTGAAAAAGACGTGGAAGGGCTTTCCGGTAAACTGGTCCGTATGCCCCAGGCCGGTGAAATACCCATCGAAGTAAAAATTTCAAAGGTTTTAGAATTTTATTCCGGACGTTAAGTCCGGTTTTTATTTATGGTTGCGTTTCCTTTCCTTTCGATCAATGGTATACTTAAAACTGGTTGCTGAAACCCATCTATACTATCACTCGCATAAGGAGCTGCAGAAATGAAGGAAGATTGGACAATCATTGACAAAGTGCTGACCCGGCTTTTTCCCTCCGGAAACTGGAGTGTCCAAACGGGTGCCAGCGGTATGAATAATACTACACGATTTGTGACGGCACAGGGACAGCCGTATGTGTTTCGCATCTACGAAACCCACCAGGATGCATCGAAAGTGAAGTATGAGCATAGTATTTTGCTGGCTTTGCAGGAAATATCGCTTCCCTTCCGGATACCCAAACCGGTCCGGACACCGGAAGGAAATACAATTCTTCGATTGGAGGATGGAAAGCTTGCCGCCTTGTTCCACTTCGTGGAGGGTGTGAATCCTACCTTGGAAGAACTCCCCCAGCTCTATTCCTTCGGCAGGACAACGGGGCAACTCACCTGCGCCCTGGAGAAAATAACACTGGACCTGGAACCGACCTACAGACCTTACTATGAGATTGAGAATACCCACCCGCTCTGTCCCCCTCAGGCGGTTATACATTTTTGTACAAACCCGCCTCCCGAATTTCGGGAGCAAGGGCCGGCTTTATTGCTTATCGGTCAACAATTTGCGCGTTTTCAGGAGGTAGTTCCGAAATTGAAGCAACTCCCTCATCAATTGGTTCACGGTGACTTGAACGCATCCAATGTTCTTGCAGATGCAGAGGGTATGATCTCGACTGTACTGGATTTTGAGTTTATCACGAAGGACCTGCGGGTCATGGAATTGGCAGTCTGTTTGTCGGACCTCATTACCGCCGTGAATGAAGAAGACTTATTATGGGCAAAGGTGGAGGCTTTTCTCGCCGGATACGGAAGTGTCCTAAAGCTCACTCCGGATGAAATCAATGCCCTCCCCTACCTTGTACAGCTTCGCCGTTTGGATGTGTTTGTCCATTTTCTTGGCCGCTTTTGGGACGGAGTCGATGAAGTGCACATCGTGAAAGACCAGATTGATAAAACGGTCTCGCGGGCATACTGGCTTAGCTCCAATGGGGAAAAACTCAACCGGCTTTGCAGGCAATACATTGCAAAGTAAAAGCATATCGATGGACAAACATAAGAGAGAGAACAAAATGCTGTCGCACTTTTACAGGAAACTCAGAGCAAACCAAAAATGGCATAATTTCCCATGATTTAAAATGGAAAAACCGTGTGCAGATGCTGCAAGAGCAATCTACATACGGTTTTCATAAAAACCTTCCCTTGCTTTTTGTTTTGATATCGTTCGTGTTTATATAGAAATCAGATCCTTTGTATCGAAACAAATGGATACCCTGTAGTTCTTCTCCGGGCGTGGATACTTAATTCGAACGCTTCGCTTTTCAGGGTCATAGTAGAAGCCTTCCTTCTCCCTGTCCCAGTCCTCCCTGTCCAGATACTGCGGAAGTTCCTGACCGACTGCATTTACCCGCATCGGTGCGGATAGACCGCAGACTACCTCCAGGCAAATTTCAAGGATATCGGAGGTATAACTGCCTTCCAGTGTAAAGTCCAATTCTACATTTCTATCTTTGTGCCCGATGACGATATTGGTTTTGCTGTAGATTCCTTTTCGGTACGCGTTGCTGAATCCGTCATCCTCATACAGAACAAAGCTGTTTTCCTGCCACGGCTCTACAAGGAGTTCCAGGCGGTGGGATTTTTCCTGCTGCAAATTCAGCCGGGGCGCTGTCATGGGTAGGATAGATCCGCTTCTGAAGAATACGGGAATCCTGTCCAGCGGTGTATCCACCGTAATGGTTTGCCCCCCTCTGTGTTTCTTCCGGGTATTCCACTCATACCAGTCACTTCCCTCAGGAAGATAAACCGCTCTTGACTTCATTCCCTTTTCAAACACCCCTGCCACCAGCAGCGAAGGACCTACCATAAAATCAAAGCTTTCCTCGTAAACCTTCGTATCCTCCTGGAATTCATAAACCAGCGGCCGCAGGACCGGTGCACCCTTTTCCGCCGCCAGATACATCAGCGAATACAGGTAGGGAATCAGTTGATACCGGAACTCCAGTGCTTTTCGGATATAGGAGGTATAGGAAGGATACATCCAGGGCTCGGTAACTGTATTGTCCGTATTACAGGAATGCAGGCAGAACCGGGGATAAAACGCTGCATTCTGCACCCACCGCACCAGCAGCTCCGGCTCAGGGGCCGGTCCGTCAAAGCCGCCCACATCAATCCCCTGGTTGGCAACGCCCGACAAGCCCATGCCCAGTATGGTGGAAATATTGAACTTGAGACTCTTCCAACTGGTGTAATTGTCTCCGGCCCAGGTTTGGGCATATCTTTGAATTCCTGCAAATCCGGCCCGGTTCAGGACATAGGGCCTCGTATCCGGGCATTCCTCCAGCACTGCCTGGTATGCCGTGTATGCCATAAGGTTGGGCAGAATAGGACGTAATGCCTCTACAGGTCCTTTTTTCCCTTCAAAGTCACAGATGGCCTTAGGATCATCGATCTCGTACTCACAGTTATCATTCCATATGGAGGTAATTCCCAGGGAAATCAAGGCCTCTTTCAGATGCTTTTTCCATAGTTCCCTGGCCTTTGGGTTTGAAAAGTCCACAAAGGAAGCTTTTCCTCCCCAATACCGGTCCACATGGGGATTTTTCCCCTGCCGGTCCATCACATAGGCACCGTTTTCGTTAAACTCCTTGTACAGGAAATGAGAAAGCAGCATTCCCGGCTTCACATTGGGCGATACTTGCATTCCCCGCTCCTTCATGCGCTGCACAAACTTTTTAGGGTTCTTGAACCTTTTATAATTCCAGTTAAATACATAGCGTCTGCCATCTTCCCCCGTTGTATAGCCGGAAGACATATGAAAGCCGTCACAGGGAATGGAATTTTTCCGGGCTTTCTCGGAAAAGCCAAGAACCGCTTCATCCGAATCGCTGTCAAGCTCCGTATAATACATGGTAGAGCCCATATATCCCAGGGAATACAAGGGTGGAAAGGCAGTTTTTCCTGTCAGGTCCGTATAGCTCTCCACAACCTTTTTCACCGACGGCCCGTACATAAAGAAGAGGTCGATATCGCCTCCATCGGCGGAGAAATAACTGTACCGCCTCCAGTACCCGCTGCGCTCACAGCCCATGTCAAAAACGGAAGGATAGGAATTGTGGTAGAAGAAACCGCAGGCCTCCCTGGTACGCCGATTTAACTTGATATAAAAAGGAATGTGTTTGTACAGGGGGTCAGTACTCTCTGCGTCATAGCCCAGGGTATCGATATTGTTCATTTTCATTCTTCTTTTGGCTTTGTTCAAATATCCTGTTTTCTCTCCAAAACCATAATAGCAATCCTGCTCATCCAGTGCGCTATAGTGGTAGATCCTCCCCTTGTCATCCTGAAGATAGGACCGTTCCCTTACATCCGAGTAAAGGCATAGATTTTCATTGTTATAAATGGAGATACCGAAAGGCTCTTTATCAATGACCATACGCAGCTCTTCCGTTTTAAACTCCAGGTACCCTTCCTTCTCCAGAACTTCGGGCAAATAGGGATTGACTCTTATTCTCTCCCCCTTCAGCAAATCATCCAGCCGGTCTTCCCATGCGGTCATCACCAGGGTATAGGACGATTCTTCCGAAAAATTCTCTTCAAAAGTACACCGAATCCGCACCAGGTCCTTTCGCAGAAATACTATCATGAATTTTCCGCCATCGGTGTCAATATAGTAAATTCCATCTCCCTGCCGGCAGTCCATCATTCGGTTGCTTATTTTCATTTTATTACACCTCTTCATCCAGTGCTGCATGCAGCCTTTGTATTTATCCTTTTAGTCCCGTTGTTGCAATCCCTTCTACAAAGTACTTTTGTGCGAAAAAGAACAGGAGCGTACAGGGTAGAATGGCAACCATGGACATGGCCAGGATTTCATTCCAGTTTGCAGTAGCCGCGTTATCCAGGGACATTCGCAAGCCCAGGGTAACGGTGAATTTCTTTACGCTGTTGATATAAATCAGCGAGTTGAAGAAGTCATTCCAGGTCCAGATAAACTGGAACAGCGCTGCTGAGATCAGCGAAGCCTTACTCAGGGGCAGCAGGATCCGGACCAGTATGGTAAATGCGTTGCATCCATCGATTTTGGCCGATTCATCCAATTCCCGGGGAACTCCACGGAAAAACTGCACCAGCATATAGATAAAGAACGGGTAACAGGCTGCCAGCGCAGGTATGGTAAAGGTTAAGTAGCTGTTCAGCCAATTCAGGTTCTTGAATTGAATATACCGGGGAATAATAACCACTGCATTTGGCAGCATCAAGGTTGAAATCATCAGGATAAACAACGGCTTTTTAAAGGGAAATTCAAAGCGTGCAAAACCGTATGCCACCAGCGTACTTGACAAAATGGTAAATACTACGGTGGGAACTACCAGCTTAAAGGAATTCAGGAAGAAAACCCCGAAGCTGAACTGTCCGCTCCCCTTCCAGCCATTCCTGTAGGAATCCCAGATGACCTGGGTAGGCAGCAGCTTCACGGAACCAAAAATTTCATCGTTCGGTTTGAAGGAGGAGAAAAACAGCCAGATTAATGGATATATCATAATAAATCCTACTGCAAAAAGGAATATATAGACCATGGTTCTGCCCAGGGATTTTTTCATATGATTCCACCTCCATCTTCATAATGCGCCCAGGAGCTTGATGACTTGAATATCAGTGCAGTAATTGCTATAATAATTACGAAAAGTACCCAGGATAAAGCCGAAGCATACCCCATTTTAAAATACTGGAAAGCATTTTGGTACAGCATGATTCCATAGAGGTACGTAGAATTTGCAGGTCCTCCATTGGTGATAACAAAGGCGGCGGTGAAATCCTGGAATGCATTGATCATCTGGATTACGATATTAAACAGTACAATGGGCGTGAGCATGGGGATGGTAATGGTAAAAAACATTCTGACCCGGGAAGCGCCATCCATTCTTCCTGCTTCATACAATTCCTCGGGTATTTGTTTCAGTCCGGCAAGAAATAGTACCATGGAAGAGCCGAACTGCCATACCGTCAAGAGACTGATGGTAAAAAGCGAAAACCGTGTATCCCCCAACCAGTCTGCTCCTTGCAGGTGGACTGCCGCCAGCAGCTTGTTTATAAATCCGTCCTTCATAAACAGGAATCTCCATAAAACTGCGATAGCGACACTCCCTCCCATAATGGAAGGCAGATAGTATAAAGTTCTGAAAAATCCTACAAATCTTATTTTTACATTCAATATCATGGCAATGAGCAGTGCTACAGCCAGCTTGAAGGGAACGGATACAACCACGTAGATCAATGTAACCTTGATGGATTGCCAGAAATTCGGATCTACGGTCAGTACTTCGATATAGTTTTTGAAGCCCACAAAGCTTGGTGTGTTTAACATGTTATAATCCGTAAAGGAATATGCGAAAGAGGCAATCAGTGGATACAACTGGAACACAAGAAAGCCGATAATCCACGGAGCGATAAATAGCAGGCCTACATATTCGTATTGTTTTTTGACTTTTTTCACTGTAGAGGTTTTCATGGACGTCACCCGTCTTTCTTTATGGTTTCTTTATTTCAATTCGTAATTTGGCCCATCCCCCTGCCCGACTATACTTTAGCCACATCATTGGAAAAAGGATGGAAATCATGCTTTTAATTAGCTTTTTTAGCTTTAACCCTCACCCTCCAACTCCCTCTCCCAAAATTGGTAGAGGGAGAGAATGGTAAGTGATCCGATTTTCCCCTTCTCCCAAGCTTGGGAGAAGGGGCTAGGGGATGAGGGTTAGGCCTGTAAAGCACGAATGGCAGAATTTCTTTATTTTAAAGTTGAATGTGTTTTCAATTTTATTCATAAGGTGATGCTCTAAAATCGGCATCACCTTATGATTTACTGCCTTACAAACATTTATTTCTTGGCCGCTTTCAGTGAATCCAGTTTTGCCTGTGTACGTTTTATGATTTCATCGGCGCCCTGGTCCGGATTGATTTTTGCAACTACAACCTTTTGGGCTACATCTGCTACAATGGATACGATTTCTGCATTGCCTACCACAGAGGTAGGTGCTGCGGAAGGATTCTTCATGGTCAGATCAACTACACTAACGATATCCTTGTCAAGTTTTCCAGCCTCCGTCAAGGTTTTCTTCGCAACCTCGGAAGTAGGTACGGACCTCACATCCGTCAGAGCGGCTGCGGAGTCTTTATCATTCAGCATCCAGTTTGCAAACTTCATGGCTTCTTCCTTATTGTCCGAAGCATTGTTGATGGAGAGCAGCATGGAAGGCTTAAAGGCAATGCTCATTTCCTTCCCACCCTTAACCATCGGCGGTTTCATCACCGCAAAGTTGTCCTTGATAGGACCTTTAATGGCAGATACTCTACCAGACCATTCGATCATGCTGCCGATTTGTCCGTTGATCCATTTGGGGCTTTGCTCGAGTTTACCTACGAAGGTCTGGGCTTCACCCAAAGGAAGTGCCGTACCGCTGTCAAAAAGATTTTTCAATGTAGTCAGCGCTTCTACGATATCCGCTTTGGAGGCAGTAATGGTGAAGTCATCATTAAGCCAGTATTTGCCGGTTTTGGAGAAAATGTACCTTTCATAGAAGATGGGCTCCAGAGCTCCAGGACCCACATCCAAACCCAAAAGATAGGCATCCTTGTCCTTCTCATGAATCTTCTTTCCCTGTTCGATGAGCGTATCCCAGGTAAATTCCGTATTGAGCGGTATGCCGTATTTCTCCATGAAGGACTTGTTCACCAGCATTCCCATTCCATTGGTCCCCATGGGAAGCCCCAGCAGCTTGCCTTTTTGTGAGCAGAATTCCTTTAAAACCTTGTCATTAAACTGCGTCAAGTCCAGCGCTTTCTGATTGTTCAGGTCCATCAGCAGATCCTTTTGGGAAGCCATATCCACCAGCCATGGGTAGTCGGTTTGCATTAGGTCCGGCGCCGAGCCTCCTGCCAGCTGTGTCATGATCTTCTGCTGATAGCCGTCAAATCCCTGATACTCCGCTTCGATAGTGACATTCGGATATTTCTGTTTATATAAATCAATGGCTGCCAGTGTGGCTTTATGCCTTGCATCTGCCCCCCACCAGGCAAACCGCATGGTGACTTGCTTCGTTGACGGCTTTGGACTGGCGCTGCTGTCTGAAGGCTTTTTGTCTCCCTGACTGCATCCAACCAATGAAGTAGAGAGAAGAGCTGCCGCGCAGAATGCACCAATGACTCTAACATGCTTTTTCATTTACTGTTTCCTCCTCGAAAATTTCGATTTTTGTAAGCGGCTTACGATTTTATTATAGCAATATATTTTTTAAGAGGAAGATATCTTACTCGATATAACATATCAATTATTGACGGTTTCACCTTCAACGGGAAAAAAGATATCATTTTTCGATATTACCAATCAAATATCGAGGGTTTGATGGATATCTATGCCAATCGCACTTTATCTATTTATATTTTGCAGATAAAGATATATAATTATTGTATAGATTTTAATCTTCTTTTTTGTATACTTTTAACAATTTTATTTGTATAAAGATTGGAGGGTCCTATGTACAAGCTTCTCATTGTGGACGATGAATATGAAATTCGTAACGGTTTATGTAAATTCTTTCCCTGGAGCGAAATTGGCTTTGAAGTAGTGGGACAGGCTGAAAACGGCAGAAAGGCCTTTGATTTTATACAGACCCACCCTGTGGATGCCATACTCTGCGACATTATGATGCCTGTGATGTCAGGCCTGGAATTGGCGAAGACAATCAGTTCTTCCAAATCCAGCGTACGCATCATTTTCTTCAGCGGCCACAAGGATTTCGAATACGCACAAAAGGCCCTGGAATATGGGGTAAAAAGCTATATTCTTAAATCTACGAATTATAATGAGCTCATCCGGGTATTTTCAAGGTTAAAAAGCGACCTGGATGAGGAAAATGAAGCAGCCGCTCCGGAAATGGAGCAAAGAATGCAAATGGATCAGGGAATGAACTTCAATGAGAAGGTTATCAGCATTATCCGTAAATATGTTGATGAGCATTACCGGGATGTGACGCTGGAGGACCTCACGACGCAGGTCCACATGAATCCCGATTATATCAGTAAATTCTTCAAGCAAAAGACCGGCCAGTATTTTTCCGATTATTTGATGGAAGTTCGGATGAACAAGGCAGCGGAGCTTCTGGACGATGTGCGGTATAAAACCTATGAAATCAGTGATATGGTTGGATACAGCAACTCCTTTAACTTTACGCGAACCTTTAAAAACTACTTTGGAATGAATCCGAGAGAATACAGGAACAGAAAAATCCAGGGAGCCCAGACCATAGAACAGGACGGATGAAAACATGAAAAAAAGATTCTTTGCAAAAAACCTGGCAATTTTCGCATTGCCTCTTTTGATCCCCTTACTGCTTCTGGGAAGTTTTTCCTTTTTCATCACGCAGAGTTTTATACGGGAGGACATCAATAAAGGCAATATCAAGATGCTAAACCAATCCAAGGAAACCGTAGAACTGCTTTTTAACGAACTGGATTCCCTGAGCCTTAACTTTAACTTGAACCCCTTATTTATATCAAAGTTCAAGAACCTACTGGAAAACGACGTCATAAGTACCGAGGACATCGAAGCCTCCAACACTTTTATGAATTTGATCAATCCTCCGTCCAATTCAAAGCCTTATATTCAATCCATCTATGTATACTTCCAGAACAGCCGCCGGAACTTTCTCGTCTCCAACCAGGGCATTGCCAATTTGGACAGCTTCATCGACAAGTCCTGGTATGAGCGGTTTCTTTCCTTGGAAGGAGATGTAAATACCTGGATTGAAACGAGAACCATAAAACAATATGAATTTGAAAAGGAAGGCACACATTTAATTACCATTTATAAAAAGCTGTACTCACCGGGTATCGCAAAGGCCGATGGTATCATGGTCATGAACATCAAGCAGGACTACCTGGAAAAAATGCTGAAAAGCCTGGTTTCCTATCCCCAGCAAGCGGTATTGATCCTAGACGGAAAAGACAGGGTTATAGCCGGCGGCAGTACGGTTTCCAGCCCGCAGGATATTGACATGAAAAAAATAAATGAGAATCCTTCGGAGTTTTTCCAGTTCCGTTCCTCAAAGAACTCCTATACGGTTTCTCAAATAAAATCCGACCGGTACGCCTTGAAATATATGTCCGTAATCCCCAGAGAGGCCCTATACAAGCTTCCCATTACACTGGTTAACGTTACCATCCTCCTTCTTCTTGTTTCCCTTTTGCTGGGACTGGCGTTAACCTATTATATCACCCGGAAAAACTACAACAATATCCGCAGCATCATTTCGGCTTTTGAATCGGCGGAAAACGGAAGTCCCCTTCCTGCCCTTCCTTCCAGGATAAAAGATGAGTACGGGTATATCATGCAGAATATCATAAAAACCTTTATCGAACAGAGCTATCTGAAGGTCCAGCTGTCGGAGAAAAAATACAAGCTGAAAGCCATGGAAATCCTGGCCTTGCAGTCCCAGATCAATCCTCATTTTCTGTTCAATACCCTAAAGACAATTTTCTGGAAATCCATCAGTCTCACAGGGGAACAGAACGAGGTCAGCAAAATGATCGAATACCTTTCGGAAATCCTGCATTACTCCCTCGGGCCTTCCGACAAGGCTGTCACTCTGGAGGAGGAAATCCGGAACACCCAGAGCTATATCGAAATTCAGAAAGTCCGGTACAAGGATAAGTTCCGGGTTCTCTGGCAATACGACGAGGCTCTCACACAGCATAAGGTGCTGAAGCTCCTTTTCCAGCCCTTTATTGAAAACTGCATTTACCATGGAATTAAGGAAAAGGAAGGAGTAAGCTTTATTAAAATAAAAATCCGGCAGGTTCAATCCGGGTTAAAAATCACCATCATTGATACAGGACTGGGCATTCCTAAGGAGGAGCTGGTAAAAATCCGGCAAAAGCTGATGGAAGAAGGCGAATCCGGTGAGTCCGCAGGGCACATCGGTATGTTCAACACCCATAAAAGGCTGATACTGACCTATGGGGAAGAAAGCGGGATAAAAATACAGAGCAAATACGGCTTGGGAACGGTCATCCACATCCGCATCCCTGTATGATTTTGCTTTTGCATCAATCTCCTGCCGGTTCCGAACCGAAGCTTGACTGATTTGAAAGCCACACATCCCCGGAACAACCGGCTGCGTGACTTCCAAATCAACAATTGCTAACCCTATTATGTATAAAATACAACCGCCCACAAGCCGCTATTTGCTGCCCGCAGGCGGGTTTTCTTATTCTTTCTGCCATTTCAAGTATACCGTTTTCTCGCTATTGGAACACCTTTCCGTCCCTGTACATATTCCATACATTTTCAAACCAGTTATCCTCCGTAGGAATGGGCCGAAGGGCCTTCCACCCGGCTGTACAGATATAGTCCTCCATTTGAAACGCAATCTCGCAAACCTTATCATTGAGCCCTCCATCATCCAGAGCAAATCGGAAGCTTTGGTCCAGCCCCTTTACAGGCAGGTCCCCTTCCCTATCCGAAACCAGATAGGACCCCCGGCTCTTTCCGCCCTTTTCAATGAACACCCGGATGGCATTGAGGTAGACATACTGGGTAATCAGAATATCCTGATTTTGAAAAGCAAAGGGCAATTCAAAAGGAGAAGCCATGGCCGTGCCGGAGGCCAGGTTTTTTATATCCTCCAGGCATTCCGCCATACCATCCTTTATTTCATCCAGAGACCGGATATGGGCTCCTATTTTTGTCATCCTGGTTTGCGCTTTTTTCCGTACTTCAATCACATTGGACTGCTTTGCAGTATTGGACAGAAACGCCCTTGCAGTTTTCAGTTTTTTATTCACCAGTTCCCCTGCATGATTCACAAAATCCGTAAGGTTTAAAGGCTGCTGCCGGTAGTTGCTGCTGATGTATTGAGCGGCTCTCAGGCTGCCCACCTGTGTGGAATTCAGTGCGCTGCCTCCCGGTCTGTAAATTCCGAAGGTACCATTTACTTCTCCTACAGGGAAGAAATGACGGATATTGCTCTCCCACCAGACATTCCCTATCAACCCGCCGTTATTGTGCTGTGCGCATACGGCGATCTCAACATATTCCCGCTCCAGGTCAATTCCGTTGTTCTTATATAGATCAATGGCAGGATGGTTCATTTTCCTTAGCCGTTCAATGGGTGTTCCGAACAGCGCCTCCGAGTTTTCCAGGTACGAATAGGCTTCCTTCCCCAGGATGGAAAAATCCAGTTCTCCCTGTTGGCTGCCTGCAGCTGGATTTTTCATGAAATCCAGGTAAACCCTTCTTCCTTTGATCTGCGTCTCCTGGTATACCAGAATGTCAATAAGGGAAGAGCCGAAGTCCTTTACCTTCCTTGGGTCAAAGGGCCACTGGTAGCCCTTCAAAAAGATGGCATCCAGCATTTTGCCCGGGTCTTCAAAGTACTCCTCCAGGAACTCTCTTTCATCCGTTCCATCCTGGTTTGTAGACACGTACCGCGGAATTACCTGTTGATAGGTTCCCGAAAGGTTCCAGCGGAATTTAACTGAAGCAATTCCATATTGGGATTCCGTGAGGTTTACTCCTTTGACTCCCGCCTCGAAAGCAATGCCGGAGGCTCCCGTCTGGCTTTCCGGATAGACGGAGGTCAGGTACATTCCCGCCGGACCGCCGGTAGCATAGATAATGTTGGTGCAATTAAAAAGGGTAAAGCCCATATTGGGTTGATCCAATGCCTTCAGGTTCAGAGCAATCAAACCGATGGCATTGACCTCTGCCTCTTCACGGGCTGTATCTCTGTCTGTGAGAATTCCGATCACCTGATAGCCGTCAAAGACCTTTATTCCCTTTTGCAGCACTTGCGCTTCCAGCTTCTCGGTCATAAACCGGGAAGTCAGAGGCCCTGCTGATGTCGCCCTCTGCCGTGGATCATGATCGGTTTTGTACCCGATAAACTCTCCATACCGGTTTTGCGGAAAGGGAACGCCGATATCCACCAGCTTGTAAAAGGATCGGGCCGAATTGGCAGCCTCCGCCAGTGCGATATCGCCGTGCATGCATCCACCGCCAAACAAGGTTTTTGCCATGTCCATCACCGAATCGGTTCCGTCTCCGGACAGCGTCAATTTATAATAGGTTTGTTTGTCCGAACCGGTATTCCGGGAGGTTCCCATCTTCATCCCTTCCGTTACAATGGCAATATCCTGCTGCCCATGAAGCGCCAGGCTGTCCGCTGCATTCAACCCGGCAGCACCGCTTCCCACCACCACCGTATTCAGACTGTACACGTCCATATCCAGTCCATTGATCGTAACAACCTCTCTAACCATACCCGCCTCCTTTCTTAAGACACTGAATATTATAGAATCATTCTCAATTCTCCATTTTCAATTTCTCTACAGTCTCCGTATATGAAATCCGCCATCCACATTGATCACTTCACCCGTAGAAAAGTCAAGCTTTCCACTGCAAAGTACCGAAACCGCATTGGCAACATCCTCCGGCTGTCCCCATCGTTTAATGGGCGTTAATCCACCCTCAATCAGTTTATCATACTTCTCTTTTACCACCGAGGTCATATCGGTATGGATAATCCCGGGCCGCACTTCGTATACGTTGATACCGTACTCCGCCAGCCGGTCCGCAAACAAAGTAGTAATCATGCCGATGCCTGCCTTGGAAATGCAGTATTCCGCTCTTTGCGGCGACGAAGCATAGGCAGAAACGGAGGATATGTTTATGATTTTAGGCGTAAATCCCTGCTGCGTCTGGAGCTCTCGCACCATGAGGTTTGCGACCCTTTGGGTCAGAAAAAAAGTGCCTTTTAGATTAATATCCAGCACATGGTCCATGCTCTCCTCGGTAGTTTCCAGGATATCCATACGAACCTTCGGTGCAACTCCGGCGTTGTTAACCAGCACATCAATTCTCCCGAATCCGGCCAACACTTGTTCAACGAGGTCCTCCCGTGCTTTTTCCGAGGAAATATCCCCTTGGATGTATAGAAAGGGGAGTCCGGCCTCCCTGATTTTATCCAGGTTCTCTTTGTTCCTTTCCTCCGGGGTAGTCCCAACAGCTGCAACCACAAAGCCATCCTGTGCCAACTGAACCGCAACGGCATTGCCGATTCCTCTGGAGGCACCGGTAACAATGGCCACCTTTTGATCAATCATGCGTAGTCATCCTCCCATTGATTTATTTTATACAATACTGATGATACAAAGGTGCATAGACCTTCCCATCTCTGACGACACACCCGGCAGCACTTCCCGCCCGCATCAGTTCCGTACATTTTCCGCAGGCAATGCAGCACTTGTTTTTTATCAGGCTTCCCTGTTCCATAACATCCCTGGCAAAATCGGGATATGCAAAGGATTCTCGTCCATATCCGATCATGGTGGCAAGGCCGTTTTCCAGCGTTCCAGCCGCCAGATTCAAGGAAAATTGCCGCAGCCAGCTGTAGCCGGTTCCTACTACTACCATCCCTTTTACTGCATGCTGTACTTCCCCGATCCCCCGGATCATCCTGGAAACTCCAACCAACGGGTGTTCCGGCGGCACATAGCCCCCTTTGTCATAAGGGCGGTTGACATGGGGGTTATAGTAGGGATTTCCCATGGTGAGATTCACCATCCTTACACCCTTTTCATAGAGCTTCTTCACCAGCTCGATCGGTTCTGCAAGATCGTATTTTGCCGGGTCGCTTTTATCAACGCCCCATCCGTAGGGGTAGGCATAGGCATCATAGATGTTCATTCTGGTTGTAACAATAAAGCCTTTGCCCAGGCGGTCCTTAATCTTTTCTACCACATTCAGCAGAAATCTCGTCCTACCTTCAAAGGTCTCGCCATATTTGCCCTTCCGGGTAAATCCGGACAGCAATTCAGAGTTCAGATACCCATGGCAGGCTTTCACATCCACACCATGAAATCCTGCTTTTTTCGCAAGAATGGCCGCTGTAACGTATTCATCCTCCAGCCGCTCCAGTTCATCATCTCCGATGACAGGCAGCTCCGGGTCAATATTATGTGCCTTGTCCAGGTACGGATTGTGGTGCGCAATGACCGGCGCAGGCTTTCCATAGGGCTTGCTGTATCTCCCTGAATGAGTCAGCTGCATAATGCAGAGAGGGGTAAAATCCTTTCCAAATTCTTGATGAGCATTTCCCATCATGGATTCAAACAAATGTCGAAAATCGGAATAGTTCTCTTCCGTGATCCACAACTGTCTGGGATTGGCCCTTGCCTCCGGGACAACCGCTACGGCCTCAAACCAGAGAAGTCCTGCGCCTCCCTTTGAGAAACGCTCATATCTTCTTTTTGTAAGCGCTCCCGGGCGCCCGTCTGTTTCTCCGTCACAGCCTTCCATTGGATGGATCGCCAGAGAATTGGGGACAGTAAATCCTTCAATCTCTACCTTTTTCTTTAAAACTTCGGCGTTGTCGGAAAAATTGAGATGCAGACCGAGAGATTGTGCTTCATGGGCTACTTGATCCAAACCTTCAAAATTAAATTCCTTGTGTTGCACGAACCTTCACATCCCTTTATAATGAAAATAATGATATACTTTTATTATAATTTTAGCTGTTTTTTTAATCTATAACTTGTTTGTAAAAAAATTGACCTTCTTTGTGTTTTTTCTTATGGGCAATCCCAAGAAAATTTTGAGCCGGAGAATCGAAAACCGCTTTTACAGCAAAGTTAAAGGGAAAATGGAGAATGAAAAATGCCGGATGATTTAATGGTAATGCAGAACGATCCTATGGAAATACAGTATAATGAAAGCTCCAACAGCTTAGAAATTACAAATCATTTCCATAGCTCCGATGAAATCATTTATGTTTTGGAAGGAAAAGCCGAATTTAAAATTAACAATAAACTATATACTGTCGGGAAAGGCCATATCCTGTTTATCAGCAATTTGGAAAAGCATGAACTGAAGGTTCTGGAGTACCCCTACAAACGATACTTCATTTTAATAAAACCTGATTTTATGCAGCTTATGGCAAATCAGCCGATACTTGCATCTATTTTTAAGCAGCGTCCGGAACATTTCCAGCATGCCCTTCATCTTGACGAGGCCCATGATGCCATCGTAATGGATGTTTTGAAGAAAATGCATACCGAGTATTTGACAAAGGAAGCATTTTGGGAATCTCTTCTGGGAACCCATTTGAACCATCTTTTTATCCTTTTATACCGGAACTATAAGGAGCACTTCCCCCTTTCCACCGTAAACCGGTCTACCCGGAGGATTCTGGATATACAGCGATATGTGGAGCTGCATTATACGGAGGAATTGAGCCTGGACGAGGTCTCAAAGCTCTTTTATTCCGATATGTTTTATACCTCCCGCCTCTTTAAAAAGATTACCGGCTTTACCTTCAAGGATTATATCATCCGGCTTCGGATCGCCCGGGCCAAGGAATTGCTGTATCATACCCTGGATGACATCACTACGGTGAGCTTGAACTCAGGGTTTAACAACGTCAACCATTTTATCCGGATTTTCAAAAAGTTTGAAGGCATAACCCCTTACCAGTTCCGTAAAATGCAAGGGAAATAAGAATTCGGATAGGCAGAAAGGGAAGTGTAACTCAAAATACACTTCCCTTTCTGCTCTCAGTGCTTCCTATCCGTTAAAGCCCAAAGGACTTGCAGAAACAATCTGGTGATACCGGTTGCAGCGTCCGACAACCACATCCTTCGGCCTCACAGGACCGTCAAAGAATAGCCGTTCTTCTTCCAGTTCCTCAATGTTGTTTACCTCGCCATTCACATACTGGGACAGCCGGAAGATCGCCGTCTCAATCCGTGCTATCAGCCCTCCGTAGCGCGTATCGAGAACCTCCCACCCAAAGGGCTTATACGTGGATAACCACTGCAGCCTGTGTTCCCTTCGAAGTTCACCGACCCTGTCACCCAGCACCGGAAGCTGGTGCAGAAGAATATTCCTTATTCCCTCCTTATCCCCCGCAGCATAACACTGCTTGAGCTTGTTTCCGATCTCACTCTTTATCGCAAGAACCGCTGCCAGCTTTGCAGGCACATCGAAGACAAACCGCAACGCCCCTGCCTGCTCCGCATATGCATTTAATTTCTTCTCCAGTTCGGCATAATAGGCTCCCAGGTCCTGCCCTTCAATGTGCCGATCGAAAAGTCCCATCAGGATGTCCTGCCATAGCAGAAACTTGGAAGGATTTGACGGAGACAGGAGCTGCTCGGCTTCTGCTGCGGGAATGTCATCCATTTTTGATAAAGCCATAAATGCATCGTAGTCTCCCCCCGTACAAAAGACAAACCTTTCTCTCAGTCTTGTTTCCTCCACCTCTTTTGCATATCCGTGTTCCGCATAGAGCTGAAGCCCCAGCAGTGCGGAAAAGATATTCGTTTCCGCTCCATTATCCCCCCACAGGGTCGCAAAAACCTCTCGGACGCCTTCCTGCTTGCATGCGACTAATCCTGCCTGTGTGGAAGAGAAGGTCTTTCTGTAGTTCACTACTACTCCATTCCACGTCCAGACTCCGCCAGCAAAAAGAATATCACAGCCAAACAATCGGTGCTTTCGCAGGAACTCCCTGTACGACGCCTCGTCATCATGGTAATAATCCCAGTAAACCAGTTGGGCGTCCTTCGGTATATTATCCATTACATCCTGCGGAATATTTGCATTCATATCATAATACTCCCCATCTTTTGAGCCCAATCGGAAATACATGTCGCTCCAAATCATCGGCTTTAGCCCGTGTTTAAAGACAATTTCCTTCACCTTTGCCAGGTGTTCATTCATAATATCAAAGCGTCTGCGATACCCATGGAGGTCCAAATATTTACCCAGTCCGAGATTATGCGCTTCATCCATTCCGATGTGTATTCTTTTGCTGCGGAAGGGCGCGGAAGCCGAGGTTATCATTTCTTCAACGAATGCATAGGTTTCTTCAGATCCTACCAATAAAATATCTTCCGTATCCTTCATCGAATCTGCATATCTCCACTTAAGGGCTGCAAAAAGGTGTGCCAGTGTTTGGATACAAGGAATGATTTCGATTCCGAAAGTATCTGCATAGTCATCGCAGTCTTTTAACTCGTCCTGGCTGTAGCGCCCCCGCATGTACCCGAAATAGGGCCGGCTCTTAATTTCATAGGTATCTTCGGCGTAAAGCATCAACATATTCAATCCCATGAGTGCCATTCTCTTCAGCAGCAGCTTCACGCTTGCAACTGTCATTACCGCATTCCTCGATACATCCACCATGGCTCCATTCATAGTAAATTGTGGCTCTTCTACAAGGGAAAAGCTGCTGCTCCGCCGCCTTGCTTCGATGAATAAACCAAGCGCACGGAAAAAGTGGATTTTCTCCTGGCAGCGGATATATCCTTCTCCTCCCTGCATACCGACTTCTATATTTCCCTTCCTTCTCTCCACCCGAATGCGGACGCCTTTTTCATCCAGGTCAAAGCCCAGTTCCCCGGCAAAGATCCCTATACCTTCCATGATCCCCTGGGTATCTCCGGAAAAGCTTACTCTCATATGCACGACCTCCTATTGATAAGTAATAACCTAAAATCTTCTTACTTCTATTATATTCTCCTGTCGAATTTTATCATTAACACCCTTGCTGTTTTATAGCACTATATTGCTCTGCTGCTCTGAACCAATCAGAATTTATTCGTATTTACTTTCCGAGAATATACACATATAATTTATTTAGTACTACTGCATTAAAACTCAACACAGCAGTACCAGTCCATGGTAGAGTAAAGCATCCATGCTGATTCCCTTTCGGTCTGTTTTGGATAATGGGCTAAATAAACCCTTTGAAATTTGTATTTCTACCTCTCTTTGAAATGGAGAATATATGAGAAACGATTATATTTTGTATGAAAAGCCCCTGTTTCCGGATCAGAACTTTCCCGTGCGGATCAGCAGAGTGCTGTCCGCGGTACCGGGGCCGGTGTTTCAAGGACACTGGCACGAAGAGTTTGAGTTTCTTTTCTTTGTAAAAGGAGACGCTTTGGTGGGTTGCGGTTCAAAGCAGTATCCGGTAGGAGCAGGTGACCTGATCATTGTCAACAGCAACGAGCTTCATTCTGCGCAGAATCTTGGTGCCGAACTGGCTTATTACTGCGTGATTGTGGACCCTGTTATACTACAGAGCAGTATCGCGGATATCTGCGAAGTAAAATACCTGGCTCCCATCAAACAGAACCGTATTCTGTTTTCCAACAAAATAACGGAAGATGCCCACATTACGGAATGCATCAACAGTCTTATTGCTGAAAATGAGACACGGGGCATCGGATATGAGCTATCGGTCAAATCCTTGATATACAAACTCCTTGTGCTGCTGCTTCGCCACCATGTAGTGACGGTATTGGACCCCAGGGAATATACCTTGAGAACAAAAAGAATGCAGCTGTTGAATACCGTTCTTACCCACATTGAAAACAACTATATGAATACGCTCCTTGCAAAGGATCTGGCACGGCTGGTCAATATAAGCGAATACTACTTTTGCCATCTATTTAAAGAAGCAACAGGTAAACCCCTTAGCGAGTATGTAAACTCTGTAAGGGTCGCAAAGGCGGAGCTCCTTCTTCGAACCACTGATATGTCGGTAACGGAAGTTGCCCTGTCGACAGGCTTTAACGATCCCAATTACTTTAGCCGTATTTACCGGAAAATCAAAAAGGAACCTCCCTCCGCGGCCAGGAAATAAAAACCGTACTAAAATTCTTCTCCAATAACTGCTTAAAATTTTATTAAATGCTAAAATTTTCTAATTATTCATGATAGAATATCCATATAAACCAATGAATAAGGAGAGAAGATACTCTATGCTGATTATACCTACACCAAAGGAAATACATCCAAAGCCAGGACACTTCCAGGTATCCTATGATTCAGGCATTATCCTGGATGCCCTGTGCAGCCCTGAAGACTTGCATTCGGCGCTTTCTCTGCAGCAGGAAATTTTACGGAAGACAGGCCTTAGGCTGCCTGTTTCAAAAGCATTTCAAGCAGAACCCGGATGCATCTACCTCAAAAAGTCCTCCCTGGGGCGGGAATCCTACGCTCTGCTCGTGAAGGAAACGGGCATTGAAATCTCCGGTGGGGACAGTGCCGGCCTCTTTTATGGCGTTCAAACACTCCGGCAGATATTCCGAACAGCCGGAACCGAACTACCCTGCTGCGAAATCAATGATGAGCCTGGCTTTCCCCACCGGGGCTTCTTTCATGACATCACCCGGGGCAAGGTTCCTACCCTGGACACACTGAAGGAGCTTGCGGACCGGGCTTCCTTTTATAAACTCAATCAGTTGCAGTTATACATCGAACATACCTTTGCCTTTAAACAAATGAGTGAAGTCTGGACAGGTGCCGACCCCATCACTGCGGAAGAAATCCTTTTATTCGATGAATACTGCCGTTCCAGGCATATTGAGCTGGTTCCTTCCCTGTCCACCTTCGGGCACTTGTATCATATCCTGGCCACCAATTCCTTCGGTCCTCTTTGTGAACTGGAGGATTCCATAGGCAGACCCTTCTCCTGGGTTGACCGAATGCTCCATGATACCCTGGATGTTTCCAATCCCGGCAGTATCCGCCTAGTTCAGTCCATGCTGGAGGAGTTCATTCCCCTTTTCTCCTCCGATAAATTTAATATCGGTTGTGATGAAACCTTTGACCTGGGTAAGGGGAAAAGCGAGGAACTGGCGGAGAAGGTGGGAACAGGCCGTCTTTATGTTGACTTCCTGAATCAAGTGATTCAAATTGTGAAAAGACACGATAAAAAGGTTATGTTCTGGGGTGACGTCATCGTCAATCATCCGGACCTCCTTTCGGAAATTCCGAAAGATGTGGTGTGCCTTAACTGGAATTACCAGGCGGATGTCAAAGAGGAAGACACCAAAACCATTGCAGCGTCCGGTCTTCCCCAGTACGTTTGCCCCGGGGTTGCAGGATGGAGCTGCCTGATGAATGATATGGACAGGGCTTGCTCCAATATCGCAAAACTCATCGGATACGGCAGAAAGTATAACGCCGTGGGTGTTTTGAATACGGATTGGGGAGATTACGGTCATGTGAATTTCTTTGCCAGCTCCATGCCCGGAATGATTTTTGGAGCGGCACTCTCCTGGAATCCGGAGGCACCGCTGGAGCTTGGAGCTTTTGACCAAAACCTTTCTCTTCTGGAATATGGAGATGCCACACGCAGTCTGGCAGGACTGTTACGGGAACTGGCCCGCCAGCAAATCATCCGGTACGAGCAGATTGTCTGGTGGAAGGAAAAGCAGTACTTGAAAGTCCCTTATATCAAGGAAGAGTTTGCAGACGCTTTGAAAGTGGAGAGCCATGCCCTGGAGGCCGCCTATGCAAAGGCCCTTGCCATTGAAAAAGAACTTACGAAGCTATCCTCACAGCTTTCCTCCGATTATCCCCTTGACATAAGGGAGTTTGCTGTCTCTGCAAGAGGAATCGCTCTCTTTATTGCAGTATTTTCCGTTATTAAAAAACATGACTTTAGCCAGGAGGGCACTTCCCTGCCGGTTCCACCGGTAAAATTGGCAGAAAAGCTGGAATACTGGTTCAAGGATTTCAGCCAGTGCTGGAGAGCCCGCAACAAGGAAAGTGAACTGTACAGAATTAAAGATCTTATTTTATTCGTTTGTGATTTCCTGCGAAAAGCAGTATAAATTAAAATATTTATCTAGGCCTAATTTTAAAAATACAGGAAGGAAAGCGGATAGATTATCCATGGATAATCTATCCGCTTTCCTTCCTTGTTTTATGGATATGGACTTATTAACTTTAAAGTTTTGTTCAACAGGTTTGGAACCTTGGACAAATTATGATTGGAATCCGTTATGCATACACGAAATGATTATAGTTTTTATTACTATTACCCGTGTGCTTGTATATAGATCGTTCACTATAAGCTAGTGATTTTCAGCCAGGCAACACGGTGCGGACAAATCGATTTGTCCGGCTGGAAATTACTCTTATAGTGAACGATCTATAGTGAATAAATGAAGAAAATACAGTAATAATAAGATAAAGAATATGAAAGGAGGAGATATGAAATGTCACTAACTCCGGAAGAAATAGCACACTTAGATGCTAAGCTAACTTCGAAAGAAAAAGCACATTTACGGTGCGAAGTCATGAGTGAACTTGAACGTAATGGTGTTAAGCCTAAGCTAAATCGGGAAGAAAAAGCGGAATTAATGTGTGAAGTCAAGAGATTACTTGAGCGTAAAGGTATTGATGCTAACATTGAAGCCAACGAGGAGAGGTGCGATAGACCGTGCCATTTTATTTGTGTTGCTTGTACGTGCATGATTTGTGTGTAGGATTTGTAACCACTTAAAATTAGCGAGAACGGCTTAGATGAAAAGTAAGTCGTTTTTCTCATGTGGATCCTTACTCTCTATATAACGCACTTATGTAGTTACATTACAATCACTGAACAACGCGAGGCCAACATACATCCTGGCAAAGGATGATCCTCAAAAATAAGAAGAGTTCAAGCAGGAATTTGGGCTTTTAAGAATTCTTATTGACGGAAAAATTGATCATCTCATATTTGAGGATAAGTCGATGATACGTGACTCACAAACTACCATAAAAACATGGTTTGAGAGATAAACAGCGTATCATTCCTACATACGATAAGCATAAAGGTGTTAAGCTCTCAGGTGTTTAAACTATGAAACGGAGCATATCTACTATCTTCAGTTAGCAAGGCACAAAAAGCAATTATCAACAGGCTATGCCTGCGAATGTAAAATCTTTTTCACGTTATCCATATTTATAGTAAGGAGGAGGGTTATGGGGACAGAAACCAAACCTCGTCAATTTAAGGATTTCATTGCCATTCGTAATGATTTTATACTTAAAAAAGATGATGACCAAATTATTTTATACCCGTTAGATTTCATCGAATCAAACTTTTTTACGTTAAGCCCGTTTCAAGGCTTTGTACTTTCACTGCTGGACGGGACGAAGAAGTTTGCTGAAATTAAAGCAGAATTTCAATTCTATTTTCCTGATGCCCAGCATAGCCTGGAAGATATTTTAGCCGGTATTGATAACCTCGTTCAAAGTAATCCGACGCAATCCGGGATTGGACGTGAAGGACTATACCTGAAGTCCGACCATCCTATTTCCTTTTCCTATCATTACAATCCGCGGGATTTTATGGTTCCAGTCGACGAATATAACCGGCGCCGACAGGACCTCCGAACTCGTAAACGCTTACGGAATCCTATATGTGTTATGGCATTTTACACGGATCAATGTCAAACCAATTGCATCTATTGTTATGCCCACCGCAAGCGGGAGCCGGAGATGTCATTGGAAAATTGGAAAAAAGTCATTCGCCAGATGGTGGGTTTAGATATTAAGCTAATCTCGCTTGATGGGGGAGATGTAATTGCCCGTAAAGATGGTATCGATTTTTTGGAAGAACTGGTCAAAGCTGATTTACTCTTTTTGTTATCGACGAAGGGATATTTCTCCCGCGAACACGTCGCACGCTTGGTTGATGCTGGTTTCCGAAATAAAGTACGTTTCGTGTCGGAACGAAAAGTACAACTAAGCGTAGACGCCTGGGATGATGAAAAAGTCAAGTTAATCACCGGCAGTTCTGTTTTTAAAAAAAATATCATTCAAACCTTTGATAACTTTATGGAGGCAGGAATCCAACCGAAGATCAAGGGAGTTTTGATGCCTTACAATGTGGACCAGATTTCTAAGATTGTCGATTATTTCTACCCTCGGGGAGCTCGACGCTTCCAATTTGTAAAGTATACGCGCTCTTTCTTTCGGCATCAAGATCCATTGTTTATGGATGCTGCGTCCATCGAGCAAGCGAGAATTCAAATCCAGGAAACCCTTTCCCGCTATCCCGATATTGAACTTACCGAAGACTTGGAGCAAATAGATTCCAGCAGTAATAGGATGCCCGACCTAAAGAAACAACTATGGGCCAAACGTTCCGGATGCAGCGGCGGCTGGTGCATGCTGGGAATCGCTCCGAACGGACGGGCGATCCTTTGTGAGCAGATGAGCCAGGAAGAAGCCTTTTATGTGGGAGACTTAAACCAACAGTCGATCACGGAGGTGTGGACGGGTAAAGGCATTATGGATTTCCTTTATCCTGACCGGGAAAAATTCAAAAACACTATCTGCGAACATTGTGATGAATTTGAAGCCTGCCATTGGGAACAAGGCTATTGCTACCGGAACGCTTACTTCTCGTATGGAACGATTTATGACGCTCCGCCGCTCTGTCCGAAGCAGATGAAACCAGGTTTACGGTTAAACTAATATCAGATGAATTGGGAGGACTATCAATGACAGTTGCAGCAATGCCAAGTTTATGGAAATGCTCTTCATTTAACAACATTTTCCGCATCGATAATCGCGTTTTGTTATTTTCGAGCCAAAACGGCAGATTGTTAAATTTTTCCTCTGAACAATTTGAAATTATTCAATCTATTTTTGACTCCATTGACCAGCAAGGAACTGCTAACGATTCGGAACTTATGGATTTACTGGCAAAGCAATCGTTTATCGTGCCGGCAGAGGTTGATGAGCGGGAGATTGCCCACCAAAAATATTTAGCGGAGATCAATAGCAAGGATTATTTACTGCTGGTCGTGGCCCCTACTATGAAATGCAATTTTTCATGTTCCTACTGTTTTGAACGTGACGCTGTAAAATGCGGCGAAATGAGTCCGCTGGTGCAACAAGAACTCATCGACCTGGTGCGAAAAAAAGCAGTCGGCTGCCGCAGGCTGGCTGTTCAATGGTTTGGCGGCGAGCCCTTTCTCTCCTTCGCATTGATTGAACATTTAACCGGAGTATTTCAAGCGATTTGCGCCGAAAACAGAGTTAAATACGAAGCCAGTATTATTACCAACGGTTCGTTGTTAACTGAAGAGAATATAGCACAATTAGGCCGTTTAAAAATAGCTAGCTTACATTTAACTCTGGATGGAACTCCGGAAACATTCGCCAAAAATAAAGGAATTTCCCTCACCCAGAGCCAGGAATTTTATACGCGATTCTTTGCCCAGATTCCACTGCTCTTACAACAACTGGAGAGTCTGGTGATACGGATCAACATCGATCGAGATAATTATGAAGAGGCTTTTTATGTGGCACAGGAACTTAAAAAACGTTCCTTAACCGATCCCAGGATCGACCTTCGTTTAGGAATGCTGGAAGGTAAAAATAATCTCGTGGATTGCATCCCTCATTCTTGCTTATCCACAGAAGAATACCTTTCGTTTGATTTGCGATTTAAAGAATACTTAGTTCAGGAAGGCTTCGCTATTTATCCCTTTCCAATGCCCTTGCCTTACCCTTGCGGCACCGTGAAACGTCTTAGCTATGCGATTGATCCCTCGGGGAATATTTATCACTGTGTACCGGAAATCGGGCAGGAAGCCGATGTCTATGGCAACTTAAACCAGGAAATCGGAGAAACGCAGTCCAGTGAATATCAGGGATTTGACCCCTGGGCCATTCCGGCTTGCCGGGATTGCTCGCTGCTGCCCATCTGCTTGGGTCGATGTCCGCGCCGCCAGAGATATGAAAAACCATTCCAGTGTCTTACCAAATATAAACTGGCGGAACGGTTATTATTGTATGCCAACAATTGGAGTAGTGCCACATAGCCATAAATAAATGTACTTGCCGAGAAGATAAAAGGCAATACGGACCTGCAAGAAAACATAAAGCTTCATTCCATTAGCGCTTCCAGGCTATCCTGGCGGCTTAGGGAAATAAACAGGGATACCTGGGGGACTGTGTTCTCCCAGGTATCAAGGGCTGTCGTGCAAAAGACTACAGATCATTTATCTGTCATTCCTCATGCTGACTGCAACCTATAATAGATGCCGGCACGATAACCCTTTTTCCAATAAATATACGAATATTATACTCTATTCAATCACTTTGGGCGGTTTTTTTAGTCTATAAGCTGCAGTGTATGTTTAAACCTGAACCTATAACGGACTATCGTATCAAAGCCCTGCTCTCTTCCACTTTGGTATTGATAATATGCTCCGCAATTTTCATTGCTTCTTCCAACGTCATACGGCCTTCCAGGTCTGACAGCGCATAGTCGATCCCCTGGTCTCTCCACTTCAAGGTATGTACTGTTTTGAAACCGTCCTCTCCGGCAGGCATTTTTTCCGGGGCTATGTGAATGGACAGAGCAGCTTCCTGTAAATCAGATGTAAATGCATCGTATATTTTTTCCGGAGCTATATGAGTGGGCAGAGGTGCATCTCCGGTTCCCTCTCTCATTTCCTTCGTCGAAAGCTTGGATCCATCGGCTGTAGTTACATAAAAGGATACTTCCCTCCAGTACGCAGTCATGGTACCCAGGTTTACAACTGTTTCTCCATTCCTTGCGGAAAATTCGGAATCGGCTTTTGAAATACTCACTCCCAGGGAAAAGGGCTTTTCCTCTCCTGCTTTTTGATAGGTAACACCGATTAGCTTTTTCCCCGTCTCTTTTAAATCCGCCCCGATACCTTCCTTCTGTCCGGCTAGATTCGAGTGTACCAGGGTGTATCCCCCGGGAAGGATCTCCGGAATTTTTGCGGCAAAGCCCGCATCCTTTTGAATCTGTGTACCGGAAGCCGCTGTTTCATAGCTTTTAACGGTTTCATACCCTACGACAAAGCGATTTATATTTTCAGCCGCCCATACTCGCAGCTCCTTTGAAAAAGTGAAGACCGACCCCGTGATAACAAGGGCAGAACACACCGTCACAGCAACAGCCTTTTTCAGGTTAAAGTCTATGGGGAAAAATTTCTTTTCACTCATAAAGTTTTTTTCACTCCTCCTTGTTTCAATTTGAAATCTTACTTTTTCTGCCAGATCAGGGGACAGCTCCATGCCTTCCGCCTTTTCATGCAGCATTGATTTTACTATATTTTCAAACTTCTCCTGGGTTAACATTTTTATTGCACTCCTTTCGAATGGGGATGGATCGAAACAAATATCCTTCAAAGTCCTTTTGCTGCAGTTCTTTCTCCAACAGCTTTCTGGCATTATGAAGGCGGGATTTGGCAGTCCCTTCAAAGCAGCCCATGGCCTGCGCGATTTCTTTAATACTGAGTTCATTAAAGTAATAGAGAATGATGGTTGTTTTCATGGGAATACTCAGTTTTTCCAAAGCCCTGTCGATTAATTGCCTTACTTCCCTGGCTTCTATAGCCTCCGACAATGTGAAATCATCGATAAAGAGCTCTCTGGGCTGGTAATCGATATTTTCCAGGCGGGGATGTTTCTTTTCCCTGGAGCAATACCGCCAGCTGATTCTTGTGAGCAAACGGTAGAACCATGCCTGGAAGGTTTCCGGGGTCCGCAGCTTCTTTATCTTAAGATAACATTGGATAAAGGCCTCCTGTACAATATCTTCCGCAATATCACTTCTTCCCGTGATGAGAAAAACAGTGCGAACCGCTTTTCTCCCATATTTCTCAAACAGGCTGCTAAAAGCATCCAAATTTCCCTTTTTACATTCCCGTATCAGGTCAACTTCATCCACATCATTGCCTCCTTTCTTTCCGGTGCACCTTTCACTATATAAGAGACATCCTTCGCAAAAAAAGTTCATAATTTATGAAAAATTTATACTTTTAGTTTAACGGATTGGAGTAAAAGGTGAAATAGCAAACGCTATCGTTTACGGAAGGAATTCCTTCCGGTAAACCGGGGCGCCTTTAATTCATATTACCCTAAATTTTTACTCTTCACAAAGCAGAAGAAGCATTAAACTCTGCCCATGATTGATTTATCCTTTTTATTGTCGTATACTGAATAGGATTGATTGCAGAAGGAGATGACAGGATTTTATGGAAATTCAAAAAACTACGGATACTAACACAAACAGCAATTCCTTCATTAAAGGTAAAATTTCAAACCTTTGGCATAAGTCCAATCCTGACCGGGATTTCACCTTATTCCTCATCGTCGGTTTGTTCAGTGGGGTTGGAAGCGGTATTAACTCTACTGTTTTTAATAACTTCTTAAACGATGTATACCATCTATCGGCCTCCTCCCGTGGAATCGTCGAATTCCCCCGTGAGCTGCCCGGTGCCTGTATCATGATTGTACTGGGCCTGCTTTCCTTCCTGGGAGACATCCGGATGGGTGCCGTCGGTATGCTGGCAGCATCCCTGGGAATGATGGGTCTGGGGCTGTTCTCCCCCACATTTGCCGCCATGCTGGCCTGGATGATGGTCTTCAGCCTGGGTACCCATATGTTCATGCCCCTGGCGCCCGGAATCGGAATGAGCCTCTCCAAAAAGGAAAACTATGGCATGCGACTGGGCCGCTTCAGCGCCTATAACCTGTGGGCCACCATCTTCGGCTATGCCATAGTATGGGTTGGCTTCAAATACCTGGGACTGACGTATACCGTTGCGTTTCTTATTGCTGCTGTTTTTTATGTTTTTGCTGCCTTCTTCCTGGGGCTCATGAATCCTCAGAAGCCGGAAGTAAAAAAGGTGCGCTTTGTATTCCGAAAGGAATATATCCTGTACTACATCCTCAGTGTGGTGAACGGAGCCAGAAAACAGATTTTTCTGACCTTTGCCCCCTGGGTGCTGATTCAGGTCTATCACCTGGACCCTCCGGTTTTTGCCATATTGGGAGTCATCGTAGCCGCTCTCAGTATCCTTACAAGAACCATTGTAGGCAATGCCATTGACAGATTGGGGGAACGGTTTGTCCTCTCCCTGGAAGCCGTCGTGCTTATCCTGATCTGCTTCGGTTATGCCTATGCAGCGGATTTCTTTTCCGCAGGCATAGCGGTAGTTATCATCGCTGCCTGCTATATCATCGATAATTCCATGAGTGCTGTGGAGATGGCGAGGTCCACCTATGTGAAAAAGATCGCGGTTGATCCCGAGGATGTCACACCGACGCTGTCTGCGGGTACTAGCTTCGATCATATTGTAGCTATGTCCATTCCCTTCTTTGGAGGAATATTGTGGGCCAGCATGGGTTATAAGTATGTTTTCCTTGCCGCCGCCGGTATCGCCATTCTGAATCTGATCCTGTCGCTGCGGATGAAGGTTGACGCATAGTTCGAATTTACAAACGGGTAAAAAGGAAGGAAAAGTTCCTTCCTTTTTACCCGTTTTTTATTTTTACAGGGACAAAAATTCAATAAATCGTAAAGAAGAAAACACAAAACGTTCACAATGGATTGGTACAATGGTACTATCAAATAAGAAGGAGTTGACCCTAATGAAAGGTAAAAAAGTACTTATTGCTCTGGCCATTGCCGCTGTGACAATGGTTCCGTTCTCTGTTTTTGCCGCCACCTCGGACACTTCCGTAGCCCGGTCCGTAAGAGGCTTCTTCGGCATTGACACATCCAAACTTACCGATGCGCAAAAAGCCGATGTGAAGGATTACTCACAAAAAATGGCTGACCTGCAGAAGGATTTTATCAATAAAATGGTGGAGAACGGCGCCCTGACACAGGAACAAGCCGATGCTCAAATCAAAAAAATCGATGACATGTTGAAAAATGGCGGAGAAAACGGCCTGTTACCCGGTTTTGGAAGATGGAAGAGCGATTTCAGGGGCCCTGGAAGGCCAGGGGGCAGTGAAATAAACGGCCTGGATACATCCAAGCTCACCGATGCCCAGAAAGCTGACCTGGTAGATTCCTATAAGAAGATGGCCGACCTGCAAAAGGAGCTTATCAATAAGATGGTTTCCGAAGGTCTCATGACGCAGGAGCAAGGAGACGCTTCCCTTAAAAAAGTGGATGAAATCCTTGCAGGTATTCAGCAAAACGGTTCTTTCAAAGGCTTTGGCATGATGATGGGTGGTTTCGGCTTTTTCGGTGAGAAAGGAATGAATTCTTCCAAACTGACCGATCAGCAGAAAGCTGATCTTCAGGACTTTTCCAAAAAAATGGCTGACCTGCAAAAGGAATTAATCAACAAAATGGTTGCCAATGGCGCTATGACACAGGAACAAGGGGATGCTGCCATCCAGCGGATCGATAACCCCGCTGCATACTCAAAGGAAAAAGGCATGCCTAACGGTAAAGGCATGAGCAGGGAACGCTTCGGCAAATCCGGAAGACAGCGTGATGCTGCTGCATCCAGTACTCCCACACCGGTACAGTAATTCGTTTTAAAAAGAGAGGGGATCCCCTCTCTTTTTTATTTTATACATACAATGGCTGCTCGCCAAACTCAATTCCTTTAATACAAAACAAAAGGACTGACTTCATTTCGCAGTTGGTGGTATTCGCATTCCACTTCCAGGTTTTCAGTAATTTTTACCTTTGAAACCTCAGAAAGAGAAATCACCTGGTGCCATATGCCCTCGTTCAAGCAGATGGGCTGATCCAGCAAAAACACCTCAAACTCTTCCGGGGTGCTGTTTTCTGCAACCATCAGCAGTGACATGCCGGATATGGGTTCAAAGCTCTCTTTGGAATGCGGATGGTTCTCCACCACCTTTGTCGTTTTTCGGGAGAATTCCAGCAAAGCAATCCTCCACCCCGTATTTTCAGCTCTGACTACAATTTCGAATCCATCCACACATTTGTCGGTAAAGGTCAACACCGTTCCATATTTAGAGAAAGCAGACGGTGTAATATTCAGTATCGGTTTCGTTCCCATATTCAGGCTCCTTTCACGCAAGCCAAATATCGATTCTGTTATAGGCGCCATTCCGTACACTGGCAGCATAGGGAGCCGGTACGGTATCCCCTGCAAACTCCCGGCGTTCTTCTCCGCTCCCCTGCAGAACAATCCTTGCAGGCCTTACACCTTCTTCTCCGAAGGTATTTTTTAATGCATCGTTATGGTAAACCAGTAAAACGTTCCCCAGCATATGGAAGGAGAAGGTGTTGGCTTCCAGCTCCACCGTTCTTTCTCCCTGTTTCCCATACAGCTCCACGGTCTTGGCTTCCCTTGCAAACAACCACTCCGGCAGGCAGGGCCTTACCTTCAATTCCGGTTCGCCGGCATCGTTGAGGCAAAAAGGCTTTGTCCCCAGTGCCATCACCAGCAGTATGTTGTAAAACTCTGCCGTGGTCCCGCTAAGTCTTGCTACAAATCCCCCGCCGTGCACATGCGCGTCCGGGTTGGCGCTGCTTGCAATAAAGGATGAGTTTTCCAGGATGCTCCTCCCATAGACTTCTGGGTTCATAAAGGGCACAAAACAGGTTTTGGCATCTTCGAAAAACTGATCCGCCATTCCGGCTTTCAGCATTTCCAGCAGGTATTTATGTTCCATGTGAAGGAAGATGGACTCATTCTCAAGCCAGCCCGGGGTGAAAGCCGTGAGCCTTCCTACCTCCAAGGGGGCGGCGGCCAATGAAGCATTGGTCTTGTACATTTTCAGCTTGCCATCATAAATTCCGCTCTTGCGGATGCAATGATACAACGCCAATGCGGCCGTTTCTTCCTTTTCAATCTTCAGTGCATGCACCTGTCCCTCCAGAAAAGGCGGAAGCGGTATTTGTTTAAACCTTCTTACCCGGATGTTTTCCGTTGTATTCTTCTTTTCCTTCTTCGCTGCCGTATTCTCTCCGTCCGGCAACTCAATTTCCACAGGCTCATGAATAAAGTAGGTATTATAAATTCCTTGCTCCTCATCAAAAGCCATTTTCTTTGCATTCGCCAGTTTTTTCAAACTACTGCTTAAAAATTCCTGAACCTCTTTTATCGAAACTGTTTTCTCGTTTCCACCAAGTCCATACAGCACTTTTTCCCTGAAAACTTCCTTCGCCGTATAGGTCCTATCCCAATATGCAAAGCTTCCTGCTTCACTGTTATCCGCAGTATTAGTCTGCAGAGCCCGGCATACTTCTTCCAAAAATTCATGGAATTCCTCAGGAAGCTGCAATTCCTCACCACCAAGGTTGTATTTTTCAATCCAGCTCTGCATGAGTTCCATAAGCCGTATCAATTCAAAGGTTTCATTGACGGAAGAACCAAACAGCCCTGGGAGACCGTTCAGTGCGTCATTCCAGTCAGGTTTGCCCGCTTCCATTTCGATCCCCACACCAAAGGAGTCCAGGGAAGCCATCTTATTGACACAGAAGCAGATCAGTTTTGCGAAAAGGCAGGTATAATACACTTCACCGCTTCCGTTTTGCACCCTTACCTTATGGGGTTCCCTGGCTCGCGCAGCTATCAGCTTCAATTTGTCTTCCACTTTTCTAACGGACTTTAGCTGCATGGCCTTTCCCTTATGAAGCACATATTTTTCTTTTCTGGGCACGACGTAATAGGCATCATCATAAAAACTGAAAGACCGGTCTCCAAGGAGGAGTTCCTTCATCCTGTCGGGAAAAACGCCTTCAAAGCTCTCTAAAAGATCTGTATTATAGAACCCATGATCCGTCCAATAGCCCTCCCCATGTACGGCTTCTTCATATTTTCTGCACCCCGGGATCATCCGGTGAATAAGCTCCTCTACCGGAGCCTTTAACCCTATGTTTTCCTGATAGATAAAAGTAATCAATCCCTGCAGCAAAAACGGCTTTTTGAGAAAAGCAAAGAACTGCTCCCTGCCATCCTCGCAAAGCAACTCTCTAATTTCAGCATCCAGCTTTTCTCCGCCTTCATAGATATAACCGTAATTTCTGGTTACAAGGGGGTTATAGCCATCCAACTGAACCAGATTCATAAAATACTTGATATTGGAATAGCCTGCGTCGGTATTCAACCATATATCATTCCGCCGGTTCTGGTTGATATCCCTGTAGTTTCCATTGCCCTGGGAAAAGAAGGTAGGCGCGATCCTGAAATCATTATAATCCCTTTCCATATCGCCGTGCTTTCTGGAATAGAGATAGATGACATCCCTTCCGCGCTCCGATTGTACGGTAAAAGGCATTCCGCCCCGCAGCAGGTTATCCAGGAAGGTCTGCCTTGCATAGGCATCAAAGGTCTCAGAGCCTGAGCTGATAAAGGACTGGTCCATCAGCCCCCTTACCAGCTTTTCATTCCTCTCCGACTTCTTATGGAAAAAGCTTTCCTCCATAAAAGCAGGCCGTATGCAGTTCAATTCTTCAACCCTGCCCGCATGGCCGATATAGGAATAAACCCATTGGCTTCTGCCGGCAGCCAATCGGAACTTCGCGTATCCGAAAGCGCAAGGCGTCCTGTTCTCAAAATGCTGCGGCTGTAAAGGGTTAAAATCCGGGCGGCAGAACCGCTCCGGGCAGCTTAGGTCCAGACAGTGTCCGAACACTGTCTCCACGTCAATGATAGGTTTCAACGCCAGATTTTTCCCATCTTTCTCATAAAATCCGAAATAGAAATTCCCTTCCCGCACCGGTATCACTTCGGCACTGTCGTCGGAAAGTACCTTTAACCGGAAATAGGGAGCATCATTTTCCAGGTTCTCTGCAAAAGCCCAGGCTTCGATGGTCCTGCTCATATTTTTTGTATTCTCGTTGGTGATGCCATAGGGGTTAATCAGCGGCATTCCATCCAAAAGCTCGACTTCAAATTCCCCGGCATTCCCGATGTTTTTTATGACCACTTCCCTTGCCAGTGCGGCCAAAGGCTCCTCCGGAACTGTAAAATACCGCACTGTGACGGACAACCCCATGTCGGAATTTGTTTCCTCCAGGGCCACATCACAGGGGCTTATGGTCATCTTATTTTCTCTTTGTGAAGATGCATAAGCCAACGTCTCCTGAAAGGGCTCGTAAAAACCCTCCTTTCCATCGATGCGGTATTTAAGGAAGGTTCTAAATCCATGGGTGGGAGTGAGCCGGTAGGCTTTATTCGCCGGCTGGAACTCCATGATGGCGCCGTCCTTGCTTTCTATTCCGAAGCCGGCAATTCCCTGTCCCCGGTTGGTATAAAAGCACCAGAGCGGTATACCCGTGACTCCGGCAATGCCGGGAAGAAAACTCGCAAAGGGTTTTGCCCGGGTAAAGTTTTTTATTGTAAATTTCAGTTTATCCTGCTGATCCAAAAAGTACTGTACCTTTCTCTCTCCCATACTGATTCTCTCTGCCTCCTTTTCACTCTCACAAAAATCGATAACATTCACCGGAAGGTCACTGCTCCCGGCTTCCGAGATGCACCTTCAGGGTATTCTCCGGTGCGCTTGCCAGGCTTGTAAAACGCTCCAGCGGTATCCGGATGCTTCCGTTATCCGTAATAAATTCTCCAATATCCTTTTCGTTAAACAGTGCCTTTCCAATGAAGGACTGCCGGAAATCCGCTTTGGACGCATTAACATACCGGACTTCTACTCTCTTACCGGCAAACACAGTACGTACCACGGCTTTTCCTTCCTCATCATATTGCTCCGGCATCAGCTTGGGCTGTACCATAAAGCATCCATCCTCTCCCCTGACCCCATACATTTCCGTCAGTACCGTAAGCAGCAGCCAGCTGGCTGTTCCCGTCAGGTAGTGGTACATTCCTTTGGCTTCAGCGGAGAAGTATTCGGGTACTCCGGGATAAATCTTGCTTTTCACCCTGTCATTGGACAGATCGTAAAGAGATTTGAAAACCTCATAGGCCTCCTTTGCAAACCCTCTTTTATATAGCGCGTTTACGTACATCAATACCATATGACAGAAAGTCGCCCCATTTTCTTTTTCGCCATAAGCAAAGGCAAAACCCCGGCCAAAATTCAGCTTGTGCTCGCCTAAAGAAGTATTCAGCCTGTAACCGCCGGTGTATGGGTCCTTTAAATATTTTCTGCAAGCTTCATAGGCCTTCAACACTTGCTCTTCCGAAGCCAGCCCGTACATGGTTGTAAACACCTGGGCCGTAAGATTCATTCTTACGCCATCCGCTTCCACATCATCCACCCTTTGCCCGTCATTGTTGTAATATCCGTTAAAGAAGCCGCTTCCCTCTTCGGTCGCAACCCACTCTTTTTCACGGACATGGATAAATATCCATTCCCCTTTTCTCCGCAGGTCCGCTGCCAGTTCTTCGATGGCGATTTCCTTTTTTACCCCGCTAATGCACTGACTCACTTTGTCAAAGTAGGCATTCAATACCTTCAGCTTATACACTATACTGCTGTAATCCGGTTGGCTATGGAGGGAATCCAGCAGGTGCTCCAGTTCCTCGAACACTTCAATGGTACTCCTGCCGGTGCTTTCCTTAAAATGGAGCAAAAGCTTTGAAAGGCTGATGAGGTTGCTGCCGTAAAGCGCTGTGAAGGCCACGCTCTCTCCCCTCTTGGAGGCCATATCCAGTGTATCGTTCCAGTCCGCCCCCTCCAGCCGGATGTTGTTATGTTCACCCACATTAAAGAAGCTTGTCAGGTGCTGTACCAGCAAGTGCTCCATCACCGTACCCTGATAGACTTCTCCCTCTGCCGTCCTGAGCCTGCTGCCCTGTTCCGGCATCCAGCCCTCGTCTTTTCCTGCCGCCCTTCTTATCTGTCCATCCTTGAAATACGTCTGGTTTTCCAGCAGAATGTCCATGTCATTGCTCTGGTCGATATAGAGTTTGACAGTCAGGTACGGCCATGCCCCATGATCCATCCACACTCTGGATATCTTGTTTCTGTCTGCAATGAACTCTCCCGGCTTTGCCCCGATAATGGTTGCATTGGAGCCGTCGGTCCGCACACCGGCAAAGTTGTTTACCAGCTGCCCCCTTACCTCCTGGGGATTCTGTATGATCAGGGAAAGGCAATCCTGCCAGAGGTCCCTCCAGCCTCGTCCCCCTTTGCCATAATCGTGATAGGGCAGGAAGGAACAGCCGTAGATTTTCCGCAGCGTCGGCTGGACGCTGATCCATTTCATCCAGTTGGAGAATCCTTGAATCCCCGATTCAAAAACATTTTTCTCCACCTTTGCCTTCCAGAACTCCTGGTTTTCCTTCAAATGACTTTCTATTTTTTCGCAGGTATTATAACGCTCCAGAACTTCTGCAATCTCGGAACGGCTGTTGCAGATACCCAGCAACAGGATGTAAACAGTCTTTTCTCCAGGGCGTAAAACTGCATCCGTAAACCGCAGGGCTCCAACACATTCCTTTCCGTCCAGATTCTCATTCCGGAAATTCTCGGGCTCAAGGCTGCTTACCACCGCCTCCGGCCACTGGAAATCCCCCCGGTCGCCGATGAAGCTTCGTACGGAGGGGAAGGAACCGACAGGGAGTGAACCGTTGCCTTCACTTCCGATGACATAGTAGGTCGTATCATTATATTTATGGCCGTGTTCATCAAAGAGAATCTCCGGTTTTAGCGTAATTCCACAGGGCAGCTTTTCAATACGGTTTACAAGGGATGTCACATGCCTGTGATCCCTGATATTCTCCGCGGACCTTCCGAATACGGGAATGGCGGAGGTAGGAGTAATCCTATATTCTTCCTTGCTTTCATTAATGATGGTAACCTGCATGATCTCTACCCTGTCTTCATTTGCAGGAACAAAGCTCAGGACTTCAGAGGCTAAGCCCATGCGTTGATCCCTGAAGGTTACTTTGTGCCATAGCAATCCTGCCTCTACTACCCGTTCGGTCTCTTCGTTCTTCCCAAATCTCCTGGCAATTTGCTCCACTGAATTCCCTGTAGCAGACCAAGGTCCTTTTCCCTGTACATAGACCCAGAAATTTCTTGCCGATTTGGTATTATGTAAATCCTCCACCGTTACAGGCGCCATCAGAAATTGATGCTGTCCCGTTTTTATATCTCCATGAAGCATCGGCGTGATGGAAGACATCATTCCCGCCTCATTGCAAAGCGGAAAATATAGTTCATTGACATATTCCGGATTTTCCCACCGGAAGGTTCCCTTGTCATCTGTAAAATACCATTTCCCAGTATTCATGCTGCTTTCCTCCCAAATCAATTTTGACGTATCGCCCTTTTCAGCACCTGGAAGGATCTTTTGCCATTCCTTCCGGTAACGAGCAGGATGTATAAATAAATGTGTATTCTATTGAAATCCTCCCTAGTATACGGAGTATCTCCGTTCAGATCGGAAACGAAAAAAGGAAAGTACTCATTGTCCGGCAAAGCTGGCGAAGAGATAAATCCCCCGGCACCTGGAATCTCCTGCAAGTAATCGATTACATCCAAAGGATTCCGGTTAAATTCCGACGAACAAAAGTCCCCCCGTATAAGGATCTCCTGCCAGCATAAACGCACCATTCCACATTCACTGGAGTATCTCTGCCTTCATCATTTTCTTTTCAATATCTTTTTCTTTCTCTGTAGTTTCTTTTTTACGTAATTATTATTCGACGTGTGTCCAGTAAATCCTCTTTATCCTCCGACTTTTGTAAAGTTTTTGAATTGGAGCCTAAATATTCCGATGAAAGGCCCGCTGCTTTACAGAAGTTTTTGAAAATAGTCGACGGTAAATTGGCGAAATGCAAGCACCATCTCCGACTGATAACGGTCTTCTATCCAAAAAAGCCCCAGGGTTCTTGAACAAACAGGCTCTTCAATCTTTAGCAGTACAACGGAATCTCCGATGGTTCCCCTCCAGGAAACCACCGGGATAAATCCGATTCCCTGCCCCGCTGTGATGAGTCCCCGCACCGTGGCCGGATCATCGCTTTCGAAGGCAATGCGCGGCGAGAATCCTGCCAGCCTGCAAAAGCTGTCGGTGATTTGGCGCAGGGCATTCCCCGGTTTCAGGTGAATGAAGCCCTCATTGGCAGCCTCCTGCAGCTTTACACTTTTCCGGTGAGCCAACCGATGCCCTTTGGGCACAGCTAAAAAAATCTCTTCCGTCAGCAAAGGAGTACCGCCGACCCCTTCCCGATTCACCGGCAAGGAGGAAATGCACAAATCAAAGTCTCCCTGGGTATATTGCGGAGAATTTTGAAGCAGCTGGAAGCTGACGCTGGGGTATAGGTCCCGGAAGGAGCTCAAGAGGTTGGGCAAAACCGGGGACGCTGCCAGAACCGCCAGATAGATGGGCTGCAGCCTCTCTTTGTTCATATTGATCAGTTTCCGCTTCCCGTCCTCCAAAGCAGCTAAGGCGATGTCGACATTTTTCAGATATGCCTTTCCATATTCATTCAGCCTGATATATTTTCCCTCTCTGTCAAAAAGCTGAACACTCAGTTCTTCCTCCAGCATCCGCAGGGTTTTGCTGAGAGAGGGCTGGGAAACGGAAAGCGCCTCAGCCGCTTTTGTCATATGCTCCAGGTGTGCTATTTTCTGAAAGTATTTTAACTGTAGAAGCTCCATGAACCCTATCCTTCCTCTATCCTCTAGAATTATTTATATACTGTAAGCTATTAATTATATAGATAATTATATATTGGATTTTATGGTTGAAGCAATAGTATAATGCTAGTAATTGACAATTATAAAATGCTGTGTTTGAAGAAGCAAAAGGAGAAAGAAATGAATAAGGGATACTTCTATATTTTAGTTACCGCACTGGCATTCAGCACAATGGAAATTGTAGGCAAGATGATCGCTGCGGAAATCAATCCGTTCCAAATCACCCTCATCCGCTTTCTTATTGGAGGCATGCTTTTGCTTCCCTTCGCCCTTAGGGAAGTAAGAAAAAGAGAAATGGCTTTAAAACTAAAGGACTATGGTTTTTTTCTCCTCTCGGGCTTTCTGTCCATCGTGGTCAGCATGTCCTTTTTTCAACTGGCAGTACTTCATACAAAGGCTTCCATAGTGGCAGTCATATTCAGTACAAACCCGGTTTTCACCATCCCCTTTGCCTGCCTGATTCTAAAGGAAAAACTGCACCGTAAAACAGTTCTGTCCCTGGCAGCCAGTATTTCCGGCATACTGCTGATCTTTAACCCTTTTTCTGCAAGCCCGGACATCAAAGGAATTTTCCTTGCTGTGGTGGCCGCGGTGACGTTTTCACTTTATACCGTCATCAACAAAACCAGAATTGAGAAATATGGGGGGCTTGTACTCAACTGTTTTTCTTTTTTAATGGGTGACGCGCTACTGCTGCTATTCCTGCTATATTACAGGATTCCGATCCTGGGAGGCGTTGGCTCCAGCAATATCTGGCATCTTTTATACCTCGGGATTTTCGTGACCGGAGTAGGCTATTGGTGTTATTTTGAAGGAATGAAGAAGACTTCCGCCATCACCGCTTCCATGGTTTTCTTTATAAAGCCGGCCTTAGCTCCGGTCCTATCCTTGCTGCTGCTGGGCGAAAGCATTAAGGTAAACACCGGTCTGGGAATTCTGTGCATTATCTCCGGGGCTCTCATTACCTTTATTCCTAAGCTGCCGAAGGCACAGTCTCTTTGATGGTTAGAAATGTGGAATTGTAAGAAGGGATACCCAAGACCCTCTACCGGTATTGGTTCCCAACCGGACGGGTATACCGGGTATTGTAAATAAAATGATCAAACGAAGTATCGGCGATCAAGCTGATATCCATCATAAGTGCGACTATAGTGTAAGCTCTCAGCCAGGTGCTTTACTTTCTGCCGGATATAGACAGGTAGACTTTTCCAGTAGTTCTACTATATGAACTCTCCAATAAAAATTATTTCACTTTATAAGCCCGCATTCTTTAAAAGTAGAGTCGTATCAAACGTCTATGATACTATTCTTCCGAGAAGGGGGATATTATTTGTTTTTTCACAAGCTTATTCACATTACACATGCATGCTTCCACATCCTCCAGTGCAGGCATAGCCGGAATGGCACCTTTTTGTGTTGTAGCCAGTGATCCTACTGCATTTGCAAAATCAATACAATGCTCAATCTCGCTAACACTTAAATCCTTTAAACCTTTTGCACTATCCAGGATTTTATATAGAATTCCTCCTAGAAAAGCATCTCCAGCGCCTGTTGTATCAATGGTTTTAACATCATAAGCAGGAAGAATGCCCGTATTACATCCGAATCTATAAAAGCAGCCTTTAGCACCAAGAGTAACCATGATCAGGCAGATATCATACTTATCGCTGAGGTACTTTGAACCTTCTTCCAGGTCATCCATGCTTGTAATAAATAAAAGCTCTTCTTCGGATATTTTTAAAATATCCGTATATTCTAAGCCTTGAATGATCATTTCCTTAGCCAGCGCTAAACTCTCCCATAAAGCCGGCCTTAAATTCGGGTCATACGAAATCGTCAAGCCTTTCTTTCTTGCGTGCTTCACAGCACTTAAAGTTGCAGACCTGCAAGGTTCGCTTGTCAGTGAAACTGAACCGAAATGAAAAATAGAACAATTGTCTATAATAGTAAAATCAATTTCTTCCCTTGCCAACATCATGTCTGCACCCGGATTCCTGTAAAAACTAAAGGATCTATCTCCTTTATCGTCTAGATGAACAAAGGCCAAAGTAGTGTTGATACCCTCAGAGAATAAAAGCCCCCTTGTATCAACACCAATATCCATTAATACACGATTTGAAAACCTACCAAACGCGTCATTTCCGACCTTTCCAATAAAAGCGCACCTTTTGCCAAGTTTTACTGCAGCAGCAAGTACATTTGCAGGAGCACCTCCTGGATTCATTTCAAAGAGCGGATTCCCCTTTTCGGGTTTTTCAGCAGGAGTAAAATCAATCAGAAGTTCGCCTAATGCCACAATATCGTACATAATATCAGTCCTTTACGTTTTATAACTACTCGGTCTTTTTAATATGATACAATTCCATGTTCACTAGTGTAATACTATCGTTGGCGGAATATAATTCCATACCTACACTTAGCTCTTCAGGGAATATCTGGTCGGTAATGACAACTTCCCCATCATTTGCAAATAATTCAACGGATGATCGATCAACATAAATATGCATCCTTACTTTTCCGTTTTTAGGATCTAATGAAGCAGAATGCTTGCCGGAAAACACCTCACTAAAGCTGCATATTCCTGAATTTGTCCGGTCGACAAATACTGTTTTGCGCGATATGTCATACCCAACTATTGTAGCTTCATTTGCACCTGTACGCAGTTTAAAACCAAACTCGCCCTCTTCAGTATTATTTATTTCAAATTCTGAGATAATTTCAAAAGCGTCACCCGATATCTCTGAAAGAAGGTTATTTCCAGAAGATATTTTTCTCCCTTCCCAGCGGCAGTACTTTTCTTCACGAATAGTTTTTAACTCATTAACCGGCTTTTGAACCAATCTGATTCCTTTCCCTTCAATATTCGCCAACTGCAGTTCCCTCGGAATAGACATTATTCCTCTCCATGAAGATGTCGGTATCTTTTCGGCATAAATCCAGTTATTTGCCCAACCGATCCAGATGCGGCGTCCATCCGATTCAGGTATGTCGCTCCATGAAACGGCAGCATAATTATCCATGCCGTAATCTGCCCAAAGAACCATTTCCGGAGGGTTATCATTAATAAAGTTTATTCCATCGAAATCACCAACAAAATATTGTATCCCCGATCCGCCGTATATGCCTCCGGGATTAATACTAATTATCAATACCCATTTTTTGTTTTTGGGATCACCCTCTACAGGGAGTTCAAATAAATCAGGGCACTCCCATACTCCAGCATGAGATCCATCGTTACTTCCAAATTCACTCGCCAAAGACCAGAATTTCAAATTTTCAGAAGTATAAAACTGTATCCTGTCACCAGCTACAAGGACCATAATCCATTTACTTGTTTCGTCATGCCAAAACACCTTTGGATCGCGGAAATCTTTAAATTCCGGACTGGTAATTACAGGATTGCCCTGATATTTAGTCCATGTCCTCCCGCTATCATTGCTGTATGCAATGCTTTGTACCTGGCTATCGACTGAATTATGTGTGAAAAATGCAACAAACGGTTTTTCATCCCCTGTTTTAAATCCGGATGTATTATTTTTATCGATTACTACACTTCCGGAAAAAATCGTACCTATTTCATCAGGATATAACGCGATAGGCAGGTGCTCCCAGTGAACGAGGTCGGTGCTAACAGTATGTCCCCAGTGCATGGGACCGTGTTTACTTTCACTAGGATAATGCTGATAAAACAAATGATATTCACCTTTATAATAAACCATCCCATTCGGGTCATTCATCCAACCCGATTGAGGAGAAAAGTGAAATTGCGGCCTATATCTTTCTAAGGAACATTCCGGTTCTGCATTTAGTTTAAAATCGTCTACATCAATGTGTCCAACTTGCTTTGATATACTCTTATCTACTATCATCATTTATACCTCATCTTCAATATACTCAACTTATAGTAATGCCATAGCGGACTTTCACCGCCAGCATGTGCCCATACAGGGCATATATTTAATTAATGCCGGTATATAACCGGCATTAATTCCGAGAATGCAAATTTTTCTAAAAACCTGATTACTACTTAACTTCATTGTATCTATCATAGGCTTTTTGGAATGTATCAAACACTTTCTTGATTCCCAATTTATCAAGTTGTGCAACATATTCATCCCACTGCTCGTCAATACCACCCTTTAAAAGCCACTCCGCCCTCTTCTTTTCAATATACTGTTTTATTTCTGATCTATCTAAGGATATTCTTCCGACCATATCCATTTCTTCCTTGGAGAAAAATACTCTGGGGTAGTTATATTCCGCCTGCATATCCGGGGCCATAATTTCCTTCATTTGTTTCAGTCTCAGTGCTGCATCCGGAGGTAATGTGCACACTTTGCCATAGTACTCATTCAATATAGCAAGAGGACCGGCAACGCTAGTTTTTTGTCTGATATCTACAGGAGCTACATTTATCTTTTCAAGATCGGTATGCTGAAGGAAACCATTATCCTTAAGAGTGAAAATCTGATTTCCTTCTCCATATGTACCCCAGTTGTTCTGGACGGACTGAGCCGGATCATAACATTGATCAACCCATTTTGCTGTTAGCGGAAGGTTTTTGTTCACTTTAGTAATGACAAATCTGCCTCTATCCAGGCCAAAATTGTTCGTCCTCGTTACATTCTTTTTCCCTGTAGGTCCGGTTAAAGCGGGCATAAGAGTGAATTGGTTCACTATTTTCGTACCACGGGTAATATTTTCACCATCCCAGGTAAAGAACAATCCGAAAATATCATTTGCCGCCCTTGATTTCATAGTATTATAGTCCTGTGTAAATGCTTCCTTATCAATGAGACCCTTCTTAAACCATTCATGAAAATACTTTGTTGCTTCTTTCCATTCCGGCTTATTTGCTGTAAATATAACCTTTTTGTCATTACTGACCACCATGTGATGCCAGTTGTCTCCCGTGCCGAAGGAACCATACAGGAAGTACATGTCCTCGGCACCCATTCCGTTAACAAACGTCATGGGGAATTCATCCTTCTTGCCATTGCCGTTGGGGTCCTTTTCCTTAAACTGGATCAGAATGTTTTCAAGATCCGCCAGAGTTTCGGGCATCTTGAGTCCCAGCTTGTCAAGCCATGCCTTATTGATCCAGGGAAAATCATCTACTGAGTGAATACTTTCCCTTCCGGAACCAAGTTCTTCAATCCATGGGTATGAGTACATATGTCCATCAGGAGCGGTGGTAAATGCCTTATAATCCGGGTATTTGCCATAGATTCCCTTCAGATTCGGCATATATTTGTCAACCAGTTCATCCACTGCAACAATTGTTCCGTCTTCCGAGTACTTCAGGATTTCATAATCGCTGAAGCCTGCATCGAAGAAAGCATCCGGCAAATCGTTGCTGGCAAGGATCAGGTTCTTCTTTTCCCCATAATCCGTATTGGGGATGTTTTGCCATTCAATATGTACATTAGTTTTTTCTTCTAAACGCTTGAAAATCAACTTGTCATTCGGATCAGCCGGAGCAATGGGCGAGCTTTGTGTTACAAAGCGCAGCGTAGCTTTCTTCTTTAGCGGAAACGATAATTCCTCGGATGTTATATCCGATGTTGCAGAATTCCCCTGTTCCGTATCTGGCTGCTTATTACTCCCACATCCAGTCAACAACATAGTCAAGCTTAATGTGCTTACAAGTAGAAATGAAACTATTCTTTTCATATTCCTCCACGATCTCCTCTCAAAATAATAATAACAACAATGTTTGGTAGACATCGGTACTGGCACTAATAAATCAAATCATTGAACCCCCCCTTCCTAACAATCATTATGTTATCCGAGAATGTAGAACAGAATTGACTTCTGTTCTACGCGGAGCTTATCTTCGTTAACCTTTAATAGAGCCCAACATTACTCCTTTTTCGAAGTACTTCTGCAAAAACGGATACAGAATAATAAGCGGCGCAGATGCGATAATAATTACCGAATATTTTATCAGTTCAGCAATTCGTTTGAGTTCATTAATACTTTGTATATCTCCAATCATTCCCGGAGGTGCATCATTCTGTACTAGAATATTCCGCAAAACAAGCTGAAGGGGATACATAAGTTTGTTATCCAGATAGATCATCGCATCAAAATAGGAGTTCCATTGTCCAACAATATCGTACAATAAAAGAATGGCTATCAAAGGTTTTGATAATGGAAGCAATATGCGGATAAAATAATTAAAATTTGAACAACCGTCGATCTCGGCTGCTTGCTTAATTTCATTCGATATGGATGATGTAATGAAAGTCCGAGCCAATATGATGTTGATTACATTTACCGAATTCGGGATAATCAACGCCCATATGGTATTATACATCCCTAAGCCCCTAACCAGCAGGTATGTAGGGATAAGTCCTCCATTAAGGAATAGGGTGATGATAAAAAATGCCATGAATATGTTCCTGCCAACCAGGTCGCGTTTTGATAAGCCGTATGCAGCTGTTAAGGATATTGTTGTTGAGAGAAGCGCAAAAGATACTGCATATGTAAACGAGTTTTTGAATCCTATCCAAATTGTACCATCATTAAATACTCGTTTATAGCCTTCCAAAGTAGATGGCCTGGGTAACAAGGAAACCCCATTGGCAACCCGGTCAACGGGATCACTGAATGAAGCTAATAATACGTATAGTAGGGGATATACAGTTAAGAGAACAACCAGCCCAATAAAAATATAGTTAAATATATCAAAAGCTTGATCTGCTGATGTCTGCCTTTTTAGCATTCTAACGCCTACTTTCTATTTAATTTAATTGGTCTTGCGCACTGAATTGGGTATAAGCGTATTCCTGTTTTGATATGAAGAAATACCTTTACTTGAGATAATCGCAATGCATGTTTAAAACAGGCTAATATCCTTGTTAGCCTTTTTCGTAAATGTATTTACCAGCACTAGAAGTATGAAGTTTATAGCCGAGTTAAATAATCCAATAGCGCTAGAATAACTATATTCCGCTCTCCGCAACCCTTTTTTGTAAACATATGTTGCAATAATTTCCGACGCATCCAGATTCAGATCCTTTTGCATTAAATACGCCTTCTCAAAACCGATGCTCATAAGACCGCCTGTTGCCAGTACAAGAAGAATAACAACTGTTGGCATTATTACCGGAATATCAACATTCCTAATAATTTGCCATTTATTAGCTCCATCTATTTTTGCTGCCTCGTATAAATCAGTATTTACATTCGATAACGCTGCGATGTATATTATTGTTCCCCATCCCGCATCCTGCCAGATCCCACTCAGAACATAAATGGGTCTAAAATATTTGGGATCAGCCATAAAGAGAGCAGGTTCACCGCCAAAAAGTGAGACTATGTAATTGATAACGCCTGTACTGGGTGATGTAAATGCAAAAATCATCCCGACAAGTACAACAGTTGAAATAAAATGAGGTGCATAAATAAGTGTTTGCACGCCCCTCTTGATACTTGCATTTCTCATTTGATTTAGTGAAAGCGCGATTACAATTGGAACAGGAAACCCAGCCACCAATTGGAAAAGACTAAGCCCCAAAGTGTTTGATATTATCTTCCAAAAATCAGGAGATTCAAAAAATCTAGTAAACTGAGCCAAGCCAACCCATGGACTTCCCCAAATCCCTCTTGTAGGCATAAAGTCCCGAAATGCAATCTGTACCCCATACATGGGTATGTACCTGAAAATAAAAATACCGATGACGGCAGGTAAAATAAACAAATAAAGATCAAAATCCTTGCGAACTCTTTTTAACATCCCATTGCTTCCCATTTTATTCCCCCTCAGTTAATAATTAAAATCCTCTCGAAAACTTAGAGAGCTTTAATTTTGTATATTTCAAAGTTCAACATCTGATTCACCTCTACTTTTAGCATTTAATTTCTCCTAAGCTATTAATAAAATTGGGACATATACCCATTAATATGAATGACTAATTCAGTTAACAATAAATTCAAATTACGCAAACGTCACATTTAACTTTGTCATTTGCACTTTAATTTTAACACCCTATTTTGCATACGTCAATAGCAGATAAGAATTTACCCTAAGATTTTTTATCAATATACATAATTTCCATATTTCAATTTTACCAGGGATAAAATTGTATTTTCAGCATTATTTCTTGCTATAAACTACATAGCAGTTTCAATATGAGGTTATACACAACTGTGCATTTGTACTAATCCACAGGTATTTTGCACCATATTTTAAAATGAATTGACACTTATAGATATCAATGATACCATGAAAATAATTAATTTATATAATAGGAGTTTTAAAAACATATGACTAAGAGTAAAGCAACCATTCAAGATATCGCTAAGGAATTGGGCTTGTCCAGAAACACAGTATCTAAAGCCCTTAACGGTAGTTTAAATCTAGCCGAATCAACAAAGGAAAAAATACTAAAAAAAGCTATTGAAATGAATTATAAACATTTTGCCTATGTTGATTCCAGCAGTGTTAATATTAAAAAGTCAAGCAATATTGTTTTTCTAAGTTCCAGCAATCCATTCGATCCATATTTCTGGTCTTATGTTATTAAGGGAATTGAGAAAAAAATCAGTGATGAAGGATACAATTTTTCCATTCGCATCATACAGCCGGAAGAACTAGCTCAAACTTCCTTACCTGGCAACTTTAACGTTAATGATATTGATGGAATCATATGTTCGGAAATATTTAACGAAGACTATATAAAGGCGATCATCAATACAAATATTCCAACAATACTTATTGATACAGTTGCTAATATTTCCTTTTCGGATTTGGCTTGCGACATCGTATTAATGGAGAATGAGCATAGTGTTTTTAAATTGACAACGGAGATCATCAGAAAAGGGCATTCTCAAATCGGATTTGTGGGTATTCCAGGGCACTGCAGGAGCTTCTATGAGCGTTGGCTCGGGTTTAACCGTGCATTAAACACCTCAGGAATTGAAATAAATCCTGATTTCAATATCATTCCCAAAAGTGACTCTTACGAATGTGATTGGATAAAGGAACAGTTGCAGAACATGAACAAGCTGCCTACAGCACTTGTTTGTGCGAATGACAATATTGCCATAAATACCATGATAGCAGTAAAAAGCCTTAATTTAAGTGTTCCAGATGATATATCGGTATGTGGCTTCGACAATGCACCTCAGTCGCTGATTGTAGACCCAGCACTTGCAACTGTGCATACTCATAAGGAAGAACTTGGACTACGTACAGCCGAAACCCTTCTCTGGAGGTTAAACAACCCTCACCGCCCGTTTCAAGTAACGTATATCAAAACAGATGTTATCATCAGGGATTCATTGGGAAGTGTTAGTAAATAAGGGATGCGGGGACAGGTTCACTGTCCCCGCATCCCTTATTTACTTTCCCTAAGCTTTGCATCATACCCTCTTAAAGCCTCTTCTGCGCCTTGCTCGGGAGTTATCTTACCCTATGCTATCTTTGTTGTTATTACGTCCTTATTGATCTGAGAAATCTCTGCGTTCTTAGTCCAAGGGGACGGGGTTGTTGCCACCCTAGAGCCTCTGAATAATACCCCTGTTTATTCCGGTCAATCTCGCAATCTGTCTGATAGACAAGTTATATCCTTTTTCAGACAGTCTACCATCCAATGTCATGTGACAAGCCGATAGTATGGAATAGAAAGTGAAGGTTCGAATCCCAGTCTTTGAGCCAATTTGTATGATCCAATGTTCTCAAAACGACATGACCATACAGGTTCCAAACCGTTTTCAATACAGTAATCTATAAGAGATGAGCAGACGTATAATGCGAATCCTTTTCCTCGATACTTTTCTAAAGTCTCAATTCCAATTTCTAATTGATTCTCGTACCTAAAAGCTGAGAATGCAGTAGACGCTATTTCTCCTTCATAGTTTAAGCTATAGCCCAACCCCATATTTATGAATTGATCTTCGGATTGCCAGAAGTACTTTGGAATCACACTGCCTTGCATATTCCGAAACATTTCCTTAGTTGTACGTACTATTTCGTGTTCTTGTCTATCTAATTGTTTTATGGCTTTTTTATACTTACTACTATTAAAGATGAAATTGACTCTTGTATTTTCTACTACTTTGTTATTATCATCATCAGGATTAACAGTACTATTCTTATTAATTGAATCCTTTTTCACTAAAAGGGAACCCAAAATCGTTTCAATTTTATCGTTCCAAGCGTTTGGAAATACTTGCAACCATTCGTACTTATTCCGGATCTTATTTTTGTTAGTCAAATAATGAAATAACTCTTTATTGAAATCCTCATTATCCATATTTCCAAATAGTAATGACATTCCATACGGATGTGCAATATAAAATACACTGGGTTCCCTATCGCTATCAACATAAACTGAACCAGGTATATGCTGATAAATAACCGATTTGGCAAATAATGTATTAAAAGTCACGTTTTTTAATGGTGTTATAACTTTATTATATTCGTTAACCTCTAGTTTTATCATACTCATTCTCCTTTCACATTGCATCTAAGTAACTATCAGGTTCCACGTAAAAATTACTTTGCACGAACACAAATTGAATTTCAGGATAGTATGCCTCGAATCTCATCCTGCGTAAACTGCAAATGCTCTATTGTACTTGGCTCCTTTCCCTTTTGTGATATACTTATTTTAATGGAAGCATGTGGGAAGAAGCTAGCATACAATTACCGATCTATACCGGTATAGAAGTGAGGTTGCCTTATATGCATCTACTCTTGCGTCAACCGCCTGATAAAAGAAGTACAAAAGCTTTAAAAAAGCAATCTGTGCTCCCACGGGTAGGCCGCCATATAGTTCGAAAGATTTACTTATATGCAGGACACAGGACAGTTCTCACGTATACGTTTTCAACATCTTGTTTACTCTATTCTTATTTAGCCCCGTAATCTCTGCAATCTTTCTTATGGAAAAGTTCGTTTTTACCTTAAACTCCTTGATAAGGGCATCCGTCACGGGAGCTCTTCGGCTTCCTTCTGTGGTATTCTCTGATAACAGCATGTCTTCATACAGTTCTTTTGCCATCTCCTCTTCCATGACATCGTCCTTCTCCACTACATCAAGAAATTCCTCTTCTGCTTCTTCATTCATGTATTCCGTAAATCGTTCTTTTGCCACACTTTCATGATCTGATAAAAGTCCTAGCACGGTTTTCGTTTCGATCACCTCAGCAAAACAATTCTCTGCCTCTAGGTATCCGTTGTAGCTGCTCCAGGGATAATCCCCTGCCGACTCTACCATCCCTGCCTTTACAGGATTTTGATGAATATACCGGATCAGAGCCAGCACATACGCATCCTCCTCCACACTCTCACTCTTATATCGATCCTGGAACAAATGTCCCACTCTTTTATATTTTCTGTTAAAATAAGAAACATAGCTTACAGTGATCCGCTTCATTACCTTCGCTACGTCTTCTGTCCCTTCACTGAGCATCAAATGAACATGGTTATCCATCAAGCAAAATGCATGGAGGAAAAATCGGTCTCCTTGTTTCTTTTCCTTTAGGATTTCCATAAACCGGAGCTTATCGTCCTCACAGTGGAATAAATTCCTCCGTTCATTCCCACGGATCATGATGTGGTAATAACCACTTTCGCTCTTTACTCTTTGTTGTCTTGCCATTTTCTTCACCCCTGGATTATTATACCAGTAGGAGCGTTATCATATCAAGACACAGGAACCGTCAGACCGTGTGAAAAGTAGCTTCAACAGTCTGCTTCTGGCTCAAACTTCGCCCAAAAGATCAGGTTTTTATTTGGTATAAGAAATGGAAGGAAGACCAGTACATTATACCAGTATCGGCT
>JAEZXR010000076.1 GCA_023419605.1 Bacillota bacterium | reverse complement strand
GTCCAGCACTAAATGAGAATCCTGCTATCCATTTCATTGCAGCCGCTATAAATACAGATATACCTGTAAGAACTGCATGAAGTAAATATAAACCTGGTGCTAAGAACATAAATGAGAATTCAAGTGGTTCTGTTACACCTGTGAAGAATGATGCAAAAGCTGCAGATATAAGAAGTGATTTTGCTACTGTCTTCTTATCTGGGTCAGCTGTCTTGTACATTGCAAGAGCTGCTCCTGGTAAACCGAACATCATTATTGGGAAGAAACCTGCTTGATACATTCCTGTTGTTACGCCTGGGAATGTAGCTGCTTGTCCAGCCCAGAAATTACCGATATCATTTATACCTATTAAGTCAAACCAGAAAACTGAGTTAAGTGCATGGTGTAAACCTGTTGGAATTAATAATCTATTACCAAATCCGTATATACCTGCTCCAACTGCTCCAAGTTTTGCAATAGATGAACCAAATATTACTAATCCTTTATAAATAAATGGCCATAAGAAGTAAAGTACAATAGTTACTATTAAAGATAGACCTGCTGTAATTATTGGTACTAATCTTCTACCACTAAAGAATGCTAAGGCATCAGGTAGTTTAACCTGATAGAATTTATTATATGCATTTGCTGCTAAAATACCTATAATAATACCAATAAATACATTCCCATTGCCTATTGCTCCAAATCCTTCTTCTACTACTGGAGCTGTTCCCCTGAACATTTCAATACCTTCAGGTTTTAACATAGTAATAACAATTAAAAATCCTACTAAAGCTGAAAGTGATGCTGCTCCGTTACTGTCTTTAGATAGTCCATAAGCTATACCTATAGCAAATAAAATACCTAAATTACCAAGTACTGCCGTACCTGCTGTTGATAGAAATACAGAAACTATATTTCCATCTCCTAAAGCTTTAACGAGTAAGTTAGCTATACCAACTAGTATCGCTGCAACTGGTAGTATCGCTACTGGTTGCATAATTGCTTTTCCTAATCTTTGCAATTTAGCTTTCATAATAGTACCTCCTCTTATTTAATTTTATAGAAATATTACTTAAATAATCTATATAGATTTTCTACCCATTTAACAAAAGAATATTCTAAACATATATATTAATGTGTTTTATAATAATATATATATTTAAATCTAACTTTAAATATTAAGCATATTCTCTAAATTTTGATATTTGCTATACTATAAATAGGGTAATATAGGGTAATAATAAATTGTGAAATTTTATTAATATAATAGATAAAAGGTGATTAAATGATAAAAGCAGTGTTTTTTGATATAGATGATACAATTTATAGTCATAGAACAAAATCTATTCCAATGTCAACTTTAGAATCTTTAAAAAAGCTAAGAGAAAATAATATAAAGATTTTTGTATCTACAGGTCGCCTTCCATGGGCAGTAAATATGACCGATGTAATAGATGGAGTATTTTTTGATGGCTATATTTATATGAACGGACAATTATGTACTTTAGATAATAAAATAGTATTTAAAAATCCTATAAATAAAGATGATATTAATAATTTATATAGATATGTAAAAGAAAATTCTATCCCCTGTATATTTGGTGAAGAAAAAGATATGTATATAAATATAAAATCGCCATTTATAAAAAATGCTCTAGATAATGTAGATATACCTATGCCACCAGTTCAACCTTTAGAGCGAATTTTAGAAAATGATTTATTTCAGATAATACCTTATGCCAACTCTTCCCAACTAAAAGATATATTAGAGCTAATGCCTAACTGTGAAAGTTCTAGATGGTACGAAAAATCTCTAGATATAAATCCAAAAGGCGGTACTAAAGCTTTAGGTATAGAGAAAATTATGGAAAATTTAAATTTAACTATCGAAAATGCTATAGCTTTTGGAGATTCTTATAATGATATAGACATGTTAGAAAAAGTTAAAATAGGTGTTGCTATGGGAAATTCCAATAAAGATGTAAAAAATGCAGCCGATATAATAACCGACGATATAGATAATGATGGTGTTTATAATGCTTTAACTAAGCTAAAACTAATTTAAATACTAAAATATAGAGGTGTAAAATGTCCCTTGTTAAAAAACTTTATGAAAATCGCAACCTAAATGATGAAGAATTTTTAGAATTATTAAGCGATGAAAAATATGATACTGAATTGAGAGAGTACGCTCAAAAAATAACTCAAAAATACTATGGCAACAAAATATATATTAGAGGATTAATAGAAGTTTCAAATTACTGCAAAAATAATTGTTACTATTGTGGAATAAGATGTCAAAATAAAAATGTAAAAAGATATAGACTTACTAAAGAAGAGATATTAGATGCCTGCAGTAACGGCTATAAATTAGGTTTTAGAACTTTTGTATTACAAGGTGGAGAAGATCCTATCTTTGATACGATTTTAGTAGACACCGTTAAAGAAATTAGAAATACCTACAAAGACTGTGCTATTACACTTTCTTTAGGAGAAAAATCTTATGAATTTTATAAAAAATTATATGAAGCTGGTGCCAATAGATATCTTTTACGCCATGAAACAGCAGATAGTACACATTATAAC
>JAEZXR010000070.1 GCA_023419605.1 Bacillota bacterium | reverse complement strand
CGAACACGGCAGTTAAGCTTCTCAGTGCCGATGATACTTGGAGGGAAACCTCCCGGGAAAGTAGGTCGCTGCCAGATTTATATCAAAGCCTTATGCGAATAGCATAAGGCTTTGTTTTATGTCTTTCGATAGCAAGGACAGGCTTTTTTAAGGAAAGAGATACCAGGGTTCCATATGGATTCACATAGAGTCTTAATGGTGTTATGAATAAAAAACCATAGGAACGCATCTCTCTACGGTTTTCCATATTTTTTAGATTGTGTACGGGTTATCATCCTGCAAAAAGGCGAGAATATAACTTCGGTTTGGATTTTCATCCAGCCATGCTTTAAAGTCCTTTAAACGATTGTAACCCTCCGGACCAAATTTAGTTCGGTACTGTGCATCCAAATGGGCCCGCGTAGATTCCTGGCGCAGCTTTTTTTGCCATGAACCGGTGAAAAAGCTATACAGCTGATGATGAAGGTTATTTCTCTGTAATACTTGCCATTCATTTTTATCCAACCATACACCATTGCAGCTGCCGCAGTGGTCTACATAGAAATCCAAATCGTTACGTACCTTGTATTTAATAAGTATCCGTGTGCAATCCGGACACAACTTCGCTTGTTTGGAATCTAATATGGGTAAATATTCATCTTCCGCAAGTGAAACAGGTTCTGTCGAAATAAGTTCGCTTTTGCTATGCTCATGCCATTTCCAGTAGTCTTCAAAACGTATCCAGTTTCCTTGGCAATTGTTGCAGGTGTATACGTTTAAATTAGGTATGATCTCGTTTGTTCCAAGGGGATGATTTTTGCAAATGGGACAATTCATTAGAGTATACTCCTTCCTAAATTGTATTTATTATGTATAGAACCTGAGTATAAAATGGCTGCTTATACGTGGATAGAACTCTTCTATATGAGTTATAACCACGTTACTCTCGGTGGCCATAATTGACTCGGCTATAAAATAGTATGGCCTGCTTTTGAGGAGTTATATGTACGAATTGGATCGTTGATAAGGAGCAAAATATGGTAAACAGCCCCATAAGACAATACATCCTTGGAGCATGCTCCAAGGATGTATTGTCTTATGGGGCTGTTGTTGATTTTTGTGCTTTTGCTGCGACTTTAGCCATTTTGGCTTCTTTCTTTGAAAGCTTGGGAGTTTTTCTATCGCCCTTGCCTCTGTCACCCATTTTAACGCCTCCATTTCCTACCAAATACGAATAAGTTATTAAAGAGTATACCAAAATGTAAATAATATATACGCTGCTTTTAATATTTAAACGATAAGTACCTTCTTTCAAACTGATAAGGTATGCTAAGTGATGTTTTGAAGAACATATCAAAAACTCAGCTTTTCTAGTTTTAACTCTCGCCTTGACAATTCTCAAATAATATCGAAAGAACTCGATATTTCGGTTGTTGACATCTGTTTACCGCTTCTGGTATAATTCAACAGAAAGTACAATATTCTTACAATCCTAGCATGAAAATGCTAGCTATCCAAAAAACATAAAGGACGAAAGTCCTTATAAATAAAGAATTGATGCGATGAAATATAGCCTGTATTTGGGCACTTTGGGCTATATTGAGCAAGTAGTGCAACCGGCGGTTTTTTATGTCTTTAAAAAAGATACAATTTCTCATACCATAATCTATTGCCTCGTCCTACTTCAATCTCTTTGTTATGTTATTTTTATCTTTTAAGGAGGCTATATTTATATGAATCTCTTCAAAAAATGGGTTGGATTGCTGTTGGTTATAGCAATTATTATTACCCAGTGCTTTTCTGTACTTGAATTTTCGAGTATTGCTTATGCTGCACCTCTAGAAGGTAGTGATACGGAGGCTCCAGTATTACAGAGCGGCCTATCGGTAGCATCGAAAACATCTACCACCATTCAGTTGCAGTGGAGTCCGGCAGTAGATAATTTAGGTGTTATTGCATATGAACTGTATACTAACTCTACCATAATGGACGTGGTATACGCCGAAAGTGTAACAAGTCACGTATTGACAGGTCTGAGTTCAAATACAAAGTATAATATTAGTATTACGGCTAAAGATGCGGCCGGAAATATCTCTAGTCCAAGTGGCATAATCAGTGTTAAAACACTTTTAAGTGCCCCTTCAAACATAAATGCTATTCAACAAGGTAATTCTTCCATCATCTCCTGGGGTCAAGTACTTGATTCAATTAAATATGAGATTGAAGTAGATGGACAGGTCATAGATAATGGCTTGAATACTCAGTATCATCATGAAGCTCTCGCTCCGGGGAGCCAGCATACATACAGGGTACGAGCAGTTGGCCAGGAGGAAGCCGGAGAATGGAGTGATCTGTTCCAGGTATCTATTGACGCTGCACCTCCTGCTACACCTATGAATCTGCGTGCTTCTGTAACACCTGCTGCCATTACAGTTAGTTGGGATGAAGTAAGCTGGGCAACAAGTTATGAGATTGAGGCCGACGGAACTACGGTGGATACAGGGACGCAAACCAGCTATCAGCATACAGGATTGAGTCCTGGGTCACAACATACTTATAGGGTAAGGGCTAAAAGTGCTTTTGGGGTCAGTGAATGGAGTCAACCAAGAGTTTATTCGACACTGCCTAATTCCACAGGAACCGGAACGGAAGCAGATCCTTTTTTGATTTCATCCAGAACGCAGTTAGAGAAGATGAGGGATAATCTGTCAGCGTACTATCGGTTGGTGTGTGATATTGATTTACAAGGGGTAGAATGGTTGTCTATTGGTAATACGGGAACAGCTTTTAAAGGAGTTTTTGACGGCAACGGGTACACCCTAAGGAACTTGAAGATAAACAAGCCTACAGTAGACAACATAGGGTTGTTTGGGTACATATCCGGAGGTACAGTAAGGAATATAAAGATAGAAAACGTAGACATCGCAGGAAGAAACTCAGTAGGAGTAATCACAGGAAGTGCAGAGAATGCAGTAATAGAGAATTGTAGTGTTACAGGAGCAGGGCAGATCAAAGGTGGGATTAATGTAGGTGGAATCGCAGGAAGTGCTGCTGTTAGTAATACAATAAGAAGAAGCTATGTAACTGTGGCCGTAGAGGGTACAGGAAATAATGTAGGTGGAGTCATTGGATATGCAGCATCTACCATAGTGATACAGGAATGTTATAGTAGTGGAAACGTAAAAGGAGTTTCCGCAGTAGCAGGGATTCTTGGAAATAAAACTGGCAGCTCCACAGGCGCAAAGATGGAGAATTGCTTTGATCTTGGAGATATAACTGCAACACACGCTACGGCCGGGTATGCGGGAGGACTGCTGGGAGATGGAGCCTATATTAGCATAGTAAATAGTTATGCAGCAGGTAAGGTAGTTGGAAGTGGAGCCAGTGTAGGTGGGATTATTGGAAGAAGTCTGAGTGCAGCTACAGTAACAAATTCCTACTATGATGGTGTAGTAAATAGACATCTTGTGGCTTACGGAGTAAATAACAATCTGGGCAAGCTTACAACAGGTATGAAGGCAAGAATAAACTATCCGAACTGGGATTATAGTGCTATTTGGGCAATAGAGGAAGGAAATTCATACCCGTATTTGAGAAGTGTAGAGAAGCCAGCCGGTGTGGTAAAGGGGAATACCAACGATGTAGCGGGAGGAGCAGGTACTGCCAATGACCCCTACCTGCTAAGTACAAAGGAACACCTGCTTAATATAAACTGCGATCTGACAGC
>JAEZXR010000066.1 GCA_023419605.1 Bacillota bacterium | reverse complement strand
CTACAATAATCACATCCTGCTGAAATTGCTTTCCTTTAAAATGATTCATCGTCATTCCTCCTGCTATCTTTTTCTATTATTCTACCTTATTTGATAGTAGATTTAAAACTTTGCAACAGAACCATTTTTTCTACGTTTTTATTTTCAGATTCAAAAGACATATAATTTTCCTCCATAAATTTAAATTCATACTAAACAGCTACTTTATTGATTTTCAACCCAGTTATGAGTGATTACTCCTGGTGTGTTAGAATTACTTTTCTTGTTCAATTGACTTTTTTTCTCTAGTGCACATTCAACAAATAAATTGTAAAAAGACTTGTAAAATAAGCCTTTAGGACTTTTAACAGTAGAATCCGTCTTGATTTTATGCATCACTCGTCGCAAACATTTGTCTATTTCTTCTTGATAATCTTCACCAATTAGAACGAGATTGTATTCTTTTTCTACTTTAGTTTTAGCACGAATAATTGTTCCTACTTGCTCATGAGCTTCTTGAATAGTATTAGAGAAGGCAGCAATAAATTTTAAGCTATCTTTGTTTAGGAAAGTGTTCTCTTGAACTTCTGAAAACTGATCGAGCAATAATTGTTGCTGCAAGGCTTCTTTTTTAGTATCTAATGTATCTAATGTATCTAAATAAGAAGTATAGAATAGATTGTCTGCGATTTTCGCAATTACAGGATTTTCGTTGATATCATTGACTTTTTCTGTATTTGCGATTTTCGCAATTACAGGATTTTCGTTGATATTATTGACTTTTTCTGTATTTGCGATTTTCGCAATTACAGGATTAACATTGTTTTGTTCCTCATTGATTTTGAAAACATCTTCTGAAGTAACGTTAGGTTTTCCGAGATATAGTAGGTTAGGTGTAGTCTCTATTTTTCCATTAATTTTCTTTACTCTACCTTTTTTTTGTTTAAGAAGATTAACTGCTTCAAGCTCTTTTTTTATTTTTGATACTTTTCCTTCTCTGCAATTTAGCAGAGTCATTAATTCAGCAACTGTGTAGATAAAATAAACATTGTCTTCACTATCTACCCAATTATTCTTAACGGAATTGTCAAACCGATCTTTTAAAAGCATGTATGCAATTTTTGCATCATTGGATAATGATTTGTAAACTTCATTTGTGAAAAATACTTTTGGCATTTGATAGTATTTTTCTCTGTAAATTTCTTTAGATTTGTAAAATTGAAAATTTTCCATTTTAAAGCTCCTTTAGAATGTAAGTGTTATCAATCGTCCACGTATTCTTATCTTGTAAACTACAGGAATACAATTCGATTGTAAAGTAATATTTTAACGCAATATTTACACAAGTACACAAATACACAAGTGCAAAAATGTATTTGTGTAAATATCTAATTTTAAATATTATCAGGTTAAACAAAAATATGTGTACATTTACACATTTGTAAAAATACACATAGCGGAAGACTACCATTATTGATTATATTACTAATTACACAAATGAAAATGTGTAAATGTGTAAAAAAACATTGATTATTTAAATTGTCTATTGTATAATTTAAGTATAGAGATTTACACAAATGTAAATGTGTAAATTTGAAAAATTACACATAAAAAAAGGAGGAACTTTCATGATAGAGCTTATAGTAGAAGAGTTTGAACAACTAGCTAATCTATTAGAAGAAAGGTGTAGAGTAATTAGTATAGGTAACCAAAAAGGTGGCGTAGGTAAATCTTCCCTAGTTCGTTTACTTCCATCTGTGTTAGCTTTTTCAGGTAAAAAAGTTTTACTTATAGATATGGACCCTCAAGCGAATACAACTAAAAGTATGTTCGTAACTCGAAAAAATTATTATGAAGACGAAGTTGTTGTATTTAAAAAAACATTAATGGCTGGTATCGTTGAAGGTAATCTTACTGATCTAGTTATCAACGTTTTACCTAATTTAGATTTTATTCCATCTTCATCAGATTTAGAAAGTTTCCCTACGTTTCTGTCTAAAAAGTTTGGATTAGTTGATAAAACAGACCCTGATTTTTATGAAGTGAAAGACAAAGCCTATGAATATTTCAATTCATTGATTGAATCATTAAAAGACAATTATGATTATATATTCTTTGATACGCCGCCTACGGTTTCTGATTATGTTAGAGCTGTATCATATGTTAGTGATTATATACTAATTGCATTTCAAACTCAGAGCGACAGTTTAGACGGTGCAAAAGAATTTTTAGAAGATACTTTAATACCTTTAGTAGAAAATACAAGAGCAGAGTTTGAAGTTGTAGGTATTTTGCCTAATCAAATGACTAAGAACGGTAGTATTGACACTTCATCACTTAATGATGCGTATACAATTTTTGGAAAGGAAAATGTATTTGAGAATATTTTGCCTTTTAAAAAACCAATACAAAACATCCCTAGACATGGCGTTACATTAGAAGGTTATTGGAATAGTAAAATGTACATTGATACATTAATACCAATTACTAAAGAACTTGTCACAAGAATTAGTTTAATAGAAGGAGATTAGACCATGACTGAAAATAGAAAACCATCACTAATAGGAAATAGAAATAAAAATCTTTATCAGGAAACACCTAGACCAGAACAACCTTACAGTGGAGCTGAAACCATACCTAAGGATATCTTAGCTAATGAGAGGGGAACAATACGTGTGCCTCTTGATCAAAAAATAGAATTTGATGCATTGTTAGCGACTTCTGAATATCATTATACTTATGAGTTAATGGCTGAACTTGTATATGAAGCAGTCAAAAACAAGACTAAGGAAGAGAATAAAAAATATCAAGAAACGTTAGCAATGTTACGAGAGAAAGAATTGAAAAAAATTGAGAGAAAGAAAATGAAAAAATAAAAATATGCACATGTGTAAATTTACACATGTGCATATTTTTATTATGAATCAATAAATAGCAAGTAATAATCAGTTAAAAAATTACACAATTGTAAATGTCTACATTTACAAAAGTACACATATATATCAACAACAGTAAAACTCCCTAAATAATATAGCTATCTTTCATCAATAATTTTTTTAGTTCGTCTGTGATGTTCTAAGTGCAGCAAATAATCGTCTTGCAGTTTTAGAAGGTCTGAATATACCTGATCCATAGTCTGGCTGGCCGACAAAGAAAGAGAATAAATAAATGAGATAGGAAGTGTTTCAATTTTTTTGTTACGAGTAATCCAAGAAGAAACAGTTCCTTGAGAGAAAGCATGTAATTCACAAAATTCTTCTACAGTAATCCCTAGTTGCTTGATAATGTATGCGTTGATAGGGTGTGGA
>JAEZXR010000059.1 GCA_023419605.1 Bacillota bacterium | reverse complement strand
AGGGGGGGAGCTCTGGGGGAAGACGCCATTGCTGTTGGATCGGCAGCTTTACTGCTGGAAAACCTGCTGCGAAGCGAAGCCTCGGGAAACCGTTTTAATTTTGAGGGGGGTGCGGTCATTTGAGCCTGGTTGTAGAGAATGTAAGTAAAAGTTTTATCACCCGGCACAACAAAACTCATACCCTTGACAGAATCCGTCTGGAATTTAAAGACGGGGAGTTTGTCTGTGTGCTGGGGCCTTCAGGCTGTGGCAAGTCTACACTGCTGAACATTGTTGCAGGGCTTGAGGATGCGTCGGAGGGGAGAGTCCTGCTCAATGGGAGGGAAATCAAGGGAGCGGGTCCCGAGCGGGCGGTAATGTTCCAGGAATCGGCGCTGTTTCCGTGGCTTCGGGTCATCGACAATGTGGAATTTCCCATGAAGATGGCAGGCGTTCCAAAGGACAAGAGAAGGGAGACGGCGCTGAAATACCTCAAAATGGTGCATCTGACACGATTCCAGAATTCGCTGATTCATGAATTATCAGGCGGCATGCGGCAGCGGGTGGCTCTTGCCAGAGCACTCACCATGGATTCGGAAATCCTGTTGATGGATGAACCCTTTGCCGCTCTGGACAGCCAGACTAAGAGCATTCTTCAAATGGAATTGCAGCAAATCTGGCTGGAAGCCAAAAAGACAATTTTGTTCATTACCCATAACGTGGAGGAGGCGGTATCCCTTGCAGACCGGGTGCTGGTGATGTCGGCCAATCCCGGAAGAATCAAACGGGAATTCAAGGTACAGTTGGCCCGCCCGCGGCAGCCGGAAAGTCTGGATGTGGCTTACATGGTGGCGGAAATCATGAAGGAGTTAAAAGAGGAGGTGGAGAAGGTTGCAAAGGCTGAGTTCGATACTGATTGGAAGCTGCAAAAGGATTCTGTTCTACTTGATACTGGTGACTCTATGGGAATTGGTTTATAAAGTAGGCGTAGAGTGGTTGGGGATATGGAAGCCTTATATTTTTCCCTCTCCCATTGAAGTAATAAAAACCCTATGGAATCTCATCAAGGATAATACCCTCGGGATTGCGGTTCTGGCCAGTGCAAAGCGAATTGTCACCGGCTACCTGGTTTCACTTACCATTGGAATTGCTCTGGGACTGATCATTGTACGCTTCAAATATCTGGACGAAAATATCAGTGCGTTGATTCTGGGACTGCAGACATTGCCCAGCATTTGCTGGCTGCCCTTTGCCGTGCTGTGGTATGGGCTGAATGAAAATGCAATTATATTTGTGATCGCCGTAGGATCTACCTTTGCCGTCACCATTGCGGTGGAATCCGGGATAAAAAATGTGAACCCCTTATATATCCGTGCTGCAAAGACCATGGGTGCCGGAGGCCTGAAGATATACTGGAATGTCATCATTCCGGCCAGCCTTCCCAGTGTTGTTTCCGGTATGAAGCAGGGATGGTCCTTTGCCTGGAGGGCTTTGATGGCGGGGGAAATGCTGTCGGCCACCAAAGGTTTGGGGCAGGTGCTGATGGTAGGGAGAGATCTGGCGGATATCAGCCAGGTGATGGCTGTCATGGTAGTCATTATCGTACTGGGACTGGTTGTCGACAAGCTGGTATTTGGAAGGATTGAAGCCAACATCCGCTACCGTTGGGGGTTGGACAGGGCATAAAGCTGCGGGAAGGAAGTACAGGGATGAAGTTCAGCGTCAACGGTAAAAGTGTAAAACTGAAGGGAACGGTTTCAGTCTTGGATCTGCTGGCCCTGCAAAAGGTAAGAATTCCGGAGCAGGTCTGTGTAAGCATCAATGACAAGCTGCTGCTGCGGAGTGATTATGAGACAACCTGTTTGAGAGAGAATGACCGGGTGGAACTTAGGGATCCGGTTTGGGGAATGTAAAGTTCAAAGATAGGGGAATGAGGGTTGAAAAGAGGAGGATAAACGTGCAAAAGGCAAACTACAAGGAATTGAAAAGCAACGGCTTTATGCCACAGGTGCAGAAGGATTGTTTTTCCATGCGGCTGCGAATCGCAGGAGGCCAGATCACAGCAGAGCAGTTAAGGAAAATATATGAAATCGCAACGAAATTCGGTCAAGGTCACGTTCATATGACCTCCAGGCAAAGCATGGAAATTCCTTTCGTAAGGCTGGAGGATATTGAGACTGTCCGGGCGCAGTTAGCGGAAGCAGGGTTGGAGCCCGCAGCAGGGGGGAACCGTGTCAGGACAGTTACAGCATGCCAGGGTTGCACTGTATGCCCCCGGGGATTGATTGACGCCGCAGGGATGGCGAGGGATATGGATCAACGGTATTATGGAGAGCCGGTACCGCATAAATTCAAAATCGGTATCACCGGATGCAGAAACAATTGCTTGAAGGCCGAGGAAAATGACCTGGGCATTAAAGGAGCCATGAAGCCGCAGTGGAGGGAAGCTGACTGCACGTACTGTGGCGCTTGTGCGGCCCTTTGTCCCGTAAAAGCCATTACCGTCAGCCGGCAGGACAAAACCCTGATGTATTCCGAAACCGAGTGCATCCAGTGTGGCCGCTGCGTAAAGGCCTGTCCTGTAAAGGCATGGGAGGGTAGACCCGGGTTCACGGTGTATTTTGGCGGTACCTTTGGAAACAGCATACGAATTGGGAGACAAGTACTTCCCACTCTCTTTGAAACCGCGGACCTGCACCGGGTTATTGAAGCAACCATGGAATTTTTCAGAGAGTACGGAAAGCAAAAGGAGAGGCTGGCGTACACGCTGGAGAGAGTAGGCTGGGATGTCTTTGAAGAAAAGCTCAACAGCAGCCTTCCGGCGGAAATCAGCAGATAATTTTTAAGTTGTACAGAGGCCATAATCGTAAAAAGCATTGCGATAGGAGAAGGAGGTGGGAGGGATGCAGCAAACATCCTCCAATGTAGTATGGCAGCAGGGAGACATTGGGCGTAGGGACAGGGAAAAGCTGTTAGGGCAGAAGGGCACTCTTCTGTGGTTTACCGGGCTGTCCGGATCGGGAAAATCCACCATAGCCAATGCGGTGGAGAAAAAACTGCATGAGTCGGGCCGACTCACGGTTATTCTGGATGGTGATAATATTCGGCATGGAATTAATGGGGATTTGGGTTTCTCCACAGAAGACCGGAAGGAAAACATTCGAAGAATCGGAGAGGTTTCGCGGCTGTTTGTAGATACAGGTGTTATCACACTGGCCTGTTTTATATCCCCTTTCGGAGAAGACCGGGAAAAAGTCCGAAGCCGGATGCCGGAAGACTTTATTGAAGTTTATGTTGATTGTCCTCTTCGGGTGTGTGAAGGCAGGGACCCCAAAAGCTTGTACCGGAAAGCCAGGTTCGGTCAAATAAAGGAATTTACCGGTATTAGTTCTCCTTATGAAGCTCCGGAAAATCCGGAGATTACTTTGCAAACAGATAAGCAGAGTCTGGAAGAATGTGTGGATACAGTATTGGAAGTTTTAGCGCAGAGAGGCATCATTGGGAAATGATCTCTATACCGGTGCAAACTTATAACCAAAGTGGAAAAATGAGAAGAGAAAGCGGCTCGGCCTACTTTACCAAAGTCATTTTGTGAAAATGCTAGGCGATTACAAGATGAATGAGTTAACCCTCACCCCTAGCCCCTCTCCCCAAATTGGTAGAGGGGGACTGGGAACTGCTTCGAAGCTTTTCTGATTCTCCCTTCTACCGAGTTTGGGAGAAGGGAGGTAGAGGGATGAGGGTTGAAAAGTGGCAAGAGGCGCGGGAAGGAGGTCTTCATGGGGCTTCGGTCCATGATTCTGGAAACAGATATTCTAATCATCGGGGGAGGGACAGCAGGGTGCTTCAGCGCCATTACCGTTGCTGAAAACTCCGGTGCCAAGGTGATTGTGGCAGATAAGGCCAATATCCGGCGAAGCGGCTGTCTGGCTTCAGGAGTCAATGCCATTAATGCATACATCAATCCCGGGGAAACACCGGAATCCTATACAGCCTACGTAAAAAGAGACTCCGAGGAGATCATCCGGGAGGATCTGGTCTACTCCATTGCAAAAGGATTGAACCGTGCAACCCGAAAGCTGGAAAGCCTTGGTCTTCCCCTGTTAAAGGATGAAACCGGCAGTTATGTATCCCGGGGGAAAAGAAGCATTAAAATCAATGGTGAAAACATAAAGCCCATTCTTGCAAAAGCTGTAGAGCAGAAGGAGAATGTAACAGTTCTTAACAGAGTGAATATCATCGATTACATTCTAAAGGGCGGTAAAGTCATTGGTGCTTACGGCATTTCCGTGGAAGAAGAGCTTTTCTATATACTCTATGCAAAAGCTGTAATTTGCAGTACCGGAGGGGCGGCGGGGATTTACAGGCCAAACAATCCGGGATTCTCCCGCCACAAGATGTGGTACAGCCCCTTCAATACAGGAGCCGGCTACGCTATGGGAATCCGGGCCGGGGCTGAAATGACCACCTTTGAAATGCGGTTTATTGCTCTTCGGTGCAAGGACACCATCGCTCCCACCGGTACCACGGCACAAGGCGTGGGTTCCGAACAGGTCAATAGCAGGGGTGAACCCTATATGAAGAAGTATGGAAGGCCCTCCACGCCTATGCGGCTATACGCAACAGTGATGGAAAACAGAGAGGGTAGAGGCCCCTGTTACTTAAAAACGGAGGGGATTGGCAAGGAGACGGAGGAGGAACTCTACAAAGCCTATCTGAATATGGCGCCGGCTCAAACCCTTCGGTGGCTGGAGCGGGGAAAGGGGCCCGCTGTAGAAAATATCGAGATTGAAGGGACAGAACCCTATATCGTAGGGGGGCATACCGCCAGCGGCTACTGGGTGGACATCCAAAGAGCCACAACACTGGAGGGGCTCTTTGCCGCCGGAGATGTAACCGGGGGCAGCCCAAAGAAATATGTGACGGGCTGCCTGGTGGAGGGAGAAATCGCTGCCCGATCGGCCCTGGAATACATCCAGGGAAAATCCCTGGAGGCGTTGAAGGCAGAAGATGTAGACAAAAAACGGAAGGCCGTTGAGAAGTTTTCAACAAATGCTGCAGGCCCCTATACCATCGAGGAAGTAGAGGAGGCCATGCAGAAAGTAATGGATGAATACGCCGGTGGATTGTCCGCAGGCTATGTATTTAATGGAAAAGGGCTGAAAATAGCCGAGCAGCGCATCGAGGACCTTGTAGAAATAGCAGAAGGACTTCCGGTCCGGGATATGCACGAACTGACGCTCGTCCATGAAATTTTGGATCGCCTGGAGATTTGCCGGGTGTTGATCCGGCATCTGGAGGCCAGGAAGGAGACCCGTTGGCATTGCTACAACCAGAACGCCGATTACCCGGACAAGGACGATGAACATTGGAAGCAATACATAAATTCCCGGGTGGAGGCTGGCGAGGTGAAAATCATTTACCGCAAACTAATCGAAAGGGATGAATTCTATGAGCATTCGCATTAACAAGGAGGCCTGTGTCGTCTGCGGCCAATGCCGGAAAGTATGTCCCGGAAACCTTATTTATACGGATGAAAAGGGCAAAGCCTTTAACAAATACCCAAAGGATTGCTGGGGCTGTGCTGCATGTCTGAAAGAATGCAGCCATGGAGCCATACAGTACTATCTGGGTGCGGATATTGGCGGGAAGGGAGCTCATATGCACACCCGGCAGCGGGGGGATTTACTGGAGTGGGTGATTGAAAAAGCCGACGGAGATGTGCGTACCATCGCCATTCACCGGAAGGAATCAAATAAATATTAATGAACCGGGAGGTATGACAATGGATCATTTAGACAGGTTGGAAGCACAAAGTATTTTTATTTTACGGGAAGCCTACAAAAAGTTTGGAAAGCTGGGAATGCTCTGGTCCATCGGAAAGGACTCCACAGTGCTGCTGTGGCTGGCTAAAAAGGCGTTTTTCGGGCACTGCCCCTTTCCGTTTATTCATGTGGATACTACCTATAAAATTCCCGAGATGATCGAGTACCGGGACCGCATTGCAAAGGAATATAATTTGGACCTCATTGTGCACAAGAACGAAGAGGCACTGACAGAAGGAATGGGGCCTCACAACGGCAGGCTGGTCTGCTGTAAGGCACTGAAAACCGACGGACTCCAGCAGGTGGTTACCAGGTATGAGTTCGAAGGGCTGATTTTGGGAATACGGCGGGATGAAGAAGGTTCCCGGTCCAAGGAAAGGGTTTTCAGCGAAAGAAACAAGGACTCGGAATGGGATTATACCAATCAGCCGCCGGAGTTATGGGACCAGTTTAAGACTGACTTCCCCAAAGGCAATCATATCCGTGTGCATCCCATTCTTCACTGGAATGAGATCGATATCTGGAACTATATCGGCAGGGAGAAAATACCTTTGGTGGACCTCTACTATGCCAAGGATGGAAAAAGGTACAGAAGCCTTGGATGCGCGCCCTGTACCGGAAAAATCGACTCTACGGCGACCACCATTGAAGAGATCGTGGAAGAACTGAAAAACACCAAGGTAAGTGAGCGGGCCGGCAGGGCGCAGGATCAGGAAGACGCCTACGCCATGCAGAAGCTGAGAAAAGACGGGTATATGTAGAATGGGGAGGTCTTATCAATGGAAAATGTGAGGGAAGTTCTGAAAATCGTAGTTGCAGGCCATGTAGACCATGGGAAATCAACTGTAATCGGAAGATTGCTGTATGATACAAAATCTCTGCCGGAAGGGGCCATTGAAAGGGTAAAGCGGATTTCAAAGGAAAAGGGAAAGCCCTTCGAATATGCCTACCTTCTGGATGCCTTCGAAGAAGAGCAGAAGCAGGGAATTACCATTGATACAACACAGCTGCAATTTCATACGGACAAGCGGGATTATGTCATTATCGATGCCCCGGGGCACAAGGAGTTTCTAAAAAATATGATTTCGGGTGCTGCCAATGCAGAGGCTGCACTGCTTATTATTGATGCCGGCGAGGGTATACAGGAGCAGTCAAAGAGACATGGATATATTCTCTCTCTGCTGGGAATACAGAAAATCTATGTTATCGTCAATAAAATGGATTTGATTGATTACTCAGAGGAGAAATTCAAAGCCATCCGGAAGGAAATGAATCAATTTCTTAACAGTCTAAATGTTTATCCCCTGAAGTATATTCCCGTCTCGGCGTTTCTGGGGGAGAACCTTACTCATCGGTCCGGAAAGATGCCATGGTATGACGGAGAACCTGTCCTGGAAGCCATGGACCTCTTTGAGAAGGACAAAGGATTGGCAGATAAGCCGCTGCGTTTTCCGATTCAGGATGTGTATAAATTTGACAACCGGAGGATTATTTCCGGGCGTATCGAGTCGGGAAGACTCCAGGTTGGAGACGAAATCCTGCTGTTCCCCGGCAACAAGGTAACCCGGGTCAAATCCATCGAATATTGGGCTGACAGGGACCGGAGAGATTCCGTCGAAGCCGGAATGTCGGTGGGAATTACAGTGGAAGATGAATTCTTTAACAAGAGGGGCGAATTTATCTCCCACCGGGAGGGGGCTCCGGTGACTTCCAATCTTTTTAAAGCCAATATCTTTTGGATGGGAAAAAAGGAATTGGTTAAGAACAGGAAATATAAACTGAAGCTGGTGACCCAGGAAGTGGAATGTGAAATCCATTCGGTCAATAAGGTGATTGACGCCACGACTCTGGAGACCCTGGAAAATGCTGAGGCGGTGAAAATCAATGATGTAGCCGAGGTTACCGTTAAAACCAGGGAAAAAGTCAGCTTTGACGAATTCAAGGATAATCAGAATACCGGAAGGTTTGTTATTGTAGACGGTTATGATGTAAGCGGCGGAGGCATCATTTCAGGAACTGCCGAGCAGGCGCCGGAGGGTGTGAAGTTTGTGAAAGGCGATACGGTTTTGGAGGTGCATTGCTTTGATGAGTATTACTTCCTGATTCCCACCGGAAAGTTCCAGCGAGTGGAGGCCGGGGCGGGAGTCTACAGGATTGGCGGCGATATTCCTACAGCCGGTGAAACCTACAGCTTCCCTGATAACTTTGATGTTGTAGACCTGGCGCGCAGGATCGCAGCAAAAATCAGAGATAGGAAGCTGGAGGATTTGGTGGAGCTGGAGGATTACCAGTATGAAAATCAAACGCTAATAGATAGCTTGGGTGCATATATAAAGGTTGAGTCCTCACAGGATTTTGAAATCTTTAGAAGTGACATCAAGAGTGCCGGGATTAACAATATCCGGGAAGAAGTTTCCTTCGCAAACAAATGGCAGGATCTGCTGAAATTCAGGAAAGTTCAATACAAGGAAGAACCGGAAGCTCTGGGCGTAGAGTATAATATATAGTTTTGTAAGTGACAGGGCGCTATGGAGAAATAGCAGGGGCCATAGGGAAGGGTTTTGGATATGAGCATTCAAAAGTATTCCCTATTGTTTGCTATTGAACAGGGATAAAGTATATAATAGAATTGAGACTATGAGCAAATAACTTTTTATAGGATAGAGGTGGCGCCTTGAATAAACTGGTTGATTTATCACATACCATTGAAGACGGCATGCCTGTATTTCCTGGAGATGGTAAAACAAACCTGTTCCAAACCAAGTATTTGAGTATGGACAAACATAATAATCATCGGTTGGATATCAGTATGCATGCGGGTACGCATATAGATGCGCCCATGCATTTGACTGAAAGCAGGGAATATATATCGGAAGTACCTTTGGACTCCTTTATAGGGGACGGGTGCGTTTTGGATGTAAGAAACCAGCCTGTAATTCAAATGAAAGCAGAGTATGAAGCAATAGTCAAAGAGAAGAGTATTGTGCTGCTGTGTACAGGGCAGGATCGGTTCTATGGGAGGATGGAGTACTATGAAGAACATCCCGTTATGGGGCTGGAATTTTGTGAATTCTTGCTAAAGAAAAAGGTTAAAATGATTGGCATGGATATGCCTTCTCCCGACAGATATCCTTTTCCGGTACATAAACTATTCTTGAAAAACCGGATTTATATAATTGAAAACCTGACAAATCTTGATAAATTGCTGGCCATGGAAAGCTTTGAGATCATGGCTTTTCCATTGAAAATAAAAGCTGATGGTTCGATGGCCAGGGTTGTTGCGAGAAGCACAGGGGAATTCTATCGATAGTTCGGATATTTATGTTTATGCAGGGAAAACCTGGGTATAAATATTCCTGGGATGCAGGAAATCTGTGAGGAAGGATTGCTCCCTTAAAAAGTAAATATTTTGGGAAACAATGAAATGCGTGTTCTATCTGGGCACCTGATACGCATGGAGTTAGTGGTGCAACCGTCCCAATATTCAGAGCTGCAAAAGAGTCTCCGAATATTGGGTTTTTATTTGGGGAAAATTCGAGTTGGTTTTAATAGCCTGTTTTTGATTTCAGTGGTGATGGGGGTCAGCAGCATGTTCAATGTGGTCATTGTAGAGGACGAAAAGCCAAGTTTGTATTTAATGCGAAAGATGATTGAGAGAAACCCGTACCTGAAGATTGTTGGCGAGTTTACAAATTCCAGGGAAGCACTGGACGAGATTCTGTTTTTGCAGCCGGAAGTTGTATTTCTGGATGTGGAAATGCCAGGAATGGATGGAATGAAGCTGGCCGAAAAAATTCATGAGCAGAATGATGCCATCCAGATTGTTTTTGTAACGGCACATCGTGACTATGCGGTTGATGCATTTAGAGTGAGTGCTGCTGACTATATTTTAAAACCGGTGATGGAAAAAGATATCCATGCGGCTGCGGAAAAAATAATAAGAAGATACTCGGCAATGAATAAGATGACTGCAAAAGTAAAAAAACATAGCATTTTTTGCCTGGGGTCCTTTGAAGTTTTTGAGAAAAACAGTACTGTACCCATCAAATGGACTACATCAAAAGCAGAAGAGATCTTCGCTTATTTGGTATTTTGCAAGGGCGAGTATGTGAGCAAGTGGAAGCTCTGTGAGATGCTGTGGCCCGACTGGGAACCCGAAAAAGCCGAGCATAGCCTGCATAATGCCATATACCTGCTAAAGAGTACACTGAATAGAGCAGGGATTGAAAATGCAATCGAATCCAAACAGGGAAGTTATAGAGGGAATGTTCAGAGTTTTCATTGTGATGCATTTGCATTGGAGGAATTTGCCTGGGAAAATAAAAAGGTGAATGCCGGGAATATCGATGAGTTCGAAAGGATGGTATCCACTTTTAAAGGAAACCTGTTTGAGGGTAAGGATTACCTCTGGAGTGAAGAGTGGAATGAAAGGCTGAACCGGCAGTATGCTGCGATGATCAGTGATATTTCAAGATATTATATGGAAGCAAGGGAATACGAAAAAACGGAGGAGAACCTGAAAAAACTCATCAAGTTGAACCCTCTGAACGAACAGGCGCACGAATTGCTTCTTGAAGTATATTATGCCATGGAGGACCGGATAAAACTTTCCATGCACTATAAGCAGCTGAAAAAAATATTGAAGGAAGAGCTGGATCTGGAACCAAGTGCAAGAGCAAAAAAACTGTACCGGGCAGTGAACGCAAAAAGGAAGATGGAGCGGTAATGGCCACCATCTTCCTTTTTTACTGTCTTCTTAAAATTTCCAGTTCTTGTGAGAAATTTGTGAGAATAACATAGTACCATATTGACCATATAGGGAATCCTATAAATTTCAATAGAGGGGGAGATTTGTAAAATTACATTTTTTGAAAGAAGCAGATATTTAAAACCAAAGGAAGGAGGTCGGTTGTGAAAGCAACGAACAAAAAAAGTAAATACCGGGTAGCTCTTATAACCTTGGTTGCTGTGTTATTCCAGATGATGAGCCCTATGCAGGTCTTTACCTCCTATGCTGCTGGAAATCCTTTGTCCATTAAAAAGGAGACCAGCGTTGACAAGATAAAGACAGGACAGCAATTTCATTACAACATCTTTTATTCTGTCAATGATGTGGAGCATGACTATCAGAATGTAACGGTAGAAGATTTTCTGGACGAGAATTTGGAATATATCAGCGTCGCAAGGAATAATCACACAAAAGAGATCCAGTACGATCCCGGCACCAGAAAGCTGACAATTACTCTGGTGAATAAGGGGGAGGATACGCTGGAGGCGGGAACTACAGGAGTATTGCAGGTTAATGTTCGTATAAAAAACGGTTCCGTGCTTAACGGGACGAAGATCAGTAATACGGCAACCATACAGGCAAAGGATGTTATACCTGTTTCCAGTATTCCTGCCATCGTTGAAACCTTTGGTGCACAGAGCTACTGGAAAACGGTTAAAACCCAGATTATGCCAGGCATGAGTCCTGTAGTCGGTTCGGAAGTTACTTACAGGGTAGAATTACTGGAGGACATGACAGAGCCCTATGGACATATGAAACTCAACAATGTCGTTTTAACGGATGTATTGCCCAAGGATTCAGTCTTTGTTTCTGCCACGGGCGGCGGTACCTATTCGGCCGCAAACCACACGGTTACATGGAATATCGGAAATGCGGATGTGGGAAAATCGTATTCGAGGGAAGTAACCGTAAGGTATCCGGAGGAGTCTTTTCACACCGGGGATTCGGTAACGAATACGGTAAATGCCGCAGGAAAGGACACAAACGGGCAAGCAGTACCGATTCCGTCGGCGCATGCATCGACTACCTTCGTGAAACCAAACCCTCCCTCAGGGGGTGATATTGGTTTTCAGAAAACACGGCAGTATGAGTACCGCACCATTGGGCAAAAACAGCAATTTTACATTACTGGGATCAAAAATCCGGGTAACGTTGCGTTAAGCCAATTTGTCGTGGAGGATACCTCCCTTCCGGCACAATTGAAGTATGAAAAAATAACGCTGCCCCAGCTCAATAGAGAGCAAAGCTATGTGTTCGAGTACAAGACCCAGAAAAATATATGGGCAGCCCACGCCATCACTGCGGCAGAAAAAACGCAGGGCTACGTGGAAGTGAAAAATTTCAATCTTGCATCCGACGATTGGCTTACAGGGCTTCGATGGGACTTTGGAACGGTACCTGCCGGTTTTGAAGCCGGACAAATCACCCTGGAAGGTACGGTCATCAACCCGGATTCGGAAGGGAAACCGGTTCTGCATGGAGATACGGTAAGCAATACCGCAAAGCTCACATATACCTATAGTGGGAAAGAAGAAGTGCTGACCGGTACTGCAACTTTTAAAATCAACAAGCCCAAACCGTGGCTGAACCCGCAAAAAAGTCATGATAGCAGCCTATACTACATTCCGGGAGACACTGTTACCTTTACATTGAATATAGCCAATAAGCCGGATGCCACAGGGGAGTATAAGAATCCCGTCGTCTATGATTTACTGCCGGAGCGGTTGGATTATCAAGAAGGAACCTGGAGTCTGTCCGGTACATCGGTACAGCCTGTCTTTGAAAAAATTGATAATTTCAACAACACAGGAAGAACCCTGTTGAAATGGCATTGGCCTACAGATTTTTCGATTGCAGTGGGAAGCAGTGTTCAGCTTCAATATAATGCAAAAATCAGACTTCATACCCCGCCGACCATAACCAACACACGGGAATATGAGAATGAGCTCTATATTACTACCCATGAGGATTTGGACGCGGGCTTCTGGTGGGGCGGCGGAGATGGCCATGACTGGGCGGATAAAGGGAGCATTCGGGACCTAAAGGGCTTGGACGGAAACCCGGGCCAGGAAGAATACCTGGTGAAGGCTTCAGACAAGGTCTATATCAATGAAGTTGCTTCCGTAGTGGCTACAAAATGGAACAAGGGAGAGCTGGATAACGGTTACAGTAAGTTTCCGGACTACGGAAACACCATTGCCGGAGGAACTGCGGATTATCAGCTGGTCATAGAAAACGACGGCAACGCATGGCTGAAGAACATTGAGGTATTGGATATTCTCCCCCACAAGGGAGATACCGCGGTACTCACCTCGCAAGAGAGAAAATCCGAGTGGCGGCCCAATCTCATTGAGAAGATTCCTTCCGGTTCCTACAGCAAGGATGGCGTTACTGCGGATATTTTTGTGTACTATAGTACTTCCGCGGATAAGCAGTATGCTAACTTCACCTACAGCAAGGCAGATGGCGTCTACTGGATGGAAAACCTTCCGGACAATTTTGATATTACCAGCATCCAATCTTTGTATTTTGATATCAAAAATATCAATGGAGGGCAAGGGTTGGAGCCTGGGAAGAAAATTGTGCTGGAGTGGAAGATGCGTGCACCTGTCAATGCACCCCAGAACCAGGTGACCTGGAATTCCTTTGGAGTCAGGCTCACCACGGCAGCGGGGGTGGTACTGAATCCTACGGAGCCTGTTAAGGTGGGCTTTAGGGTGGTCGATGACCCGAGGTCTCAGATTGGGGATTTTGTATGGTTTGACAGTAATGGAAACGGTATTCAGGATGATGGATACGATCCCCAGGCTGCCGGTATCAACGGAATCAAGGTGAAGCTGATGAATGCGGCAGACAATACCCAGCTGGATGAAACCCTAACTGCCGATGACCAGAATGGCAAACCGGGATATTACCTGTTTCCCAACCTGAGCGCGGGAACCTACTATGTGGTGTTTGAGCTGCCGGATTATTATAAGGTTACAACAAAGCATGCGCTGGGTTCAACACCGAAAACGGATTCCGATGCCGAAGAGATTGATGTGGGAGGCGTGAAAGTAGTCCGTACCGACGATATCACAATCGGTGTAGCAGAGAAAAACCACGATGTGGACCTGGGGTTGGTCTATAAGGCCTCAGCAAATATGGAAGTCTCCAAGAAGGCCGTAGCTGTGGTAAATAAACCTGCTATCGATCCTGCAACAAAGCCTGTAAACAAGGGAGAACGGGTCGTTTACCGGATCGGCGTTAAAAATACCGGTTCAGTTCCTCTCCACAATGTAAAGGTGCAGGATGTGATGGACCGGGAACAAAGCGGTTTTATTTTTACAAAGGCGGGTTTGGATGAAAATAATCTAATCACTGTAAATCAGCATCCTTCCGTGAACGCCGCTGGGAATACCGGCAGTAAGCCTTATGTAGTCATTCATGAGCTCGAAGTAGGAAAGACCTTCTACCTGGAAGGCGAATATACGGTTACTTCCGGAGATGTGGATGGAACTGCCCTGGATAACACGGTAAAGGTGTGGTCTAATGAAACGCACCAGGGAGGGACGGAAGATGATCCTCCCAAGGAAGCTGCGGAGTCTGTGGATATCGCAGATCTATCCATTGTAAAAACAAGCCTTGAGACGGAAGCTGAGGTGGGAGATACCCTTCATTATACAATCCGGGTAACCAACAACGGCAATGTAGCTTTGCAGGGCGTTACCATTCATGATCCCAAAATTACCTTTACAGGGACGGGGACTTCCAGCATTACTGTGGACGTTGCTAAAGGCGGGTTTGCAGAGGTACAGGGAAGCTGCGTGGTGAAGGAAGCGGACCTGCCGGGACCTTTTGTCAATGAAGCCTCCGCCGTGCACGGAGATATCCGTTACGTGGTGAAGGATGACTGCGCGGTAGGGTTGAAGGACCTGACCGTAACGAAGACTGCCAATAGCAAGGCAAAAGTAGGAGATACCATCACCTACACCATAACAGCCAAAAACACAGGCAGCGTCACCCTGAAAAATGTGAGAATTACCGAGGATACGCTGACAGCCGGCCATGGTACCGATTCCTTAACGCTGATCGGAGGAAATACAATCGGAGACTTAGCGCCGAAAGAAACAAAAACGCGGACTGCGAAATATACGGTACAGGCCAGTGATATTGCAGACTCCGGGGTAACGCAAAAGATCAATAATCGGGTCAAGGCCATAAGTGACAACACGACCCGTACGGAAGAAGCACAGGTGAATGTAGATATCGCACATATGGAAATTACCAAAAAAGCGGTGTCGGGTACCGGCCCTTATGCAGTAGGGCAGGTCGTTACCTATGAGATTACCGTAACTAACAAGGGAAGTATACGGCTGAACAATATTACTGTGAATGATCCGAAGATTGCCAGTGTCGCCAATGTAAAGGTGAGCTTAAATCCCGGAGAATCCAGAACCCTGACAGGAACTTATACGGTAAAGGCTTCCGATTTGCTGAGTATGTCCGACGCAAATCCTGCTCATGCAAAAATTACCAATACGGTAACTGCTACACATACGGATACGGGCACAAAACAGGCCAGTGCAGTGGTGGATACAAAGGGGATTGTAATCAAAAAGACCGGTGTAAAACAAAACCTAAAAGAGCTGCTGAAGGCAGGAAGTAAGGTAGACTATACCGTTACTGTCAAAAATATCGGAAGTACGGATTTACACAATGTAGTCGTAGTGGATTCCAAGTTCACCCTTCCGGGGAATATCGGAGTCCTTGCAGCCGGTGAAACACGTACGATCCCATACACCTATACGGTTGTAGAAAGCGATCTGCCGGGACCCATCGTCAATACGGCCACAGTGGCCTCCGACGAGGGACCGTCCAGCAATGACACTCACTATTTGGGAGACCCCGGCATAAAACTCCAGAAAAATGTCCTGGTCGGCGATAACCAACTGGAATATATTAAAGGGCACTATGGAGAAGTCCTGGCTTCCAAACTGGTAAGCGGAGTTAATGGCACGAAGGTTACCTATGTATTTACGGTGACCAATGTGGGGGATACTGCCTTAAATAATATTGCAATTACGGATGCGGCTTTGAAGATTCCAAACGTGAATCATCTGACGCTCATCCCTGAACTAAGCAGCTATCCTATCTTTGACAGCAATACCCTCCTGCAGGGGCACAAGGAATCCCAGGAGGATGAAAAGCTGGTGTTCTACTATGAAACCGTTATTAATGGGGATCTGCTGAATACGGCAGCAGTTTCGGGGAATCCTGTAACAAAAACGGGAGAGGATATTCCAGGCGGAATAAATCCATCGGATACCGATACGGCTCAGGTTAAAGCTTTGGGCTCTATCGGGGATTATGTCTGGCTGGACGCCAATGCAAATGGGCTTCAAGATGAAGGCCCTGCCAATGGAATCGCCAATGTAGAAGTGATACTGAAAGACGGTCATGGAACGGTGATTCGGACTACCCGGACAGATGCAGCCGGTTATTACTTGTTTGAAGGACTTGAGTCAGGTGCTTATACAGTGACGGTAAACACGGCAACCCTGGTCCCGGATGGACTGACTGCCAGCTATGACAAGGATGGAAACAAGGATAGCTCCACCCCGGTACCGCTAGCCAATGGCGCACATATCCGCGACATTGATTTCGGTTATGTCCACTCGGCAGCCCTGGGGGATACCGTCTGGTACGACCGGAATGAAAACGGGAAAAAGGATCCGGGAGAAAGTGGAATCTCCAACGTAAGAGTGCTGCTTCTGGATGAAAACGGCCAACAGCTGGCAGAAACCCGGACCGATTCACAGGGCTGGTATACCTTTGATTACCTGCCTGCTGGAACCTACACGGTGCAGCTTGATACAGGCACACTGCCGGAAGGCATATACCAGACCTATGACCCCGATGCTGCAAAAGATCATAAAAGTACCGCTACCCTATCACCGGGTGAGAAAAATATGACGCTGGATTTTGGATACAATCCTACAGGGTCCATTGGAGACTACGTATGGTTGGATTTTAATGAAGACGGAAAGCAGGACCCTGGAGAAAAGGGAATTGCAAATGTTATCTTGTCGTTGAAGGATGGCCAGGGAAATATATTGGACACTACTTCTACGAATGAAAACGGGTATTATTCCTTCACCCATTTGCCGGCAGGAAATTACACGGTGGTACTGGATATACGCAGTATACCCCAAGGATTGAGAGCCAGCTATGAGTTGGATGGAAGCCTGGACCAGAAGACTACGGTAGTTTTGTTGGCAAGTGAGAACAGAACGGATGTGGATTTTGGATTTGCGCCGATACCTTCTTTAACCTTCAAGAAGGTTGGAGATAAGACAACGGCGAAAGTGGGCGACGTGATCCAGTATACATTGAAAGCAGTAAATACGGGTGAAACCGTACTGCATAATGTATATGTAAAGGATGCGATGCTGGGAATCAATGAATATGTAAGCGAGTTGGCCGTGGGGGAAGCCGTATATAAACACGCCAGCTACACCGTAAGCCAGATCGATGTTCCGGGTCCCATCATCAATACGGCATCGGCCTCCAGTGATGAAACCGGAAGTGTCACGGATTCATGGAGCGTGAGTCTGAACACAAATCCCGGTCTGGAGCTTAAAAAAACGGCATCGCACAGTCCGGCGCAGTTGGGAGAAGTTATAAACTATACCCTTACAGTGACCAATACAGGCGATATTACACTGCATTCGGTACGGTTGAGAGATGGCCTGCTGGGCTTTGACGAGACATTGGGGAGCCTGACGGTAGGGCAATCGGTTTACAGAACTATCAGTTATACCGTGGCCCTGAAAGACTTGCCCGGACCCCTGGTCAACACAGCTGTCGCTTCCAGTGACGAAACAGGGGAAACCTCAGCCTCCAGCATTGTCGACATTCGCACCAACCCGGGACTGAAGATCGAAAAAACGGGTCCCAGTGAACCGGTGAGAGTCGGGCAGCAGGTATCCTACCTGATTACGGTTACCAATACGGGAGACACGGTATTGGAGCATGTCTACCTGGAAGACAGGATGCTGAACATTTCGGAATATTTGGGGCCGTTGACGGTAGGAGAAGCCGTATACCGGACAGGAACCTACACTGTACTGCCTTCTGACTGGCCGGGAGTGCTTATTAACAGGGCCTCCGCCTACAGCTCCGTGACGGGTGCTGTCTATGCTTCCTGGAGTGTTCCGGTTATCGCAAACCCAAGCCTTATGCTGGTGAAATCCGCCGATAAGACCCAGGTTACGGTAGGAGGTACTGTTTCCTACACTATTGAGGTGACCAACAATGGCGACGTTCCTCTAACCAATGTCACGGTTCAGGATGAGATGCTGGGAATCCAGAGGACCTTGCCTGCACTGGCTGTAAACCGGACGGAGACTTTCACAGGGACCTATAAGGCAACGGCGGCTGATCGGCAAAGGGGACGGATTATTAATATTGCATGGGCTGACAGTGACCAGACGGAAGCGGTGCAGCGACAGGTGGAAGTAAAGGTGGTTGATTCTCCAGTCGGACCAGGACCAGGACCAACACCGACACCGACTCCGACCCCAACACCAAATCCGACGCCAACCCCGACCCCAACACCAACCCCGACGCCAACACCAACCCCGCCCCCAACTCCG
>JAEZXR010000051.1 GCA_023419605.1 Bacillota bacterium | reverse complement strand
CCTATAGAGTTATAGAAAAACGCCCAAAACAAATTCTGTTTTATAGTTCTCATAGTTTTGTGGCTAAGTTTAATACTTTTAGCTATAGATAATAAATCGCCATTTATTATCGTTATATCCGATGCCTCCATTGCAATATCAGTTCCTGTACCAATGGCAAAGCCTATATTACTTTCTGCTAAAGCTGGTGCATCATTTATTCCATCGCCAACCATTCCTACTATATGGCCTTTTTCTTTTAATTCTTTTACCTTGCTAGATTTATCTTTAGGTAATACTTCAGCAATTATATTTTCTATACCTATTTCTTTACCAATAGTTTTAGCTGTAGCTTCACTATCTCCTGTAATCATATAGATGTCTATACCCATGTTTTTAAGCTCTTCTATAGCTTCTTTTGAAGTTTCTTTAACTTCATCTGCTACTGTTATTATACCTAAAAATTCATCTTTACTGCTAATTAATAGCTGAGTTTTTCCCTGTACTTGATAATTTTCAATTTCTAAAATTTCTTCATTAGATAATTTTATATTATTTTCTTCTAATAAAGATATATTGCCTACAAGTATTTTTTTCTCATCTATTATCCCCTCGATACCTTTACCTGTTATTGAATTAAATTCTTTAACTTCTAAGTTTTCGATATTATTTTTCTTTGCATATTCTACCACAGCTTCTCCTAGAGGATGTTCACTTGATTTTTCAAGAGATGCTGCTATGCTCAATAATTTTTTATTATCATATTGACTATAGTTTTTTATATCTACTACTGTTGGATGTCCTTTTGTTATCGTACCTGTTTTATCCAAAATAATCGTATCCATTTTGTGGGCGATTTCAAGATATTCTCCAGATTTTATCAATATGCCTTCTTCTGCTCCTCTACCTGTTCCAACCATTATCGCTGTTGGTGTAGCAAGACCTAAGGCACAAGGACAAGCTATTACAAGAACTGAAACCGCATTTATTACAGCATTATTTATCTCTCCAGTATATAGATATGTTCCAACTAAAGTTATTAAAGCTATAACTAATACGACTGGTACAAATATACCAGAAATTTTATCTGCTAATCTCTGTACAGGTGCTTTTGCTCCTTGAGCATCTTCTACAAGTTTTACTATTTGAGAAAGCATTGTATCTTTACCGATTTTTGTAGTTTTAAATTTTATAAAACCATTTTTATTTATTGTCGAACCTATTACCTCATCGCCTATTGTTTTAGTTACTGGAATAGATTCTCCTGTAATCATAGATTCATCTATAGATGTGCTTCCAGAAACTATTACACCATCTACTGGAATTTTTTCTCCTGGTTTTACTATAACAATATCTCCTATAATAACATCTTCTATAGGTATTTTCATTTCGATATTATCTCTTTCTACTATCGCCTCTTTAGCCTGTAATTCCATTAATTTATTTATAGCATCAGTAGTTCTTGTCTTCGCTCTTTTTTCAAATAATTTCCCAAGTAATATCAACGTTATAATAGTCGTACTAGATTCAAAGTAAAACTGATTTTTGCCGCTTAATAATTGATAGATAGAAAATAAATAAGCCATAGAAGTTCCCATGGATATCAGTACATCCATATTCGCTCCTCCGCCTTTAATTGAGCGATAAGCTCCTTTATAAAATCTATATCCTACAAAAAACTGAACTGGAGTAGCTAGTAATAGCTGAACATATCCATTATCGAGAATTGTATGAACTCCAGCCATATGAGTAAACATGGTTAAAAATAATGGAACTGCAAAAATTAGCGATATAATAAAATCTCTTTTTAATTTTTTAAGTTCTTCTTTATCGTGATCTATTATATTTTTATTTCTATTTTCATTTACAATATAAGCTTTAAATCCAGCTTTTTCTATTTTATTTAAAATCTCATCTTCACTTACAAGCCCATTATAAAATTCTACTTGACCTCTATTTTGTAAAAGATTTATACTGACTTCTTCAACTGGCAATTTCGATAAAACTTTTTCTATACGCGCTGAACAAGCTTGACATGTCATACCCTCTATATCGAATTTAACTATTTCTTTTGGTACTTCAAAACCTGATTTTTCTATTAAATCTATTATTTTTTTTGTATCTATATCATCTCTTACATCCATATTTCCATAACCTTGTAAGGAATTTACATATACATTTTCTATGCCTTCTTGTTTCGATAAAACTTTTTCTATACGTGCTGAACAAGCTTGGCATGTCATACCCTCTATTTTTATAGATAACTTTTTCAAATTTCCACTCCTCTCTTATACCCCCTAGGGGTATTTAAATTATATTATTATATATGGATTTTGTCAATATTTTTTCCCTGAAAACCTGTGAAAACATATACAATCTTTATTTTATTTCCTTAATAGATTATAATATTATATAATGTATTTATTTAATTATATGTAGCCGATAAACAATGGCTAGAGAGGAGCTTTTATGTTTGATTACAACAATGAAAATAACCTTAGTATGTTAGCTGATTATTATGAATTTACTATGGCTAATGGTTATTTAGAAAACGGTCTCGAAGATACTATTACATATTTTGATATGTACTTTAGATCTGTTCCCGACGATGGAGGCTTTGTTATAACTGCTGGTCTAGAACAACTCATCGATTATTTAGAAAATTTAAAATTTACCGATAAAGATATTGAATATTTTAAATCTAAAAATTGCTTTTCCGAAAAATTTTTAAATTATTTAAGAGATTTTAAATTTGAATGTGATGTTTGGGCTATGCCTGAAGGAACTATAGCTTTTCCACATGAGCCTTTAATGATAGTTCGTGGACCTGCTATACAAGCCCAAATTTTAGAAACTATGGCTCTATTAACATTAAATCACCAAACTATGATTGCAACAAAAGCAAATAGAATCGTTCGAGCTGCTGACGGTCGTCCTGTTATGGAATTTGGTGCTAGAAGAGCTCATGGTATCACTGCTGCAACTTTAGGTGCAAGAGCTGCATATATAGGTGGTGTAGCTGGAACTTCTAATACACTGACAGATGAGAAATTTAATGTACCTGCTCTAGGAACTATGGCTCACTCATGGATAGTGATGTTTGACAACGAATATGATGCTTTTAAAGCTTACGCAGAAATGTTCCCAGATAATTGTACTCTTCTAGTTGATACTTATAATGTACTTGAAGAAGGTGTGCCTAACGCTATAAAAGTATTTGATGACATTTTAAAGCCCCTTGGAAAAAGACCACAAGGTATCCGTATAGACAGTGGAGATATAGCATATCTATCAAAAAGAGCACGTGTAATGCTCGATGAAGCAGGTTATGAAGACTGTGGAATAGTTGCATCTAATGCTCTAGATGAATATAGCATAAGAT
>JAEZXR010000139.1 GCA_023419605.1 Bacillota bacterium | reverse complement strand
TGTTAAAATTTATTTTGTAACCATTCCCGCACACAAATTTTTGCACATTAAAAACTATGAGAGTAATGGGTATTGGGATTTTTGGCAAAAGCAAAGTCTTATTCCGGGACAGGACTGCGAAACAATTTGCGGCTTGCTCGATAGCATCAAGGGCAAATTGGATGACGATGGTGGGAGCGAATCTAACGCCGGCAGCGGTCAGATTATGGCGTACATTAACGACCCGGACGGCAGACTCTGCGATTGGGGTATTCCACGTACAGAGTGTCATGGTGCACGTCTTCCTTTTGATTATAAAGGCGAAGTACCACCACAAATGCTTATGATTGATGTTCCCGAAGCCGAGTATATTGTTTTTGAACATGGGCCATTCGATTATGAGCAGGAAAATCGTAGTGTAGAGGAAAAGATGGAAAAGGCAATGGCAACTTTTGATTTTGCAGGCACCAGTTACTGCTTTGATACTTCCCCCGGTAGAATAATTTACTTTTATTTTAATCCGGAACGGTTTTTTAAGTATATTAGGCCAGTGCGGAAGTCATAATCAATAAAAAGCACCTGTCCAAATGCGGTAGGTGATTTACTACATAGGATAACGTCCTGACACCGCTCCTTCACAGATAATGAATTCAAAGCCAGTCAAAACAGACTAAGCAGGTAAGCAGAAGGTTGCGGCTATGCGCTGATGAAGAAAATAAGCAAACTGTAGTGTTGTCTCCGCAACCGTATAGCCGCATGATTAGTTGGATTATCTGCAAATGGCATTAATTCTTAGTCCCTACTTGACAGCATCTTATGAGAAAGAGGGTTTACTGCCTAATGTAGACCGGAATACGAACGGTGTACGCATGTTTTGTGATGATAATATTGCTTGGATTGAAACGGTACAAGCCTTGCGTTCAACAGGTTTACCTTTGGTAGAAATTAAACAATATTTAGAGCTTTATAGGTCCAAGGACAGCACATTAGAACAAAGAAAGAAGTTGCTGGTACACCAGAAAAACAAAGTGGAGGATCAAATATCGCGGTTAATAAAGACGTTGGAAATACTCAACTACAAGTTGGCGTTAATCGATGTCCAAGAAAATAAATTTGAAAAGCTGCCATAAATAATCAGTAGATGTCCAAAAGATGCTATTCACGCCGGTAAGAAGACACGGGGTAAAAGACGATATGTTCATCAGGATTTTAAGAATATTTATTATTGGTTTTATTTAGAAGAGACAAAATAGTAAAAGTAGTTTTGCGACACTCCCTTTCACCACTATTGTCTAAGAGGAAGTGTATGAATTGCGACCGTGTATTTGAAGAGCCCATATTGGAGGGGGGCTATACTGAAAGGGAGAAACCGCCCATGAACGAAGTGTATTTCAAGTGTTAAATTAAAAAAACTGTTAACATAAATACACATTAACTACGTTATTGCATATATTGTTATAAAGAAATATTCCTTTTATGGATGCCATCCGATGAGGATTATGCGCTTTGGTCTGGATGACGGTATGTACTCACTAGCAGCAGATTTAGAAAGCTTGGGCATGCAGCTTAGACATATACTTTGATTGATATGGAACACAACTGAAGATGCAGAAAAATCAACTGGAGCTTTTGCTCCCAATTTAGTTATTACAATTGGGTGTGAATAATTTTTTTGATTACAGGATTTGCTACCGGTTTAAAACTGAAAATATCAATGAGGTGATGTGAAATGTATAGGATTCTGATGTGTGTATTTAGTCCCCATATTTATAATGAAATACACCACGGTTTTTTGGAGGCAGGGTGTGAGGTTAGAGACATTTTCATAGGTGAAGAATTTATCAAGAAATTTGATTCTCTTGAAACAATATTGTCAAATGCTATTGATGAATTCAAACCGGATTTTGTATATTCCTATGGTTGGTGGAAGGATATTATTGATATAAATGCATTTCTTGATGTCATTAAGAGAAAAGGTATTTTCCATGTATGGTGGTCTGCAGATGACCCTATTTGTTGTGGTATGGTTTCCCTGCCCGCTGCAAAAAGGTCGGATCTGGTTTTTACCCCAGTAGAGGAACTGATACCGGAGTACTCAAAATATGGTATTAAGGCCTATTTGCAGCCTAATGCCTGTTCGCCGCATCATGTAAAATTACCTCCTAAACCTGAGTACCGGTATGATATGGTATTGGTAGCAAACAATTATAGTATGAGGTTCGTTGATGAAGAAACAAGAGAAAGCATATTTTACAAATTTAGGATTGAAGGCATCCATCAGATTTTGAAACCTCTGGTAGATGAGCAGAAGAACTTGAAGGTGTGGGGAAGATGGTGGACTGACTTTGACAGGGCGTATATGCTTCCGACAGCATTTTATGGCGGCATATTGCCGGCAGAGGAAGTCCCTTATGTATATGCATCTTCCAAGATTGCGTTAGGAATCCAGCAGGTTGCCACTTCAAAAACCTACCTATCTACAAGAACTTTTGAAGTACTTGGATGTGGGGCTTTCCACATTACTCAATACTCTCCAGCCGTAGAGTATTACTTTAAAAAAGGTGTACACCTTGAGTGGTCTCAATCACCGGAGGAAACTTTAGAGCTTGTAGATTATTACCTGGCACATGATGGTGCAAGAGAAAAGATTGCACTTAATGGACAGCGGGAAGTTGATGAAAAGCACAGGCTTATCCATAGGGCAAGAGCTGTGTTAGACACAATTGCACATCATATTGAAGGAAAGGGAAATATTGTTTGAGATTCATAAAGGACTATAGGCATATTTGGATTCAGTTTAACAAAGAAATATTTAACGGCAGTATAACCGGTAATCAATGTTATTGCACCAGTATGTAATAAAAAATTATAAATTAAAGTATCTCTCCAAATGAATAAAAACTCATAGTTTTACAGAACATAAGTAGCGAAAACTTATTATTTGGAGGGAATAATATACAGTTGGCTGCCCATGAAGCCCATGATTTACATGGGCTCACATCATGCTTATGATGTCTGGCAGTGGATGGTTACAAAAGGATACTACCCGTTAGAGGCTGCTTCCTCGGAAACTTTAGGCACAATAGCAAGCATGTACAAAACCGTTCCTGAATCTAGTGTCACCATACAATAAGGAATATATTTTTAAAAGGAGCTGCTGCAAAGTAAACTACCTCACTTGGTTTGTTTCGCAGCAGTTTCTTATTATTGAAAAAGGTAATAATACAGTATGGTTAGATAGTTTTCACATATAATGGAATAATTAGATTCGGAGACTTAGGAATTGAAGAAATATGTGTATGGTAAGCGAACCATATGCAAAAATTTGCATATGATCGATTCCGGATGAGCAACGCAAGAAATCGAAAAGATAGGATGTTTTTAAAAGCATGAAGCAGTATTTTTTACCAACAATATGGGCTGAAGATCAGCTTCCAGGTAATGTTGAGGGTTGCACTCGATGTGAATTGCATAAACAGAGAACTCGGATTGTATGGGGAGAGGGTAATCCAAAAGCTAATATTATAGTGATTTTGGACAACCCTGGTTGCAGAGAAGACAAAAATGGAAATGCATTTGTTTGCACTACAAGGCAGACTCTTCAGCTTGCCGCTAATTCCGTAGGTCTAAGTGAGAAAGACTTATACGTTACATATATTTTAAAATGCAGACCTGTAAGAAAATATCAAAAGGAAACTGCACGGGAAACCTGTCTTGGGTATTTGGTGCAGCAATTACTAACAAGTAACTTTAAAGTTGTATTTTGTTTAGGAGATACTGCCGTTAAAACATTCTTTTCCGACTCTGAAAAAGATGTGAAAAGTGCAAGAGGAATATGGCATTCTATAAGGGGTATACCGACCTATGTAAGTTATCACCCGCTTGCAATTAGAAGAAGGCCTAATCTTTACGACATTTTTATCAGAGACTGGGAGCAGGTAGCCAATACATCAAAGGAAAAGCTTTTTAAAAGGACTGAACAATAAAAAACCGTAGGGCTATGGGAAGGTGCTATTTTGATGGAAATGGACAAGGAGAAAAGTAGTTTATGAGTACCTGCACAGGCAAATATAGTGCTGTATTCGGCTTGAAATGGTATTGGCTCCAGCAATTCCATACTCTTAATCGAAAAGAACAAAGCATAAGTTTCCTGTGGCGTAAATGTAATTGGTGGTATCCCATATACTTCCAGAACCTTGTATCTGCCATACCGACCCATTAATGGTACGCCTATATCTTCAAGTGCTGTGATATAGCGAAGCGCAGTGCTTTTTGAGATTTTAAACTCCGACATTTCATCCTATCATGCTTTATGTATAGATTTTTGTGCAGGCTTGATTTTGGTACTCAAATGCCATATAATTGGTGCAAAAGTTTACTGTGTGATAAAGTAAAGGTAATAAGTACTACTGGATTGAAGGGAGGATTTCTGTGGACGTTCAAACGGTTTTACAGGAACTTGAATTATTGGGTTCGGAGCGAACAAAAAAAGTATATATGCAACAGGGTGCGCACGAACCTCTTTTTGGAGTTGCAACAGGTGCGATGAAGCCAATCGCCAAGAAAATCAAGA
>JAEZXR010000137.1 GCA_023419605.1 Bacillota bacterium | reverse complement strand
TTTCTGGAGTATGGTCTTTATGAGCTATACATTCTTGGAGCTTTTCAGGGCTTCAAACAAGAAGTCCCTGAAACTTCAAAACATTGGAGATACCATCGGGTATTTCCGTAAACAATACTTGGTCAGTATTGCCAAGTTTGCATATATCTGTGCAGCAAAAGGGGTAAATCTCGATGCCGTTATTACCAAATTAGGGATAGCTGCATAAACTTTTACATTTTACTGCACAACACTAATTAATGAATTTTCTCTCATAGTGGTAATACACTGATATGATTTTATCTTTTAGCAGGTTATCTATAATATAACATTTTTATGCATACATGTCAATAATTGTATGAAGAAATTGTAGAAAAAAATCAACTGTAATATTTTTCTGTAGAAAGAATGAACGCCCCTTTGTTAATATGAAATGGGTTCACCACCACTTTTTGTCTTTACATTTAATGCAACACTAATGATATCAACTATGAAATGGGGTAGTACCTCTTGAATTTTTAATTAAAATAATATATTGAAAGTAATCTAGTGTTGTTCCAACAGTTGATTCTTTCATAAAGTACACTCTATTTTTATAAGGTGAATTCTTACTATTCAACTTGAATATGGCTATATCCTCTTTAGCGTATTGATTTAGAACATTCGTATCATAAAAATTGTAGCCTGCTGGCAATTCTTTGTCCCCTTCCATTCGATAGCAATCTTTATATTCATATGCAATCGAGATTACTTTATTTTTAACGGGACTTTCATTATTCTTGCTCATGCGTTTAGCTAGTCGGTCAAATTTACCAATATGTGATTCATATTCTCCCTGAAGTATGTGTTCAAGCCCAAACTGACCAAAATATTTGCCCTTTGGAAGATAATTATATACTTTAGTAAAGTTGTCAAACATGTAATGTTCCCTTCTTTCATATTCTTTTGACTCATCAGCAACCGAATGAATCGTATTTAAGATATTATCAAGGATATAGTTAAAATCAAAAAAATTAACGCTAAAGTAGTGAATATAAGCATCCTTATTACTTTCCACATCTTTTTTTAATGATTCTACCATCTGTTTGACATCATCAATTTTAAGGTATTGAACATTATCCAGAGAAGTTTTTAAACTTTGAATTCTATCTGAAATTATTGCTGGTGTATTATAATCAGGTATAAGTGATTGTAAATATTTAAAAGTTATTACTAACGGTCGCTCCATATCTATCCCTATTGCTTTAATTCTTTTTTCTGATGGAAGGGTAGAATTATATGCTCTTACTCTTTTCCAAAAGTTATAGGATTCTTTATTACATTCAAAAGCTCCTTTTGAATGAGCATAAATATAGTCTAGGATTTCTTCATTGCCAGTTTCTAAATATTTATTTATTAAACCTGAAATACCATATCCAGTTTCTATTAATAGGTATTTAACTCCTGCTGCTTTATTAAAATAAGTTAGTAATGAGAATTGCAAATCATAATTTATTTTTATACCATGACCTTCACCTGCTAAAAAAATATCATTTTTATTCAGAGAACTATTCAGCAATTCAAAATTTTTTTCATTAAAGTTATTATCAAGTATAATATTTGTATGGTTTTTTTCTAAATATTCGTCTACATTGTCATTTCTTAGTGAATAGCAACCAAAACAGCTAGTCAGTATAATTACTATCGATAGGATAAGAGACAACTTTCTTCTAACAGACATATAACTTTTCTCCCCATTATCGCCATATTGAGTAGATTAAATTGACCACATTTCACAATTATTTTTTTCAGTTCATTTTTTTGGTATATAGGTTTCTACTCATTAAATTTTCTCTAATTAGTATCGCAAATCCCATAACTTTCAAGTTAAATTAAAAATTTTTATATAAAACGTTTTATTCCATTTTATATGTTTTTAATATATTACTACTTATTAACATTAAAGTCAATATATTGCTGATTCACAGGTAGGGCAAACGCATGAAAATGAATCTTAACCTGAAATCCTATTGTGGATTTTTAAAGAATATGCCGTTTCAGCATATAATATAAGAAAGGTGTATATTATGTGCTCCCTGATTTTACTTTGATATGGTGCAAAACGCTTTTCAGGGTATTACTAAAAAGTTGGTATCTGTCCTACCAAAGAGTCCTTTTTGGATATCTTCAAAATTCATCCATTACTCAACTTCTCCACTAATATCTCCAAAAACCAGACTCATTATATAGTCATGGCTCCATTCGGCTTTTAATTTTTTCTTTCTCATACTTAATTTTGTTTCCTTATCATTTTTAAGCAAATTGTAAAAAACATGTCTTACCAACGCCATATTTTCAGGGGCATAATCCTTGTGAATCCGAGAACTGCCTTCTTTAGAGACAACATCTAGCACCCAATGAAGACTGTTCTCAATACCCCAGTGGCTTCTAACTGCATCACAGTACCTTTGTGCATTTTGAGGTATACTACATAGATGATACCTAATTTCAGTACTTTTCACTCCATTAATTCCACGTGTGAATTCAATCATTCCTATGCTTTTTAAACCAGGCCAATCTTTTTTACAGTTAGCTAATCAATGTCTTCCGTAATCCAGCATTTCTGCCTTTCCATACCTCCATGCCCTTTATTGCTTCTTTCATAATAGTCATGCAAGATATCTTTAAATTTAGATTTTCTGCAATCTTTAAAATACAAATTGATTTCTTCATAAAGCAACGAGTGGTTTTCTTTTAATGATAGTATATAATTCGCCTCATTAAGGATAGTTTCCTTGACTATGCCCTTTTGACACCCAATAGCATCTATTGTCACTATGCAGCCATTAATTGCGAGAATTTCAAGCAATTCCGGTATAGCCTTAATTTCGTTGGTTTTTTCATTAACTTTCTTCTGTGCTAAAACCACACCGTTAGCACTAGCCCAAGCACTCACCATATAGATGGCACTTTTTTCTCTATCTTTAGAGCCTCTCAAAGCTTTACCATCAATAGCTACGACCTCACCTTTTGTTAGTTTTGCAACTCCACGTACCCAATTAAGAAAACACTTTTGAAACTCATCGGGATTTAACCATCTCATTACTCTCTCAAAAGTATCTGCGAAGGTATTCCGTTGGGAAGTTCAAGGATAGACTTAAGCCAATCTTTTTTTCATTGTGAATAAAGAACAACTTCTGAATAATTTTCAGCGCCACTAGCAACAGCACAGATAATTATTGTAATGATGTCAATAAGCTTATGCTTGACCTTAACTTCCTGGCGAAAATCTGTTAATTTGTAGAAACGTCTAAGAACTCTCCCTTATTGGAGTTCTCTTTCCCACCACCACTCTGAAGTCTTCTCCTTCTACTTTATCTGCCTTATATTCCGTATCGTCTATCTCTTCCGTGAATTTTTCATACTGCTTTATAGCCAGGTCCCCATCCTTCTGACTCCACTCATAATCACTTGGGATTATATTATCTGAATTGCAAATCTGTTTCCAATAATCTGTATCTGCTATGCATTCCTTATCAAAGGCGAATTTATTTACAATAGCACTCCATTTTTTAACCTATATTCACCTTTATTCGCAACTGCCGTCATGATGACACACAATAAGTAATTTTCCGTAATCCTCTTCTAATATTTAATTATCTAATCCACCTGAAATACTTAATGACTCCATCAATAATTCATTATAAGTGATTTTCTTAATTTTCATCCCTTTATAAAAAGTAATTCCACAAGCAGTTTTGGCACTTTCTTTCGCCGTAGCTAATAGAGCTTCAACTAATGTAGTATACAAATTCATATACTTTATCCTCACTTTCTCCCCATCGAACATTCTATTTTGTCGAAATAAAATTAAGCATATTATATAAACACTCAATAGCCTCACATTTATTTCCAATTAAATATATAATAATACAAAAATATCTTAAAATCAAAAAAAATTACCACAAATGGTTATATATAATCAAACCATATATAACCATTTGTGGTATATAGCTCCTTCATACTCTACCCTCAGTTTTCTTCCCATGAAAATACCTCCTGTCCATGTTTTAACAAGAGGGATGGGTTGAGTCAATAACTTAGGTGCCTGGCACCGTTCTTCTTTATGTCCTGTATATACTGCCATCCTTATCGTAACTTTATTTACTGAAGAACCTCATTATCGATGCTGAATCTGGCTTACAGAAAGGTAGTAAAGAAATGAACCCAGTGATATAAGAATTGGGACCGAGTCCATAGTGAATTGATGATCCATTATCCAGGTTTGTTGGAAAGCGATCTCCAGCAGGTATACCCCCACCGCCCTAAAGGGCTTGCCCTCAACTGCCGGGCTGCCTAGACCCCACAAACGGTTGAAGGATCTTTGAAAAATGCATATAAACACCGATTATATAGAGCTATTGCCAGTTTTACTCAAGTTTATGTACAAAACCCGGTAAAACTGGCAATAATAAATGCTTTTGAATTTCTTCATCCTATTCGAGCCATGAAAGGCGATGCCGGTAACCCCTCTTCGCTAAATAAATTAGCACCTTCCGGGTGATCCACCCACGCATACCGGACTGCTACGGGATTATCTATCAGATCATTCCATACAACTACATTGTTATTTTCTATGATTGCCCGGGCATTAATAAATTCCTCATTCGCCCCCGCAATTTCAAAATGTCTTAATTCCTCACCATCTCTTGAAGCAAGCTTTCCACTGTCGTTTTCAAAATGAAGGATAAGCCTGTTTCCCTCTGCGGTCATCGATTTATAAATAGGTCCCGCTGAAACGATTGTATCCTCTCCATAAGCAATTTTACGAGCCAACAGCGCCAAACGGCTGCCTACTGCTTTCTTATTTAAAGGATGTAAATCGTTCCATTCGCCAACATCAATGGTAACCGCCATACCTGTATTAGGAACCGAAAGTGCTTTTCGCTGGGCTTCCCGAATTTCCGGCCAGCCTCTTTTTGCCACCAGATCCTCCAGCTCCAAATAATTGGACAGTTGAACGTATAAGAATGGAAGGCTGCCTTGATTCCATTTTTTCCTCCAGTCATTAATCAACTCAGTAAAAAGCTCTTGGTAATCCCAGGCTCTTCGAATATTCGATTCACCCTGGTACCACAGGATCCCTTTGATGGTGAAGTTGACCAGCGGCGCAATCATTCCATTAAATAAACCTAAGGGCTTATACTGAAAAAACGTGGTTTCCGGCAGCGGATTCGCTGTTACCCCTACCCTGTACTGCCATGGACCTGTCAAATCAACGATTTCTTTGCCCTCGACCATAATTTTATAGGGTTTGTCTTTGATAAACCCTCCTTTTCCAGCGGTATTGACAACTCTTACCGCAATGACGTTCTTACCTTCTTTTAGTACATTTGCGGGGATATCATATCTTCTTGGCGGGTATTGGTAAGAAGTTGTGCCCACAAGTATACCATTGACATAGGCTGAATCGCTGTCAACGATTCTTCCCAATAGTAATCTGGCCGGCTTGCCTGCCATTTCGGAACTGATATAGAATTCTTTTCTGAACCATACCACTCCATGGAGGCGGCCTAACCCTTCGTCTTCCCAGAAAGCTGGCAACTCCATGGTTGGCCAGCCCGATGCATCGTATTCTTCCGAAAACCATGCAGGTTCAGCCTTGGCCAATCCCGGGTCCATTTCATTGATGGAATCGTACCAGCTTTTATTAACAGCCTCTTCCTCATTTTTAATCTTTTCTATATAATCATTATCCTTTAATGGATCGGATACCTCTTTATAGCAAGGAAACTTTTCCAGGGATTCCCCGCTCAGCCATGCTTCTACCGGCGAGCCTCCGACACTTGCATTGATCAGCCCGATGGGTACATGGTACCTTTCGAACAAGGCTTTCGCAAAAAAGTAGCCTGTTGCAGTAAAATGAAGAATGCTCTCAGGGTTTGCCTTTTCCCATCCTCCGGATGACAGGTCTTCGTGAGCAATGTTAAAATCATACCTGTCAGGTACAATAAAAAGCCTTATGTCCGGATTGTAGGATTGGGCAATGTCCTCGGCATATAAGTCACTGACTCTGCCCATGGGCAAAACCATGTTGGATTGGCCTGAACAAACCCATACATCTCCGATCAGAATATCCTTGACTGTTATGCAAGTACCCGACTCTATTTTCATTTCATAAGGACCGCCAGCTCCACTGGGAGGAAGCACAACACGCCATTTACCGCCTTCATCAACAGTGGTACAAAAAGTTTGTCCTAAAAAGTCCACTGTAACGGTTTCACCAGGAGCAGCCCATCCCCATATATTTACATCCCGATCCCTTTGAAGAACCATTCCGTCACTGATTAACTGTGGCAGCTTAAGTTCAGTCATCTTTGGAGGGGTATGAATCAAAGAGTTTACTTTTGATATTGAATTCGTTCTTTCCTTGTTAGCATCCACGTGATCTCCTCCTAGGGCTCATTAGATATGCCTGAGTATTCAAACCAATCAAAATCTGCACAATTTGAGCTGATGCCGCCATTACCACTGGCGTACAGGCCAATATATGCCCCTACAAAGCCTCCAGCAACGTCCGTACTGAGGATTCGTCCATCAACATTCTGCAATAAAGCTGTCTCGGAATCACTTGACGTACCATAATAAAAATTGAACGCCTGTCCGCATGCTTCGATCTTAAGATAGAGCCTTTCAGCAGATATTTCCTGTTCTGCCAGAATCGCTTCCTCTCCATTTTCACATTTAACCAGCTGAATGATTGCTTTGTTTTCCCTATGGGCGTACGTATACCTGTAATTAAATTTTCTATTTTGGTAAAGGACCATTCCTGCTTCCTCACCTTCCGCCTTTGGACGGAAGTCCATTTTTGTGCATGCCAGAAAACTCATGTGCTGCTGCCTTCTTCCGATAAAGCTCACATTCCCATGCCCTGTTACTGCGGAAGGTAATAATTTTAGTCGTAAGCAGCCTGCTCTTTCACTCAAGCTGTAAAATTCTTCCCTGGGGGTCCTGATAAAGTTCCATAAAGCATCCAGAATGCTTTCCTCAAAGTGATCACAGCATGGTTTTATTCTGCTTTTTTGTTCCTGTAATTTGGGAAAGGCATATTCAAACTCTACCTTACCTGTCCCCGGGCTGACAACCGGCCATCCCTCCTCCCATACCACCGGGACCAGAAATGTCTCTCTGCCGAGATTGCGGTAATATCCCCCATAGGGTCTTGACGCAAGCAGTACCATCCACCATTCTCCATTTTGCGTCTCCACCAAATCGCCATGCCCCACGTTCACGATGGGATAATTTCTTCCCAGATGCCTGTGGGTCAGGATCGGGTTACCGGGATTCCCTTCATAGGGCCCTTTAACTTCATTGCTTCTGGCAATCGTAATGGCATGCTCATGTCCTGTTCCGCCTTCTGAGATCATAAGATAGTACCGACCATCCCTCTTGTAGAGGTGCGGTCCTTCCGGCCATACCGCATCACGCAAAGCCCCCCTCCACAGCGAATAGGTATCCCCCGTCAGTTTCATCGTGCACAGGTCCAACTGCTGCATCCAGATCTCCCAATTCCCATAATATTTGGCACCTTCCGGGGCAGGCCTTGTTCCAATATAATAAACCGTCCCGTCATCATCTAAAAACAGGGAAGGATCGATACCCGGAGCATCCAGCCAATAGGGGTCCGACCAGGGGCCGGCAGGATTCTGTGCCTTGACGATAAAATTTCCTCCTTTATGGACATTGGTGGTTACCACATAAAATTCACCATGGATATAGCGAATGGTGGGGGCATAAATCCCCTGGGACTGCTCCAAATGATCAAGCTCCAGTTGGGACTCTCGATTCAGCACATGTCCTATCTGGTTCCAGTGAACAAGATCCCTGCTGTGAAATATAGGCACTCCGGGATAGTAGGCAAAAGAAGAGGTTACAAGATAGTAATCCTCATCCACCCTGCATATGGAGGGATCGGGATAGAATCCCGGCAATATGGGATTTTTGAAAAACTGAGAATTGCCTTTATGATTAGTCATTCTAACATCTGCCTTCCATATAAAAGAATCTATTAATACTCGATCTCCGTGGTTTCACCCTGTACCGAGAATTCCAGGCTCAGCACCTCACTGCCTTTTAAAGCCATACTTCTCTGATCAGGCTGGCTTCCTCCGATATGGGTTTTAAACCTGCCGGGCTCAATCATCCGGCGTCCTTCCTCATCAATGATGGACATATCCCTTCCGGTCAATGTGAAACGGACTACCTTTTCTTCGCCGCAGTTGAGATGAACAGGCTGGAATCCTGTCAGCTGCCATCTTGGTACGGTTACACTCGCCTCCATATCGGTCAGATAGAGCTGTACCACTTCAAAGGAAGGCATGCTGCCGGTATTTTTCACAACAACACTGCATTCCAGTTCTTCCCCTACCTGAATGGACTCTTTGCTGATTCTTACATTACTGTAATTGAAGGTAGTATAGCTAAGTCCGAACCCAAAGGGATAAAGGGCCTCATTCTCCATATACCGGTAGGTCCTGTTTTTCATGGCATAATCCCTGAAGTCCGGTAGTTCTTCGGAAGTTCTGTAGAAGGTGACCGGCAGCCTTCCCGAGGGTGAGTACTCTCCAAAAATGAGGGAAGCTACAGCCTTTCCGCCTTCACCGCCGGGATACCAGGCCTGGATAATGGCAGGAATGTTTTCATCTGCCCAGGAAACTGCCAGGGCGCTTCCGGACAACAGCACCAGAATGACAGGTTTACCGGTTTTATATACAGCTTCCAGAAGCTCCTGCTGCTTGCCCGGCAGTCTCAGATCCCTTTTATCACCACTGGCAAACTCATTGGAAGTATCCCCTTCCTCTCCCTCGATGGTCGCATCAAGCCCCAGGCATAAAACCGTTACATCGGCTCTTTCGGCAGTTGAGACAGCCTCAGTGATTCGATCATTGGGCTCCGATAACCCCGAGATGCTCTTCTTGTACAAGTGGCAGCCCTCTGCATAATAAACACGCACCTCTTTAGGAACTGTTTCCCGTATCCCTTCCAGGACGGTAACATACCGGGAGGCTGTACCGAAGTAATTCCCTTTTAAGGCCTCGCGGCTGTCTGCATTGGGGCCGATGACTGCAATAGAAGAAATCCGGTTTTTATCCAGGGGCAGGAGGTTATTCTCATTTTTCAGCAGCACCATAGACCTTTTGGATACTTCAAGGGCAAAGGCCCGGTGTTCCTTACAATCATTGATCTCGTAAGGTATATTGGAGTAAGGAACATCTTCCGGATCATCAAACATACCCAGCTTCATCCTTGTTATCATCAAACGGGTCAATGCCCTGTCAATGCTTTCTTCGGTCACCAAGCCTTCCTTATGCGCCAGCAAAAGGTTCCCATACATGTTACCGCAGTTTAAGTCACAGCCGTTATTCAATGCCAGCGCAACCGACTCGGGAGCTGTTGCAGTTACCTTGTGGTTTTCATGAAAGTCTTTGATGGCCCAACAGTCGGAAACGACATGCCCCTGAAATCCCCATTCTTCGCGCAGTATCTTTTTCAGAAGCGTTTCACTGCCACAGCAGGGTTCTCCGTTGGTCCTGTTATACGCTCCCATGACTGCTTCAACTCCGGCTTCCTTGACACAGTCGCGAAAGGCTGGAAGGTAGGTCTCACGCAAGTCCTTTTTGGAGGTCACCGCATCAAACTCATGACGTTCTCCCTCAGGACCGCTGTGAACCGCAAAATGCTTGGCGCATGCAGCTGATTTCAGGTATTTTTCATCATTTCCCTGCAGGCCTTTTATAAATGCAACACCCAACCTTCCCGTCAAATACGGATCTTCTCCGTAGGTTTCATGTCCCCTTCCCCATCTTGGATCACGAAATATGTTTACATTGGGCGACCATAAAGTCAGCCCCTTATAGATATCATGATCGCCTTTCCGTTGAAATTCATGGTACTTTGCCCGGGCTTCGGTGGAAACGACCTCTGCGGCCTGATTCATCAACTCTGCGTCAAAAGCCGCCGCCATACCAATAGCCTGTGGAAACATCGTAGCCACCCCGGCTCTTGCTACACCATGGAGTGCTTCACTCCACCAGTTATAGGAAGGAACCCCCAGTCTTGGTATGGCAGGCGACTTATGCACCATCTGCGTAACCTTCTCTTCCAGGGTCATTCTTCTCACAAGGTCTTTCGCACGCTCTTCAAACGTTAGCTCTTTATTCAAATATCCAGGTACTTCTGACATACGATCCTCCTTTGTGATGCTAAAGGTGATAAAATTCCCTACCACACTTCGATCCCGATGCTTCTATGAATCCGAATAAGCATCCCACTAATTATAATATCTTTGCCTATTTACTAAAATCTACTACCTTCCAAAGTGCTTCTTTGGGTTGATGCTGTACATCAAATAGCAGAGGCCAGTTTTTCCTGTTTTTTACCGGAAATTTATCGAGCCAGGTTTTATCATCTGCCACTCCCCAAAAGGTAACTCCTGTAATAATCTCTTTGTATTCACGGAATATCCGGAAAATGTTTTCATAATACTTGACCTGCTTTTCCATCAGCTCCGGTTCGGGAGACTTCATATCCGTCCTGTGGTCGGTAAAAGCAAACAGTGAAACATCCAACTCCGTGATTTGAAGCTGCAATCCCAGGGATGCATACTTTTCAATGGCTCTTTTGATTTCATCCGGCGAGGGGCTGTAAATATTCCAGTGGGCCTGCAGTCCGATTCCATGGATGGGAACTCCCTTATCCTTCAGATTCTTCGCCAGCTGATAGATTTTCTGACTTTTTGCAGGAGAACATTCATTATAGTCATTATAAAAAAGAATCGCCTTCGGGTCAGCCTCGTGTGCAAATATAAAGGCCTTCTCAATAAAGTCCTCCCCCAGACATTCCAGCCATTTTGACTCTCTTAAGAACGAGGCCTCACTATCTTCAATGGCTTCATTAACAACATCCCAGGCATATACTTTCCCACGATACCGGCCAGCCACCGATTGAATGTGCTCCTTCATCCGCACAAGTAAAACCTCTTCGGATACTTTATTCCCCGAGGCATCGGAAAACACCCAGTCCGGCGTCTGGTTATGCCACACGAGGGTATGGCCCCGGACTTTCATATGATTGGTTTGGGCAAATTCCACCAGTGCGTCTGCCTTCTCGAAGGTATACTCCCCTTCCTTGGGATGAATTTCTGCAAACTTCATTTCATTTTCGGCAGTAATACTGTTAAAATGTTTAACCAAGAGCTCCCTATGACTTTCAATCACTCCCGGATTGACTGCCGCACCTATTGGAAAATAATCCTCGTATTCTAAGAAAAGAGACTTTATTTCTTCGCTCAATGCTTTCACCTCTCCTCTCTAAGGTTCAAAACGGAACCAACCAAAATCAAAATTACATCCAGGAAGGAATATAAAGGTAACCTTTTGTAACCCTTCCATCCTGCTAAGTTCAAACACCCGTTCTTTGTAGTCATCGGACTGGGTGAACTCAACAAGCTGCGTACTTTCGCCTTCCCGGCCGGAAAAACGGATTAGAATCGTGTTTTTATCAATACGTGACCTTCCACAGAGTACCAGCCTCCCGGCTCCCACACCGGTAAAATCCATATTGCCAAATTCCAGGGATACATTATTTCCAATCCCTTCTACGCGTTGATCCGCTATAGTAAAGGTATCACCGTAAATGTGGTCGCATTCCGCTGCATAATTTTGTTCAAAGGCTCTATTCCTTTTCTCAAAGGAAAAGCCCTTAATATGCACCTTCTGACGGAGAACAAAGCAGATGGAAGCGACGCCCCTCAGCCTTCTGGGCAGCCGGTAGGTTTCTTCCTGGTACACATTCCATCGGGATTCCTTTTGGTATACCACATTCGCCAATAATTCACTGCCCTCTTCACCGGCCATTCCTTCCCAGATTTGTATATAGTACTCTTCACTGGATAAAGCAAAGATTGGAATGGTTATGGTATCGGAGCCGTATGGACCGAAGTCTATCCCGTGAAAACCTACGTGGGTTTCACCATCTCTTGCGGTACTTACTCCCCTTTCATTTCCGTTCCCCACATCACCTTTACTATAATCATACAGCCCTCCCGATATAAACCTATAGGGGTCCTTATAAGCTGTACCAAGGCCGGAAACGCTAAATTCCAGTTGGGAGATAAGCTTCGTTTTGCCGGTACCATTCTTACTTGTGCACCGGATATAGAATTTCCCATCGCTCAAAGCCGTTACCTTCGCTTCCTGCCCAAAGGATTCTATTTTAGCAAGGTTTGACGGAATTCCAGCATCATTCACTACACTCCATTCTACTTCCTTATAAGAAGTGTTTTCAGGATATAATTTTGCACTAACAATCCTATCCTTCCTTGACCTGTCAAAAATATGTGAGTCATCGCTGATGATTTCAATCTTGCGAAGGGGTATTTCATCCCTGTTTCCCATGATGCATGGCAGTTCTGTATTCTTCGTTTTTGCAGAAATCCCTGTCATCTCTTCATCGCTGGCAGGAAGAGACTCCAATTCTACAGTCCGGCTTTCCATACCTATGGAAGATACCTCAACCTGAATTTTTCCTATCTCCAGGGTTGCTCCTATGATTGCCATCAACTTGCCGCTAAACAATCTTCTGCTTAACCCCTTGTACGGGTCATAATCCGTGCTGTCTCCATTATCAAGCCCAAGCAAGCGGCCTGCTCCGGCAACACGCACCTCTACCCGGTTGTTTGCATTCTCTACAATATTACCGTTTTCATCTTCCATCGTGATTTCTACAAAGATCAAATCCGTACCGTTTGCTATAAGTCGCTCTTTATCTGCATGCAGTCTTATGTTCTTCGCATCTTTAAAAGATTTCCTTACATCGGTTGCAATCGTTTTTCCTGTTTCATCATAGGCGATTGCTTTCAATTCGCCTTCTTCATAGGGAAGCTTCCACCATCCGACAAGCTGTGTCCCATGTTCATGGTCGACATCACAGGTCCCTATTGCCCTGCCGTTTAACTGGAGTTCGACCTTCGGTGCATTGGAACATACCCGGACATCAATGATTTGGCCGTCATTAAAATCCCAATACGGGAATAGGTGCACCATTGGTTTTGTCCTGTAGTCGGTCCATTCTGCCTGATAGATATAATAGGAGTCTTTTTTAAACGTAGCAGTATCGATCTGTCCAAAATAAGAGTTCTTTGTATGATAAGGAGTAGGTTCGCCGATATAGTCAAATCCGGACCATATAAATTGCCCAAGGGAGAAGGGCGTATCTCTTTCTGCCAGAATACAGGCCTCCGCAGACTTTGCACCCCAGCTGGTTTGGCTGTTGCCAAGAGCGGAGCACTGCTCATCATCCTCTGCAAGAATTGATTTTTCAAAGGGAAAATGATAGATCCCTCTGCTTTGTACTATGGAAGAAGTTTCACTGCCATAGATGATCCAGTCGGGATGCTCCTCATGATGCTTCACATAATATTTTTCAGCATAATTATATCCTGCTACTTTAACAATATCGGCACATTTTTGAGCATTTTCCCAGGGCATATAATTGGACCCGATGGTGATCCTTGCATTCTCTTTAGGGTCATATTTCCGCACGTAATCGATGAGTAGCCTTGTTAATTCCTGCCCTCTCCCGTCTGCATGGGTGTCATAGATTTCATTTCCAATACACCACAGTAAGAGACTCGGATGATTCCGGTCTCTCATTATCCAGCTTTTTACATCAGCATGAGCCCAATCCTTAAAAAACCTTCCGTAATCATATGGGTTTTTCGGTCTTTCCCACATATCGAAGGCCTCGGAAACTACGAAGAAACCCATCTCATCGGCTAATTCCATAAGCTCCGGTGCCGGCATATTATGGGCAGTACGCACTGCATTCACGCCCATTTCCTTTAATATCTCAAACCGTCTCCTCAGGGCAGTCTTATTAAAGGCAGCTCCCAAAGCTCCCAGATCATGATGTTCACAAACCCCATTCAACTTCATCCTTTTGCCATTTAACTTCAGCCCTTGCTGGGGGTCAAATACAACTTCTCTGAATCCGATATTCTGAGCTATGGACTCGATTTTAATCATGCTTTGATTTGCAACATGGTCCGGAGCAATCAGGTACAACTCGGTTATAACCTGATATAGACTAGGAGCATCCGTACTCCACAGCATGGGGTTCTCTACCGATAATGTTTGTATATTATGGTTGCCGTGATTCTTTGATGCAGCAGCAATCTCTGAAGTATGTGCAATTCTCTTTCCCTTATATAGAATCGTATGAGCGATCTGCACTTCCTGGCAGATGTCCAGCTCTATGTCAATCTCTACCTGCCAGTCATTCCCTTTCTTCCTGCTTGTGATATAAATCCCGTCGGTTACGATATGATTCCTGTCTCTAATCTTCAGCCACACATTGCGATATATACCGGCACCTGAATACCACCTACTGTTTGGGCTCTGATGCACCACTTTCAGAAGGATTTCATTTTCTCCTTCCACCACTGCATCTGTTATATCGTGTTCAAAGGAAGAATACCCATATTTCCATTCACCTATATACTGATCATTCACATACAGGCTGGAATCCATATAAACTCCATCAAAGCATATCAGTATCTGTTTTTCTTCCTTCTCACAGGTGAATCTTTTACGATACCAGCCTATACTATTTTCATAAAGATTGAGTGTATTATATATGAGCCAGTCATGGGGTATATCAACAGGTTCAAAATCCAAACCTTCACTTTTACTTACTTCCAGAGGACTTTTGGCAAATTCCCAGCCATCATTAAAAAGTATTTTCTTATTTATATACTTTTCTTCCCTGTTCATCCAAAATCCCTGCCCTTCTATAAAAGTATGTGTTAATAACATCTCTCCATTCTATTGAATCCTTAAGCTGTATATTCAGTTTCTCACATACTGTGTTAAAGGTTTCCTCATCGATTTTGCCCTTTAAGGAATTCCATCTTTCCATAAACTCCTTTACCTTCTCAACACCTTCAAAATGTGTATCATAGATATGCTGGATCAATGTTTTGCCGCTTTTTAGCGTATAGGTATATTCCACATGGTGGAAAAATAGTAAAAGCTCCTCCGGGCATGTTTCTATATTTTCATACATGGCTGACACCGGCTCATGGTATTGTGCAGTATATCCTGTCCCGGTTGCGACAGTCCTGTCCACTCCAATGCCGTTCCAGTCTGCATAGTGGTAGGTTCCCCAGGGTGAATATTCATATCCTTCTGCACTTGGTCCATAATGGTGGTTCGGATTCACCATCCAGCCGATTCCCAGCGGGCTGGTATATTTCTCATATACTTCTCTGGACTCCATTAATATGGAAACGATGGTCTCTACAACTTTTGTATCACAGCCATAGGTCAGTTTTACCCATTCTTCCGCTATTTCTTCAGAACTTAGTTCCGGGTTCCAGGCGATCCTCCCTAGACCATAAAAATTAGCCTGCGCCAGGGGGTGCCCGGTCCAGCATTGACTGTCTCCGAGATTTGATACAGCAGCAATTCCGCCATACTTGCTGTTAAACAGGCTTCCATCCACTACTTTGGAAACTGTAGAGCCCTTGCCTTTCGCATGGGTATCAAAATCCAAAACTTCCTTCCACATAGGTAACAGATAGCATACATGCTTCTGCTGACCTGTATATTCCTGAGCAGCCTGAAACTCTAAAATCACATTGGTCTTTTCCATGGCCCCAAGCAAGGGTGAAATAGGCTCTCTGATCTGGAAATCCATTGGACCGTTCTTTACCTGAAGTATTACGTTGTCCATAAATTCCCCATCCAACGGTTTGAAATTATCATAAGCAGCCTTTGCCCGGTCTAAAGATCTGTCCCTCCAGTCGAGAAGGCAGTTATACACGAAGCATCTCCAAATAACCAAGCCTCCATGGGGTTTTAACGCCTCAGCTAAAAGGTTTGCTCCCTGAGCATGGTCTCGTCCATAGGTAAAAGGTCCTGGCCTGAATTCCGAATCAGCCTTTATAAGGAAACCGCCAAGATCCGGTATGTGTTTATATATTATATTCGCCGTATCCTTCCACCACTGCCTGACTTTCTCGTCAAGAGGATCTGCAGTGGTAAGACTTCCGATTTCCATGGGCGCAGCAAAATTTATACTGAGATACGTTCTTATTCCGTATGCTCTAAATACATCGGCAAAACGCGCCAGATCAGGCAGGTATTTTTCGGTAATAAATCTTGTCTCAATCTCATGTACATTCACATTGTTTATAACGACTCCGTTGATTCCGATGGAACACAGCAATCTTGCATATTCCCTGACCCGGCTGACATCTTTAACCACCTCGTTATTGCTGTAAAAAAACGATTGGCCTGCATACCCTCTTTCTATATTTCCGCTCACATTATCCCAGTGATTCATCATTCTAAGTTTATTTTTCGGAATCTCTATTATTTCAACCTGGGAAAGCTCCTTTCCGCTATTCATCGCTTTAATGAGGTGGAATACTCCATAGAGCACTCCATTTCCATCCTTGCCGATGATATTGAGAGACGTATTTTTTTCATTTTGAATATTTTTAACGAAAAAGCTGCCGTCAACAAATTCTTCAGTAATCTCTGCACTAAAATCGGAAATATTGATATCTTCAACCGTTCCGATAAACAAATAGGGTGAATTGCAAGGCTTATCTATGATCAACGGCTCTATACACATGATTTTTTTCAGCGCCAGCCTAAGCTCCTCTACAGCTGTTTGCACGGCTGGGCTGTTATTCTTAACTACCAGATAGCTGCAAGCCTTTCTATACTTATCCATTCGCTCAGGACTGGAGCACTTCCTGTAGTTTAACCAGCAGCTATAAAGGCTGTTATCGTTATTTATCACATCTTTTTTGAGCATGGATTTTCTCCTTAAATATAATTAACCCCTTTAGGAGGCTGTAAAAAAAGGTATTCTATAGGTTTTGCTACACCGCGCGCAGCACTCCACAAGCGGCCCGCAAAAAAGAATACCTATGTTTTTCACATTCTCCTATAGATCAGGAATTTTTAACACATTTAATTTATTATTCTATATGGAATGCGATTAAGGTTTACCATCACGCTTCCAAAGCCTTCAGTTACTATTGTGAAAATCAAATTCTTCCATGTAAAATCATTTTGAGGCAGCAAAATGCCAGTACCTCATTTTCATAAGAAAAACCTTGATAAGGTAATTTACCTAGATGGGCCGGAATGGAAAACTTCTGAGTGCGTAAAGGATGTCCTCTTCCTGGGAAACAAAAGTCTCTTATTGTATATGGACGATCAGACTATAAGTTTTAGCAAATATAGGAAATCTCCCATGAAACTCGTAAAGTATAAATGAGAATTTTCCTCTATTTATACTTTACGAGCCATGATGGAGGATGATTAAATTTTATTTGTAGAATTTTTCATATGCCGCTTTACGTTCATCGATAATTGCTTTTCCACCGGAGCTGAGATAATCCTGGTAACCTTTGTCATACACCGCATCAAACTGATCCGATTTAGCAACAACAGCCTGGTCTAAGAGATTATCACGCTTCTTTTTGAGTGCTTCACCCTGGCCCTCTTCGGCCTTAATCTCGCCTACATTGACATGTTTAGCGATTCTTGCACCGTTTTGTGCAGCAGCGAATGCTTTCTCAATGAATCTCTTGTCAACACCCGCATATGCAAGGGCCATTGATTTGATGTTTATGTCCTTATCCCCCAGGTCCAAACCATTGATGGTCATTGTATAGTCGATATTACTCGGAGAGTTCATAATTTTTTCACCGACAGCAGCGATTGTCTTTATTGCACCATCTGCCTGCTTTTCATGCGTAACACCCGCTTCCCCTATCTGAAGGAATTTACGGTTATCGAGCTTGGAAATCCAGTCGAGATACATCAGGGATGCAACCGGCTCCTTGTTGGTAGCAGGGAAGAACAGCTTACGGTCGATGGGATTGCTGAGGAATTTTCTATAAACTCCTGCATCGTTCTTGAAGGGGTCAACTGCTATATAAGCAGCATCCTCGCCAGCATTCTTCTTTAAATTCGCAGCTATACCGTTATCACCATCGCGATACGGATAATCCCAGTTATGCATGAAAGCACCTACATAGCCAGCCTTAATAAGGTTATCCTCCGTCTTGTCACCAGCAGGATATAGAGCGAAATCCTTCCAAATCAGACCATCATTGTACCACTGGTTGAGTTTTTTAACTCCGTCTTTAATGCCTGGGAGCAGGAACTGCCTGTCGTCAAAGCCGTATACATATAAATCCTTATCGGAAACTTTGTCCGGGATATAGGAAGTTAGCAAGTTATTAGCGCGCCAGCCCACATCAAAGCTGAGGGAGAATGGAATCATCTTGCTTGCATTAGCACCCAGCAGTGCAGGAGCATTGTCTTTGAAAGCTTTCAGCATAGCTTCGAACTCCTGAGTAGTCTTGGGCTCAGCAATGTTAAGCTTCTTCAACCAATCCTCTCTTACGAAAGTATTGATACGGGAGTTATTGTAAAGTTTAGCCTCAATAGCCCATATGGTACCCTTCTGAGGATCCTTGTTATAGTTGATATTATCTTCTCCCAGGAGGCCCCATAGATTTGGCAGCAAAGACTTGTTTTTTTCCAGATGTGAGCTTAAGTCAAGTATACCGCCCATGTTGGCATAGGTCTGGACCGTCGGATAGCTGTAAGTAACGCAGACATCCGGCGCATTACCTGCAGCAAGCAGGTTGTTGATTGCTTCCGTCTCCGTCCAGCGGGGTACACGTACGAACTTAACATCTACGTTGTGGTCGCGAAGCATTCCTTCTTTGATGTATTTTGTGTAGAAGTTATCATCCGGTGCGGTTCCTTTATCATTGTTACGGTCAAATACCTCAACAGTGATAGACCTTGTTTTGACAAACTTTCCATCAACAATCTCGCTATTCGCTGCAGTTGGTGCCGGTGTTGAATCATTGGAAGACTGACTTTTACTGCAACCTGCAAAAAGCGTAAATACCATAGCACCGGCTAGTAAAAACGAAATCGCTTTTTTCATAATAACCCTCCTAATTTATAATAAGATTATATTATTTAGACACATAGTGTCTACGACACAATATAAATCGCGATAATGATATTACAGCGGAATAACGAATTATCGCGATGGGATATCAAGGAAATTGAAGCGCGATGTAAAACCCTTATCGCGTTCAATATTGTTAACCCTTTACCGCACCTAAAGTTACACCTGTAATAAAGTACCTTTGAAGCCATGGATAAACCAGTAGGATTGGCACTGTAGCAACCATAACAGTTGCAGCCTTGAGAGTTTCCGTAATCCCCGGGGTGCTGTTGAAGCCCTCCTGAGTCGCGACCTCAACACTTGTCAAATTGTTTATGATGTTATACAGCAGCAGCTGTATGGGAAAGTATTTCTTATTATTCATATACATCAGCGCATCTGAAAAACCGTTCCAGCGTCCCACAGCATAGAAGAGCGCAAGTGTAGCAAGCACTGATGTGGATAGGGGCAGATAAATGCTGACCAGTATCCGAATAGGTCCTGCACCGTCTATTTCCGCCGACTCCCGTAAGCTATCCGGTATATTGAAAAGGAAACTGCGCATGATGATCATGTTGAATACGCTTAAACAGCTCGGAATTATGAGCACCAATGGGTGGTTGATCAGGTCCAGATCCTTCATCAACAGATAGTTTGGAATTGCACCCGCATTAAAGTACATGGTAAATATAATCAAAGTGCTGATGAAGCGCCGCCCCTTCAGTTTGTCGTATATAAGGGGATATGCACAGAGGGTGGTCATAAACAAAGACACAATAGTGCATATGACTGTCAATATGGCCGTCCATGAAAGTGACCATACGTATCTCATATCATTTAGCACCAGACGGTACGCATCAAAATTAAATTCCTTAGGCCACAGCATAACCTCGTTGCGGATTAGTGCATCCTTGGAACTGAGAGAACGTGCTAAAATGTTAAGCATTGGCAGTAAACAAATTAAAATGACCAGCAAACAAATAAATGCAATAACCCAATCACCGATTTTCGTTGTTTTCGATTTAATCATATCCTATGTCCCCCCTACCATATGCCGCGCTCGCCGAGCTTTTTAGTAATGGCGTCTGCGGTAAACAGGAAAATAACACAGACGACAGACTGAAACAGCCCTACTGCTGTAGTCAGTGAAAATTGCAGCCCGCGGATACCGTTTGTATAAACAAAAGTCGAGATAACGTTGGACACATTATTGACCAAAGCATTTCCCAGCGCATACGGCCTGTCAAACTCACTACCCAGAATGCGGCCAAGGCTCAAAATGAGCAGAGTAATTATTGTAGGACGAATACCCGGCAATGTGATGTGCCACATTTTTTTGAAGCGGCCCGCCCCATCCATGGATGCAGCCTCATATAGCTCAGGATCGATGCTCGTAATTGACGCCAGGTAAATTATGGTGTTCCAGCCGACGCTTTGCCAGACTCCAAGGAGTATATAGGTAAACACCCAATGCGTAGGGTCATTGAGGAACGGTATAGGATCGAACCCCAAATGACTAAGCACAATGTTTACGAGACCGGTAGTGGGGGCAAAAAGCTGCAACGCCAGGCCGGCAATTATAATCCAGGAGAGAAAGTGTGGCATGTAAGCCACTGTCTGGGTTAAGCTTTTGAAGCGTTTAAACGTAAGCTCGTTTAGCAGCAGCGCCAATATAATGGGCGCTGGAAAGCCAATGATCAAATCGAGCAGATTGAGCATGATGGTGTTGCGCAGTGCGAAGAGAAAATCACGGTTGGAGAACGCTTTGATGAAGTATTCAAAGCCGCCATTATCCGCCCATGGCATATCCCAAACACTTTTAACAATGCTGTACTTCTTAAACGCTATCTGGATATAGGTCATCGGTATATACCGAAAAACAATGAAATACGCAATGGGTAAAACCAACAGAAGATAAAGCGTCCAGTAACGTTTTAAATAACTTAGTGTCTTTTGCCTCTTTACAGGCAGTGCATTTGACAGAGTAGTTTTCACTCCGTCCCCCCCTTTACCTTATGAAATAATTCCTCTTTAATCAAAAAACCTGGCTTGTGCTGTATAGTTCCAAGCTTGTATTACAGCAACCATAAAATATTAAATATCCAGCTTGTAAAGCTTCATACATGAATGAAATGAAAATAGTTATCATAGATGAATATTTAACGTTAATAACAACCACATATGTTATAACAACAGAAGAAATTGCATAGCAATTTCAACACACCCAGGTTGCATGGGCGAGCAGCAAGCTTTGCTTGCGACCAGCCGTTTCAACGAGGCGGGAGATGTGCTCACCGCCTATAAAATGAATCGGTACCCGCCACCTATAGAGGTGGGGAACATCTTATGCCTCGTTACATTCAGGTCAAACATATACTTTAAGCTATATAAATCGCAAAAATGATTTCATATGGAGAAATTTAATTTTTGCGATACTGCATTAAAGTAATTAAAGCGCAATGGAAAAGCCTTATCGCACTCCATATAGCAAATCTTATTAAAAATCACAACAATTTGAGTTAGGTTCTTGTCTATATTGTACAATTCATTTATAATTAAAACAATAGATAAAGAAAAGAAAATTTGTATTTTCTTAAGAAAATTTTAGTGGAGCTGTATAAAATGGTAAATTATGATGATATAATTCCCCAAATGGGTTATTTTATTAATCGTCGTGCCACGCCAAACTGGGCGATTGAAGATTCAATCATTGATTTTATTGATTTGACTTATATACTGGACGGTAAAGCTACCTATGTCATTAATGATACAGCTTATGCAGTCGAGAAAGGCGACCTTCTGTGCATTCCTAAAAATAGCAGAAGATATGCAGTATCCGATCCACAGCATCTTATAATCAGCTATGCGGCTAATTTTAATCTTTATAACCTCGGAGGAGAAGATATCGCCCTTCCATTTCCCCTTATTTCAAAAATAAATAGTGATAACGATCTGTTGTCGTTTTATCATGATCTCAATATAGAATGGCTGCAAAAAAAAGCAGGCTATAAAATAAAAGTTTGCGCCCTATTTCTGAACATTTTGCATTATTATTTCAATGTCCTGTATTACAAAAATTCCACCGAGCCATTGGACCCAAGGATCAAAAAAACCATCGATTATATTCATGCAAATTTTAACAACCATATTGATGTAATTGAATTAGCAAAAAAAGTAGGCTTGAATCCTGTTTATTTTGGAACACTCTTTAAAAAATCCACAGGACTCACCGTAAAGGAATATTTAAATCAAACACGAATCAATAATGCTGAAAATATGATTGCCAGCGGTGAGTTTCTTGTCCAGGAAGCTGCAAGCAAGTGCGGATTTGACGATATTTTTTATTTTAGCAGGGTTTTCAAGAGCATAAAGGGCTACTCCCCATCAAAGGTAAAAAAATATCATAATAACTACAAATAAGGAAGTGATAAATACGCGATTTGCCGGGCATACACAAAATTGAAATTTACAAAACTTATTTTATCGCTTTTAGATGCTGAATGTGGATTCCTATATGACCGATACCAATGATGATAGCCGATGCAATCAGCCAAATAACTTTACCGTAAATGCCCAATAGCAAAAACGCCATGACAGGTAGACTCGCACCAGGTACAGGGATCCCCCAAAAGCTGCGATAAAAATTTTTCTCCGTATGCTCATTAGTAAAATATCGAATCCAGCTAATCTCATAAAGGATCATTAGTACAAAGGATACTATGAGCCACAAACTCCATGCTGAAAACGGAGCAATATTAAAATCACTAAAAATCAGTATGCTGCAAGTACAGCATACTTGTCCGACACGCTCAAACAATAATAATACTTTGTTTTCCTGGGTAGTTTTATAGTCTACTGGCTTATTCTTACTCCATATGCTATTGGGAATCCACAGCATCAATAAATATACCAAGCCTACATATGAAAATCCTAAATGCCCTAACATGATAATCCCTCCTGAAAAATTACTATTCTTTTTCTATCTGCTGCGGATTATATAAAAGTCTTTACTTCATAGTTTAAAACTAATATGTAGTACAATTTTATCATAAATGGCTTGCCTTCCTCCCATTTCTGAAAGATTTTTTTGATTAAAGCAATAAAAAATTTAGATTCGGTTGATCTTCTACTACTTTGGGCATTCCCGGAAGGAGATATTTATTGCATACTATGAAACGAGAAAAGGTTAGGGCAATTACAGCGAAAATAGAAATGCCGATCTGCCTGCATCATTCGTGAATCAACGCACAACTCCTTACCATAAAACATATGATTATATTATAAAGCCATGAAAGGAATGAGCCGTATGTATAATGTCCCGAAAATACACCCGTGCCCCTATTACGTTAACACACCAATGTATAGCTACGACAACATTTACAATACTTATAATCAATACCCTTATTTCAGCAACACACCAATGTATGACCCGAATGTAGTGTATAACGCAGATTTTTTGAACCAGTTTGCTAATCAATATATTCCTTATACCGATCAAGCCAAGGCTGGTGCTTCAATGAAATTAAAGGATTATGGGCCGGAACCGTTTGCAGTTAATATTGAGGAGGCTACCAAGCAAAACAATACTTTTCGTACAGCTTTATGGACAGGAAGGCATTTACAGCTTACCTTGATGAGCATCAATGTCGGGGAAGACATCGGTTTGGAAATCCACCCCAACCTGGATCAATTCATACGTATTGAAGAAGGCCAAGGACTTGTTCAAATGGGTGACAGAAAAGACAGTTTGGATTTTCAGGCTAATGTCCATAATGATTCTGCCTTCATCATACCTGCCGGCAAATGGCACAATCTAATCAACACAGGGAATACACCGCTCAAATTGTATTCTATTTATGCGCCGCCCCAGCATCCGCATGGTACGGTACATGAAACTAAAGCAATCGCACAGGCTGCTGAAGAAAACCATGACCACTAGTATGAAAAAGCCTAAAAAATCGACATTCTATGGTAAAACCAAATTATCTACGATAGATATAAAAGCAAAGCCACCTGAAAGACGCTTTTTAAAAGCATTTCAGATGGTTTTGCTTATTTTGAAATCTTATAGCAGCTTCCAGATTTCAGTGTTCTTCACCAATTCACCCAAAGGAATATTTTTTAAAGGCAATTTGTCGATGCCCAGGCAGGTTTTTGCCGCATTGGTCAAAACGCGGATATCGTACTGGCTCGGATAGACCGGATCCACCTCTTTACCCAGCTCCATCAAACCATACACTGCCATCATAGCGCTGCGTACCGAATATTCAACAGTGAATACGCAATCATTCGGTATCTCTGCGAACTGTCCAAGGAATCCGAAATTCCTGCTTCCGGCCGGAATAACATCCGGTCGGTCGCCTGCAATCCGTGGCATAAACTGGGAGGTTATATAGGGCATCATGCTTGGAATGACATTGACCGTGTGAGACAATATCTCGGGAATCTTATCCTTCAGTCCCATATGGAACAATAATTCTTCAAACATTTCACGTCCGGTACAATCGGATATGGTCTTATGGATATAATCTCCCTCTATGTCAAGATTCAAAGCATAGGCCCAAAGCACTTTGACGTTATCCGGCTGATTGATGAAATGCGGCTGCTTTGGAACGACCCAGCTCATAAACCAGCTGGAGTCCTTTATCGTAACAAGTCCGCCCATACCCGGCTTATCTCCGGTGAGATCCAGAAGATATGGAAATACGATAGGATCATCCTTTAACGTAACGGTGAATGACAGCCATTTTGTCTTATCGATGTCGTTGCAAAACACCTCCGGATGTCCAAAGTCGGGAGATTTTTTCGCAATCTTCTCCCATACGCTGAAGCAGCCCTTGTCATCGGAACGGTTGATGACCGCTGCGGTATTCATATCACCCCTTGTGGTGTTTTCGGTCATTGAACCGTTGGTAAACAATACAATATCATCCCGTTTTACGGCAATTACCTTTTCCGCTCCATTTTGCGTATAGCGGATTGCTGTGGCAACCTTTTCATTGTTGGAAAAATCAAAATCTATATCAGTGACCTTATAGCCGGTATCGAAACACACATCCTGCGCTTTCAGCCATGTGATGAGGGGCAGGATCAGGGAGTCATACTGGTTATACTCGGTATGGAGAATCCCCTCGAGGCGGTTCATACCACCGATCAGATGCATAAACCGCTCCATATACCGCTTCACCTCAACAACGCTGTGCCATCTCTCAAAAGCGAACATGGAAGCCCAGAAATACCAGAAATTAGTTTCAAAGAAGCTTGGGCTGAAATACTGTTCAATTGTGGTTGCTCCAAGAGCGTCCTCAGTCAGTATGTGTAACTTTGCAAGCTCCATTGCATTTCCCTTCGATAACCCAAGGCTGGAAAAATCTACTTTCTCTCCTTGACTGCTGACCAGACGGCAATGGGATTCGATGGGCTCTTCCAGATTCAGTTCACGAAACTCGTCCAATACACTCCTGTTGGGGTCCTTTAAAGATGGAATAAAGCTAAACAGTTCCATAAAGCATTCAAAATGCTCTTCAATCTCTCTGCCGCCTCGGGCAGTATAGCCTTTTTCCGCAGTTCCGGCACCGTCCATCGAACCGCCAAAGATATCCAACTGCTCCATTACATGGATGTTCCTGCCAGGCATGTGCGCATCCCGGATCAGAAATGCTGCGGCAGCAAGAGAGCCGATGCCGCCACCTATGAGATAAGCATTTCTTCCTTCAATGTTTTTAGGTGCCAGCGGATTGATTTTTTGATAATTACCCATTTTAATCGCTACCTTTCCTTCATTGTATATTATCTATAGGATAATATTCCAAGATTCCTTATTCAATGAACAAAAAAAGCATCTGTGCAAAAATTGCACAAATGCTTCTGAATGTGTAAATGTATACAGTTTATTTTACGATTTGTTATACTCTTCCATTAACCGTGTGATATTCCCTTTTACCATTTTTTCAATCCGGTTTGCAATTAGAACAGGCTCCTCTTTCACCCCCTGCTTCAGCCATGCAATAAAGACACCCATCATTGCATTGGCATAAAAATCGGCGGTCTCTCTTTTAATATTCTCATCTACATTCATATTCTGTGTGATATCCTTGATGATACCGGTCAAAACCCGATCAAACACCTTGTATAAAAAGGATTCAAGATGGTCACGGCCTAAGGAACGGAACGTATTCAGGCAGATGGTCCGGTTGTCCAGGGTATATTGTAATACAAGAAGGATTCCCTTTTTCCAATGTGCAAGATCGCAGTATTTCTCCAGATCTTCGATGATTTCATTCTTATAAATCCACCCCAGCAAACCATAGACATCCTGAAAATGGTTGTAGAACGTATGGCGTGTAAGGCCGCAGTCATCCGTAATCATTTTAATCCTGATTTTATTGATGGGATAGGACATCATCAATTTTTTCAGTGAATCGGCAAGCGCCCTTTCTGTAAATGATGAAACAGGCATTTTGTTTCTTTCCTTCCAAATCCATATTGTGTATATTATTATAACACAAATCGATGACATAAAGGAAAGCTCAGTACCGGACTTTTACAATATAGGAAGTTCCTTTTAACTCCACTATTGATATGAGTCAAGGAACGGTTTTTCAGCTCACAAACCGAACAAGGAAGAATCGTCATTCGCTTCACAATGACAACTCTTCCTCGCTTTTATTACTACTTTTTATTCAGTTATTCTCTATGCTATCCGCTTAAATGAGCAAATCCCTATCTATATTTGCATCGTTGAATTCCCCTGAAAAAAATGCGGATATTGCTTCGACATGCTTTTTACCTGCTCCAGCAGGTTATTGGAGTGCTCCATAACCACCTTGCGCATGGCTTCCACATCCCGCTTGCGGGTTGCCGCAACCATTTTTTCATGTTTATCAATGTCAGATTGATCCCCGCCCCTCATCTTGCCGTACAACAGACGGATACGATTATAATGGGAGGCGACGTCTTCAATGGTAAACCAGGAAAGCTCCTCTCCTGCCGTCTCAAAAATAAGCTGGTGAAAACGATTATCCTTACAATAAAAATCTCTGAAATGCTCTTTCGCCATATATTTTTTTTGCTTGCTGATCAGTTCCTGCATGGTATCCGCCACCAGCTCGCTGCATTTTCGGATGAATTCATCCACCACGGCAGATTCCAGTGAAGTCCGGATAAACCACTCCTCACGCACTCTTTGCAAATCAATTTTGGATACTACGGTTTTTCGCTGCGGGTAGATTTCCACCAATCCCGACTGTTGAAGGCGGACTACGGCTTCACGTACCGGCGTTCTGCTGACCCCGTAGCGTTCGGAAAGCTTCTGCACGCTGACATCCATTCCCGGTTCCAGCGTCATGTTCATGATATCTTCCCTGATTTTATTATACGTTACATCATTCAAAGAATTATTATTAATGATTTTCAACTGTTTCTCTACACCTTCCTGAACTCATTCCTAAAACGTCACGATAGATTTTCCCGGCGCCGGAAGAGTCATAACCAAAATACAAAAGAATATCCAAAATGAAAGGAGAATATTTCAACCCGTTCAATTCTTTTGTGAATGCCATTGCTCCGATTTCACTCAAGGCCCGTATCGTAGAATAATTCTTTAAGCCCATCAAATTCCATAACAGTATTTTCTCATTTCGTGTATAGATTTCCTCTTCAAATTGATCTTCTACAAAATGAAAAATTTCATGTCCCAGGATAGTATCTATTATATCATTTTGCCGGAAAAGTTCAACCAGAATCGGAGCTTCCTTCGAAATCAGCTGAATGGCCCGGGTCACAGGTTCCTTTATGATTTCTATTCTATCGGGCGGCGTATAGCAGGCAAACAGGATACGTGTTCCCGATATCACAGTGTCCTGAAACTCAATTTTCAACTTCAATTTTTCAGCAACGGTATGCGGGTTTCTACACCCATATTCATGAATAATCCGCTGTGCATGGGCTTTACCGCAAGCTATCGCTTTTGCAATCATCTCTGTTTTTTTATCCGGCAGTATGCGTCGGTTTAGGATTTCTCTGGAAAATGCATACCATCCCCAGGTTTCATCATCTACCTGCAGCAAATTATGAATCATCTCTCCCAACTTGATTTCGTTCTGCATACTCCCTCCGTTTTCCTGTGTTTTGCACAATGAATTGCAAAACCAAAAGACCTGGACCGGCAAAATAAACTAACGCTAAAACTTTTTCATGCCACTGCAGCTGCGCTCCGTATCCAATATACAACCGGAGCGTCAACGGTTGATTTGGGCACCGTACAGCCAACGCTCCTGCGGCTTTACGATGCACGAATCCGTTGAGCTCCATCCGGATTTGCATAAAAAAGTATTGGAAGTACTATTTTAACCGATCTCTAGCTCTGTTTCACATTGGCCGCTACAACAAGGATTTCCATGTCCGGTTCCAGCGTGGAAACTTCAATGTCCATCAACAGCTCCAACTGCTCGAAATTGGATGCCGTAAAATCCAACACACGGGCGCCTATGCACAGATAATAATCCGGCCTGGCTATGAGCTCCGTCTGATAAACAGCCATGCTCTCCCACAGCTTTTTCACCGCATTCAGGTACTCTCCTGCCGTTGTCTTGACGGCGACGGCACTTCCTCTTTGCACCTTGATGAATCCCTTGTTGTCCAGGATACGTATTGCACCGGCTTCGCCTTCTTTCTCCAGCTTTTCGCCAAAGATGTGAACATACTGGGTTTTTTCCAGCAGGCGCGTCTGCTCGACGGAAATACGCATGTCCTTCGCAGCCAGGGCTTTCAACTCATCTTCGCCGCATTCCTTTAAAAGATCCGTGGTTTTTACTTCGGTGGAACCCGTAGCAATGGCCGTTACCTTGGAGGTTTGTGGATCAATATCAATATGAATTTCCACGCTTTCCGGCGTTGCTCCACTTTCAATGGCTTTGTTCATAGCTTCCATCTTAATGGAATTGATATCCTCTTTTGAAGGAGAAGGAATGATACGCTCCACAACGTCCCTTACCATGGCTAGCGCTACCCCGATGGAGGAGATAACCTCCGCATTCTCAGGAATACTGTATTTGAGTCCCATTTTTTCCGAGAAATACACTATCAGGGATGCGGCACCGCCTCCAACACCCACCAGCGAAATCTGATCTTTCTCCAATTTATACTTTTCTGCAAGGAACAGGATGACCGGCTCGATTTTTGCATAGGCCTTTTCCATAATCTGCTTTGCAATATCTTCCACTGTAGTTCCGCAATAATCGGCCAGTGCCTGCATGGCTTTTCTGGCAGCTTCTACATTTCCATAGGAGAAATGCTCGGGCTTCACCAGTCCCAGTACATTCGCCGCGCAGGAATTGGTAATGGTAACCCGCTCTCCATTTTCCATCCGAATGGAAACATAATCTGCGGGGTCTCCCGGCTTTGGAGAGAAGAATTCCACCTGGGGCTTTTTGATTTTCTCCGGATCTGAAAATACCGAATAATCCAACCCGGCAATATGCGCAGATCTTGGCCCCACGTCCACGATTCCGTTCTTATTGGCACGGACCATGGAGCCTCCCGCCACGCCCAGAACCCGCACATCCAGAGAATTGATATAGGTTGGATGACCGCCCACGATGGAATAATCAATGGCGGGACGTCCGTTTTTAATAACACCGATATTGGTAGTGGTTCCTCCCACTTCAAAATATACACCGTTGGAGGCTCTGAGATACATCAAGGACCCCATAACCGAAGCGGCCGGACCCGAAAGCATGGTCAGCACCGGGCGTTTCTTCATTTCACTGATTTCCATAACGCCGCCATCCCCCCGCATGATCATGAGAGGAACATAAACACCGGCTTCCCTGACAGACCCTTCCGTCGAGTTGGCCGTATCCAGCATCTTGGGAAGGATGCTGGCATTAATGGCTGCCGTCCTTGTCCTTCTGGTCAGCCCGTACAATTTTGTAATATCGGAGGCCATGGTGGTCGGCATGCCTTTTTTCTCCGCCTCTTCATACACCATTTTCTCCGGCCTGCCGTTATCTACGCCAAAGGCCATGGACGGAACAATGACCTGCGCTCCCTGCTTTTTAAGCTCATCGATCACCTGCTGCACGGATTCTTGGGTCATTTTCTTCGTATTTATGAAATTATTGGTAATTTTAATCTCTTTGTTATTTCCCAAATCAATATTTTGCAATTTCGTCTGTCTTTTGGCTAAAAAGCCTTCCAGTCCGCCTTTCGCCATACCGATGATACCTACCTGCGCCACATCCCCTTCAATAAGGGCATTGGTTGCCTGTGTCGTACTATGTGCAACGAATACCACGTCTTCCGGGTTGATATTGTTCTCCTTCAAGCAGTTTTGGAAGCACTTTACAACACCGGCAGCCACCCCTCTCGGATCATCATGAGTGGTCTTTACCGAGGATTTTCCTATAATTTCATGGGTTTCGTTATTAATCGCAACCGCCTTTGTATGAGTTCCCCCTACATCGATACCCATTCTAACCATTTTAGCCATTTTTCTACTCCACCTCTTTCTCGTCAAATCCACTACTGTTTGAACAACCGGCTCCTGCATACATGCAGGAGCCGGTTTCCGTTATCTTATCCTTTTAACTTATACCAGACTGCCATACATAATAAACACGATAGCACAAAGAATGATACCGATAATCCATCCTGTCGGTATGGACATCTTCATATAATCCTTGGTGGAGACTTTAGTATATCCAAAGCCCCATGCAACCCATGACTGGGTAACGTCCAGATGCTGAGGCGCAACCGTTGTAACTGCAAATAAAGGGTACAGGAATTGTACCGGCCAGGCCGCCGTCGATACAACCACAGCCAGGATTGCCGCGCCGCATCCCACCAGATTCATAGGTCCGCGGAAGAAGCCCAGCGGTGTTAAAACAGCAAATATGATACACAGCATCAGTGCACCGGTCGGCATTGCTCCGCCAATGAGAATTTTAAAATAAGGTGAAGCATAATTCGCCGCGTTATTAAACATGGACAAGGTCAGCAAAAATCCTACCATGGGTGCTACATCGATGGCTCCATCGGCAAACTGCTTTGAAAGCATTCTGCTGACATTGGAGAAACCGCCTCTTAATTTATTGCATGTTATCAATGCGAACAAACCGGAAAAAATAAATCCGAAAATAATGGGTAATTTAAATACAACGACTCCCACAACCGGAAGAATAACCGAAATCCAGGAAATCGCAGGTGCGTCCGCCGTATTGGCCGCATCGGGGGTCGCTGCCCATGCATAGGATTTCTTTTTCCTGTTCATGGAGAAGTTAGCCACGATCAGTACGACGACCAATGAAACTACCATAGCAATGATTCCAAAAGTAAAGTATGCATTATAGTCATAACTTGCATAGCTGGGATTTGCTGTGGCAAAAATCGCCTGATACTGCTTGAAGTTCACGATGTTTCCAAAAATCCCTGCCATGATGGAACCCATGAAAGAGAACATGGCGACCGGGGAGGGAATGCCAAGGGAAAGCATGATAGGCAATACAATCACGGCAATGGAAATAACCGGTCCGATTCCTGTCATGGAGGTAAAAATAACTGCCGTAACAATGCATAAAAGTGACATGGTGACTCTGGGTTTGTCTCCGCCAAGTTCTACCACCTTACGAATTAACGTTGCTGCAATTCCCGTGTCAATCAATATTCTTCCAAAGAACGCGCCAAAGAAGACATTAACGAGAATTGATTTACCATAGTTTTCGGGACCCGTTTGAAAGACATTCGTAAGAACGTCAACTACGGATTTTCCCTCCATGGCTGAGTTTGGTGAAAGTGAATTTCCAATGAGTGCAAATGCTGTCCATAGCACAGACATAACGAAGAATCCCACCATGAGGTTATAGCCCTTTACACAGTACCAAACCAAACCAAAGAATGACAGGACCATAATGATACCAATAACGACATTAACAGCATCCATACAAAAACCCCTCCTATTTAATAATTATATGACACGTATAACTAACATGTTAGAAAACTAAACTAACATGTTAGTTGCGTATATCTTATGCTAGCATGTTAGTCATGTCCTGTCAATATTTATTTGTACATTTTTTATAGTTTACTCTAAAATTCAAATAATATTTTGGCGATTTTACACAAAGGTTTTAGGTCAAGACGGTGCGATTGGACACTTCCCGGTACATTACCGGCCGGACTTCATTTTTTGGTATTCCTTCGGCGTTAAGGCATACTTTGCCTTAAATATTTTAATAAAATGCTGTATGCTGTTATACCCAAGCTTTTGAGCAATTTCCTTAACAGTCAGCTTTGATTCAAGCAAAAGCTTCTCCGCACATATCATCTTCTTTTCCGTCATATATTCAGAGAAATTCATTCCCATCAACACTTTAAAATTCCTGCTTAAATAGTAAGGACTGATATTCAAGGCACTACTTATACTTTCAAGGGATAAATCATTGTATATATTTTCATCGATATATCTCTTGATTTTTGAAGCCAACGCTTCATTAATTATGGATCTGTTCTCATTTTGCCTGTTTTGGGAGACTACTTTAAATACCCCGTTCATCCAGTTCCTGAATTCATCAATGGTATTCAGTTCCTCCATATGCTTCCTCAAATAATATCCAAAGGTTTCCATCTCGTCCATATCCAGACTGATCAATGCCGTTTTAACTGTAGATACAATGCAATTGAGTATATAAACGCAGTAATCGATATGATATTGGCCTGTCTGCATCTCCTCTACCATGGAAGCAATGATATTGTAAAAGTCATTTTCATTATTTCCTCTCAGGGAATCCTCAAGTTTTCCCAAAAGCTTCATATGCCTTTTGGAATCTCCATTTTTGGATACCAGCAGTTCTTCACGGGCGATCCTGCATTTTTGCGGCATAAAATACATATATTTTTGACATTCGCACGCCTCTGCATAGGATTTCGATATGGCATCCTCTTCCTTTGCATAAGTTCTGCCAATGCAAAAGACAAACCGTGTCTTTATTACAGCCGCCACATTTTCATGCATTTCATCCAAAATGCGCTGCCTTTGGTCCGGAGTATCAAAGTTTACAAAGCCTACTATGGTTTTATCGTCTTCCGAAATGCTTTCAATATGAACTCCCTCCGCGGAAGATTTCAAATTACCAATGATGGTGTAGTTAACAAGCATTCGATTTTCAAAGCCGAGGCTTTCCTCTGTCTGTATCTTGATTATAAAGGAAAAAATGTAATTTCTACTGTAGCTTTGTCCCATAAGGCTTTCTATATCTTTCATGCCGTCCAGCCGTAAATCTCCCCGGATAAGCCTGGAAACAGCATTATGGTGAATTATCGGTTTATTGGCCTCTAATTTTTCATTGAGGAAGTCAATATTTTCTGCCAGATTGTTAAATGTTCTGTCCAGCAATCTATATTCATTTTCCTTAATAATGCTTTCATTTCCGTAAAACACCCCGGATATGCGGACAACCTTCTCAACAATGTGCCGAAAGGGCCTGTATGCACCTTTTGTAAATACGAAGGACATGGCTACATTTACAATAAACAGCACGCCGCATACAACCAGCATGTAGATGGCCATCTGGCGGTTTTTGCTATAGATGGCATCGATAGAAACCACAGATACATATCTCCAGTTGTTATAGCCGGACTTGACATAGGAAACGGTCATAAGCTTCCCGTCATATTTCACATCTTTGGTTCCCCCATTTTCCGATTGAAGCACTGCCTTCCCCAGTTCATCCTCCGAAATATCCATTCCAATCCGGCTGTGATCAGGATGGGCAACAATTTTTCCATCATCGCCGTTAACAATCATCCTGTAGTCTTCCTGATCCGAATCAAGACCCTTCACAAACTTGTTTACTGCCGACTGTTTTAAATTCAGCACGACAATTGCCTGGCTCTCACCAGCGCCGGCATTATACGGAATGTTCCTCTTATAGGATATAACGTTGCGTTCATAACCGTTAGTAATCCTTTCATTGGTATACCATGCTGCGTCGGACCCGATATTCCTGTATTTGGAAATCCACTCGTAGGCATAACGGTTGCCTGTGGAAATATCATCCAAAAAATAGATGCTGGAGTCTATGAAAAGCAAATTTCCCTCTTTATAGAAAATATCGATGGAATCCAAAAATTCCATCGAAGTATGAACATCGTTAATTTTCTGACTAAGGCTCAAAATCCTGGAGTGCGAGTTCCGTATATTATTTTCAAGGGGAAATATGAAATCGTCATTGCTGTGCAGGTGAGAAAAATATAAGTTAGGCAAATTCACAACCTTTTCCAGGATCGTATCATCAAGGTTGTTTTTAATATCTACTGCATTTTTGTAGTTATGGGTTTTTGTATCCTTTTCATAGCTTTTGTAAAAATAATTGAAGAAAACGGTTTGGGGTATTAATGTTGCAAGTATTATCATAATCACATTGAACAGGAACATTCTTGCAAAAATTGTATTTAGCCGTATGGGAAGCTTCATTAAAATTTCCTCCATTTTTATACAAAATACTACATCTTTTTTAATTGTATCAAAAATGCAATCCGTTATGAATATTAAAAAGTCCATAAGAACAAAACGCCCCCGCTCCGGAGCGCCCTCCTGAAACGGCAAGGGCAGGCCCTTTACAATCCTCCTGATAAGGAAATTGAAAACCACAATTTCTTTATCAGGGAAAAAGAAAACAGAATATCGGCAAACCTTACATTTACCGATACTCTATTCTCCATGGGCCTTATTATTTAGTCATGAGCCTGCTCCACTCGTCTTGTGTTTGCTTTGTAAGTTCACCTCCCCCATTTGCATTGAAGGTCTTAACAAACTCATCGAAGTAGTCGGCACTTTTTTCCCCGGTAATGATTTTAAAATATGTTTCGACGGTAAGCTTCTGCAAGCTCGAATAGCTCTTTGAGTATGCGTCGGTAGCCGGTATTGAAACCGACGTATAGCCTTTTACCTTGTACTTGTCGCCGAATTCATATTGCGGCGCTTTTAATTTCTTTGAAATATCCGGTACGATCTGCATGAAATTGAATACGTTGATTCCCTTTGTAAAGCCGTCTTGCGTGGTCTTTATGAGGCTTACTATGGAGCCGTCGGCGTTAAGGTTGTAGTCTGTACCCTTTTGGCCATATAATGCCGTCATGTAGTAATCCTGATCGGTGGATAGAGTATCCAGCATTTTAAGGATTGTCTGCACTTTTCTATCTTCCTTTATGCACTTGGAGGAGAATACCATGGATTCTGCAAAGTTTTCACCCGCCAGCTGTCCTGATTTGCCTTTGGGACCTACAGGGGCCTTACCCAGTGTATAGGTTTTTCCAAACTCTATATCGGATTTAATCTTTTTCCATTCAACGTATATGTTACCGCCCTGGTCATTGGCTGAAAGAGGCGGAGCCCAGTGATAATAGGAAGCATTCCCCTGTATGCCGATTCTGCCATTCATAAAATCCTGGGAAAGGGCCCAGTATCCGCCTTTGTTTTCACCTGTAAGGAATTCAGGATCAATCACCCCATCCTTATACCATTTCTGAAGCAGTGTCAAAGCCTCCTTCATTTCCGGCTGTATGGCATTAATCACAGGCAACCCCTTGTCATTCAGCGTCCAGCCGAGGTTTGGCATCGGGGACCCTTTAAAGTCCGTAGGTAGGAAAGCCGGTGCGCCGAAAGCTCCCATGATAGCAGGGATGGTTGTATTGGAAAGGCCGTAGGTATCCTTCTTTCCGTTCTTATCCGGGTCATTGTTGGTAAATTTATAAAATGCATCCTGAAATTCATCTATCGTCTCCGGGACCTTTGTAATTCCTACATTATTGAGCCAATCCAGTCTCCAACCGATCACCGCAGGGTACTGTCCGGCTCCAACACCGGTAAATCCATAGTTTTTACCGTCATACGTCGTCAATCGCCACATGGTTTTGTCGGGGTCATACTGATCAACCATTTTCATATAATTCGGCGCGTATTTTGTGATGGTGTCCTTGGATACCTCTCCAACCACCCCCTGGTTGACATATTTTTTCAGGTTTGATTTGTTTTTTAGTCTCCAGACATCCGGTATTTCACCGGAAGCCAGTTTGATATTCAGGACATCATCCCATTTCTGGTCATCTACATACCAAAAATTGAATTTTACATTGAATTTTTCCTGAACCTTTTTAACGATTTCCGAATCCATACTTGGCTGTGCCACCGACTGATAAGCCAGCCATTCAAGTGTAACCGGCGTCGTATCCTCCTGCTTTGCCGCAGGAGTGGCTGCCGGACCGTTCTTGCTGCTGCTACAGCCGGTAAGCATTGAAAGAGCCATAATACCTGCTGCACAGAGAGAAAGATATTTCTTCGATTTTGTTGACATCATTTTTCCTCCTTAAGTTACTTATATATTTTATAGCATACAGCTATAATTTTTGAAATAGCCAGAAAAATAAATACCGTCCTACCCCTTTACGGAACCTACAAGCATGCCCTTTACAAAATATTTTTGCAGAAAAGGATACGTACAAATAATCGGAAGCGTAGCAACGATGAGGGTTGCCATTTTCATGGTTTCACTGTTTACGGCAATGGCCTGGCTTTCCTGCTGTACATCCACCGTCTGCCCTTCCAGTAATATTTGCCGCAATACATACTGCAAAACATATTTTTTCTGGTCCTTGATATAGAGCATGCAGTCGTACCACGCATTCCAGTTGGCAACTGCCGACCACAAGGCTGCACAGGCTATAATAGGGAGCGATACGGGAATAATTATTTTATAGAGTATATAGATATCGTTGGCTCCGTCCATTTTCGCCGATTCCTCAATTTCCTGCGGTACCGACATAAAAAAGTTTCGCACAATGATGAGTGTAAAGGTGCTCACAACGCCCGGAAGAATAAGGGCTCCCATCGTGTTGTAGAGGCCGAGGTTTTTTATGAGCAGATAATTCGGAATCAACCCTCCGCTGAAATACATGGTAAATATAATAATCGCCGTCCAAAACTTTCTATTGGGCAAATGTTTCTTCGATAAGGGATATGCACCCGTAACATAAAGAAACAGTGCAAGCAGGGTCGCAATTCCGGTTCGCAGGATGGTATTGAGATAAGAATTCCATATCAGCTTGTATTCAAAGATTTTTTTATAGCCCTCCAAATCAATTTGGGTCGGAAACAAATGCAAACCAAAGCTGTATACTACGGACGCCGGACTTAAGGAAATGGTGATTGCCTGTAGAAAAGGCAATACGGTAATAAGAGAAAGAAAGATTAGAACTGAATAAATAAATACATCCAAAATAATATCCGATGGAGAACTTTTTGTTTTCATGGTCTGCACCTCCCTTATAAAATAGCGTAATCACTATATTTTCTTGCAATGAAGTTAGTAATCATAACCAGTGTGAAGGATATGACATTCTTAAACAATCCGACCGCCGTAGCATAGCCGAAATTCATGTTTACAAGGCCTTCACGATACGTATAGGTTGATATGACATCGCCGACCGACAGTACTTTCGCATTCAACAGGTTAAATATCTGGTCAAAGTCATCGTGAATAATGTTTCCTGTGGCAAAAATTAACATAATGATGATTACAGGCAATATTTCGGGCAAGGTTATACTCCAAATTCTACGGAGCCTGCCTGCGCCATCAAGATTTGCAACATCATAGAGCTCAGGGTCTATGCCGGCGACCGCAGCAAGGTAAACCACCGACTGCCAGCCTACTTCACGCCATATACCCGAAGCAACGATAACCCCTCTGAAGTAATCAACATCTGCAATAAAATAGATGGGCTTTATCCCCATATAGGACAGTAAAATGTTGATGGGCCCACGGCTGGGAGAAAGCATTTCGATAAGGAAGCCTGCAAGTACGACCCAGGAAATGAAGTGCGGCAAATAAGTAACGGTTTGAACCGCCTTCTTGAATTTGTTATGCCGTACTTCATTAATGAGCAAGCATAGAAGGATTGGAGCCGGAAATCCGAAAATAAGCTTGTAAAAACTGATAATAAGGGTATTTCTTAATACCGGCAGAAAATCCAGGCCTGTAAACAGTGTTTTGAAATTTTCGATTCCAATCCATTTGCTTCCCGTTATACCCTTTAATGGCTGAAACTCCTTAAAAGCCAGGATGATTCCATACATCGGAGCGTAGTGAAATACAGCATAATAGATTAATATCGGGATAAGCATGATAATCAAATACTTATTTTTAACATATTGTTCTATTAAGGGATGTCTCTTTAGAAATCCGTCTCCTCGTTTTGTGCTGCGTTTTACCTGCTTTACTTGTTCTGATACAGCAGTAGTGCTATTCAAGTTTACTCCCTCTCTTTCGCTTGTTATTTTCCTTTGACAGCCTAATTGTATAGTAAAAACCAAAAATTCGACAATTACAAATCAATTGCTTTCATGTTGTTTTCTTGTCCGAATGCGCAAAATAAAGCTTTCAGGCATGTATCTACCCTTCACCGGTTCTTTGTACTATCTTGCCGGTATGTTGCTTTTTTGTCCGAATTCTTTACGATTGGGATTTGCAGCATTTTCGCAATATCTTTATGTTGCAATGGAAAAAAACCGGTTATATGATGAAATTTCCAACGATAAAACTGCCCCGGTTTCGTTCGGGGCAGTTCTGCCGTTGGATCCATTCAAGTCGAAAGTGCGTCATCTAAGGAGAGTGTAAAAAAGGAAAGCGCATTTTATGCCCAAAGAGCGGTTTTATGCTATTACGGATATTCTATCTCCAGCTTGGGTGCGTATCCTGGGCATTCTCTTGCGGCGAAGGACATATTATTTTTCGATGTAGCGGTCCCCTCGTTCACCAGGAGGAAGGTTACTTTCTTGTCACTCATATGATTCTTTACATAGTTTGTAACATCCAGCGAAACCCATTTACCTACATCAGTATTCGCCACGTCTACACTTGTAATATATGTAGTTCCCGCCGGTGCAGTATTCCACGTAATGCCATTTTCAGTAGACGTCTCGTCAGAGACTCCATAGACTTTAACGGTTCGTGTGGCATCCGTGTTTACATCGCTGATATACATCTTCAATAAAGCGGACGGAGTTGATGTTTTACTGTAGCTGCTAAAATCAAAGGTAACATAGGCTTTACGGTTGTACCCGGTGTTATCGGCAGTATCCTTTTTAATAACAAGATTACTGTCTGTACCATAATTTGTACCGGCATAGGACCCGTCACGCACATAGGCATCGTTGTTTGTTTCACAGGACAGCGAATCCATCTTGAACTTGGCCCTTAGGGTGGCTCCCTTCATATTGCTGATATTTATACTCAGTTTAATAGTAGGACTCAGTTGAGTTACCGTTACGTTTGAATCCTTTGAAATAACACTTGCCGCCTTTCTGTCTATTTCAAGGGTTATTGGCGAACCTGCAACCTGTGTCGGATCGCTTACCGCAATTTCATATTCGTCCCCGGACTCTTTTACCATCAGTGAGGCTTTTCTTGTGCTTGTAATATTGGCTACCGTTTTAGCCGCATCATTCCAGAAGTTTATCGCCGTAATACCCAGTGTTTTTTCTTTCACAGCCTGTGCATCCGGGGAATTTTCTATGATTTGAATATTCGGGTTTGAAGCATAGGCTGAAACCTGTGCTGCAGTTTTATTGGGCAGCAAAACATAGGAGTAGGTGCCGTCAACCGGGTTTACTCCATGGTTGTACCACATGGTAAGGAAGTTTCTGGACTGCGTATCTGTACGGTTGCTGTCGATGATACCGTTTTTGTGTATATCGTAGAATGTTCCGGTTCTTGTCTCGCGTCTCGCCCATACTGATGCCCCGCCCGGAAAGTAGTATCCTATATCGGAATTGGATGTACTTCCGGCCAGATGCGCCCAATTTACACCCGTCATTGACTCGCTATCCCCCAGAGCCGGCAGCTTTGCCGAGCCGTTTACCGTGAAGGTATTGCCTCCGGCAGAGTTTAGTGCACGGTTTTCAACGACTGTCTCCACTGTTTTGCTGTCCGTGCTGTTGATGCCTGCTCCGAGGCACACGATTTCATCATCAAACATGAAATACGACTTCTTTGCATCCAATGTATATCCGACATCATGGAGCTGCATTCCCGACACCCCATAGAGTCCGGCAATATCCGCTCCGCCTACCCAGGCTCTTGTTCCTAGCGTTGATTGCTTGTAACCTTTTTTTCCTGTGGTATCGTCGGGATCAAAGTCGGGCCTCGTGATCCTGGTTACCGTAGTACCGGCTATACGGTAAGGGTCTATTGTACACCAGTAATTACCGTTATACTGTCCCTGGTCCCCATTATAAATATAGGTTGCCCCATAGTTTGTAAACCAGCCGTGAAGATTTTCCTTATTGATGGATTCATAGTTGTAGATTCTCTTGGAAAACATACTTAATGCAAAAGTATAATTCGGACGGCCGTGCACGACCTTATCCATGTTGTTATACCTTTTATGCGCCACATATTCGCCGGCTGCCGTAACGGAAGAATCCTTCACGATCTGCTTGGCAATCAGCATTTCATACATGGACATATTGGATATAATGGGCTGATAGGTGTTATTTGTCACCCATTTTTTCAGCAGGCTCTTAAAATAGGCTCGATCGCTTGCATTGGGTGCACTTTGTGAAGCCAAAACCACTGTCTTCACCCCATCTATGCCATAGGAGAAATCATTTACCTCCGTAGAGGCTGTATTGGCTTTCGAATAGGATATAAACCTTCCGCGTACCATGCTCATGAAGCCGCCATTGTACATAACCGGCTCATATACATTGTAAACCCACTTATATATGTTGCCCACATTTGTATTCGTTACTGCAAAAGAGGTTCCGAGCAAACTGTCAACAATTTTCAGCAGGTTATAAGCATAGGCTGAACCGTATCCTCCATTGTATCCGGTAGCCGTATGCTGTATGAAGGAACCATCGGAATAGATGCCTTCACCGCTGGTTACTTCGGTAAACAGATCGTCCATTGCGTCTCTTCCCTCGATAACCAAATCCGATCTTTTACTCACAATACCGGCCTTTACAAACTCCTCTGCAAAAGACAGCCTGTTTGCCCCTGTAAATAGGCCTGAATAACCACCAATACTTGGAGTGTACCGTAAAACTGCATTAACATAGTTGGTAACCTGTGCAGAGGTCAGCAAATCATACATTAATATTGTACAATCCATCAGCTTTATGGCGCCGCCGATCTGATAGTCCCACCAGTTATTGTTTGAAGTTGCTTTTTGTGCCGTGGTACTGTACCGGTTTTGATTCATCCACTCCAGAGCACCTACAATATCGGCTCCCAGCGCGGGATCATGATACAGGCTGCACCCGTACTGGTTATAAGCCTTTGCCATAGCCAGAATTCTGGTATACTGCACATTGATATAATTGGAATCGGTGTTGTCGGGTGCATCCGACCATAAATACGTCCTGCTTGAAGACTTATTCATCGATGACCAATAATTGTTTGCAGCACTTGCGATACCGGAAAGCTTACTGCTTACATCGGTATCCGTCAGGTCATAGGAGGTACCTCCCGTGATATAACTGATCCATTTGGCCCTCATTGTATCATATTCATCCGAAGCTCCTACAACCCGGGTAGTCGGAGTAATGAAGAACATGGTGAGAAGAATAAAGAAAACCATACAAATGCTGATGCCTCTTTTACTGCTTTTTAACATAAAATCCCCCTTTCAATATCATGTTTTTTTACATAACAAAGAATACAATGGGGAGCGTACTGTGGCAATTATTATTTCGTTGCTTTAATGTTGTTTTTTTGTCAATTTGCAAATAATAATGAATTTCACTTCGTATATTGTGGCTTTTAGGGAAGGAATAAAAAATCCCTGAGAGGGTTAGTCCCAGGGTATTCAAAGGATTGAGCCAAGGGAAGGCTCCGGCACTTCTACCGTCCGTCCCTGTGTTTCTTCTAAGATTATCTGCACTTTAGGATATGCTGTTTTCGTAATGATTGGTCAGGTTCTGCTCTCTAAATAAACTGGAAACAGCCTCTTCGTAATCATACAGTCTTACGGATTTCCTGATTTTCTTTGCATATTTTCCATTCTCAGAAAACATCGAAATCATATAAAACCAGATTTCCTTCATTTTGTATAAGACATTTATATCCCCGAAAAGTATTTTCCTATAGTCGCTATATACTTTGTCATGGAATTCTCTTATTGTGTTCTTATCAATTTTTATAGCACTCTTTATTTCCTTTGCGAGGCCAGGGTTGGCCAGTAATCCCCTGCCTAGCATAATCGCACCCACCTCCGGAAACTCTGCCGAAAACTCCTGGTACTGTTTTACCGAAAAAATGTTCCCGTTATAGCAAATGGGGTTTTTGCTGCGGCTTACGGCATACTTAAAAACTTCCATATTCGGCTTGTTTTTATAAAAGTCCTTTTGAATTCTCGGATGAATGGTCAGCTCTTTTATAGGGTATTTATTAAAGATTTCCATTAACTCCATAAATTCGTCCGGATGGTCTTTTCCGATTCTGGTTTTTACCGAAATTCCGGTTCCTCCCCAGGCAAAAATCTCATAAAGAAACGCGTCCAACTCGGCGGTTTTTGCCAGAAAGCCCGACCCCTTGTTTTTGGCAACTACAGTTCCGGATGGGCATCCCAGATTTAGGTTGATCTCCTCATATCCCATGGACTTGATTTTATTCGCCATAAGTATAAAATCCTTTGCATTGTTCGTTAGTATTTGCGGAATCAAAACCAACCCTTGATTGTTTTCAGGGGCCAGGTCATCTATCTCTCCCTTTTTGAGCTTTCCGCTTTCATTTGCAGAAATAAAGGGGGAAAAGTATTTATCGATATGATTAAAATAAGTATGATGGGCATTTCGATAGATGTACCCGGTCAAACCTTCCATGGGGGCAAAATAAAAATTCATAAGACAGCAGCGTTCCCTTCTTTTTGCTAAAATCATACCACAAAAGCTTTTTTACATAAAGGTTCTTAAACAAATCTTGAGTGAAGCAAGGGAACGGCAGACTGTATGAAAGTTCAATTCACCAATCTGCCGTCCCTCAACTCTAAGAAATTAATGCTCTTGAAGCCCAACGTCTATAGTTCGGCATCTGTACAAAATTACACTGTAATTATAAATCCATGTTCTCTATGAAGATTGCATAAATTGGTTGAAATATTGTAAATATTGCTTTACAATGTAAGGGATATATAGGAGGGTCAGCATGTTTAGCGAGAGAGATAGCAGTATCATCATCCGTAAATTCTATACTGAAAATCCCACCAAAAAGCCTCATTATGCCCATACCAATGACGGCCATGAACTGTACCTGCTTTTAAACGGTGATGTTTCTTTCAGTATAGACGGACAAATATACAAACTGGAACCTTACGACCTCCTGATCATCAGCAATAAGGAAATCCACCGGACCATCATCCATTCCGATGTGCCCCATGAACGTATTTATATCTATTTTGATCCCCAGGAGATTGCCAAATTCAATACACAGAAATATGACCTGCTTCAAATATTTGAAGCCCGGAAACTGGGCTTTGGAAACAAAATCGGAAGAGAGTTGATTGAAAAATACGATATCCCTCAATATTTCCAACAGATTTACGAGTGGAGCAAATCCACCCTTCCTGAAAAAAATGCCATGATGCTTTCCATACTCATTCAGCTTATTATCAAAGTCTCCAGCGCCTTCACCTATCCCGGGGAGGAGGAGAAGGTAAAAGAAGATGTCCGATATAACGGGAAGATCTATCTTATACTCAGTTATATCTCTGCCAACCTTCATAAAAAAATCACCTTGGAGGAACTGGAAAAAAGCTTTTTTATAAACAAGTATTATTTGTGTCATTTATTCAAAGAAATGACAGGCTTCACCATCTTAGAGTATATCACCTATAAAAAAATTTCCGCCGCCAAGGAACTTCTTAAGAAAACTTATGCCATCAACGAGGTTTGTGTAAAACTCGGTTTTGAGGATTACTCCAACTTTTATAGATCCTTCAAAAAGGTGGCAGGCATATCCCCCCAGCAATACGTGAAAAATTATATAAAGAAATAGAGCAACCCCTATTTCTTTATATGCACATGTCTTATTGTTCTAATCGCAATATTAACAATGTATATCGCAATATTAGCAATTCAATCCGCGTCAAAATTATATATAATGGATTTGAATCTATATAGTAAAAATTCAGACACTTCACAGGAGAGAGAACATGTTCTATTCGAAGAATACTGCGGATACTTTGGATGCTCCTTATAGAAAAGCCTGCGTCCATGCGTATTTTCCTCGACGGTGTTGAAGTGGATAGGGACCCGTGCGGCTATTTTGCAGACGGAAGCATAAAAAAATGAAGCTCCCGCCCATCCCCTCCGGCGACCATGAGCTCCTGCTGAAAATTCCCTACGGTGAAAAGACCGGAATCGAATGGTGCTATTTGCTGGGCGATTTTGGAGTCCATGTTGCCGGATGCCGAAAAACCATTACACCTCCGGTGAAAACGCTTCATTTCGGTGACTGGGTCCATCAGGGACTTCCTTTTTACGGCGGAAATGTACCCTATCACTATGCCTGCTCCGAGCCCCCTAAAAAGGACTTGATATTACAAATTCCCCAATACAGAGGCCCTGTGATGGCAGTAGAATTCGGCGGTGAAAAGGGAAGCCTGGCTTTTTCTCCTTATACCGTTAGGATTGGAAAATGTACATCTTTTAGTGTTACTTTATATGGAAATTTAATTAATACTTTCGGGCAGCTGCACAATTGCAATAAAAATGTCAGAATGTATGGGCCGGGTACCTGGCGTGAAACAGATGAGTCCAACGCCTGGAGCTATACCTACCAGCTAAAGCCCATAGGCATTTTAACACCGCCCGTACTATACGAGGTGATCGAATGAACAAGAATAATCTACTTTCCCTGATGACCCCGGCTTCATGGCATGGGGATATGTGGCGCGAGGCTCTGCCCTGTGGGAATGGTACCCTCGGCGCAATGGTGTATGGAAACATCGCCGATGAAACCATTATGATGAATCATAGTCATTTGCGGCACTGGGGCATACGATCGGAGCTTCCGGATATCGGCAGTTCTCTGGAGGAAGCCCGCAAGCTGATGGAGGAAGGAAAATATATGGAGGCCAATTGGCATTCCTCCAACCAACTGAAGGAAACAGGCTACGCCGGCAAGCTCTTCCCCCCCTGTCCCTTATGCGATATAAAGCTTTCCCATGAGACCCGCCTCCCCTTTAGCCATTATTGCCGTACACTCAACATGGAAACCGCAGAGATTTCCGTCACCTGGAAAGAGGGGGAGAACAGTTTCAGTCGCCGCACCTTTGTTTCCCGCACCGATGATATTTTGGCCCTGAAAATCGAAAGTTCCGAAGATATTTCCACCAGCGTCTTTATGCAGCTTCATGAAACCTTCGGAGCGGATACGGCCCGAATGAGGGAAGAAACCAAGGATAGTATTCAAATATCGGTTCAGGGCAGCTTCCTCTACTATGCCCTTACCAACGATGACGGCACTGATTTCGGCGCCGTGGCCCGGATCATCACCACCGGTGCCCTATCGGTAGAAGAGGACCGGATGCTTTGTATCCGTAATTCACCGGAGGCCACTCTGTTGGCAGCTTTTTTCATAAAAGAAGACAGGCAGACCGCTTTCCGCCGTCTGGAAAAAAAGCTCTCCAGTATGAACGAGGGCTATGAAGCCTACCTGGCAAGGCATATCCTGGAGCATAGCAAACTTTTCAACTCGTGCAGTCTCAATATTTCGGAAGAATCCAACAGCTGCTGCAACGAGGAGCTGCTCCTGGATGTTTACAAAAACGGCATCAGCCACGAGCTTCTGGAAAAGCTCTGGCGTTTTGGCAGATATCTCATGATCAGTGGCACAAAGGATCTTCCCTTCCCGCTGTACGGTCTCTGGGGCGGCGGATACAATCTGATGTGGAGCCACAATATGGCCAATGAAAACCTGGAGATGATGTACTGGCATACGTTGACCGGAGGACTTGAGTATACCCTCCGGCCTGTCATTGAGTATTACACGGATTTGCTGGAGGACTTCAAGCTAAACGCTAAAAATCTTTTCGGACTTCCGGGGATCTACGTACCCGCCGGCAGCTCCCCAGGCATGGGCCTGCCCAATCAGATCGTCCCCGTCATCATGAACTGGATCGGCGCCGCCGGCTGGCTCTGCCAGCACTTCTACAATTATTACCTGTACACGGGGGATGAGGAACTGCTGCATGAAAAAATACTTCCCTTTATGGAAAATGCCCTGGCCTTTTACGAAGCTTATCTGGTAATGGATTCCAACGGCTACTATAAAATTTATCCTTCGGTATCCCCTGAAAACAGTCCGAAAAACTTTTTTACGGAGCCCATTCATGAAAGGATGCCCCATATCTGCCCCTCTGTGATGAACGCTACCATGGACTTCGCCATCATCAAGGAGCTCCTTTGCAATATGGTGGATATTTCAGAGAAAAAAGGACTTTACGGGGAAAAAATCTCAAAATGGAAAGAGATGCTGGAGCATATTCCTCCATATGAAAAAAATGAAGACGGAGCCATCACCGAATGGATGCACGATTTTTTCGAAGACCGCTACGCACACCGGCATATTTCACATATCTATCCCGTATTTCCCGGAACGGAGTATGTCCTTCGCAGAGATGAGGAAGCTATGCTAAACGCCTTCGAGCTGGCCGTTGACAAAAGGGTGCTGGGCAGCCAGACCGGCTGGTCCCTGTCCCATATGTCCAGCATCTATGCACGGTTTGAAAAGGGCGATAAGGCGCTGGAGTGCATCCATACCCTCGCCAAAGCCTGCCTGCTGAACAACTTTATGACGCTGCACAATGACTGGCGCAGAATGGGTCTCACCATGAATATGGATGGCGGAAATAAAGCGCCCATGCAGTTGGACGCCAATATGGGCATCGTTAACGCCCTCCAGGAAATGCTTCTTTTCGTATCCAGGGATCTGGTCAAGGTACTGCCGGCCTGCCCTACCAGCCTCACCAGGGGCCATGTGGATGGTTTTCGCTTCTGTACGGGAACCATAAGCTTTTCATGGAATAGGGAGAAAAAAGAATTGGATTTGCGGCTCAAGGCCCTGCGCAATACGGATGTCTTTATGATTCTGCCGGATTTCTGCGAGGAATATACTCTCTATGACAGTACTACAAAGGAACTCAAATCCGTGTCCAAAGGAGAGTTGTTTAAAATTCAATTACAACCAGATAACAGCATCACAATACAATCCAAGCCGGATTGTACCTTTTGCCCGTAGTGTAATCACTGCTTTATTTATAATAATTTTTATATGAATATATGAGCGCACAAACTGCAAAGGAGGAGAAAATAGAATGTGGGATGTAATTCTGGAAACCGAAGGAAATAAATGCAAAATGTCTAATGGCCTGATCTCCATTGTCTTTAAAGAGGATGCTTCCGTAGAATCTTTGATCAAGAACGGGACAGAACTTATAAAGGATCTTGACGGAACCTCCCGGGATTCCAATGCCAAGCGTTCCTTTTATGTAGATTATCATGCGGAGGGGAGCTTTCGAAGGCTGTTTGTCAGCCGCCTCGACATCATCGAAAACAGCAGAGATACGGCTCATGTCGCCTATGTCGATACACGGGGACTCTTATATATCGAATACCATATTTTGCTCAAAAGAGGAGAAAGCGGCATCTACACCTATGTCGTAGCTGCCAATAATACCGACGCCAGCTTTTCCCTGAGTGAATTTCGAACCGTCTACCGGTTTGGCAATAAAATCTTCGACCACGCCTGCAATTCGGAACGAGTGGGACTGCAGCCCACCCATAAGTATATGGAGCAGTTTGAATGCCTTCAGGATGAAACCTACCGACTCCCTGACGGCGAGAAATATTCCAATGGAGAGGTTTATTCCAAATATGACTACGCGGGCTATTTCAGCAGCAATCCTGCCTGGGGGCAGTTCGGCCACGGTTTCGGCTTTTTTGTCATCCCGGCGTCCACAGAATATTATCCTACCGGCCCATTGAAACAGGAATTGCTGGTACATTACGACGGAATTGTCCTCAATTATTTTACCGGAGCCCATTTCGGAACCGGCAGCTTTCATGTGCCCGTGGGGTGGAAAAAATTCTATGGTCCTTTCTTCGTCTATATCAATGCCGGTTCCAACGGCCAGGAGCTGTTTCATGATGCTCTTTCCAGAGCTGCAGCAGAACAGGCGAAGTGGCCTTACTCCTGGGTCAGTCATGAACTCTATCCCCTGACTCGCAGTACGGTTACCGGCAGGCTGGCGGTCTCCGGAAAGGACTGTTCCCATGCTACCATCGTGCTGGCCGCCCCCGGAGGAAACTTCGAAAGGCAGTCATCCGGGTACATCTTCTACACAAGAACCGACGCCTCCGGCAATTTTGAACTGAAAAATGTGCGTTTGGGCACTTATACCCTGTACGCCTATGCCACCGGAGGCGATATAACGGAGCAATTGGAAGTGAATGATGTTGTTGTCCATGCTTCCTCCACCGCCCTTGGAGAAATCCGCTGGGCACTGCCCTCCAGGAAAAAGCTCTGGCAGCTGGGAACAGCCACCAGAACCTGCGAAGGCTATAAATATGCTGGGGAACTTCGCAATTACAAATGGTCCACCAGGACTCCGCCTTCCTTAACCTTTACCATCGGACAAAGTGTGGAGAAGGAGGATTGGTATTATGCCCAAACCCAGCCGGGTGTATGGAATATAAAATTTAACCTTGCCCGCCAATTGGAGGGCAAGGTACTTTTAACCGTAGCCCTGGCAGCTATCTCCAAAGCGGTGATGACCGACAAAGAAGAGCCTTATTTCGTTATAAAAGTAAATGAAGTTCAGGTAAAAGAGCTGACCTTGCTCAACGATAATTCCATTTACCGCAGCGCCACGCTCAGCGGCAGATACCGGAGAACCTGCATCCCCTTTGATGCAGAGCTGCTAAACATCGGTGAAAATACCATATCCTTTACTGCCGTCAACTGCTCCGTTATGTACGATACGGTTTTGCTGGAAATTTAACTGCCGTTTCCGATGACAAAGTCAGGACTTCTGAGGATAAAAAAATCCTACAGGAGTCCTGGATATTTCTGTAAAATAAATAAATAAGAAAACTCCATGATCCCGCCTGCCAGGCAGAACCTTCGGAGAACCCTCCCGCCTTGTACAATTTTATCTGCCCCTTTTTCTCACGTAATCTTGGAACGGAATTCTCCTGGAGTAAGCCCCTCATACTTTTTAAAGGTCTTGATAAAACTGTGAACATTACCAAAACCCATTTCCTCCGCAATGTCCACAATATTTTTGGAGGTGGACCGGATCAGTTCCTTTGCAGCCTCCACCCTCTTTTTTTGAACATATTCACTCATGGTATAGCCGAATTGATCCTTAAAAAAGCGTGATAAATAACTGCTGGACAGTTCAAAACAGTCGGCAACCATCGCCAATGAGAGGTTGCTGTCATTATAATGGGCATCCACATATTCCTGAATTTGATGAGCAAGCTTGAAATTCTTGCTCTCTTTGCGGTGGCTGATATATTCGCAGATGTCCCTATAAAATTCAAGGGTTTCACCGTAGAGCTGATCTATGGTGTCCGAGTGAAACAGCCGCTGAAACCGCGTATTGATGGAGAGCAAATGAAAGTTTTCCGTTCCCACAAGATTAGAGGCATGTAATGCCGTATTGATGATTTCAAAATATATATACCTTGCAGTATCCAGAGAAGGGGGATTCTCTCTCAAATTCGTCATGATCCCATTCAGTATGTTTCGGATCCCCTCCATATCTCCCCGCTTCAAACAATCCAAAATTTTCTTTTCATCCACCATGGAATAGTAATTGGCAAGATCGGGAGCTACTTTGATATCCTCATATTTGATCACCATATTGTTTCCTTTGATGATTTTATACTCCAGTGCAATTTGCGCTTCGCGAAAAGAATTTTTTATTTCGGATAGATTCGGATAAATTTTCCCGATCCCCACCGTCAAATTCAAATGAAAATGCCGGTCGAAGGTGTCCAGTATCACATTGGCATTTTTCTCAACAGCAGACCAATTAGCAGTCTGGTCCTCCGAATCAAAGCAAATCAGGACGGCTACCTCCTCCGCACCGGTTTCCGTTGTATATCCAATTCCATTTTCAATGCACAGCTCCTCGGCTACATTTCTAACCGCAGATTTATATAGCAGAAGGTCCTCGTCAGTAATATCCCGATCCACACCCGCAATTTCCTTATAGCTGTCTATGGAAATCAGCATGACGGCAAAAGGCCCTTTATCCACTTCCAATTCCAGGGATTTTGACATGGAAAAATTTGCCGTCTTATTGGTGCTGCTTCCCCGCATCAGAAGTAAAATATAATTGGACCGCAGTACGGGCAATTGCTGGCTGATATAATCCTCCAGCGTTTTCTTGCCTCTCAACGCTAAGTTGACCTCATGCTGAATAACTTTCCATTCATTGGTATATCTTCCCTTAAGGGGTTTCCCGTGATCCGACCGCAACATACTGACCACGTTCCGGACGGGCTTATAGTTCATATTCGCGAAAAAGATGATTAAAAAGGTACATCCCAGAAATAGGAAAGCCATCACTACTATAAAACCGTTGCGTATGCTGTTTAGTTCGTTGAAAATCTGTCCTGTGGGAATCAGAGCAATATAATGCCACCGAAGATATTCTGATTCTACGGAAGTTACAAGCATCCCCTTTTTGTTCACCCGGGTTGTCATATAAGGCTTGTCACTGTTTGCTACCATCTGCAAAAAATCCCTGCCGACCTCCGCCCCGCCTTTCACCAGAGAGGTTATGATCTGTCCCTCTTCGTTGGTCAGGTAGATGCTTCCCTCATAGTCATCCAGCACCTTATTAAAAAGCTTTTCAAAGCTTTCCTCGTTGATGGTTGCTATAAGCCGTACATCCATATTGTTCACTCCGTCATGGGCAAGGCTATGGACATAGGTAATCCTTTTTGACTTTATGTTGTTTCCGGCTCCTATCATCGTTTCCAACGGCCATATAGAGGTTCCCTGTTCTTGGGTCCACTTTTGTTCGAGCTGAGCTTTGGAAAAATTTTCGTAAGAAAGTATGCTGTTGCAATAAGTCTCCAAATCCGTCGCAACGGAGGTACTGATGACAAAATCATTTTTGGGCTTATAAAAAAGAATATTTTCCACAAAGCTATTGATCACTTTATAATTATAAATCTCACTGACCCCTTCGTAAAAGTCATAGGGAGTGAAACGGGTCAGGTCCTGTGCGGCAAGAATCGAATACAGCCGCCTGTTTCTGTACATTTTCAGAGGTATTTCATTCAGTTCCCGGATTTGTTCGTCAATAATATCCTGAACCTGTGAAAGTCCGTTGTCCAAAGAATTCACTGTCTTTTTCTCGAGATTTGCACTATATTTTCCATAAGTATAAATTGCAAAAAAGTTCGGCAAAAGAAATATTGTTGTATAAGATAGAATCAGCCCCCAAAAGATAACAGACCGATAGGAATGTTTACATCCAATTCCTTTACTATAAAACCCCATTTTGCGTCCCCCGGTTCTATGGTCCACCCAAAAATCATTTGTAAATGTATATCCGTATAGATTTTTTTGATTTCTATCTATCAAAACCACTATATACCATTCATGACAGACATGTCAACCTTCAAATGACCATGCTCCGCCCCCGGCAGCACCCCTATACGGAGAAAGGAAGTGTAGATCTTTTTATGTACAGATCTGCCCTTCCTTCTCCAGTATTTCAAGAATTCCCAAGTAGAACCTTCAAAGCAGTGAGCCCCTTCGGCTAATTCGGAAGCTCTTCAATGATCAGGCCGTTTATTCTTCCATCGCCGCCTATATTTACAGTGATCTGCCCGTCTTCCACCTGGATGATCCAATTCTCCCAGGGTATGATTCCTGCGGCTGTCTTAAAGACTTTCGCTTCACCATTTTCCACCGTAATCGTAGTAACGTTGACAGCATTCCCATCCCCCGAGGCTACACTTACCGAGTAATATCCATTGGGCACATCCACAAGAAAATTCTTTCCCTTTGCCACAAGAAAATCCCTAAGTACATAGTCGTTTACCGGACTGGGGGATTTCGTCCTGTCCCTTGCGGATATTCCGCTGATGTCATTAAAGCCATACTGTGAATTATACACATTGGCTCCATAAATTTGGATGTATCCATCCGCTACCGGACTCGTCTGCATACCAAAGTCAAATTTATACTCCAAGGGTCTGCATTCCACTAAGATACTCTCCGACAAATCGGATTCTCCCGCCGAATTTACCGATGAAATTCTGTAACTATAATACATTGATGTTGTTACTGTTTTATCAACAAAGTTTGGGGTTTCAGAAGTTCCAACCCTTTCATACACCGAACCCTGTACAGAGGCTCTATAGATATTATACTTCTCCGCTTCACCGGAAGCCGTCCAGTGTAAAGAAATTCCCGCTGCCGCCGCGTAATGAAGCTTCAATCCCGTAGGTACTCCAGGAACAGACCCTTTGCCGGATAGAACGGCTGCTGTTTTTTCCGATTCTCCTCCTGCATTGACAGCCGTTACCTTATAAAAGTAATTCAAATCGGTTTTTATTGGATCGATAAAGGTATTGGTATGGGAAGAACCTACGCGGCGATAATCCCCCTCTTGTTTATCCGATCGATAAATATTGTACCGCAGGGCACCCTCCACCCTATCCCAGCCGAGGGTAACGGTTGCAGGAGTTACCCCCTCCACCGCAAGTCCTGTGGGAGCCTTTGGAATGGCCACTTCCGAATTCACAACCGAAATACTTAGAATTTCCGAAGGCACGGTAACTATTGTATTCGTTATGGCAGAAACCTTATAATAATAGGTTTCTCCCGGCATAACCGCAGCATCGGAATATTCCGGTGCCATACTGCTGCCAATGAACGCATAGGTACCGTCAGCCTCCACCGCTCTGTATACCTCATAGCGTACCGCTGTTTTAACCGGAGACCAGGAGAACCGTGCTTGGGTATCCGAGACCGATCCCCGGATCAGATTGGAAGGAACTGTGCAGACTTCAAGCCCATTGATTCTTGCATCCTTACCCAGGGTAACATTCAGTTGTCCGTCTTCTACATCCACATACCATGTTTTTTCTGCAAAGCTGCCTTTATCCGACTTCAAAGTGTCTCCGGCAACACCATTTTCAAGGGATACTGTGGTCTCATTGGTGTTTGTGCTGTCTCCGGATATGACTCTAACATAGTGCCTGCCCTTTGGAACGTCTACTGCAAATGCAATGGTTTTCCCACTGGCCACCGGATAGCAAAAGTCCTGCTTCAATGGATTCGGAGCCCCACGGTCGGCCGTGGCCACCAGTCCTCTAACTCCGTCAAATCCATAGCCTGCTGCCGCACTATAAAGTGAAATTCCAGACACTCGGGTATAGCCTTCGGCAACCTGACTTGAATCCGCACCGAAGTCAAATTTGTAATTTACCACCTCAGGATTTGCTGGCGGTCCGTTTAACGTGGGTGGAATTTGAGAATTAGGAAATTCAGAAACCACCAGATGGTTGAGATAATCCTCAAGATTTGTATACCCATCCCCATTTCCGTCCTTTGCCCCGTCTGCCACATCCTCCTTGTTCAGTCCATGGGCATCTTCCCATACATCCGGCATACCGTCTCCATCTGTATCCAAAGGCGTAATTCCGCCAGCCAGCTCACAATATCCCCCTACCTCATCGCTGGTTAGTATGAGCGTACCTGTCTGGTTTTTAACACCGTTCATCACCCTGGTATCAATCGCGTCACGCTTTAATGACGCACCGGCTTTTTCAACCACATGATGAAATGCGCTCAGGGCATCTTCCGTATTCACTCTCGGGTAATCATACCGGGTGCTTGCAAGGGTTACCGGCGATGCTCCCTCTTCAATAATGTTCCGGCCTACATCGATACCGTTTAAAGCACCGTCTCTATTATTGTCAAAAAGGTTGTTATTTAAATAGAGAGAAAACTGTGCATTTCCGCGGTCAATACCAAAATTGTTTTTAACAGTGCTTGCTCCGGAGATGAAATAGTTGGAATCCGCATTCATATAGCACCATCCTGCTGTCTCTCCCCCTGCAACTAAAGGGCTTACCCCCCAGTCGTAGACAACATTGTTGACAAAATCAATATCTCCCTTGGCTTTTGGATTTCTGTCATTATTATGTGCATAAAGATTGTGATGCATGGTGATGGTGTTCCATTCAATCAGAGAACCCATGGAATGAGGAAGAAAGCCTTCAGTTATCATGGACCACTGAGTGGTTACATTTCGGGATTCCTTAATGGAAAGGCTTTCATCGCTTCCCCATGAAAAACTGCAGTGGTCAATGATCACGCCGTTGCAATAATGAAAATAAACAGCATCGGTTCCGCCGCCGGTATCTTTTAATACTCCCGAACGAAAGCGCATATTGCGCAGGATGATATTGCCGGCATCTTCAAAGGTTACACTATTGCCGCGAACCGTCACACCTTCTCCCGGGGCCGTTTGGCCGGCAATGGTAAGATTGGAGCGGTTGGTCTTTATCGGCGAAGTAAGCTCTATATATCCATAGACATCAAACACCACCGTCCTGGGTGCCGTCCCCGTCGTCACAGCTTCCCGAAAGGAACCCGCCCCGTCATTGGCCAATGTAGTTACATGGTACACCTCTCCGCCCCGGCCTCCCGTTACATAGGCACCAAAGCCTTCCGCTCCCGGGAATGCAGGTATTGCAGCTAAGGCTGCATTTCCGGCAACACTGTCTGCCGCAAAAGCCATTGAATAAGTTGGCAACAACACCACCAGGCATAGCATTACGCTGAGTACACGATAAAATATCTTTTTCATCTTCCACCTCTCACGCTCTTGATAGATTGCTTATACAAATCTCTACATATACCGAACCGCAGGCATCAGGCCAAGCCAATATGTGGGGGAAATGGATTTGTGGAAGGTAAATTCACTGACCAACGAATATCCGCATCAGCGGTATATTCTACCTTGATTTGTTCGCAGCAATTCATTGGAGAATACCTCTGAGGAAAGGGCTTTCTTGCTCGGTCCCTAGAGACGTTTCCCTCGAAAGCAGCTTTCCGATGCTATTGAATTTGCCTGGAATAAATCCATTTCTCCCGGACGGATTAGCGAATCCTTCTTTAGTCTGACGCCGGTGCTCCAGTATCTATAAGGGCCTACTACCAACTCTACAGGTAATTTCCTATTTCAAGTCCTTATCCAGAATATCCAATCCTTTTTCCGTGATAAGCGGAGAATTCTTAAAATTCAGCTTCATGCTCTCCATCTTCGTTGTCACTTCGACACCACCACGTTTTCTCCAACGCTCCAACGCGTCCTGGCGAATCTTTATACTCTGGTCAATGCCCATTTTCTTCAGCTGGCTCACAAACTTGTCATAATTCTCCAGGGGCTCCTTCCCGGTAATGAACTTATCCAGCATTTCACTGGCATAGGTCTTGATATCATTCATTCTGGCATTATCTGCGGAAGTTTCGTCCGCAGTCAAGGTGATGGGAGGAAGCATTAAATTGGTATTGGAGGCGCTGTCAACCAGCCCTACCGACCAGGTTCTAAGAGCCTGCCTTTGCGCCGGTGATGCACAGGTGGTCTGCTCCAGAACCTCCGGCTTCTGGAAGGTTGCATGTTCATCCGCCACCATGGTGTCTTTTGCAAGGGCATTGGTAATGGACAGCCCCTTCGGATTCTTCATAATCTCATCCGTATAAACCGGTTTGTTGTCCACCATTTTATAGGTCTGACCCTCCGTGCCGAAGTTTAATGCCATCTGGCCTTCCTCCGTATATCCCCAGTTCAGCCAGCGGACCGTTTCTACCACATGCTTGTTTGCTGTTGTTATGTAGGCCACATCCGCAGCACCCTGAGTCCATTGTCTGGCAATCTCGCCATATGTCTTGCCGCTGGCGGTAAGCCTGGGCATTACGGTGGGCCAGAGGAGGAAATCCTTATCTTTTATCATCAGCCCCGTATAGTTGCCAAGGTATCCGCCGATGCCTCCATAGGTCGCACCCGATTTGTTTCCGGTAATATTCGCATCCAGCAGCTTTTGATCGGTCGTCAGGTAATTGGTATTGATAAGACCTTTTTTATACCAGTCATTCATCTTGACCAAAAAGTCTTTAAAGGCCGGCTCTATGGGGCCATATTTAACTTTGCCCGTCTGCGGCTCCCCTTCGAGGTAATAGTCATTTTTTACTCCCCAGGCCTTGGATAACAGCATGATTTCCGTATTTTTCTTACTGTCATAGGGAATCTCGTCCGCTTTCCCATTGCCGTTAGGATCTTTTTCCTTAAACGCAGTCAAAACCTGTTCCCAGTCATCAATGGTCTCCGGCAGCTTCAGACCCAATTTATCCAACCAGTCCTTACGAATCATGGGACCGCTGATGATATTCTGCTCCAGCATGGGAATTACATACCCAAAGCCTGTAAGTACCCCCTCATCGGTATACATGGATTTTTTAAAGTTCGGATACTTATCCAATATTTTTTTGTAGTCGGGTGCATATTTGTCGATATAATCGTTGAGTGGAACGATAAATTGGTTTGCAATGGCCTCTGTGGGCCTTTTCCAAATAATATCCGTATAGTCATTGGATGCGACCATGAGATTAAACTGGTCGGTCACCTGCCCTGCCGGCGGATGCTTAAACTCAATATGAATCCCTGTTTTCTTTTCCATTTCCTTGAAACAGGCTTTCTCGTTGAAGTCTTGAATGGTAGTGGAAGCCTTTCGCATATCCACCCACAGGGTCAGGGTAAGGGGCTTATCCACGATCGGATAGGTACCTGCATCCGTTTGGCCGGCATCTACGGGAACGGTGTCCTGACTTTTTCCGCAGGCCGCCAGAGAGACAAATAGGGTTCCGGCCAGAGCCAGGCTCAGCATCCGTTTTAAAAAGATTACTTTTTTCATTCATCTACCTCCTTGTATAATCACAAAATCTGTATATGGGGAAATCGCAGCCAAAAATTCATTCCTGCTGCAAATTCTTTCCGTTTAAAATTCACTCCTTTAAAGAACCGATCATTACGCCCTTTACAAAATATTTTTGTAAAAAAGGATATAAGCAGAGAATTGGCAGGGTGGACACCATTATGGTAGCATACTTGATCACCTCGGACAATCCTTGCCGGTCATCGACCTGTCCGGTCATCATGGAATCGGTAGAACCCGAAATCAATATTTCCCTTAAAACCAACTGCAATGGATATAGCTTTCTACTTCGCAAATATACGACTGCACCGAAAAACGCATTCCAGTGCCCTACGGCATAGAATAGAAAAATAACCGCCATAACCGGCAAGGAAAGCGGGACGATAATCCGCCACATGATGGTAAAATCGTTGGCTCCGTCCATGCGGGCAGATTCTTCAATACTTTCGGGAATTCCTTGAAATGAGGTTTTCATAATAATCAAGTTGTAGGTGCTGATGGCTCCCGGAAAAATTAATACCCATACCGTATCTACCAAATGTAAGCTTTTCATCAATAGAAAGCTTGGAATCAATCCTCCGCCAAAGAACATGGTAAAAACGATCATCTTCATAATGATTTCCTTGCCGTAGACATTCCTCCGGGATAGGCCATAGGCTCCGAAGGTAGTCATAATAAGGTTCACGGCCGAACCTACCACTACATAAAATATCGTGTTCCGATACCCGACCCATATATTCGGATTCGAAAGCACCGCATTATACGCTTCCAGGTTAAAGGCCTTTACAAAAAGCATGATCCCTCTGTGTTTTGCAACTTCCGCCCCACTGCTAAAGGATGCCATCGCCACATACCAGAATGGATACAGACAGGAGATGGTAATCAATGTAATGATGGAGAGGTTGAAAACATCAAATATTCTTTCGCCGATAGTTTTTTTATAGTTCATTTATCATCCCTCCATCACCATAAACTTGTTTCACTGGTTTTTCTGCTCAAAAAATTGGCACTAACCAAAAAGAAATAGTTAATCACCGAGTTAAAAAGACCAATGGCCGTACTAAAGCTGTAATCACTTTCCAAAAGCCCCCGCCTGTAGACAAAACTGGATATGACATCCGCCGTGACAAAGGTGGAAGGATTATATAAAAGAATAATCTTTTCAGCACCCACACTCAGCATATGTCCCAACCGCAATATAAACATGATGATAATGGTGGGCCAAATCCCCGGAAGCGTGATGTTCCACATTTTTTGCCAACGGTTTGCCCCGTCGATATAGGCCGCGTCATACAGCTCTGTGTTTACATTAGAAAGCGCTGCCAGATATACGATAGATCCCCATCCTATGCCCTGCCATATTCCGGAGCCTACAAATATGGTTCTGAATGCGCCCGCCTCCTTTAGCCAGGCCGTCGGTTCTATCCCCACAAAAGAAAACAAAGTATTGATGAAGCCCTCAGGAGCCAGGAAATCTGTCAGAAGACCACAGATGACCACCGTTGAAATAAAATGGGGTAAATAGGTGATGGTCTGAGAAATCCTTTTGAAAGCGCCGTCCTTTACCTCATTTAGCATTAATGCAAAAATGATAGGTGCCGGGAAGGCAAAAATAGTTTCATACAGACTGATTAAAAACGTGTTTTTAAACAAGCGAAAGAAGTAGTAGCTGTTAAAGAAACTGGTAAAATTATCCCACCCGATCCACGGGCTGCCCAGTATTCCCTTTGCGGGAATAAATTTCTTCCAGGCGATGATGAGGCCATACATGGGAACATAATGAAATAGTATATAATATACTACCACCGGAAACAAAATTAAATAAATAAAGTAGTTCTTCTTCCATCCTTTTTTAAATTTTTCAGCAAAGGAACGCTCTTTCCCGGTCTTAAAGACTACATTCCTTTGTGCATTGGCATTTGCGCCCATTAAAAAGTCCTCCCCTTTCACTGACATCGTTCAACGTAAGCAGCAGCAAAATCTATGCCTTACTATCATCCAGCTTTTATCAGTTTAAGTTTAATGCACGCCAAAGTAAATAAATGAATTTTTACATCATGGTGGATGCTTTACAAATGGAATGATTTCTTTTTGTTTTTATGTACTGATTTTTACATAGATCCGGATGATTTCCGCTGCAGCTCTTCATCCAGATACTTTTCAAAATCGCTGTGCTGGTTTATATTCCATTATATAAAATCCAATGCCGTCCCCAATGTTTTCCCGCCCCCTGGTCGAACCGGTGAAGCCTTTTGTTTTGCATGAAAAATTCAGGATTGAGGCGCACTTGAAAAATATAAAGTTTTATACTATAATTAGGGTGGCTTGGAAAGTGCCTTATATAAAAAAGGACTGTGCCGTATTCTTATGTAACAGGGGTCGTGGACAAAAGATGAAAACGCCGTTTTCAAAGAAACGCAGTGTCATATTTACATGGCTGGTATCCTACTCCTTGATTTTAGTGATTCCCATCTTCATCAGCGGAGTGATTTACCTCCAAACGTTTTCCATGTTCGAAAGCGAGATCAACAACTCCAATAAGCTGCTTCTCAAGAAAATGCAGCAAAAAATGGATAGTCTTTTGACGGACGCACAACGCCTGAGTGAAGAAATCTCATTGAATTCCAGAGTCAATGCCCTGCTCATCAATGACAAGAACCTGGATGACCTATCCAGCTACGATTTGTTTCAGACCCTCAACAGCCTGGGGACTTATAAGATTCCCGGAAGCTCTGTCGATGACTTTTTTATCTATTTTAAGCATATGGACCTGGTGCTATCCAGCTATTCAAACAAAACCAGCCGGTTTCATTATGATACATACCTTAACCGTTCCGGTGTTACCTTTGAAGCATGGTATGGCATGATCTCCCAAGCCTACAAGGGAAGTTTCATCACCTCCATGAATTTCAGCACCCTGGAAAAGGGAAAGAAGAGCATTGTGATGGTGAGAACGGTTCCTCTGTTATCCCGAAGCGGTCGGTATGCCAATATTGTCATATCCATGGATGAATCGAAGTTTATGGGGGATGCTGCGGACATTGAGGCACTGAACCAGGGCCTTGTGGCCATCATTGACGACAAGAATAAGATCATCACCTCCTCCAGCGGCGATTTTGATCTCACCGGACTCCGGTATGAGGATCTGGAGGGAGCGGATGGATTTACCCATACGAAGATTGACGGAAGAAAAGCCGTCATTTCCTATACAAACTCGCAGGTTACCGATTGGAAGTATGTAGCCGTCGTTCCGAATGAGGTTTTCTGGAAAAAAGCCCAATATATTAAAAGGCTCACTCTGGTGGGGATTGTGCTGTGCCTCTGCATTGGCGGAGTTTTAGTTTGTGTTTCCCTGCGGAAAAACTATAACCCGGTAAATGAGCTGGTAAAATTGCTGGAAAAAAGCCAGGGCATGAACTTTAGCAAAAAAGATAATGAATACATGTTTATCCATCAAATGGTTCATCAAATTCAATCGGATAAGAACAAGGTAGATGCCATCTTAAAGCAGCAGAATAAGGAAATCAAGTCGGAACTGCTTACACGCCTGATCAAGGGGAAGATCGGAGGGAACCTTCCGGTTCAGGATGCTCTGGCTTTGAGCGACATCCATTTCAACACGGAGGATTTTGCCGTGATGATCTTCTATATTGAAGATTATGCGGAGGTTTTTTCAGGGGAACTGCCCATCCGGGAAGACGCCAGCAGTCTGGAAAAATTCAAAATGGTCCAGTTTATTATGACCAATGTCATCGAGGAAATGATCGGGCAAAAAAACAATCTCGGATTCATGACGGATATTGATGATATTCTGGTTTGCCTTGTAAATTTCGGACCGGGTGGGGCGGAACAGGCCAAAGAAGAGCTGTCACGGGTGGGCAATGAGTCGCAGGAGTTCATGAGCAAGCATTTCCGCATCCAATTCAAGGTAGCCATCAGCAGTGCCCACAAAACCTTGATGGGAATACCCGAAGCCTACAGTGAAGCTTTGCAGGTGCTGGAATACAAGAAGGTATTGGGCATTGAGGATTTCAATCACTACCAGGATATTATTGAAATGCCCAAAGGTGATTATTATTATCCCCTGGAAGTGGAGCAGCAGTTGATCAACTATATAAAGGTTGGAGACCTTGAGCATTCACAAATCATTCTCAATGATATTTTTAAAAAGAATTTTGAGAGCTCTATTTTATCCGTCAAGGTTGCCCGCTGCCTGATGTTCGATCTGGTAAGCACCATGATCAAGACGATGAATGAAGTCAGCTATGCCGGGTATAACGATCTGATGGAGTCTCTGAACCCCATAGAGACCTTGATTGGCTGTGAAAATATCAATGATATGCGGCGGGAAATGATTTACATCCTGAATGGCTTTTGCAAACACATCCAAGCAAAAGAACAAAGCAGAAACAAGGGAACGGATTTGCAGCTGGTCAACAATGTCATGGAATATGTACAGAACGGATACTCCGATCCCAATTTGAGCGTGACCACCATCGCAGAATACTTCCATGTGCATGTGGTGCATTTATCCAGAGCTTTTAAAGAGCACTTCGGAGAAAGCCTTTCGGACCATATCAATAGCGTGCGGATCCATAAGGCAAAGGAACTGCTGAATAAGCTGGATAACCTGGAGGATGTATCCAAAGCAGCCGGCTATAGTAATATACGGACCTTCATGCGGGTATTCAAAAAACTGGAGGGCATAACTCCCGGCAAATACAAAAGAATCGAATAGAAGCGGCAGTCCGGCTTTCCGGTGCTGTGTAATTCCTGTCATGGAATGAAAGAAATGTCCATTTTGTTTGAAAAGCAGATGAATCAAGGCTTGTAGCCTGTTAAGAAATGTCATCTGCTTTTTTAATCTGTCAATTTACTCCCGGGTTTTTCTGTATTATGCTGTCTATAGTACAAAGCTTTGATACGACATGAATGGGGCATTGCAAAATCAGCACCATAACCGGATGCCTCATTATAGATAACCAACTTTAGACTTGAATTTATCCAGGGGCAAAACTGCCCCAAAACCCGGGCGTTTTTCCCCTTGGGAATTATAATGTTTAAAGTTGGTTATCTGTAAATAAAAACATAGTATAAAAACGGATGCAAAATGCATAAGGAGGAAAATGCATGATAAGAAGACATGTAAAGGGAATTTCAATGGCCCTGGCTTTGCTTTTATTCGGCGCTTCCTTTGCCGGCTGCGGGAAAAAAGACGGCGCAGGAACGGAGAAAAAAGGTAAGGCGGGCGAATCAAGTACTCAGACGGGAGTTGTTTCCTATCCCATACAGACCGATGTGACCTTAAAATATTGGATGGCACTGGCGACCAATATTTCAGGGTATGCCACAAATTTTGGTGATACGGAGATCGGAAAAGAACTGACGAAAAAAACCGGCGTTAAAATCCAGTATATTCATCCTGCTGCAGGACAGGAGAAGGAAACCATGAATATACTGGTTGCATCCGGTGACCTGCCTGATATTATTGAGTATAAATGGACAAAATTTCCTGGTGGTCCGGTCAATGCCATTAATAGCAGTGTTATACTCAAGCTGAATGATGTACTGGATAAATATTCTCCCCATTTTAAAAAGTATCTTCAAGAAAATCCGGCTTTTGACAAGGAAGTAAAGACAGACGACGGCTCCTATTACTGCTATCCCTTTATCCGGGGAGATAAGACACTTCTGAATACCTCCGGACCGATAATGAGAAAAGATTGGCTGGATGAACTGGGGCTGCCGGCACCGGAGACGCTGGACGACTGGTACAACACACTAAAAGCCTTTAAGGAAAAGAAAGGTGTTCCCATACCGCTGAGCTCTTTTGGCGATAAAACCGGAAGCAATGTCATGCTGATCTTTGAAAATGCCTTTGGCATACGGACAGATTTTTATAATGATAACGGCAAAGTGAAATACGGATATATGGAACCGGGATACAAAGACATGCTGGCCTTTCTGGCCAAGCTGTATAAAGAAGGCCTGCTGGATAAAAATGTGGCAAGCACAGACCGTAAAACGGTAGATGCCAACATGCTGAACGGGAAAACCGCTGCAATCTATGGGGCAGGGGGAGGAAACCTGGGAAGCTATTTAACGGTCATGAAGGAAAAAGATCCTAAGTTTGATTTGACGGCTGTAAAATTCCCCGCGGCTAAAAAGGGAGAAGTTTCGAAAACAACAGCCAGCGACAACATGGTGGACGAAACGCAGATTGTCATCACGGCAAATTGTAAAAATGTAGATGTGGCCGCACGCTTCCTGGACTATGGATACAGCAAGGAGGGCAACCTGCTGTACAACTTTGGTACCGAAGGGGTCAGCTACAACATGGTGAACGGCAAGCCGACTTATTCGGATCTTGTTATGAAGAATCCGGACAAACTGAGCGTAGCGCAAGCTATGTCAAATTATACAAGAGCTAACGTAAGCGGACCTTTTGTTCAGGATAAGGGCTATCTGGAACAGTATTATGAGCTGCAGCAGCAGAAGGAAGCCGTGAAGATATGGTCCGACCACAACAAGCCGCCGTTTTTGCCTATCGTAACTCCTACGGATGAGGAAAGCTCCGAATCGGCAAAATTGATGAACGACATTTCAACCTATATACAGGAAATGAAGTATAAGTTTATCATGGGAGTGACACCCATCGAGGACTATGATAAATATTTGAATCAGTTGAAGAAGATGAACATTGACCGGGTTATCCAGTTGAAACAAAACGCCCTGGACCGGTTCAACAAGAGATAACCTGCTGATAGGATTTAACAGCTTTGTGCCACCGGCACAAAGCTGTTGACTCCGGTTCCTATGAAATGAAAGGAGTGCCGAAGTTGGAAATTAGCACAGCACCAAAAAAAATTGCACGAAAAAAGTCCTCCCTTGGAAATACCTTGCGTATAGATTTCAGGAAAAACAAAGAGCTCTACCTGTTGGCCATCCCTGTCATCGCATTCTACATTCTTTTTCATTATGCGCCCATGTATGGAGCCATCATCGCATTTAAAAACTTTAACCCGGCAAAAGGAATTATGGGAAGTCCATGGGTTGGCTTTAAGCACTTCCAGGATTTTTTCAGTTCCTATTATTTCGGGCGGCTGATCAGAAACACGCTGACCATCAGCATCACTTCCCTGGTTGTGGGATTTCCGGCGCCCATTCTCCTGGCCCTGCTCATCAATGAATTAAAAAGCAGGTTTTATTCCCGCACGGTGCAGACCATCACGTATATGCCGCACTTTATTTCGACAGTTGTTGTGTGCGGTATGATTACACAGTTCACAAAGGATACGGGAGCCATAACCACCTTCCTTTCCTACTTCGGATTTCCGAAGGAAACCATGCTGAACAATCCCTCCGCGTTTCTTCCGGTCTATGTCATATCGGGAGTTTGGCAGGAAGTGGGATGGGGGTCCATCATATACCTCGCTGCATTGACGGGTATTGACCAAGAACTGTACGAAGCTGCTAAGATCGATGGTGCAAACCGGTGGAGGCAAACCCTGAATATCACGATCCCCTGCCTGATTCCCACCGTCATCATCATGCTGATCCTCCGGATGGGCAGTGTGTTGAACGTAGGCTTTGAAAAGATCATCCTGTTGTATAACCCGACAACTTACGAGACAGCGGATGTAATATCCTCCTTTGTGTACCGTAAGGGAATCCAGGAATTCAGCTGGAGCTTCAGCGCCGCTGTGGGGCTGTTCAACTCCGTAATCAACTTTCTGCTTGTAATTTGCTCCAACTGGATCAGCAGAAAAACAAGTGAGACCAGTCTTTGGTAAAGGTGAGAATATGAAAATAAAAATAAGTTTAGGTGAAAGAATTTTTGATGCCCTCAATATACTTCTGATGTTTCTGCTCATGCTGCTAACGCTTTACCCGATGCTCTATATCGTCTTTGCTTCCTTCAGCAAGCCTATGGATTTTATGATGCACGAGGGACTGCTTTTCGCGCCGCTGGGGTTCAGCACGGCCTCTTATGAAGCGGTGGCGAAAAACCCCAACATTCTGAGCGGGTATGCCGTCACCATCTTTGTGGTGGTCGCAGGTGTTTTCCTGAATATTATCATGACAGTCCTGGGAGCCTACTTTCTCTCACGGAAAGGGGTCCTGTTCAACGGATTTATTACATTCTTTATAATATTTACCATGTATTTTAACGGCGGGCTGATTCCCACCTACCTGACCGTCAGAAACCTGGGGCTGGACAACTCCCTGTGGGCGCTCATCATCCCCGGAGCCATCAGCACCTTTAACCTGATCATCATGCGGACGGCTTTTGCATCGATTCCGGACAGTATGGAGGAATCTGCAAAGCTGGACGGAGCAAACCATATCACAATCCTTTTCAAGATCATGCTTCCCCTGGCGTTGCCCACGGTGGCAGTTCTTGTGCTATACTACGGGGTTTCCCACTGGAACTCCTGGTTTAGCGCCATGATCTATCTGCGGAAGAGGAACCTGTTCCCGCTGCAGCTGATATTGAGAGAAATTATCATACAGAACGATACCAATACCATGACGACAGGAGCCGGCGCAGGTGACCGGGAGCTGATCAGCGAGACCATCAAGTACGCGGTCATCGTTGTAGCCACGGCCCCCATCCTCGCATTGTACCCCTTCCTGCAGAAATATTTTGTCAAGGGTGTCATGGTAGGTGCGGTAAAAGGCTAACTATGCCTTTATCGCACAATATATAGGAGCAGTAAAGGTGCAGCAAAAATATAACTTGCGCTTTTGTGCGGGTCCTTCATGGTATCCGCGCAGGGGGTGCGTAAGTTATATTTTTGCCAACCTAATATTCCCGCGTTAATTACCTAAGATTTTGGTAATTTGTTCACAAATTACGCCTTGTAAAAATGAGCAACAACGGTTTTGAGCTGCCATTTTTACAAGGATCATTACAAACTAACGCAGTAGTATCAAAAGGACGGAAAGGGGCATGAAATGAATGGAAAATCGTTGGTCCGTCAGAATGGCGGAAACAGTCATGGGAACTTCTTCTCCCTACAAGGAACAATGGTGCTATGAAAACGGTTTGATATTGACGGCGGTAGAAGCAGTCTGGGAGAAGACAAAAGATCCCCGGTATTTTAATTATATCAAGCAGGGCATGGACCGGTTTGTCGATGAAGAAGGCAGAATCGGGACGTATAAAAGAGAAGACTACAATATCGACCAGGTAAATCAGGGAAAAGTATTGCTGAGCTTGTATGAAATCACCCGGGAAGAAAAGTATAAAAAAGCAGCCTGGAGTGTACGGGAGCAGTTAAAGCACCAGCCCCGGACAAAAGAAGGAGAATTCTGGCACAAGCAGATCTATCCCCATCAGGTGTGGTTGGACGGACTTTATATGGCAGCTCCCTTCTATGCCCGGTTTGGGGAAATGTTCGGAGAGCCGGGCTGCTTTTCTGACGTTGTTCGTCAGGTTCTTTTGATTGAAAAGCATACCCGGGACCCGGAAACGGGACTTCTGTACCATGGGTGGGATGAAAGCAGAGGGATGAAATGGGCGGACCCGGTTACCGGCTGTTCCCCGAATTTTTGGGGAAGAGCCATGGGATGGTATGCCATGGCGGTGGTGGATGTGCTGGATTATCTTCCCCAAGAACAACCCGGAAGGAAAGAAATCCTTCAGGTGCTTGCTTCGTTAACCGAAGCGCTGGTGAAGGTACAGGATCCTTCCACCGGACTATGGTATCAGGTGCTGAACAGAGGAGGCCAGGAGAAAAACTATCTGGAAACCTCGGCATCCAGCATGTTCCTCTACGCCATTGCCAAGGGAGTGCGGAAAGGATACCTTTCTCCGGATTGGATCACAGCAGCGCAAAAAGGCTATGACGGGTTGATCCGGAATTTTGTCAAAACTGACGCCGAGGGAAGAGTAACGCTGGAGGGAGTCTGCAAAGTGGCGGGACTGGGAGGCAACCCCTACCGGGACGGCTCCTATGCCTACTACGTGAGTGAGCCGGTGGTTTCCGACGACTATAAAGGAGTCGGCCCTTTCATATTGGCAAGCCTGGAGATAGAACAAAAAGGTTTTTAAAGAGAGGATGATACTGTGACCATCAATCGTTTTCAACTAGTAAGCCGGCACAATCCGGAAATAAAAGAAATTGACGTCTTTTCCCCTCTCTCCGTAGGAAACGGAGAATTTGCTTTTAGCGCGGATATCACAGGGCTTCAGTCTTTCCCGGAAGCTTACCGGGAAAGCATGTCCTTGTGCACCCAGTCCCAGTGGGGATGGCATACCATCCCTGCGCCGGAAGGAGTAGATCCTAAGGAGTACCGGTTTAAAATGTATGATACCTATGGACGCAAAGTGCCCTATGCTTCCAACCATAAAGAGCAGAAGGAAATCTACGACTGGATGCGGCAGAACCCGCACCGGCTGCATCTGGGACAAATCGGCCTGCGAATGCTGGGATCTGACGGAAGAAGGATCGAAATCGAAGATATTCAGGGAATACAGCAGAAGCTGGATCTCTGGAGCGGCATTCTGCTGAGCCGCTTTACGGTAGAAGGAATTCCGGTGCAGGTGAAAACGCTGTGCCATCCCGTAAGAGATCAATTGGCCGTATCGGTAGAATCCCCCTTGATCGAGGCAGGACGCTTGTCCATTGATTTTGACTTTCCCTATGGGTCCCATGAAAAGCACGCAGCCAACTGGAGCCGGATGGACCGGCACAGCACGGAGAAAATCGGCGGATCCTCTCATCAAATCCAATGGCTTCGTGTGCTGGATCATGATCGGTATTTTGTTACTGCCGCCTTTTCCCGGAAAGTGATTGTGACCCAAAGAGAGAAAAACCGCTTTACCTGTAAGCCGGAGGAAAAAACCGATCGGATTTCCTTTGTCACCGGCTTCTCTCCCCTATTCATACGGGAGGAGCTGCCCTCCTATGAGGCAGTAGAAGAGGCTAGTATCAAGCACTGGGAAAGGTTCTGGACGGAGGGCGGAGCCATTGAACTGGCCGAGAGCAAGGATCCCAGAGCATGGGAATTGGAAAAAAGAATTGTTTTGTCTCAATATTTAACGGCCATCCAATGCGCAGGAACCATCCCTCCACAGGAAACGGGTCTGACCTGCAACAGCTGGTATGGAAAACCCCATTTGGAAATGCACTTCTGGCATGCCGCCCATTTTCCGCTCTGGGGAAGGGCGCCGCTTTTGGAAAGAAGCCTCTGGTGGTATAAATCCATCCTGGGGAAAGCCTTTGAAATCGCTCAAATGCAGGGATATGAGGGCGCGCGCTGGCCGAAGATGGTAGATGCAGAAGGAAATAACAGTCCTTCTCCCATCGCTCCCCTATTGATCTGGCAGCAGCCCCACCCCATTTACTTTGCCGAGTTGTGCTATCGGGCGCAGCCGGACGAAGAGACCCTGGAAACCTATAAGGACATTGTTTTCCATACAGCGGAATTTATGGCCTCTTTCGCCCACTATGACGAAGAGAAGGACCGGTTTGTTTTAGGGCCTCCGGTGATTCCCGCCCAGGAAAATCATAAGCCGGAGGAAACCTTAAACCCCACTTATGAGCTTGAGTACTGGGTTTTTGGACTTCATACGGCCCAGGAATGGAAAAAAAGGCTGGGTCTGCCCCTGGAAGAAAAATGGGAGGAAATCATAACCAAGATATCCAGGCTTCCGGAGTCCGAGGGGGTATACCTGGCTCACGAAAAGTGCGCTGAAACCTTCACCAAGTTCAATGTTGACCATCCTTCCATGCTGGGGGCTTACGGGATTCTGCCCGGAAAGCTTGCAGACAGGGAAACCATGCGGAGAACGCTTCACAGGGTGATGAAAGATTGGACCTGGGAACGGACCTGGGGATGGGATTCTCCCATGGTGGCCATGACGGCAGCCCGCCTGGGAGAAGGCGATCTTGCCATTGATGCGCTGCTGATGGATGCCCCTAAAAACACTTATTTGACCAATGGGCATAACCGGCAGGTAACAAGAAAGGATCTTCCTTTGTATCTCCCTGGAAACGGAGGACTCCTTCTAGCAGTGGCGATGATGGCCGCAGGCTGGGATGGCGGGCCGGAACGAGAAGCGCCGGGTTTTCCCGCGGATGGTTCCTGGGTGGTCCGCTGGGAAGGACTAAGCCCCATGCCTTAGGAATCGCTAAAGTATAACTTCGGTTAAAACTTTTTCGGGCTGCTACAGCTTGGCCCCGTGTCTAGGATGCATAGGCGAGCAGCAAACATAGTTTGCGACCAGCCCCAAAAAGGTATCCGAAGTAATATTTTAGCCGATCCTTAGGTGTCCGGCTGGGGTAACGGCATTCTTGTTTCTGCGGCCGGAAAAATAGAGGGAACTCACCCGAGAAAGGACCAGAGAGGATGAAAATATGGAAAAATATATCGATGAGATGAACAGCATTTATTATAAATTGGGAGAGGACATTGAGAAAACACTGGAGACCATTGCAAACCGGTATATGGGGCAGAACCCTCCCCACCCTTTTATTTATAGAGCATCCCATAAAAACGGTTTTAAACGGACGCAGGATTACCGGTATCAGTTCGATTTGAAAGCATTATATCCGGAGGCACAAAATGAGCAGATTGCCTATGCCTGGGCGAAGCTTTGGAGTGACCAGGAGGGAGAAATGACTTTCTCTGCCAGCGCCTACGGACCTATGAAAGTCTTCTGCAACGCAGAGCTGGTGTATAAATCCAATAATCAGGAAGAACGAAACTTTTCCGTGAAAAGAAATTTTCCTGTGAAGCTGGAAAGCGGATGGAACTGCTTCGTCATTCGTTTTACAAAAACTCCTATCGGTTTTGGCGGAGTTTTTGGTACAGGAGCCTATAAGAACTTCCCCCTTCACTTCCTCATGCCTTCTTCAGAGCGGGATGGACAGGAAGGCTGGATTATCACGGAGCCCCGGTGGGAGGATATGCAAGTGCTTCCGGCTGCAAATGCATCTGAAGCAGAAACGGGAGAATCCTGGTTTCCCCAGGGGCAATGGAGTGAGCAAGAGAGCTGTAAGGGACAATTGGAGCGTATTTTCGGTTTCAGAAAGGACTCTGCTGCTGTGGGATGGTCCAGGGTCCGCATTCCGGGACAGGGAAAACAGGATTGCATCCTGAAAGGAAGCAGTACCGGAGACATTGAAATTCATCTGGGCGGCCTGGAGGTCTATGCCTCAAAAACAGGAGGCCGCTTTGAGCAAAGGATTTTAGCAGAAGCGGGAGCGCAGGATGTTTTTGTGAAAAGCGGCTGCGGTGAAACCGGATGGGGATTCGAGCTGGAAATTTTTTTAGAAAGCCGCCCTCTCCCCTTTACCCTTCCCCTGCCGGTGAAAGGAACCCGGGAGAAATGGCTTTATGCCGGACCACTTGCAAAGGCTGCTCCAGTGGACTATGAATCGCTAAAGAGCGGAGACCGGTTGGTGGAAAGTGAAGATGGGGTCATCTTCTGGCAGCTGGATATGCCGGGAGCCGGAGTGAGGCTGTTTTTGGAGAATACACTCTTCGGCAAATGGAATTATCCCCTGGGAGTGACCCTGTACGGGCTGCTGCAGACAGGGCTTTTGCTGAAACGGCCGGATATCGTGGAATATATCAAGCGCCATGTGGAGCTTTGCACCTCCGGCTACTGGTATTCGCTGTGGGACCGGCTGCAATACGGTGCAGCCGGAATTAACAACCAGATTTCTGCGGTAGACAGCCTGGATGACTGCGGTTCCTTCGGATCGATGATGCTGGAGCTTTTGCAGCACGCGGAGGTTACAGGCGCCCGGGAACTGGCCGATGATATTGCCGACTATATCAGCAACCAGCAATCCCGGCTGGAAGAAGGGACTTTATACAGGAAAGGCTCCCACAGTGCCTTGATGGTGGAAACACTCTGGGCGGACGACTTATACATGAGCGTTCCCTTCCTGTGCAGGTATTACCGGCTTACCGGAGAGAGCCGGTATATCGATGATGCTGCACAACAGTTCCTGTTTTATAAAAAATACCTCTACATTCCGGAGAAAAAAATCATGTCCCACATTTATGATTTCCGGCATGATGCCGCCACCGGAGTGCCCTGGGGGAGAGGAAACGGTTGGGTTGCTTTTTCCCTCTCGGAGCTGCTGGCTGTACTGCCCGAAGAGCACCAAAAGAGGGATGCGCTGCTGGCGATGTTTAACGACCTGGCGGAGGGATACCTTGCCCTGCAGGATGAAGAGGGAATGTGGCATCAGGTGCTGACGGATTTTGAATCCTATCCGGAGACTTCCTGCACCTCCATGTTTGCTTATGCCTTTGCCCGGGGAGTACGGTTGGGGTGGCTGAAAAATACGGAAGCCTACACCCGGTCCGTATTTAAGGCATGGGAAGGAATCTCGAGGAAATCCATCGATAAGGCCGGAAATATTTATGGCGTTTGCAGAGGGTCCGGTTCGTCTTTTTCAGCCGGCTATTACAAGAACGATCTATCCTGGCTTTTGAACGACCCTCATGGGATTGGAATTGTGATGCTGGCAGGCATCGAAGCGCAGAAATTAAAAGAATGCGGATTTTAAGGGGCGGCGAAGGCCGTGCCGGCTGCCCCCGGTAAACCCTGAGCCGGAATACGGTGAGGTTTCCTTTCCGGAGGGACGGAAGTGGGATGCAAAAGCCGCTTGTTTAAACTGATAACCACCTTTTATGCATATTTGCATAAAGTATAAGATTTTCTGTTCTTATAATAAATAAAAATGCCTATAAAAAATTATGTACAAAAATCCATCCTGCTTTACAGATTGTAAAGCAGGATGGATTTTTTTGTACGGAGAAAGTCATTCATTTTTCCTATTGAATCTCAAAAATAGATTTGGAAAAGCTATAAACATTTCTCTAGTTTCTTAAAGCATGATAATAAAAATAGTTAATAAAGTAGCTATATTTAAGGGGTACAGCCCATAAGGAAACTTAAGAAAAATTAACCCCTAACAAAGGGATTTTTACAAAACCCCAGTTATAATTTCACCCTCTTTGCCATAAAAGATAGAACTGTTGGCATTGTTACAGTTTCCTACTACATTCAATCCTTCGTGGATCTCTATAGCAATTATCCATTTTCCTATAATTTGTATGCTATACGATGAAAATGTATCTTGTTAAATTGCAATACAGTTAGTATATTGGAAATATGATCCAATTCCTTATCCCATGCAATAGTGGTGTACAAATGGGAAGGAATAGAGTTTATATCTAATGTTTCTGCTGCCATTCACGAGCAGGAGCTTGTAGCTGCTTTGAAAAAGTTCAAGGCATATATCCGAACTAACCCTCAACTGGCAAAATAAATTTAGTTTTAGAGTTCGTTATCTATAAAGCATCAAGTTATTTTCCTGCATTTCGGGTTTAAAAACCTATAGGGCAGACAGGTAATCTATCATTCCCTATTCTGTCCAGGCTTTACACACAGTCCGACTAAAAAAATATTGGAGGTATCGATTTATGAGAAAAATGTTAAAAAGTACAAAAATTCTAGTATCTTTCCTGGTTGCGGCAAGTATGCTGATTTCCCTCAGTGCTGTTGCATTGGCGGGGGACGGCGAAACGGCAACCATAGCGGCGATTGTATCAAACCAGAATTCCGACGGAGGATGGAAAAAGACCTACAGCGAGACCAGCGGGGATTGGGCAAAATCCACTATCGATAACAAAGCAACCTATACGGAAATAAGAAGATTGGCAAAAGAGTTCAAAAGCACCAACAATACCACGTATAAGAATGCGGCTGTTAAAGGAATCAATTTCCTCCTGAATATGCAGTATGCAAATGGTGGCTTTCCGCAGATATACAATTCTACAGGATATCATATGCATATTACGTATAATGATAATGCCATGACAAATGTCGTCATCCTCTTAGACGATATTTCAAAAAAATCCGGTGATTTTTCGTGGGTGGACAGTACATTGGCAAGTAAATGTGCGGCAGCAGTTACAAAAGCCATCAACTGCATAATTAATACCCAGATTGTCTCAAACGGAGAAAGGCAGCTTTGGTGTCAGCAGCATGATTATTCTACGCTGAAGCCCACATCTGCAAGGGCATATGAGCTCCCAGGCAATGTCAGCAGCGAATCGGTAAGTATTCTACGCTTCTTGATGAATGTGGACAATCCAAGTGCTGCTCTCAAAACTACCATCAAAGCAGGAGTAGCCTATTTAAACAAGGTACAGATCAAAGGAATCAGAGTAGAAAAATCATCTACCGATGCATGGATCGTGCAGGATCCTGCCGCAAAACCTATTTGGGCCCGTTATTATGAAATAGGCACCAATAAACCGTTCTTCGCAGGACGTGACGGTGTAAAGAAATACAGTCTGGCAGAAATTGAACAGGAAAGAAGAATTGGATACAGCTGGTATGGATATTGGCCGGAATCATTAATTAACACAGATTATCCTGCCTGGCTGGCCAAATATCCCAATTAACCGGACTCGATCCAAAAAGGATAAAACACTTTTAAAGTAAATAATCAAAAGATAACGAACTCTAAAACAGAATTTATTTTACCAATTATTTGTAAAAGTTTTCAAACCGCATACTTTTGTGTTTACGAAACGCCTCATAGGAAGATAATACCGTTAATGCCCAACACTGTCTATAACCATATAAAAAATCAAGCCCTGGGTTAAGGGCCCAGGGCGGTAATCATCTATAGTGTGACTTACTCCATCAATAGATTTTGCCCATGGCAACACAAGGAATTCAATTCAAGGCAGACTAATTCATCACCTTGTTTTATTTCAGCTATCTCTACTTTTCCTAATAGGTTAAATGATGGTGTATTAGTTTTTAAGCAATCGGCAGTTATTGTCTTTACATTCATTACTTTGAGAAAAGTCTTCCACTCCTTTTCCTGGCGGTAAAGAGGAAGGGCGTTGACGAACTTCTGATGCATGACCTATGCAATGGTAGAGGGAGACGCTATAGAATGCTGAATTACCGAATACGGCATCAGTGATGGCTCCATGTAGGTTTCCCCATTCTTACGGCAGGTGCGGTACTCGAAGGTTTCACGGTAGTAGTCAATGACCCTAGCTTTAGCGGGAATGAACTCGATTTCAGTGTGGATGAACTCCTCCCCCGCCGAAACAAGAGTGGTTCCACAAGTTTCGCGGAAACGGTCTTCTTCAGCAAGGCTACAGAGACGTTTGTTTTCCAGTGTTGTTATCTGATCGGATGTGCTCATGAATGACAGTTCCTTTGTACGGTTTTTACTATGTACGGCATAGCATAAAAGTGTCGGAAAATCCAGTAAATATGCGCACTTTAGACACCCTTAGCTAGTAAAGACAGGTCCCGATTTTCAGTTTTTTCACTGCCTTTGGTTGATCAATGGATAGGCCCTCCGGGAGCCATCGGAATTCCTGGTATGTAGAGTAATATTCTTGATCTGCAGGACCAGTACCGGCTGTATGAGCTGGAGTGTCTACCGGTACGATCGGGCTATTTCCGCCACTAAGGGATAAGGGATGGAAGGGTTTCACAAGCAGCCATACGAACACGTTTTAACCAGTAGTAGTAACTTTTCGGATTGATAGCATGCTCCGCATACCACGCAGAGACGGTCTGTCCGCTGTTGCGACATTCACGGATGATCTCAGTCCACTGATTCAACCGATACTTTTGAGTAGCCTCCCTGGTATTCAACGCTAAACCTCCTTTGGAGTTTTTCGACTGGAGTCGGAAAACTCTACAAACTCTAATTTAGAGAGTTGTCTCATAGAATCAGGGAAGTTCCTATACACTGACTTATTTAGACGGTTACGTTTGAAGTATAACATAATAAGTTGAATGAGTCTAGGAACCGTCCCCCGACTCATATGCCAAAGGGAAAAAATATTTGATTAGTAGAAACAACTAAGCATCAATAGAAATATATTCGATGAATAATTATAAAAAGGGAAAAGCCCAACGAGGCTTTGTCGTCAGGCTAAAATAAGTTGCATTTACTCATGTAAGAGACTATTTCTCTATAAGTTATTTTCTCTTAACATTTTCAACATGCGTTTTTCAATGTCTCTTAACATAAGTTTTAATGAAGTTTCATCCATATTTTTTAACTCTGCTATCTTGTATAATGGCATAGGCGGTTCCTCTACCCCATAACGCAATTTAAGAATATCAGCTTCTTGCGTTGTAAACTGCCCTAATAGTCCAATTAGTTTTTCCTTCTCTATAATAGGCTTTGAAATATCCATTCTTTACCTCTATCTTTTAATAAGGTTCAACGTACAGTTGACCCGAATAGGCCGTACCGCTTGTTGGTTTATAGTCTGGAGCAGAAAGGGTAAACTGATTTCTACTCATCCACATGCCCAATGTAGGATACCTGTAAACATAAATTGGTGTCGCTAATGCAGTGCCTGTATTCGTATAGGTTGGTTGTGAGTCTTCCACTATCCACTTATTTATAACATCACCAACCCAACTCAACAGGGCCATTGACATGTTTGCAGTTACCGGATATTCAGAATAACACCTTCCGTAGTATCTTATGTACGTGCGATTGCTGTCTGTACCAACCACGGACTCTATACGTGCATCAATAGGTGGGAGTTCTGCTGTTACATTAGCATTTGATGATTGGGCACCATCATTTTTATTCTGTGTGTTGGTCTCATTATTTATTCTTGTTACCTGATACCTATAGACAGTATCTGTCCATTCGATACCATCCTTATCTTTTTCTTTTGTGGTATACGTTTTTACTAACTTAAGTTCTAAATTTTTGTTATCAATTACCGGGACAAGCATCTCCGGTTTGCTAATTTTTGAAGAGTTGTCGGAAGATGCATTAACGCAAGTAAACATTGAAATCATGAATGACAAAATAAGAATCATAGATAATATTTTTTTCATAAAAATATACCCTACTTTTTCATTTTCACATTGACTACAGAACATTCTAGTTATACATTATTAGGCATAAGGCTCTTTGAATATCCACACAATCAAACGACTTTGACGGGTCAGAACGTAGGGATATGCGAGAGCCTTTTTACATTGTCCGGCGACCTTATAAATATCATAGCTTGTCTACCTCCTTTACAACGCTTTTTACTATATATGAGTAGAAGGCTATAATACAGCCATCCACCAACATAACACTTATATGGGCTATATCCTATTATTATAGCATGAAGAAATATACAATTTATTACATTTGAGTTAAATTTATCATTATATAAAATTACATTTCTAAACGGACCATATGTTATTATCGTAATTTTATTTTCCTTCCAAATTAAAATTTTCCACGAGACGTATTGCTTATTTTCAACACAAAATCATAGTAATATATTACCATTTAAGGTATCAATATACAAACTTTATAGAACATATGTTCCACACGTTGTGTGGAAATATCTTCAAAAATCACCTGTTTTCATGAAATTAAGAGAAACCTCGTATAAATCCTTTGATTGTTTAATACATAAGTAAGTTGGATATTACTTGGAAACAAAGGAAAAAGATAAGAGTATTAATGTAATTATCACCTATTTAGGAACAAAAATAATATCAAAACTATTCACTTCAGTCGCAGCGTTCTACCATAGGCGACAAACTTTAATTTCAAAAATCAGATATTGTTTTTTTGTTCTTTCTCTCTTTCTAAATAATATTTCGTTATCAAAATATCTAATTCTCTGCTTGTTTCTAAAACTTTTTCGTTATGTAAATTTCCGATTATAGCAATACAATTTAGATATTTTTGTAATTCGCTTATTTTACCTATCGTTTTATCCTCCGTCGGCATCCCACGCTCCCCCTTTATTGATGCCACTAATAAAAATTAGCGTTTTTTCTTTCTGTGACGTCACAGTAACTGGCTTTTTTCGGACCCAATCAAAAATTCGTTTATCTTATATTGTACTTGCGTTTGAATTGTTCTTCCATTAACCTTTCCCTCATTCTTCTCTTTTCTTCTTTATGCTTTAAGTACACCCTTACGGAAAACAAAAAAATCACTATACATATCATTGTAATTAGTGTGATCGTTGCCTCATTCGGGTTTTTTTGATACCATGCATAGAAATCATTTCCTAACATCAGCAGTCCCTTTCATAATTTACGTTACAATAAGACATGAGGGAAAGGGGAATTTTACCCTATCCCCTGTTTTCGATACTGGTATTCCTCCCCTATTAGCTTATTACCTCTACCAATACCCGTAGTTTAAAATGGTGAACATGTAACGCCAATAGCGTTAACAAACTTGGTATTTTTATCGTTATAATTAATTGTTTCAACCCATTTATTTTATCGCTACTCAAACCCACAATATCCGTCATATCACTAACTACAAAGGATTTTTACACATTAAACATTTGTAATATGCGGTACATTATGTACCATCAAATTATAATATGAGCTTTGGAAATAGTCAACCAAAACAAAGCAAATTTTTACAAAAATGTTTGAATACGCAAAATATAAATTATTTTATGTAAAATTAGAAAATGATTGCGTTTAATACCATATTCGTCATATAATTGTGCGTGGGGGTGAACATATCTATGTCGGTTTTTGCAGAGCGACTAAGAAATTTACGTGACAAGAAGGGGCAGACCCAGGACGAAGTAGGTAAAGCAGTCGGCAAAAGCAGAGAGTCGGTATCAAAGTATGAAATAGGAGAACGTGAGCCGGATACGATTTCTATTGCATCATTCGCAAAACATTTTAACGTTTCAGCCGACTATATATTAGGAATAACCGATGATTCAGAACTACCAATCGGTAGTAAACGAAAACCATTCAGTCCCGAACTTTACGCTTTTGAAAAATATCTCTATGATAAAAACTTTATTCCATATTTACAGTTAGCAGTAAAAATAAAAGACTATAACCTGGAGCTTGAAAAAATCGAAAAATTTGTAAACACTTTAATAAAACAAGCTAAAAAACAAAAACGCCCTTAAAGCAATTCAGCAATAAGGGCGTTTTCGTTCCGTACTCCTATTTCTTTTCAGTTAAACATTTAGGTACTTTTGGTTGATACAAAGATGACGCACACGCCGAGCTTACACCCGATAAAGCAAGCAAAGTAATGATTCCTGAGAATAGCGAGATTAGTATTCTGATTTTTGCCTTCATATTCCATCACCTCCGATTATCAGATTTTATAATAAAGCCCCTACCTATTAAGGTCGTCAATAAGATTTATTGCTTCATCAACCTTATTTTCTATTAATAAACTGCGTATCTCACTAAAGGCAAATTTGGCATCTTCCTCAAGCTCTTTATACTTATTATACCCGTTAACCACTACTCCACCTATTGCGATATACATAAATCTAAAAATGAAAGCATTGAGTACCAGTACCATAGTGAACATCGCTAAAGAATAAGTTATTTGATAAGCTAACGACATTTTATCGCTATAGGTAACAAAAATAAAATAGAATATGTGTTCAACAAACGCCAATAGTAAAAATGATGTTACAAAATAACTATGAAAACGGCGGTTAATCCTCGTTAGCAGCAAAACCTCATATCTCCAGAAAAATGCTATGACTAGAAGCTGAACAATCCGGTGAGGTAATGAAAGCAATATATACCAATGGTAAGCTTTTTGGAAATTTTCCATTCCCTTAAAGATATAATTAATCACATACGGCAAGAACATTACCTCTACAGTAGACATTACCAGTATTGCAAAGGCCACACCGAATAAAGTATATATCACGTTTAATCTATATATAATAGAAATTATAATCAAATATGCTATGGTATGTAATATTACGTTAATAATTATACTAGGAGCAATGGGACGAATAAACCATGAAGTTGTTAGCATAAGAGCAAGACAAGTCACGAATCGGATAACGTTCTGTCTATTTATTCTTAAGTTATCTTTACCTCCGGTAATAATCAAAACTATTGCTAAATTCAAAAATGCTTCAGGTAGCGATACGAAAAGCAACATATATAAATTCATTACCACATAAAACCCCCCCCTTCGTTCTACTCCCCATGTAGATATTTTATTACAGTTTTTCTATAAAGTAAACGGTAATCTGATAATTATTTACAAATTTAGATAGTATTATAATATTCGACAAATCACGACACGACCCTATCTGCGTTATATAAATAACCCTAACATATGGTTTTTAATTATTACTATTCCCTGTAAAGTTATTGCAGGGGTGAATCGTTATGAATTATAAAGAAATTGGAAAGAGAATACGGGAAGAACGGGAAAAATTCGGTTTAACCCGTGAAAAGTTCGCTGAATTACTTGAACTATCACCAAATTTCGTCGGACAAATAGAACGTGGGGAAAAGAAAATGAGCCTTGAAACGCTTGTAAATATCTCGGATTGCTTGCATGTACCGCTTGATTATCTTATAAGAGGCATATCGAAAAATGACATTAAAACCGACAAACTTCAAAGACTGATTAATAAATGTTCACAGGAAGAAGTTATGCTGATTACAGATATGATTAATAGCATGATTCCACACTTTAAAAGATTGAAATAAAAAGCCCTGCATTTGCAAAGGCTTTTATTTTTTTACCATTTTAAAATTTAGTCCGTATTTTATCTTGTCAAAGAATTTATGTCCAGTGGGTGTTATTGCGAATAATTCAAGTAGCACGCCGAAACACAGCGATAGGACATACATATTCAGCCCATAGAAAGTTAATACCGAAGTTATTATCGACCATATAAAGAGGTAAACAATAGACAGGATTTTAAATTTCCGTATCTCCTGGGGATCTGTGATTGGTTTATTTGGCGTATCCTTCGGGGAGTATCTAACCAGTACATAAAGCCCTAAAATGAACGCCACCGCAATTAGTACCGCTAGGTACATAAAATTCCAGTAATGGTATGTATATTGTGCGATTAGTGCTACTGTGATAAAAAGCCCCATAGATACAAACAGACATTTACCGTAGGTATCCATATGATAGCCCCCGGCAATAATCCGCAGCGAAGCGAATGTCAACGATATTAACAGCGTGGGTATAAAGATTCCAAGCAATAGCGAAATAGACACTAATATAACGGTTTTGACTACACCACCAATCGCAATTTGAAAGCCGAAATAATATATGGACCTTTTTTGGTGGTTTTCGCTTAATACCCCTGCTAAACCTTTAGCACAAGAATACGACCATTTATTGACAAACCTCATAAGTTACACCGCCCTCCCCCTGTAATAAATTACATTTTTTGCTTAATTATATCACAAAATTCAACGATGAAACATCATTTTCCTCCCTTTATACTCGAAGTATAAATACAAAAAAGAAACCTGGTGATTGACTCACTAGGTTTCTAACTATTTATTGTTATTAGTATTTAATTAATTTTTGTCATTTTAGCATTTTGAAAATCTATCTTTGTTTGTTCAAATGATTTTTTACCCTCTTTATAATCCTTTTCTATTTGTTCAATTTTGGCCAACTTTGTTTTGATCTTTGCTACTTCTGCTGCTTCATCACTTTTGTTTAAATCGAACCCATTTATTAAATCTTCTAAAACTGATTTCATGCTGCGAATATCACTTTGAAGTTTTTGGGCTTCATCGACAGGTATTTGTGCAACTTGCTTTAAGTCGGATACACTCTTTGCCTCTTGTTGTTTTAACGCAATTCCCTGCTCGTATCTCTCGTTTATGCCTTCTGCGGTCGTTGGTAATTTTGCATTTTCAAAATCAGTCTTTTTCTGTTCAAAATTTTTCTTTGCATTTTCATACACCACTTTTTTGTCTGCCAGTGTCATAGCTCCTGCATTAGCTTTTAAGCTGTAAGCACTCGCCGTTACAAGCACTAAAGCACATACTGACAAAACAACGATAGTCCTTTTGTTTTTCAACATTGTTAAGCTCCTTAGCAAGGAACAAGACCAGCTAGTTAAAGTCAATAGTTTTTTAATAAAAAAATTTAGGTGTTTAGCAAAATAAAAATGAGCATAAGAAACAAACCCAATAAAGGGCCGAACATTGATATTTTAATAGTGTAT